>NZ_WCIM01000009.1:0-6412 GCF_009025585.1 Enterobacter sp. 198 | reverse complement strand
TGGCCCCCTTCGGCTCCCGGCCAGCGCTGCTGTCCGGTCGTCGAGCCCCACTCCGCCAGGGCGGCCGCTGCGCATCCGCCGGGCTCCGCCGAACCCCTCCGGGTTTCGGGCCATACGGCTAGGGTCTGATGGCGAAGGTCAAGGGCTGCGGCTTCTCCGGCCGTGCCGTCCGGAACGCCTTCACCGCGCCGGCTGATGCCGTCGCTTTAATGGCGCCACGCCGTTCCGACGTGTCGGGTGTGTGCATCCTGTTCCCCCGGTGAAGCCATCCCCCGTGTGTCCTCACGCGGAGGGCTGCTTGTAGCACCGTCGGGTCGTCATCCAAGGGGTGAAATGCACTCCGCCAAAACTTTTTGCGTGCCGCAAAAACTTTAGTCTCCGCCCCTTTCCTTCCGCCCTTCGCCGTTGCTCCTTTGCCCTTTGCCGCGAGAGAACTCACCAGGGAGATGGACAACCATCACCACAGGAGAAACCAGGATGCACACACGAAACGTCAACGTCAAAACCGCCGCTCAGGAATCTTCCAGGAAGATGGGGGAAGAACAAAACCCTATTTCTGTCGCACGGGAGTGGGTGGCTCAGGCCACCTCGCTGAAAGCGGGGGTCACCGCGATGTGTCCCGATACGGCGACGTTCAGGTGGAGATCCGCACCAACGGAACGCTTAACTGGCACGCCTGGTCGTTTGAACCGGATTTTCTTATTGAACTGAAACGCAACCTGCAATACGTGCAGCTTTAACCGGAGGCCGGATGTCCGGCCTTAACCCAGAGAAGGAGGAAACATGCAGAACCTTAACACCCGTCCGGCGAC
This sequence comes from Enterobacter sp. 198, assembly GCF_009025585.1. Lineage (NCBI taxonomy): Bacteria > Pseudomonadati > Pseudomonadota > Gammaproteobacteria > Enterobacterales > Enterobacteriaceae > Enterobacter > Enterobacter sp. 198. The sequence continues at coordinate 5,600 of NZ_WCIM01000009.1, read as the reverse complement.
CCGTAAGGTCGGGCAGAGCACCGAAATCGTGAAGCTGCTGCGCATTCAGGCCAGCGACACCCACGTGGTCGAGTTTGACAACGTGGACACCCGCTTTAACGACTGCAACAACTGGCAGGTGATGGCAGGAGGCAAACGCGTCCTGTTCAGCAACCGCATGTATGAGCGTTTTTCAGATGTGAAATCGGGGATTCTTGCAACGATCAACGTGTGTGAAAACTGCGCCAGCGAAACGGATAAAGCGATGCTGGAAGGGGCAAAAGTCATGATGCAGGTACTCGACGGCTATCCGTCCTTTGCAGCACTGGCTGCACACCCGAAACGTATTACCGGTTAACCGGGTGCCGTGACCGGATCGCACTCCGGCCACGGCGGACCATCACTTAAACACAGGAGTAAAAATCATGGCCGCCACCAATACTACGGCAAAAAAAACTGCGAAATCCACCTCTGCGAAAAAGACAGCGGAGAAAATCGCGCAGACTACCGAGCAGAAGCTCGTCCGGCTGCTCGCTGATACGCCCGTGCAAATCTTCCCGTACTCCCGCCTGTCACACACTGACTTAAACACGCGCATCATTCCGCATACCGATCAGGAAGTGGAAGAGATGGCAGACAGCATTCAGGCAATGGGCATCCTCCAGAACCTGATCGGTGCAGAACTGCCGGACGGTACGATCGGCATTGTCGGCGGGGAAGGTCGCCGCAGAGGCACAGGCATTCTGGTGATGCGCGGTGTGCTCGATGCAGACACGCCGTTTGTTCCGGTGAAAGTCCTGCCCGTTGAGATGGCTGTGGCGGCCTCGATGATCGAGAACGGTCGACGTAAAAACATGCATCCCGCCGAGCAGATTATCGGTTTTCGTACCCTTCAGCAGGAAGGTAAAACGTCCTCTCAGATCGGCGCACTGATGGGCTATCACCCGCGCCACGTTCAGCGCTGCCTGAAGCTGGCGAATCTTGCCCCCTCCCTGCTGGATGCGCTGGCGCGGGATGAAATCTCCCTTGAACAGTGTGAAGTCCTGACACTTGCTGATACTCATGAGCGTCAGGAGCAGGTCTGGAAAGAGGCTGTTGAACAGTGGCGCGATCCTGCCGTACAGACTCTGCGCAAAATGGTGACCGACGACAAGATGGCCATCAGTCACCCTATGTTTGAGTATGTGGGTGAGGAAGCCTATACCGCCGCTGGCGGTACGCTGACCGCCGACCTGTTCAGCGACAGGGACAGCACCTTTGCCGATGCGGCGCTGGTGAAATCTCTGCTGGCTGGCAAGCTCACCGTGCTCGCCGCTCGCGTTAAGCAGGAGCAGGGCTGGGGCTGGGCTGAGTTCCGTATGACGGAACTGCGTGCCAGCGGTGAGGACGGTGAACAGTACCGTTTTGCGATGCCGAAAGCTGTCCTGACGGAAGAAGAACAGAAGCGCGTCAGTGAGCTGGAAGAACAAAGGGATGCCACTGAAAGCTACGATTACGAATACGAGCTTCAGCAGGATATCGATGACATTTACTGCGAGGCGCAGTACCGCGAAGCCACGCCGGAATTTCGCGCCGCGCACGGAATCTGGGTGTCATGGGACGGTAGCAATTTTCAGGTTCAGCCTGGTATCCGCAAGCTGACCGACGAAGACCGGGTAGCTGAAGAACAGGCGCGTCAGGAACGTGAAAGCAATGTGATCAGACACACCACGCCTGAAATTCCCGCCGACGCCTATCCGGCAACGCTGGTAAAAGCTATGTCAGCCGAACGGACTCTCGCCGTTCAGGCCGAACTGGCGGGTCGTCCCGACGTATCGGTGGCGCTGCTGACGTGGACACTGTGCCTCAGTATGTTTGACCGCAGCTACGGTAAACGCAGCGAACCGCTGAAAGCCTCCGTGTCCTCGAATCAGTATCACCTTGCATCACTGGCTCCATCCGGTGAAGAAGGGAAGGCGCTGACGGCGCTCAAAGCGCAGAAAGAGGCGCTTCAGGCAACGCTGCCCGAAAACTGGCATCTCGATTTCACGTGGCTGCTTTCATGGTCAGCGGAGCAGGTGAACACCCTGCTGGGATTCTGTGCCGCGCACGGTATCAACGGTATTCAGGAACGTATGTACAACCATACGCAGAAAAGCGAACTGGACGGGCTGGAAGCGGCGCTGGACTTTGACCTGCGCAAATGGTGGCAGCCGGATGCTGAGAGCTACTTCGGCAAGCTCACCATCGCCCAGATTGGCAAAGCCTACGAAGAAGCCGGACTCAGTGCCCGCGCCGGAGAGATTGTGAAGCTCAAGCGCCGCGATGCGGCGAAGGCCGCCGAGCAGGATCTGAATGCTCAGGGCTGGCTGCCTGACTGGATGGTGCGCACATCACCAACCGCTGAGGCTGAAGAAGCCACCGAAACCGACGCTCACACCACTGACCACGCTGCTTAATACCGGAGGCCGCCGCCTTCGGGCGGCGGGAACAGACATGACTATGCAATATGACCTGAACCAAATCAACAAACTGACCGCCTCCGACCTGGAGTTTATCCGTCAGCAGGGCGAGGACGCGCGCCGCGCCCTCAGCGATACCGTGACCGGCCTCCTGTCGACACCAGAAGGATGGCGCGTCTGCGCCGAATACCGCAGCGAGTTCGGCGGCTTCTTCCCCGTCCAGTGCCGCTTCAGCGCGGACGGCAGCGATGACTGGCATCTGTGCGTGTGCAGCCCCGGCGAAGTCTCGCCTTACTGGCTTCTGGTACTGCTCTCCTCCGGCGGGGAAGTGGTGCGTACCCTTTACCAGAGTGACACGCTACAGCCTGACCGGATAAGCCAGCTGATCGCGCAGCTGGCAGGTATGCGCCGCTTTAACTGCACTGCCCGCACCGTGGCGAACCTGATGAGCGGGGATGTGACAGCATGATCCCATCCTCACACGCGCTCGTTTCCCTGAAGCCCGCCCGTCAGGCTGCAATACAGGCTATCAGCCATGTTGAGTCTGCCCGCGAACGCGGCGCACGACTGCCCGCCATGCCGTATGTGCGTACCTTTCTGCGTCTTCTCACGGGCAGCGGACGCCTCAACGCCACGGTGGCCAGTAAAATACCTGGCCTGCACTGGGTGCCAAATAACCGTCATTCGAACCTGAAACAGGTCGAGGAGGCGCTTAACACGATGATCGCCACCAGTGGCGAAGCCTGCCCGCTGCCGCTCACGATTGACGTACAGGCCGAACTGTTTCCTGAGGTCATGCACACCCGCACGGGTCGACGGCTGCACCGGTCCGGCATTAAGACCACGCGCCAGCTGCGCCGCCAGTCCCGTGAGTACGAACAGCACTGGAAACTGCGCCAGAACCTGCTGGAGCAGGCGAAAATTGACCTGAATTTTCAGTCTCCGGAAACCGTCTGCACCTGGTACACCCGGTGGAGCGACGAGTTTGACGCGGCAGAGCTTGCCGGACCGTTCTGGCGCTGGCAGTCGCGGTTCGCGTCGCTGAAGGAACTTGACTGGCTTCGCATCAGCGGTGAGCCGCTGTATACAGTGATGTATGAAATCCCGTTTATTGTCCGAGAAACACCTGAGCATGTTCGTGTCGCTGAACGCTGGCAGGTGCCAAATAAGCTGGCTGACCGGAGCGGTGTATGAAGTGGCGCTATTCCCTGCGCTGGAAATTGCCGCACAAGCCCTGCCCAGGTCTACTGGAGCTGGTTTCAGTTGTCGTGGAGGCAGGGCAGGCGGCACCTGAGGAGGTGATGGCACGCTGGGTTGCTGGCTCAGGTTACGCTGTTTGCGTGGATTTTCTCGGTCAGAAACAGATCCAGCGCTGGAGCGATGAACGGAAAGCCGCAGTGAGAAGGCGCAATATGCAGGCACGGATTAATCGTGTTGCCCCTTTGTTTGCCGATGAGTTAATCGAGCGTGAGCTGGCTGCAAGTCAGGCATATTTCAATGGCAAGTCCGCCCGATGAATCAGATACAATGTTGTCTGACTGCTCAGACAAAACATATAAGGAAAGCAGAATTATGAGGTACTGGTTGCTCGTTATCTTCCTGAACGTGCTGTTCTATTTAATCGTTAAGCATGCTGCGCCAGAATGGCATGGTACGCCTGGTTATTATGCAGGCCAGATCATCTGCACACTAATAGCTCTGGTCATCACATGGCGTGATCCGCCTGGCTGGTTAAATGAAATCCTGCTCGGCGTAATGAAATACGGAGTTCTGAGTGCCGGGATCATCTTCTTTGTCTGGGGCGTCGGGTACAAGCTGGCATTCTGGGGGCAGGGTAATTCTGATGCCGAATTTGTAAGTGCATTTGACGTCATTTTGCCCAATCTTGCGCTGGTCACGGGCGTAGTGATCGCGGGATGGGGATACCTGAGATATTTCAGGCGTTAAGCAGCATAAAGCGTGGATATACCTGGTAAGAAAGAGCACCTGCCCGGTATAATCGACGTGGCGCTTGAGGCTTTTTGCCTCATGACGTGAAGGTGGTTTGTTGCCGTGTTGTGTGGCAGAAAGCAGAAAGCCCCGTAGTTAATTTTCATTAACCCACGAGGCCACCTGTATGCCTAGACAACATCAGGATAGCCTCTTAGATGCCGCAAGGCAAGGAGAAGAAGGCCATGAAACTGCCACGAAATACCCTGCTCTGGTGCGTATTAATAGTGTGTCTCACACTGCTGATATTCACTTACCTGACACGGAAATCGCTCTGCGAAATCCGATACAGGGACACGAACAGGGAGGTGGCAGCTTTTATGGCTTACGAATCCGCTAAGTAGCTAACCCCGGCGGGGGGACCCCCCCCGCCATTCAGGGGCTGAGACTGTGTGGACATGCCTGAAGCGCCTTTATGAAGGGGTTGCCGGTTCGCCGGTAGCCCCTTTTTCCATCCCGAAGGGTGCAGTCGCATGCATGAACAACCCGGAAGGTCTGTTCCCCTGCGGGGAACGGGGGAAGGGGGACGCGCCTTCGGCGCTGCCCCTCTGCTCCCTCCGCCTTGCCCTCTCTCCTGCCTGATTTTGCTGAAGTCAGCGCGCCATTAGTTACCTGCCTGTATCTGGCTTCAGCCTGGTTTTCCCTGTGTTCTTCATCCCGGGCGTCATATCCGTCGTCCTGCTGGTTAACTTCCTCAGCTGCAGCTCCGTGGCCATAACCCGAAAACAGGGCAGGGCGATGGCCCCCTTCGGCTCCCGGCCAGCGCTGCTGTCCGGTCGTCGAGCCCCACTCCGCCAGGGCGGCCGCTGCGCATCCGCCGGGCTCCGCCGAACCCCTCCGGGTTTCGGGCCATACGGCTAGGGTCTGATGGCGAAGGTCAAGGGCTGCGGCTTCTCCGGCCGTGCCGTCCGGAACGCCTTCACCGCGCCGGCTGATGCCGTCGCTTTAATGGCGCCACGCCGTTCCGACGTGTCGGGTGTGTGCATCCTGTTCCCCCGGTGAAGCCATCCCCCGTGTGTCCTCACGCGGAGGGCTGCTTGTAGCACCGTCGGGTCGTCATCCAAGGGGTGAAATGCACTCCGCCAAAACTTTTTGCGTGCCGCAAAAACTTTAGTCTCCGCCCCTTTCCTTCCGCCCTTCGCCGTTGCTCCTTTGCCCTTTGCCGCGAGAGAACTCACCAGGGAGATGGAC
>NZ_WCIM01000008.1:0-111182 GCF_009025585.1 Enterobacter sp. 198 | reverse complement strand
GCTCACATTTGAGATGGATGATGCCTGGCTGCAGAGCGGCCAAACCCGCATTATCTTCGATGGCGTGAATTCGGCGTTTCATCTGTGGTGTAACGGTCAGTGGATCGGTTATTCACAGGACAGCCGACTGCCCGCCGAATTCGATCTCTCAGCGGTACTGCGTCCTGGCCAGAACCGCATTGCGGTCATGGTGTTGCGCTGGTGCGACGGGAGCTATCTGGAAGATCAGGACATGTGGCGCATGAGCGGGATTTTCCGCGATGTGTCGCTACTGCATAAGCCAGAGACGCACATTGCCGATTATCAGGTTGTGACTGACCTGAATGCGGAGCGGGATCGCGCGGTGCTGAAGGTGGATCTCGCGCTCGCAGGCGCACAGTTTGCGGAGTGTGAGGTGGCGTTTACCCTGTGGCGCAACGGCGAAAAATGCGCCAGTGCCACCGGGCGGCCGGGCACTGCCGTTGTCGATGAGCGCGGCGGCTGGGCCGAGCGGCTAACGGTGACGCTCCCCGTTGAGGCGCCCGCTTTGTGGAGTGCGGAAACGCCGGAACTTTATCGCCTGACGATGACCCTTCTAAACGCGCAGGGTGAGGTGCTGGAAACGGAGGCCTGCGATGTGGGGTTCCGCCGCATAGAGATCAGCAATGGCCTGCTGAAGCTCAACGGTAAACCCCTGCTGATCCGCGGCGTTAACCGGCATGAGCATCACCCGGAAAACGGCCAGGTGATGGATGAAGCGACGATGCGCCGCGATATCGAACTCATGAAGCAGCATAACTTCAACGCCGTGCGCTGCTCGCACTATCCGAACCATCCGCTGTGGTACACGCTTTGCGACCGCTATGGTTTGTATGTCGTCGACGAAGCCAATATTGAAACCCACGGCATGGTGCCGATGAGTCGCCTTGCTGACGATCCGCGCTGGCTCCCTGCCATGAGCGAACGCGTTACCCGCATGGTGCAGCGCGACCGCAATCATCCTTCGATTATCATCTGGTCGCTGGGGAATGAGTCCGGCCATGGCGCGAACCATGACGCACTGTATCGCTGGCTGAAAACCACCGATCCGACGCGTCCGGTGCAGTACGAAGGCGGTGGGGCGAATACGGCAGCGACCGATATCGTGTGCCCGATGTATGCCCGGGTCGATCAGGATCAGCCCTTCCCGGCGGTACCGAAATGGTCTGTTAAAAAATGGATCGGCATGCCGGATGAAACGCGTCCGCTTATTCTCTGTGAATACGCCCACGCGATGGGGAACAGCTTCGGTGGTTTTGCCAAATACTGGCAGGCGTTTCGCCGCCATCCTCGCCTGCAGGGGGGATTTGTCTGGGACTGGGTTGATCAGGCGCTGACCAGAAAAGACGACAATGGCACACCGTTCTGGGCCTACGGGGGAGACTTTGGCGACACGCCCAATGACCGCCAGTTCTGCCTTAACGGGCTGGTTTTTCCCGATCGCACACCGCATCCGGCACTGTATGAAGCCCAGCGCGCTCAGCAGTTTTTCACCTTTACGCGGGTAAGTACGTCTCCGCTGGTGATTGAAGTCCACAGCGATTACCTGTTCCGTCATACCGATAACGAGGTGCTACGCTGGACCCTTGTCCGTGACGGCAGCGTGCTGGCCAGGGGGGACGTGACGCTCTCCATTGCTCCCCAGGGCACACAGCGTCTGGACATCAACCTGCCAGCGCTGGCGCCTGAACCGGGTGACGTCTGGCTGAACGTTGAAGTGCATCAGCCGCGGGCGACGCCGTGGTCACCGGCAAACCATCGCTGCGCGTGGGAGCAGTGGCCGGTTCCGACTCCCCTGTATATCGCCCCGCCAGCACCGGAAGGTGTACCGCCGGTGTTAACGCAAACTGGCGACGTGCTTGAGCTGGTGCATCAGCAGCAACGCTGGCAGTTCAACCGCGCGTCAGGACACCTGACGCAATGGTGGCGCAATGGCGTTGAAACGCTGCTCTCACCGCTGACGGATAACGTTAGCCGCGCACCGCTGGACAATGATATTGGCGTGAGCGAGGCCACGCGAATCGATCCGAATGCGTGGGTGGAGCGCTGGAAAGCGGCAGGCATGTACGAGCTCACCCCGCGATTACTGCACTGTGAAGGAGAGCAGCATGCAGCCGAGGCGGTGGTGAAAACCCTTCATGTCTGGGAGTATCGCGCTAAAGCGCTGTTCCTGAGCCGTAAAGTCTGGCGGGTGGACGATCGGGGCGTTTTGCATGGCGATATTCAGGTCGATATTGCGTCTGATATCCCGGAACCGGCACGCGTAGGCCTGAGTGTTCACCTTGCCGCAACGCCGGAAACGGTTCAGTGGCTGGGGCTTGGGCCACATGAAAATTACCCGGACAGAACGCTGGCGGCTCAGCAGGGGCGCTGGACATTACCGCTGGAAGCCATGCACACGCCTTACATCTTCCCGACAGAAAATGGTCTGCGCTGTGATACCCGTGAACTGCTGCTGGGCGCGCATCGGCTGAATGGCCTGTTCCATTTCTCCGTCAGCCGCTATAGCCAGCAGCAGTTGCATGAGACAACTCACCATCATCTGTTGCGCGAGGAGCCGGGGTGTTGGCTTAACCTGGACGCGTTCCATATGGGCGTGGGCGGTGATGACTCGTGGAGCCCCAGCGTCTCGCCGGAATTTATTCTGCAGAAACGCCAGCTTCGCTATACCTTCAGCTGGCAGCAGAACCCTGACTGAGCAAAGAGGCGGCCACAGCAGTGGCCGCCTCGCTTACGCCAGGATACCGCTCAGGCCGTGCAGGCTCATGTAAATCCCGACCACAGTAATCAGGGCAGCGGAGATCCACGGTGCTTTTCGTGAAAACTCGCTGAAACCCGGCCAGCGTTTTGTCGCATGCTTAAGGCTCAGGGCGGCAATTGCACCGGAAGCGACCAGCGTTAACGCCAGACCAATACTGAAGCTGAATACCAGCGTTGCGCCGAGGGCAAAATGCTTCAGCTGCAGGCAGATGAGCAGGACCGTGATTGAGGCCGGGCAGGGGATAAGCCCTCCGGTCAGGCCAAACAGTGCAATTTGTCCGGTGGTAACGTTCTGGCCGTTGAAGCGGCGGTTAATATCCTGCGCGTGCGCGCGCTGGTGGGCGTCCTGCCACTCTTCTTCAACCAGTGGATGCCCATGGTCGTGATGATCATGATGGTGGTTATGGTCATGGTTGTGATGATGATGGTCATGGTGATCGTGATGATGGTGGTGATCGTGTGGCTGACTCTCCTTCCAGGTTCGCCAGGCCATCCACAGGGCGATCAGCACGATCAGTATCCCCGAGACCAGCTGGAACCAGGGCTCAGACGTATGCGCATCCCAGCCCCGGCCAAACCATAATCCTGCCATGGCAATGATCCAGACCACCGCCGTATGGGAAAGCGTTGCCGCCAGACCAAGCAACACCGCCTGTTTCAGCGTACCGCGAATAGCCACAATAAACGCGGCCATCATCGTTTTGGAGTGGCCCGGCTCCAGGCCATGCAGCGCGCCGAGGAGGATAGCGCTGGGTACAAACAGCCAGGCATTGCCCTGCTGGAGGAGTGAAGCAAAATCGTTCATGGAAAATTCCGGAGTGGAAAGCGTGTTCAGATACTACTCCCCCCCAGTAGTCTAATACTACCCCCCAGTAGAAAAATACTCAGGGGGAGTAGAGCATGATATGCTTTAAAAGCCATACGATAAGGGAGACAGAGATGTCACATACAGTTCGCGATAAGAAGATGTTATTGACTCGCCTGAAGAAAATTCAGGGGCAAAGCGCTGCTCTGGAAAAAATGCTCAATAGCGACCACGAATGCGCCGACGTGTTACAACAGCTGGCGGCGATCCGCGGTGCGGTAAACGGCATGATGATGCAGGTGATCGAAGGTCATCTCACCGATCATGTGGTGAAAGAGCCTGAAGAAGCTCAGCGCGAAGCCGATCTTGGCGTCGTGTTACAGGTGATCAAATCCTATCTTAAGTAGGATGTGTTTTGAGGTTATCTTCCGCCCAAAGAATAAAGTCCGCTTTCGGCAACGCCTTGCTGTAGTACCAACCTTGCCCATACTGCACGCCGTGACGACGTAGCCAGGCGAGTTGCCCTTCGGTCTCCACGCCTTCCGCAACCATCGCCAGCTTCAGCGATTTTGCCATTTCAATAATGTGTGGCGTCACGTTTTTATATTCCAGTGCATCCACAAACGCTTTATCGATTTTTAGCGTGTCGACATCCAGATCCTGCAGGTAGCTCAGGCTGGAATAGCCCGTACCGAAATCATCAATATAGATTGCGTGGCCTGAATGACGAAAGGCGGCGATGGCCGGTGCGCTGATTTTAGGATCGGCAAAGCCGCGCTCGGTTAACTCAAGGGCGATCTGTTGCGGATGGACTTTCCACTTATTCATTAAGTGACTCAACAGTGGCGGAAGTTTTCCCGAGGTCAAATCGGCCGGCGCGAGGTTAATGGAAATATGCTGCCCGGCATGAAGGTGCAGCCAGTAGCCCATATCCTCAAACACCTTTTCAATGACCAAATGCGTCAGCTGCGAGATGAGCCCCGTTTGCTCAGCAAGCGGCACAAAAATATCCGGTGAAAGGCTGCTCCCGTCAGGCTGGGGCCAGCGGGTTAGCGCCTCTGCGCCCACAATCTTCCCGCTAGAGAGTTCAATAATGGGCTGGTAATGAACCACAAATTCCCGGTTATTGATGGCGTCAAGCAGCCGGTTGCGTGGCGACTGGATGCGACGCAGCAGTCGTAAAACAAAGAGTGCGGCAAGCAGACTTATCAGTATGCCGAATGGTAGCCAGATGAGAAGTTGCTTGTGCCAGGTTTCAGCCAGCGGTTTTAACGCCGCCCAGGCGACCACCGTAAACCCCAGTTCAGGAACAGGCTTCATAATGTATATCGAGCCGTTGTACTGAATGCGGGTGACGCCCTGATCCTTAACCAGATTGCGGATATGCGGATCGAGCTTGCTGCTGCTGGCAAAAATGAGATGTGATTTGCTGCCCACCAGGGCGGCATCTGTGGCGATCTCACCGAAAGGGATCACATCGACAAGCGAGGCAGGATCCACCAGCACCAGATAGTGGCCCCGACCCAGGACCGCCATGTAGCGGCTAAAACCGAGATCGTTTTGCGTGGTGAGCCATGTGCCATAACCATCTTCCGTGATTCGCATGGGCGGCGGGAAAGGGGCCGACTGACTGGTTTGTTCCAGGGACGAGCAAAGGGGTTCAAGATTGTTGATATAAATAACTTCCTGAACATAACGCCATGAAAAAGCGACCCGCCGCATCTCCCTTAAATGCATAACGCTACAGGGGATTCCTTTAAAGGTCTGCAGGCTATTGAGCGCTTCCTTTGCATCATCCACCACCCTGGCGGTACGTATCAGCACGCGTGAGGCATAGCTATCCAGCGCATCGACAAACTTATCTTCCGCCTGGCGATGTGCCAGCCAGATGCTCAGGCTAATCGGAACCAGCACCGCAATGATAAGTACGCCGGTCACCAGACTGACCAGATGTCGGGTTTTCATGGTGCTGTTTCCTTCCTCTTATGCCCGCTCCTGGGCGCTGAAAAACCTGCCAGAGGAGAAAGATTTTACCGCTAAATGATAAAGTTATAGCACGCGCAGGTCATGATTTACGGCACAACAGAAAATATCGTCGGGGCAGAGGGGTTGTTTTTTCAGCAGGGGTTAGATATCATTTTGTTATGTTATAACAAAACATAAAGAGTTTACGATGAAACCAGATATCCACCCAGCCTATCGCACCGTGGTGTTCCACGACACCAGTGCTAATGAATACTTTAAAGTCGGCTCAACCATTAAGACCGACCGCGAAATTGAACTCGACGGTGAAACGTATCCGTATATCACCATCGAGGTCTCTTCAAAATCGCACCCGTTCTACACCGGCAAGCAGAAAACGTTCTCGACGGATGGCAGTGCGGCGCGCTTCCGTAAGCGTTTCGGCGGCTTTCTTAATGCGAAGCGGGGATAACCATGCAGGTACTTAACTCATTGCGCAGTGCAAAACAGCGTCACCCGGATTGCCAGATAGTCAAACGCAAGGGACGCTTATACGTGATTTGCAAATCCAATCCGCGCTTTAAGGCGGTTCAGGGACGTAAGAAAAGACGCTAGACGCGTGTTTCGCGCCAGCTTTCCAGGGATCTTTTTTGGTTGCCATCGGCAGTAAAATTGTCGGTGGCAAGCCAGCCTTCAAAGGCACTCGCCAGCGCCGGCCACTCTTTGTCGAGAATCGAAAACCAGTCGGTATCCCGGTTATGACCTTTCGTGACCAGCGCCTGACGAAAACGCCCCTCAAACTGAAAGCCAAGACGCAGTGCCGCCTTGCGCGAAGGTGCGTTCAGGCTGTTGCACTTCCACTCGTATCGACGATACCCAAGGGTGTCGAACACGTATCGCATCAGCAGATATTGCGCTTCCGTCGACATCGGCGTGCGGCTGAGTAGCGGGGAGAAATGAACATGTCCCACCTCCACAACGCCGTTGGTTGGATCGATCCGCATCAGAGCCAGCGTGCCGACCGGAGACTGGGTATGGTTGTCGATAACGCTAAAGTGAATCGGATCGGATAAGTCACGCACGCTCTCTACCCACCCTGCAAACGCCTCTGCACTGGCATCCGGCTCACGCAACAGCCACGTCCAGCTGCGGGTATCTTCGGCCAGAGAATACGCGCTGAACAACGCCTCAGCGTGCTCCACCCGCAGCGGCTCAAGGCGACAATAGTGGCCCTGAAGCACCACACGTGAAGGGTGCTGGCGGGGTTGCCAGTCGATAAGCGCCTCGCCTACTGGCTGTCCAAACTCATTGAATGTTTTCATTTTACTGTCCGTGACGTTGATAAGAACGCCAGACTAGTGAATTACTGGTTCCTTAAAAAGTGCCACTCAGCTATGTTTTGGTGGTACCACGGGAGGCGAGATGAACATACCGGGCGATGAATTTTATACTTTGCTGAATGCCGCGTTGAAAGCGCGGGGGGAAGAGACGCTACAGCGTGCACTGTATCATGCATTGCGTGAGGCGATACTGTGCGGCAAGCTACACGCCGGGAGCCGGCTTCCCGGTTCGCGAATGCTGGCTCAGCAGCTCTCGCTTTCACGGAATACCGTCAATGCGGCGCTGGAACAGCTGACGCTCGAAGGGTATCTGCTGCGTAACCGCCAGGGGACGCGGGTGGCGCAGCTGGCGCAGCGTACGCTCGTTCAGGCATTGCCGGACTCTGCCGTCACGCTCGGCAGCCGGGTCGCCTCGCTGCCTGCGCCGGTGCCACGTGATACCCCGGTTCCGGCATTTACGCCGGGAACACCGGCCATCAACTACTTTCCCCTGCCGCTGTGGCGGCGCTTGTACGACCGGGTTCTGCGCGAAGAGGGCAGCGCGCTGTTAGGGTATGGCGATCCTGCCGGGGAGCCGTCGCTGCGGGCGGCCATTGCCCGCCATCTGGCCCTTTCGCGCGGCATTGACTGCGATGCCAGTCAGATAGTAATGACCGAAGGCGCGCTTGAGGGGGTAAACCTTTGCACGATGCTGCTGAGCGAACCCGGCAGCGTCGCGTGGGTGGAAGATCCTGGCTATGGCGGGGCTAAAAGCGCCTTTGCCAAAGCGGGCTTAGTCATGACGGGGATGCCGGTTGATGACGAAGGCATGTTCTGGGAAGGGCTGGATACGCCGTCCCCTGCGCTTATTTTCACCTCACCTTCGCACCAGTTTCCGTACGGAAGCGTGCTCAGTGCGCGGCGACGCCTGGCGCTGCTGGATCTGGCCCGGCAGCATAACGCCTGGATTATTGAAGATGATTACGACAGCGAGTTTCGTTATTCCGGTGAGCCCGTGCCTGCAATGCTGGGAATGGTCAACAATGCGCCGGTTGTCTATCTCGGTACCTTCAGCAAAACCCTCTTTCCGTCGCTGAGAATGGGGTTCATGGTGTTACCCCCGGCGCTGGCAAAAGCGGCCCGTCCGGCCATTGGCGCGCTGCTGCGTGGCGGGCATCGCGCCGAACAGCGAACCCTGGCGCTGTTTATTGAGGAAGGACATTATGCCCGCCACCTTGCCGCCATGCGCCGGCTCTACCGTAAGCGCTACCGGCAGCTGCGTGAGGTGCTGAGTGCTGAGCTTCATATTCCGCATCGCATTCTGGCGGGTGAAGGGGGGATGCATCTGACGCTGGCAATAGACGGCATCGACGACCAAAAAGTGGTTGAGCAGGCGAGGGCGTTTCAGCTGGCACCCGCTGCACTGAGCGGGTATTACCTGGAGCCGAAGCAGGGGCAAACCGGTCTGGTGTTAGGTTACGGCAATACCTCTGCTTCTCAGTTTGTGTCGGGTATCCGACGCATACAGGCTTTAATCACACAGCAGCAGGACGGGAAAGGGTAAAGACATCATAAAAAGAGAGCTGACCTTTGGTGGATACCATCTTCTGCAGCTTCTCTTTTTGCACTGTTTCAACCGCGGGGGAGTGCATGATGCTTTCGATCAGCTCCGGCGGCACGTAACGCGTGTTATACCATTCACCGTTATAGCAAACCCGGAAATCAAGGACGTCGATATCTTCGTAGCGGTAGCGGGGATTAACGTCAAAAAAGAAAAAGGCGTTAAACACCACAAACAGAATGACAAGCAGCCAGACGGAGTCCACCAGAGTTTCGGACTTCAGCATCACAATCAGTGTCGCCAGCCAGGCGGCATACATTGCGACAAACAGTCCAGGGTGTTTGCGAATAAAGCTGATGCTAAAGCGCGGGCGATTGTCGCGCTTTTCGCGGTGATTAAGATCGTCGATGGTGGCAGTAAGCAGGCGCTGTATCTCGGTCATTTTTTGCCTTTATGAGAATTGACAATACAGGATGTCTGCCAATTTTAGGGGAGCCATTTGGCTGAAAAAAGTAACAGTCAGGCGCTAAAAGACCATAACAGTTGACTCCCCGTCACTTTACAGCCGTTTAATGATTGTTGCCGGATTGCCGCCGACGACGACATTCGCCGGGACGTCTTTCGTTACGATAGCGCCAGAGGCCACCACCACATTATCACCCAACGTAACGCCCGGGTTAATAACCGCACGTCCGCCAATCCAGACGTTGTTGCCGATGGTCACCGGCTTGCCAAACTCCACGCCGCTATTACGCGCGTCGGCGTCCAGCGGATGGGTTGCCGTGTAAATATGCACCCCTGGCGCGAGCATGCAGTTGTCGCCAATATGTATCGGGCAGACATCCAGCATCACGCAATCGAAATTGGCGTAAAATTCTTTGCCCAGATAAATGTTATATCCATAGTCACAGCGGAAGCTCGGCTCAATATAGGCCCCTTCGCTTTGCCCGAGGAGTTCCGCCAGAATGTTCTGGCGTTCGAGTTTCTCATCAGGTGCAGTGTGGTTATAACGGTGAACCAGGTGTCGGGCGCGTAATCGGTCGGCCCGTAATGTTTCATCACCAGGGCGGTAATGTTCACCTGCAATCATCTTCTGCTTTTCTATGCTCATTGGGAACCTCACTGGTCGTCTTTACCGTAGGGTAATCGGAACAGGATAGCAGGGGAACGTTCCCGGAAAATCACTGTGACTATTATCACAATAATATTGCGGATGAGCACGTTTTACACGGAGACCTGCACTGGGGCAGGAGGGTATAGCCAGAAAGTTGAATACAGCTGAGAAAGTGGCGTAGAACCTCTACAGACACACTTCAAAGATTAACGGACAAATCTCCACACGGACGTTGGGATTTTGTCATACAGCTTATTCATGGTCAGTTCAGCAAGACGGTGGTCAGCCGCTGAATAAAATACCGCCAGTTCATTATCAGAAAGCTCGTATTTATTCTTTTCAATTACACGTTCAAGCGTGTCTATTGACTGACAGCGTCGCAAACGCATCAAATAATCGATTTTTGTGAGTGGTTTTTCAGACATAAATTTACCTTACTAATTGTAATAATTTTAACAGGAAAGACTAACGGGGTTAGCTCTGCTCACGTTGATGAAGCAACGAAATAGTCGGTTGCCCGATTTACGCCATTTCTGCAAATCTTGCGCATTAATGCCGTAGCTGCTGAACAACATAAAGGTGTCATCCAGGTATTCATCAATTTGCTCAATCAGCTTATTATCTTCATTGTACTTAATTTTATAATTAAGTGCGAAGGTTGCAATATGCTCGATCAACTCGTTTAACTGTAAATTGATGGCAGACGTTGGGTCGTTTACCCAGCCATGGTTACTTTCATCAAGATTGGCAAGGCAGTCATGGTACAAGGATTCGCAGAGAAATTTCAACTGCGCGATATCATGCCTTTTTGGCGAGTACTCGTCCATAGCGCATCCCCTTCTGAGTGATTTCTTACTCACCGAACATCATGTCGGGATGGATACAACATACTTAGCCGCACGGGTGCTGTGTTCCTGATAACTCTAACTATAATCCACTCTGATCAAGATTTCACCGCGCTATTACGAAAAATTACAAATAAAAGCACTGACTGCGAGCCTTTACGCAAATGTGCCTTCAGAACTAAACATTTTTATCCAGATTAACGCGGAATTTTTTTTCGCTCCCTTACGTTTCATTGGCTTAGCGTAAACAATCCTAAGATGTCCAAATCCGGAGTTCTCTTTGTCTGAAGATATGGTTAGGAATATTCCTAATCACTTAAGCAGGGAAATGAAATTAAAAAAATCCTGAATTCACCGATTACGTTATCACTTAATTATGATATGTCATTTTAGGCGGCAGGAAATAAATAGAAGCACAATAAGCCTATTTTATGATTTTTTTCTGAAAAAGAAAAAGGCCGCTAATGCGGCCTTTTTATCATGTGAAACCGGTATCAGTGCGGTTCTACCGAATGACTGTGCTCAATATCTTCATTCTTGCGGCTAAAGCGGCGGCGAACCACCACGAAGAATACCGGAACGAAGAAGATAGCAAGTACGGTTGCGGTAACCATACCCCCCATAACGCCTGTACCGACGGCGTTCTGTGCACCGGAACCGGCACCGGTACTGATAACCAGCGGCATTACCCCGAGGATAAATGCCAGTGATGTCATCAGGATTGGGCGCAGACGCATACGCACCGCGTCAAGGGTCGCCTCAATCAGGCCTTTACCTTCTTTCTCCATCAGATCTTTGGCGAATTCAACGATAAGTATCGCGTTCTTCGCCGACAAGCCAATGGTTGTCAGCAGGCCCACCTGGAAGTACACGTCGTTGGTTAATCCACGGAACGTTGCCGCAAGCAGCGCACCGATAACCCCCAGTGGCACCACCAGCATAACGGAGAACGGAATCGACCAGCTCTCATACAGTGCCGCCAGACACAGGAAGACCACAATCAGTGAAATGGCGTACAGGGCAGGGGCCTGGTTACCGGACAGACGTTCCTGGTAGGACATACCGGTCCAGTCATAGCCGATACCCGCAGGCAGTTTACCTGCCAGCTCTTCCATCAGGTTCATGGCTTCACCGGTGCTTCGACCTGGTGCGGCCTGACCCAGGATCTCCATGGATGGCAGCCCGTTATAACGTTCCAGACGCGGCGAACCGTATTCCCAGTGCGACGTAGAGAAGGATGAGAACGGCACCATCTGACCGTTGTTGCCGCGAACGTACCAGTTGTTGATATCGTTCGGTAACATACGGTATTGCGCTTCTGACATCACGTACACTTTCTTCACACGACCACGGTCGATGAAGTCGTTAACGTAGCTACCGCCCCAGGCCGCGCCCAGCGTGGTATTGATGTCACTGATGGAAACGCCCAGTGCCTGTGCTTTCTCCTGATCGATGTCGATTTTGTACTGAGGCGTATCTTCCAGACCGTTAGGACGCACGCCGACCAGAAGGTCAGGGTGTTTCGCCACTTCACCGAACAGCTGGTTACGTGCCTGTGTCAGTTTTTCATGACCCAGACCGCCCTGGTCAATCAGCTGGAAGTCGAAACCTGTCGCTGTACCCAGTTCAACAATCGCTGGCAGGTTAAAGGCGAAGACCATCGCATCTTTAATCTGTGAGAACGTGCCCATTGCACGGCCAGTAATCGCCTCAACTTTGTTCTCTTCGCCCGGACGTTCTGACCAGTCTTTCAGAGAAACGAAGGCAATACCGGTGTTCTGACCACGACCCGCAAAGCCAAAGCCATTAACTGCAAACACGGATTCAACGTTAGCTTTCTCTTTGGTGAGGTAGTAATCCGTCACTTCATCCAGCACCTTCTGGGTACGTTCTTGCGAGGCACCCGCCGGCAGCTGTGCCATCGTCAGGAACACGCCCTGGTCTTCATCGGGCAGGAACGAGCTTGGCAGACGAACGAACAGATAGGCCATACCCACCACGATGATGATATAGAGCAGCAGGTAACGACCGGTGCTGCGCAGGATGTTACCCACGCTGTCGGTGTAGTGATGCGTGCTCTTATCAAACATGCGGTTAAACCAGCCGAAGAACCCTTTATGCTCGCCGTGACCGCCTTTCTGAACAGGTTTCAGCATGGTGGCACACAGTGCAGGCGTCAGGATCAATGCAACCAGTACCGACAGCGCCATCGCCGAGACGATGGTGATGGAGAACTGACGATAAATTGCACCGGTTGAGCCGCCGAAGAAGGCCATCGGGATAAATACCGCAGACAGTACCATCGCGATACCGACCAGCGCGCCCTGGATCTGGCCCATGGATTTACGGGTTGCTTCCTTCGGCGGTAGACCTTCTTCCGCCATGACACGCTCGACGTTTTCTACCACCACGATGGCGTCATCCACAAGCAAGCCGATGGCGAGCACCATCCCGAACATCGTCAGGGTGTTTATCGAGTAGCCAAAGATGGCCAGTATGGCGAAGGTCCCGAGCAATACGACCGGTACGGCGATGGTTGGGATCAGCGTCGCGCGGAAGTTTTGCAGGAACAGATACATGACCAGGAATACCAGGATGATCGCTTCTGCCAGGGTTTTAACCACTTCGTGAATCGAGATTTTTACGAACGGCGTGGTGTCATACGGATAAACGATCTTCAGGCCGGACGGGAAGAACGGTTCCATCTTCTTCAGTTCCGCACGGATAGCCGTCGCGGTGTCCAGGGCGTTAGCACCTGTCGCCAGTTTGATCCCGAGACCGGAAGCTGGCTTGCCGTTAAACTTCGCAATGATGTCGTAGTTTTCGCCACCCAGTTCCACTTTCGCCACGTCGCGCAGACGAACCTGTGAACCGTCCTGATTCACCTTCAGCAGAATTTTGCTGAACTCATCGGCGGAGGTCAGACGGGTCTGTGCGATGATCGAGGCGTTAAGCTGCTGGCCTTTCACCGGCGGGGTACCGCCTAACTGACCGGCGGCAACCTGGGCGTTCTGCGCTTTGATGGCGTTGATCACGTCCACCGGCGTCAGCTGGAAGTTGTTCAGTTTGTTCGGATCCATCCAGATACGCATCGCGTACTGAGAACCGAACAGCTGAACGTCACCCACACCAGACGTACGGCTGATGGCGTCCTTCATGTTGGCGCCCACGTAGTCGGAAATATCCTCCTGCGTCATGGTGCCGTTGGTGTTGATAACGCCAACAACCATCAGGAAGCTACTGGACGATTTCTCGACGCTCACACCCTGCTGTTGTACTTCTTGTGGCAGCAACGGCATGGCGAGCTGCAGTTTGTTCTGGACCTGAACCTGCGCGATGTCAGCATCAGTACCTGACTGGAAGGTCAGGGTGATCTGTACCGTACCGGTTGAGTCACTGTTTGAGGACATGTACATCAGGTTATCGATACCGTTCATGTTCTGTTCGATAACCTGTGTCACGGTGTCCTGCACCGTTTTTGCATCAGCCCCGGGGTAGGTTGCGGAAATTGTTACCGCCGGTGGCGCAATCGTTGGATATTGCGCGACAGGCAGCTTCAGGATCGCAAGTCCCCCAGCCAGCATGATGATTATGGCGATCACCCATGCAAATATGGGGCGATCGATAAAGAAATTAGGCATGTCTTAACGGCTCCTGTTTAAGTTAAGACTTGGTTTGTTCTGACTGGCCAGCGGCCGAAGCTTGTTGTTTATCGTCAGATTTCACTTCCTGTGCTTTGACCTGCGCGCCAGGACGAACTTTTTGCAAACCAGTAATAATCACGCGATCGCCATCTTTCAGACCTTCCGTCACCAGCCATTTATCGCCAATCGCCTGCGTGGCAGTGATGTTGCGCGTTTCGACTTTGTCATCAGCCCCGACAACCAGTGCGCTCGCGTCGCCACGTGGCGTACGGGTGACACCCTGCTGAGGCACCAGAAGTGCGGTTGGGTTGGTGCCTTCTTCCAGACGCGCGCGAACGAACATACCAGGTAAGAGTGTCTTATCCGGGTTCGGGAAAATCGCACGTAAGGTGATGGAACCGGTGGTTTGGTCGACCGTCACATCGGAGAATTCCAGTGTGCCTGTCTGCGGGAACTTGATACCGTCATTGGTCACGAGCTCCACTTTGGCTTTACCGTTTTCCTGCTTCAGCGTGCCATTTGCCAGCTCTTGTTTCAGGCGCAGGAAATCGTTGCTGGACTGGGTCACGTCAACGTAAATCGGATCAAGCTGCTGCACGGTGGCCAACGCGTTGGTCTGACCGTTCTGCACCAGCGCCCCTTCCGTGACGGAAGATTTACCGATGCGACCGCTGATTGGGGAGGTCACTTTGGTATAGGCGAGGTTGATACGCGCTGTTTCCACTGCAGCTTTCGCGGCAATCACGGCGGCGTTGGTCTGCTGTGCATCAGACAGGGCAGTGTCATAATCCTGTTGACTGATGTACTTGGTACCGAGCAGTTTTTTGTAACGGTTCAGCGTCAGTTGGGAGATTTTGGCTGCAGCTTCTGCTTTCGCCAGATCGCCTTTCGCGCTCTCATAGGAGGCCTGGTAGGTTGCCGGATCAATCTGATACAGAGACTCGCCAGCTTTCACTTCACCACCCTCGGTGAAGTTACGTTTCAGGATGATACCACTCACCTGAGGACGCACTTCTGCGATGCGGTATGCGCTGGTACGGCCCGGTAATTCTGTCGTTATCTGGAGAGGTTCGGACTTGAGCGTCACCACGCCAACTTCTGGCACCTGCTGAGCTCCTTGTTGAGCCTGTTTGTCGTCACATCCTGTTAGCGCTAAGCTGCCTGAGAGCATCAGAACGACCGCCAGAGGCGTTAACCCTCTGTTTTTGTTCATATGTAAACCTCGAGTGTCCGATTTCAAATTGATCAATGGTCCTGAGTCCAAAAACCCATTGCTGCGTTTATATTATCGTCATGCTATGGTACATACATTCACAAATGTATGTAAATCTGACTCCTGTAAATTCACTAACGTATGGCACGAAAAACCAAACAACAAGCGCTTGAAACCCGACAACACATTCTGGATGTGGCTATGCGTTTGTTTTCTCAGCAGGGTGTTTCGTCAACCTCGCTGGCGCAGATTGCTCAGGCCGCGGGCGTCACGCGGGGAGCGATTTACTGGCATTTTAAAGACAAGACAGATCTGTTCAGTGAAATCTGGCAACTCTCAGAGTCCAGCATTAGCGATCTTGAGACTGAGTATCGGGCAAAATTCCCCGAGGATCCACTCTCAGTATTAAGAGAAATATTAGTATATATCCTTGAAGCAACGGTAGTTGAAGAACGTCGCAGGTTAATGATGGAAATCATCTACCATAAATGCGAGTTGGTTGGAGAGATGGCGGTCGTCCAGCAGGCGCAGCGCAGCCTGTGTCTGGAAAGCTACGATCGCATTGAACAGGTCCTCACCCAGTGCATGCAGGCGAACCAGCTGCCGGCGACGTTAATGACCCGACGGGCGGCAGTCCTGATGCGCAGTTATATTTCCGGCCTGATGGAAAACTGGCTTTTCGCCCCGGACTCCTTTGACCTGAAGAACGAAGCCCGCAGCTATGTCGCTATTTTCCTGGAGATGTGCCAGCTCTCCCCGACGCTGCATGGCAAGTCAGGCTCGCTAACAGCCTGACGCGATTCCAGGATTTCTCTTAGAGGCTCACGTTCGCGCTATTCTGCTTCAGGCGAGCGTGATATCCTGCACGCCGGACTATTTTCGGTCATCTTCTGACATCATTCACAACTATGCTGCACACCAATCGCTCGCAACATCCTGTTCTTGTATTTTTATTGGCGACGCTGTTTTTCTTCGCAACGGCACCGCTTTCCTGGGCCCGCGCCGATAACAACAATGACATCCCTTCACGCAGTGATGTTCAGTCGCAACTCGACACCCTGAATAAACAAAAAGACCTCTCTGCTCTGGATAAGCTCGTTCAGCAGGATCTGACGGAGACGCTGGAAACGCTTGATAAAATTGAGCGTGTTAAAGCGGAAACCACACAGCTTCGGCAGAAAGTGGCGCAGGCGCCTGAAAACATGCGTAAGGCCACGGAATCGCTGAATGCCCTGAGCGATGTGGATAATGACGACGAAACCCGTAAAACGCTCGCGACCCTGTCATTGCGTCAGCTGGAATCGCGCGTCGCACAGCTGCTCGACGATCTGCAAACGGCGCAGTCCGATCTCGGCACGTACAACAGCCAGCTTGTCTCCCTGCAAACCCAGCCCGAGCGCGTGCAAAATGCGATGTACGCCGCCTCTCAGCAGCTGCAGCAGATCCGCAACCGTCTGAACGGCACGTCGGTTGGCGAAGGTACCCTGCGCCCAACGCAGCAAACGCTGCTGCTGATGCAACAGGCCTTACTGAATGCACAAATCGAACAGCAGCGTAAAAGCCTGGAAGGGAATACGGTGCTGCAGGATACGCTCCAGAAGCAGCGCGACTACGTAACGGCGAACATTAATCGTCTGGAACATCAGCTTCAGCTGTTGCAGGAGGCGGTTAACAGCAAGCGCCTTACGCTGACGGAGAAAACGGCTCAGGAAGCCGTCTCACCGGACGAAACTGCCCGCATTCAGGCGAACCCGCTGGTGAAACAGGAGCTCGAGGCTAACCATCAACTGAGCCAGCGCCTGATACTGGCAACAGAAAGCGGTAACTCGCTGGTTCAGCAAAATATCAGAGTGAAAAACTGGCTGGACCGCGCGCTGCAGGCTGAACGCAACATTAAAGAGCAGATTGCGGTTCTGAAAGGCAGCCTGCTGCTGTCGCGTATTCTCTACCAGCAACAGCAGACGCTGCCGTCCGCCGATGAGCTCGAGGACATGACCAACCGCATTGCGGATTTGCGTCTGGAACAATTCGATGTGAACCAGCAGCGCGACGCCCTTTTCCAGAGCGATACGTTTGTCGCCAAATTGGAAGAAGGCCATTCCAGTGAAGTGAACCCGGAAGTTCACGACGCTCTGCTGCAGGTTGTGGATATGCGCCGCGAGCTGCTCGACCAGCTCAACAAACAGCTCGGCAACCAGCTGATGATGGCGATTAACCTGCAGATCAACCAGCAACAGCTGGTGAGCGTGTCGAAAAGTCTGCAGGAGATCCTGACCCAGCAGATTTTCTGGGTTAACAGCAACAAGCCGATGGACTGGGACTGGATCAAATCCTTCCCTGAAACGCTGAAGGCGCAGGTTAAGAGCATGAAAATCACCGTAAACTGGGAGAAAGCCTGGCCTGCGGTGATTATTGCCTTCCTGGCGGGGCTCCCGCTGCTGCTGATTGCCGGCCTGATCCGCTGGCGTCTGGGCTGGCTGAAGAAATACCAGGATAAGCTGGCGTCTGAAGTGGGGCAACTGCGTAACGACAGTCAGCTGCACACGCCAAAAGCGATTCTGATCGATCTGATCCGCGCGCTGCCGGTCTGCCTGATTATTCTGGCGGTGGGGCTTATCCTGCTGACGATGCAGCTCAACATCAGCGACCTGCTGTGGGCGTTCAGTAAAAAACTGGCCCTGTTCTGGCTGGTGTTTGGCGTGTGCTGGAAAGTGCTGGAAAAAGACGGCGTTGCGGTGCGTCATTTCAACATGCCTGCGCAACTGACCAGCCACTGGCGTCGTCAGATTGTACGCGTCAGCCTGGCACTGTTGCCGCTGCACTTCTGGTCCGTTGTCGCTGAGCTGTCTCCGCTGCACCTGATGGACGATGTCATGGGCCAGTTGGTTATTTTGCTGAACCTGCTGCTCATTGCCATCCTGATGTGGCCGATGTGCCGCGACAGCTGGCGGGATAAAGAGTCTCACAACATTCGTCTGGCCACCGTGACGGTACTGGCGATTATTCCACTGGCACTGATGGTGCTCACGGCGACGGGGTACTTCTATACCACGTTGCGCCTGTCCGGACGCTGGATTGAAACCGTCTATCTGGTGATCGTCTGGAACCTGCTCTATCAGACCGTACTGCGCGGCCTGAGCGTGGCGGCTCGCCGCATCGCTTATCGTCGTGCCATCGCGCGTCGCCAGCATCAGGTGAAGGAGGGGGCCGAAGGCGCAGAGCCACAGGAAGAGCCAACCATCGCGCTGGAGCAGGTTAACCAGCAGACACTGCGTATCACCATGCTGGTGATGATCGCGCTGTTTGCGGTGATGTTCTGGGCGATCTGGTCTGATTTAATCACCGTCTTCGCCTACCTCGACAGTATCACCCTCTGGCAATACAACGGCACCGAAGCGGGCGCCGCGGTAATGAAAAGCGTGACCATGGGCAGCCTGCTCTTTGCCCTGGTGTCGTCAGTGGTAGCCTGGGCGTTGATTCGAAACCTGCCAGGCCTGCTTGAAGTGCTGGTGCTGTCGCGTCTGAACCTGCGTCAGGGGGCGTCGTATGCCATCACCACCATCCTCAACTACGTCATTATTATTGTCGGGGCGATGACGGTCTTTGGATCGCTTGGCGTCTCGTGGGATAAGCTGCAGTGGCTGGCGGCCGCGCTCTCTGTCGGTCTCGGTTTTGGCTTGCAGGAGATCTTCGGTAACTTTGTTTCCGGCCTGATTATCCTGTTCGAACGTCCGGTACGTATCGGTGATACCGTCACCATCGGCACCTTCTCGGGAACGGTCAGTAAGATCCGTATTCGTGCCACCACCATCACCGACTTCGATCGCAAAGAGGTGATCATCCCGAACAAAGCGTTCGTCACCGAGCGACTGATCAACTGGTCGCTCTCCGACACCACAACGCGCGTCGTCATTCGGCTGGGTGTGGCCTACGGCTCCGATCTGGATAAAGTGAAAGAGGTGTTGTTAAAAGCCGCGAAATCGCATCCTAAGGTGATGCACGAGCCCGCCCCAGATGTGTTCTTCACCACCTTCGGGCCGAGCACGCTGGATCACGAGTTGCGGTTATACGTGCGTGAGCTGCGCGATCGCAGCTACACCGTGGATGAGCTGAACCGCACTATCGATCGTCTGTGCCGTGAAAATAACATTAACATCGCCTTCAACCAGCTTGAAGTTCACCTGCGTAACGAGAAAGGTGATGAGCATACGGAAGTGAAGCGCGAGATTCAGGGTGACGATCCTACCCCGGCGTAATTCAGGTTCCCTCTCCCGGTGGGAGAGGGGCAGGGTGAAGGCGACTGGCCTTCACCTTGCCTTCAAAATCCGTCTTCACTATCTCAAGTGCTTTCAGCACCGTCTGGGCAGGGATGTCATGATTCTCCAGCAGCATAATCAAATCGACGGCCAGCTTGACCTCATCGGGTGCATTTTCCAGTGACATTTACGGCTCCTGTTAACGGGTCAGACGTTCAATGACGCGTTCAATTTCATCCAGTGCCTGACGGCAACGAACGATGCGGCCCTCGAGGGCGCTAATCTCTCGCATTAATAACTGCTGCTCTTCCAGCGTCTCGCTTGCGTTCAGGCGCGTTTCCCGCTCCCGCTTCATCTCAAACAGACGGCGCGCAAACTCCTGGTTCTCCAGCCGCTTGCGCTGCCATTTACCGAGACCCGGCGACGCGCTGTCCCAGACGCGTAGCGGCCAGGCGGTCATTTCACGGTGCAGGGCGGTGATCTGCTCGGTGAGATGTTCCGCAAGCCAGGCGACTTGTTGCTGTTGGTTGTTCTCAACCGCGTGGCGCAACTCATCAAGATTCGTCTGCGCTTCAGCAACATAATCCTGGATGCGCGTGCTGCGGGTACGAAAAAGCTGCCGGTCAAAGCGCGGCTTCAGCGTAGCATGCCCCATTAACGGCGTAGCCTGCGCGCGCAGGGTGGACAGCTGATTTTGCAGCGTCTCCAGAAGCAGGGCTGTTTTCAATACGCTCTCCAGTGGTAAAGTAGCCGTTCAGTTTGATAACGATTCGCATTATGCAGCGTACTATTTTAATCATCATTGGCTGGCTCGCGGTAGTGTTAGGCACGCTGGGCGTGGTTTTGCCCTTATTGCCCACCACACCTTTTATCCTGCTGGCAGCCTGGTGCTTCGCCCGTTCATCGCCGCGCTTTCACCACTGGCTGCTGTACCGCTCCTGGTTTGGCGGCTATTTGCGCCACTGGCAAAAACATCGGGCAATGCCGCCCGGTGCGAAGCCGCGTGCGATCGCGGTGATCCTGATTACCTTTGCCATTTCATTATGGCTGGTGAAAATGATGTGGGTGCGCATTCTGTTGCTGACGATCCTCGCCTGTCTGCTTTTCTTTATGTGGCGGATCCCCGTGGTTGATGAAAAGCAACAAAAGCACTGAAGCCTTATAATGGCTGTTGCAATTATTGCGCGCAGCCAGTAAATTCGACCGTTTTCGAGCACAGCTGCGCCTGGTCAAAGGTTAAACAATTGTTACCCTGGCCGACTCGTTGCGCGCTGTGAGTAACACTGTTTCATTTAGGCACAAACCGATGACCGCAACTGCACAGCAGCTTGAATATCTGAAAAACAGCATCAAAAGTATCCAGGACTATCCAAAGCCTGGCATTCTTTTCCGTGATGTCACCAGCTTGCTGGAAGACCCGAAAGCGTACGCGCTCAGCATTGAACTGCTGGTCGAGCGTTATAAAAACGCCGGGATCACCAAAGTAGTGGGTACCGAAGCCCGTGGATTCCTGTTTGGCGCGCCGGTCGCGCTGGCAATGGGTGTTGGCTTTGTGCCGGTGCGTAAACCGCGCAAACTGCCGCGTGAAACCATCGCAGAGAGCTACGAACTGGAGTACGGCACCGATCAGCTGGAAATCCACGTTGATGCGATCAAGCCTGGCGATAAAGTGCTGGTGGTTGACGATCTGCTGGCGACCGGCGGCACGATTGAAGCGACCGTGAAGCTGATCCGTCGTCTGGGTGGTGAAGTGACCGACGCGGCATTCATCATTAACCTGTTCGATCTGGGTGGCGAACAGCGCCTGGAAAAACAGGGCATTACCAGCTACAGCCTGGTGCCTTTCCCGGGTCATTAATCCCGGTTTTCACAACCTCGCTCAATGGGTGAGGTTGTGATAGCATTCCCCTCCATAAATTCACCTTCCAGCGTTGCAGAGCCTGCCCATGAGTTATCAGGTGTTAGCCCGTAAATGGCGACCACAAACCTTTGCTGACGTTGTCGGTCAGGAGCATGTGCTGACGGCCCTGGCGAACGGCTTGTCGCTAGGTCGCATCCATCACGCTTATCTTTTCTCCGGCACCCGCGGCGTCGGTAAGACCTCTATTGCCCGTTTGCTGGCAAAAGGTCTGAACTGCGAAACCGGGATCACCGCCACGCCGTGCGGCGTGTGTGACAACTGCCGTGAAATTGAGCAGGGGCGCTTTGTCGATCTGATTGAGATCGACGCCGCCTCGCGCACGAAAGTGGAAGATACCCGCGATCTGCTCGACAACGTGCAGTACGCGCCGGCGCGTGGCCGCTTCAAGGTCTACCTGATCGATGAAGTGCACATGCTGTCACGCCACAGCTTCAACGCCCTGCTGAAAACGCTGGAAGAGCCGCCCGCGCATGTGAAATTCCTGCTGGCGACCACCGATCCGCAAAAGCTGCCGGTCACTATTTTGTCGCGCTGCCTGCAGTTCCATCTGAAGGCGCTGGACGTCGAGCAGATCCGCGCTCAGCTTGAACATATTCTTGATGAAGAGAAGATTGTCCACGAACCGCGCGCCCTGCAGCTGTTGGCCCGCGCAGCAGACGGCAGCCTTCGTGATGCCTTAAGTCTCACCGACCAGGCGATCGCCAGCGGTGACGGTAAACTCTCGACCGACGCGGTCAGCACCATGCTCGGCACGCTGGATGACGATCAGGCGCTTTCTCTCATCGAAGCGATGATTTCCGCCAACGGTGAACGCGTTATGTCGCTGGTGAACGCCGCGGCTGCCCGGGGCATTGAATGGGAAGCGCTGCTGGTTGAGATGCTGAGTCTGCTGCACCGCGTGGCAATGCTGCAGCTTTCTCCGTCAGCCATCGGTGCCGATATGGCGGTTATTGAACACCGGATGCGTGAACTTGCGCGCACCGTCCCACCGGCTGACGTGCAGCTTTATTACCAGACGCTGCTGATTGGCCGCAAAGAGCTGCCGTTTGCGCCGGATCCCCGGATGGGCGTTGAAATGACCCTGCTGCGTGCGCTGGCGTTCCATCCGCGCATGCCTCTGCCGGAGCCGGAAGTGCCCCGACAGTCTTTTGCTCCGGTCGCCCCCACTGCGGTGATGTCGCCTCAGCAGGTGCCACCGCAGCCGACGGCTCCCCCGCAGCAGAACGTACCGCTGCCGGAGGCCACCAGTTCGGTGCTTGCCGCACGAAGCCAGTTGCAACGTGCTCAGGGAGCAACCAAACCAAAAAAGAGTGAACCGGCAGCGCCAGGAAGAGCGCGGCCGGTGAACAACGCCGCGCTTGAACGACTGGCTTCGGTTACGGAGCGCGTTCAGTCGCGCCCTGCACCGTCCGCGCTCGAGCAAAAAGCCCCGGTGAAAGAAGAGGCTTACCGCTGGAAGGCAACGACCCTCGTCGAAGAGGTGAAAGAAGAAGTTGCCACACCGAAAGCGCTAAAAAAGGCGCTGGAGCATGAAAAAACACCTGAGCTTTCCGCGAAACTTGCCGAAGAGTCTATTGAGCGTGACGCGTGGGCCGCAGAGGTCAGTAAACTGCAGTTGCCGAAGCTGGTTGAGCAGGTCGCGCTGAATGCCTGGAAAGAGCAGGACGGTCATCAGGTACGTTTACACCTGCGACCGGGTCAGCGGCACCTGAATTCCCCTGGCGCGCAAAAAGCGCTGGCCGAGGCGCTCACCGCATTACACGGTGCACCGGTTGAATTGACTATCATTGAAGATGATAATCCGGCGGTGCGAACGCCACTGGAATGGCGTCAGGCAATTTATGAAGAGAAGCTCGCGCAGGCGCGCGAGTCGATTATCGCGGATAACAATATCCAGACTCTGCGCCGGTTCTTCGACGCCGATCTGGATGAAGAGAGTATTCGCCCCATTTGATCGTGAGTCTGACTTACGGTTGTAATCCATAAACGTGAAAGAAGAGAGAAGCCTATGTTTGGTGGAAAAGGCGGTCTGGGTGGCCTGATGAAGCAGGCTCAGCAGATGCAGGAAAAAATGCAGAAGATGCAGGAAGAGATCGCTCAGCTGGAAGTCACGGGTGAATCCGGTGCCGGTCTGGTCAAGGTGACCATCAACGGTGCGCATAACTGCCGTCGCGTTGAAATCGACCCAAGCCTGCTCGAAGACGACAAAGACATGCTGGAAGATCTGGTTGCAGCCGCGTTTAACGATGCTGCGCGCCGTATCGATGAAACTCAGAAAGAGAAAATGGCCTCTGTTTCCAGCGGTATGCAACTGCCGCCTGGCTTCAAGATGCCATTCTGATGCAAACCAGTCCGCTGCTCACGCAGTTAATGGAAGCACTGCGCTGTCTGCCGGGTGTCGGCCCGAAGTCGGCGCAGCGCATGGCGTTTACGCTATTGCAGCGCGACCGCAGCGGCGGGATGCGCCTGGCGCAGGCTTTGACCCGTGCCATGTCAGAAATTGGTCACTGTGCGGATTGCCGTACCTTTACCGAGCAGGACGTGTGTAACATCTGCACTAATCCGCGTCGTCAGGAAAATGGTCAGATTTGCGTGGTGGAGAGTCCGGCGGACATCTACGCCATCGAACAGACCGGGCAGTTTTCTGGCCGCTATTTTGTGCTGATGGGGCATCTCTCCCCGCTGGACGGTATTGGCCCGGACGATATCGGTCTCGATCGCCTTGAACAGCGTCTTGAGTCCGAAACGATCAAAGAGGTGATCCTCGCCACCAACCCAACGGTGGAAGGGGAAGCTACGGCCAACTACATCGCCGAATTGTGCGCACAGTATGGCGTTGACGCCAGCCGCATCGCTCACGGCGTGCCAGTGGGCGGTGAGCTGGAGATGGTGGACGGCACCACGCTGTCCCACTCTCTGGCTGGACGTCACAAGATTATTTTCTGACCAAACGGAGGCTGTAATCGCGGCCTCCGCTTGAAATTCTCCCCTCGTATCCCCATCTCTCCCTCAACGTTTTAAAACCCCATTAAATGGCATTGTTGAGGTCGACATAGATGAAAGGACAAGAAACCCGTGGTTTCCAGTCAGAAGTAAAACAGCTTCTGCACCTGATGATCCATTCCCTGTATTCCAACAAAGAAATCTTCCTGCGTGAGCTGATTTCCAACGCCTCCGATGCGGCGGACAAGCTGCGCTTCCGCGCCCTGTCTAACCCGGATCTGTACGAAGGCGACGGAGAGCTGCGCGTGCGCGTCTCTTTCGATAAAGAGAACCGTACCCTGACTATCGCCGATAACGGCATTGGTATGAACCGCGACGAGGTCATCGACCATCTCGGGACCATTGCTAAATCCGGTACCAAAGCGTTCCTCGAATCAATGGGCTCCGATCAGGCGAAAGACAGCCAGCTGATCGGCCAGTTCGGTGTGGGCTTCTACTCGGCGTTCATCGTTGCGGACAAAGTTACCGTACGTACCCGCGCAGCAGGCGACAGTGCGGATCACGGCGTCTTCTGGGAATCTAAAGGCGAAGGCGAATACACCGTTGATGACATCACCAAAGCGGACCGCGGTACCGAAATCACCCTTCACCTGCGTGAAGGCGAAGATGATTTCCTGAATGACTGGCGCGTGCGCTCCATCATCAGCAAATACTCCGACCATATTGCCCTGCCGGTTGAGATTGAAAAACAGGAAGAGAAAGACGGTGAAACCGTGGTGTCCTGGGAGAAAATCAACAAGGCGCAGGCGCTGTGGACGCGCAATAAGTCTGAAATTAAAGACGACGAATACAACGAATTCTACAAACACATCGCCCACGACTTTACCGATCCGCTCACCTGGAGCCACAACCGTGTGGAAGGTAAGCAGGAGTACACCAGCCTGCTGTATATCCCGTCACAGGCGCCGTGGGATATGTGGAACCGCGATCACAAGCACGGTCTGAAGCTGTACGTCCAGCGCGTATTTATCATGGATGACGCCGAGCAGTTCATGCCGAACTACCTGCGCTTTGTGCGTGGTCTCATTGACTCCAACGATCTGCCGCTGAACGTCTCCCGTGAAATTCTGCAGGACAGCACCGTCACCCGCAACCTGCGTAATGCACTGACCAAACGTGCGCTGCAGATGCTGGAAAAACTGGCGAAAGACGATGCAGAAAAATACCAGACCTTCTGGAAACAGTTCGGTCTGGTGCTGAAAGAGGGCCCTGCGGAAGATACATCCAACGTAGAAGCCATTGCTAAACTGCTGCGTTTCGCTTCCACTCACACCGATTCCTCTGCGCAGACCGTGTCGCTGGAAGAGTACGTCTCCCGCATGAAAGAAGGGCAGGAGAAGATCTACTACATCACCGCCGACAGCTACGCCGCGGCGAAGAGCAGCCCACACCTCGAGCTGCTGCGTAAGAAAGGCATCGAAGTACTGCTGCTCTCTGACCGCATCGACGAATGGATGATGAACTACCTGACCGAGTTCGACGGTAAGGCGTTCCAGTCCGTCGCCAAAGCCGATGAGTCGATCGATAAACTGGCCGATGAAGTGGACGAAAGCGCGAAAGAAGCGGAGAAGGCGCTGGAGCCTTTCGTTGAGCGCGTGAAAACGCTGCTGGGCGATCGCGTGAAAGAGGTGCGTTTCACTCACCGTCTGACCGATACCCCGGCCATTGTCACCACGGATGCGGATGAAATGAGCACCCAGATGGCGAAACTGTTCGCTGCGGCGGGCCAGGCGATGCCAGAAGTGAAATATATCTTCGAGCTGAACCCGGATCATCCGCTGGTGAAACGCGCGGCGGATACGCAGGACGAAGCACGCTTTGCCGAGTGGGTTGAGCTCCTGCTGGATCAGTCTCTGCTGGCCGAGCGCGGCACGCTGGAAGATCCTAACCTGTTCATTAAACGTGTGAATGCGCTGCTGCTGGCGTAATTGACCCGCCTCCCCCTGGTCTTCTCCCTCTCCTGTGGGAGAGGACCGGGGGAGGGCACCAGACCGCTCCTTCCCGTTAATCTCCCTTCATTAACCGTTTCAGCCCGCCTGCCTTCCTTGAGCCATATCCGTTCTGGTGGTATTGTTTAGCGCTTTTGAAAAATTGAATCGACTTTTGAGGGGATTTTCGCAATGCGTATTATTCTGCTTGGCGCTCCGGGCGCGGGTAAAGGAACTCAGGCTCAGTTCATCATGGAGAAATACGGTATTCCGCAAATCTCCACCGGTGATATGCTGCGCGCCGCTGTTAAATCTGGCTCCGAGCTGGGTAAACAAGCGAAAGACATCATGGACGCAGGCAAGCTGGTGACCGACGAGCTGGTTATCGCTCTGGTCAAAGAGCGCATTGCTCAGGAAGACTGCCGTAACGGTTTCCTGCTGGACGGCTTCCCACGCACCATTCCTCAGGCTGATGCCATGAAAGAAGCGGGCATCAACGTGGACTACGTGCTCGAGTTCGACGTGCCGGACGAGCTGATCGTTGACCGTATTGTTGGTCGTCGCGTACACTCTGCCTCTGGCCGCGTTTACCACATCAAATTCAACCCGCCTAAGGTTGAAGGTAAAGATGACGTTACCGGTGAAGAGCTGACCACCCGTAAAGACGATCAGGAAGAGACCGTGCGTAAACGTCTGGTGGAATACCATCAGATGA
Organism: Enterobacter sp. 198; assembly: GCF_009025585.1. NCBI lineage: Bacteria > Pseudomonadati > Pseudomonadota > Gammaproteobacteria > Enterobacterales > Enterobacteriaceae > Enterobacter > Enterobacter sp. 198. The sequence goes on along the minus strand of NZ_WCIM01000008.1, from coordinate 84,118 downwards.
CCGCTCCGCTGATCGGTTATTACACCAAAGAAGCGCAGGCGGGTAACACTAAATACGCGAAAGTTGACGGCACCAAAGCCGTTGCTGACGTTCGTGCAGAGCTGGAAAAAATCCTCGGCTAATTGCACCTCTCTCACCCGGGCTCTCCGGGTGAGAAAAATTCTCATCTTACCTATTGCAGCAATGGGTTTCGTTTAAACGCTTTTCCGCTACAATTGAAAACCATTCAAATGGTTAAGAGGCGTGAATGAGTCAGGCGAAAACCGGCATCCTGCTTGCCAATCTGGGTACACCAGATGCACCGACATCAGAAGCGGTAAAACGCTACCTGCGACAATTTTTAAGCGACACGCGCGTCGTGGATACCCCAAGACTGTTGTGGTGGCCGCTGCTGCGTGGCGTCATTCTGCCGATTCGTGCCCCACGTGTCGCAAAGCTTTATCAGTCCGTCTGGATGGAAGAGGGCTCACCGCTGATGGTGTATAGCCGTCGGCAGGAAAAAGCGCTGGCTGCCCGTCTGCCGGATATGCCCGTCGCGCTGGGCATGAGCTACGGTAAACCGTCACTGGAAAGCGCGGTCGACTCACTGCTGGCGCAGGGCGTCGACCACATTGTGGTGCTCGCCCTTTATCCGCAGTATTCCTGCTCGACGGTTGCCGCCGTCTGGGATGAGCTGGCTCGTATTCTGGCGACCCGCCGCCGTATTCCTGGCGTGACCTTTATTCGCGATTACGCCGATAACGAACGCTATATTAAAGCGCTTGCCAGTAGCGCGCGCGCGTCGTTTGAAAAACATGGCGAGCCGGATCTGCTGTTGCTCTCCTATCACGGGATCCCGCAGCGCTTCGCCAATGAAGGGGATGATTACCCGCAGCGCTGCCGCGATACTACCCGTGAGCTGGTCTCAGCCCTCGGCCTGCCGCCAGAGAAAGTGATGATGACCTTCCAGTCGCGTTTTGGCCGCGAGCCGTGGTTAACGCCTTATACCGACGAAACCCTCAAAATGCTCGGTGAGAAGGGCGTGAAACATATTCAGGTGATGTCACCCGGTTTCTCCGCCGACTGTCTGGAAACGCTGGAAGAGATTGCCGTGCAGAACAGAGAGTTCTTCCTCGAGGCGGGCGGAACGAAATATGAATATATTCCGGCCCTTAACGACTCGCCTGAGCATATCGAGATGATGGTGTCACTGGTGACAAACAGCCGCTGATCGCACTATGGGCCGGGTTTGTGCTACCATTCCCGGCCCATAATCCTTGCACAGTTCAGACCCATGAAATTTCCCGGTAAACGCAAATCTAAACACTACTTTCCCGTTGATGCCCGCGATCCGCTCCTGCAGCAAATCCAGCCGGAAAATGAAACCAGCGCCGCATGGGTCGTCGGTATCGATCAGACGCTGGTGGACATTGAAGCTAAAGTGGATGATGCGTTTGTCGCTCGTTACGGTCTGAGCGCCGGTCACTCGCTGGTGATTGAGGACGATGTTGCCGAAGCCCTGTATCAGGAGCTGACGCGTGAAAACCTGATCACCCATCAGTTTGCCGGTGGCACTATCGGCAACACCATGCACAACTACTCGGTGCTTGCCGACGACCGCTCTGTGTTATTGGGCGTCATGTGCAGCAACATCGAAATTGGTGGCTACGCCTACCGTTATTTGTGCAATACCTCCAGCCGCACCGATCTGAACTACCTTCAGGGCGTTGACGGGCCGATTGGCCGCTGCTTCACGCTGATCAGCGATTCCGGCGAACGTACCTTTGCCATCAGCCCCGGCCACATGAATAAGCTGCGTGCAGAGAGCATTCCGGAAGCGGTGATAGCGGGTGCGTCTGCACTGGTGCTGACGTCGTATCTGGTGCGCTGTAAACCCGGCGAGCCGATGCCGGCAGCCACCATGAAAGCGATTGAGTACGCGAAGAAATACAATGTGCCGGTCGTTCTGACGCTGGGCACCAAATTCGTGATAGCCGACAACCCCGAGTGGTGGCAGGCCTTCCTGAAGGAACACGTCTCGATTCTGGCGATGAACGAAGAAGAGGCTGAAGCGTTGACCGGCGAGAGCGATCCGCTGCTGGCCTCCGATAAAGCGCTCGACTGGGTCGATCTGGTGCTCTGCACGGCCGGACCGGTAGGGCTATATATGGCAGGCTTCACGGAAGAAGAGAGCAAACGCAAAACGCAGCATCCACTGCTGCCAGGCGCCATTGCCGAGTTTAACCAGTACGAGTTCAGCCGCGCGATTCGCCATAAAGATTGCGAAAACCCGCTGCGTATTTACTCCCACATCGCGCCGTATATGGGCGGGCCAGAAAAGATCATGAATACCAATGGCGCGGGAGATGGCGCACTGGCGGCGCTGCTGCATGACATCACTGCGAATGCCTACCATAAAACCAACGTCCCGAATTCCAGCAAGCACAAATTCAACTGGCTGACCTATTCGTCGCTGGCGCAGGTGTGTAAGTACGCGAACCGCGTGAGTTATCAGGTGCTGAACCAGCACTCGCCGCGCTTAACCCGCGGTCTGCCGGAAAGGGAAGATAGCCTCGAAGAAGCCTACTGGGATCGATAAAGGCAAAACGGCAACCTTGCGGTTGCCGTATTCGTGTTTGTACCCTCTCCCGGTAGGAGAGGGGCAGTCAAGGGCTGCAGGAGGCACGCTTACCCCGTCACCACCTCGTCAACCGGCGGTTTCGTTAACAGCGTCAGCATCGCTTTTGCAATTTCGCGTTCACCCATCACCACCTGATCTGCACCACGTTCGGTAATGTACTCCACCTCATCGTCATAATGGGCGCGGGCAATGATCTCAATATTCGGGCACTTCTCACGTGCGGACGCCACAATTTCACCCGCTTCATAGCCGTTTGGAATGGTCAGCAGCAACCAGCGCGCGCAGTCCAGATGCGCGAGATTCATGATCTCTTCGTTTGCTGCATTGCCCAACACCGCGCGAACGCCGCGCTCGCGCAGCTCGTCGACGCGGGTACGTGATGTTTCAATCACCACCAGCGGGATCCCCTGCGCCATCAGCTTCTCACCGAGCAGGCTTCCTACGCGGCCAAAGCCGACCAGCAGGGCATGATTGCAAATATCCACCGGGATCTGCTTCTCTTCTTCGATAGCTTCTTCCAGCGTCTGCTCTTCCAGCGTTTCGGTTTTATCGAGGTATTTTTCCAGCAATGCAAACAGGACCGGGTTCAGCATGATGGAGAGGATCGCTCCGGCGAGGACCAGATTTTGCCCGGCCTGCGGCAGCAGATTCAGCGCCATACCCAGGCCCGCCAGAATAAAGGCGAACTCACCAATCTGCGCCAGGCTGGCGGCGATGGTCAGAGCCGTACGCGGCGAGTGGCCAAACATCCGTACCAGGAAGAAGGCGGCAACCGACTTACCAAAGATAATAATCGCCAGGGTGCCCATCACGGCCAGCGGTTGCTGAACCAGAACCATCGGATCAAACAGCATCCCGACGGAGACAAAGAACAGGACGGCGAAGGCGTCGCGCAGCGGCAGCGTATCGTGCGCCGCACGGTGGCTCAGCTCGGATTCGTTCAGCACCATCCCGGCGAAGAACGCGCCCAGTGCAAAGGAGACGTCGAACAGTTCAACGGCACCAAAGGCAATCCCCAGCGCCAGGGCAAGGACAGACAGGGTAAACAACTCACGGGAGCCGGTGGCCGCGCTGCGGGACAGGATCCACGGCACCAGACGGCGGCCCACCAGCATCATAATGGTGATAAACGCCACCACTTTCCCGATGGTGATGCTCATGTCCAGCGCCAGCGTCGCAAAGCCGACGCTCTCTTTTTCCATCATACCGGCGACGGCAGGCAGCAACACCAGCGTCAGCACCATCACCAGGTCTTCCACAATCAGCCAGCCTATCGCGATTTGTCCGCGCTGGCTGTCGATAAGCTGCCTCTCCTCAAGCGCGCGCAGCAGTACGACGGTACTGGCGGTTGAAAGACACAGCCCAAAGACGATACCGGTCATCAGCGACCAGCCAAGCACTGTCGAAAGCGCCATTCCCAGCAGCGTCGCTACGGCTATCTGTGCGATCGCCCCCGGTATGGCGATCGACTTTACCGCCATCAGATCCTTGAGTGAGAAATGCAGACCTACGCCAAACATCAGCAGAATCACGCCTAATTCCGCCAGTTCGGGCGCCAGTTTGGTATCCGCCACGAAACCTGGCGTAAAGGGACCCGCCAGCACACCCGCTAACAAATAGCCCACCAGAGGCGAAATACGCAGTTTATTGGCAATCATGCCGAGGATAAAAGCGAGCACAAGTCCACCAACAATGGTGGTGATAAGCGGTGTGGCGTGATGCATTCCGTCTCCTTTCGTTGTGGGTGTTCCATTTGGTTAAAAAACCAAAAACCGAGTAATAGTTTATGACAATTTTTGCCGTTATGTTTATGAATAATTGTTGGAGTTTGAATAAAACAGCAATATGCGTGTAAAAAAGCGCATTTTGATAAATTAGGCAGGGGGATGGAGAAGAAACCCTTATGGCATCAGGGTGTCAGGTCGCCAAAGTAAAACTTTAGCGACCGTTATATTACGCTTTATGGCGGTTATCAGGCAGGAATATGGTCAACATCCCCAGAAGCGGCAGGAAAGCACAGATTTTATAGACCAGGAAGATACTGGTGTGGTCGGCAATCATGCCCAGCACTGCCGCACCAAGGCCGCCCATGCCGAAAGCAAAACCGAAAAAGAGCCCGGAAACCATACCGATACGGCCTGGCAGCAGCTCCTGCGCGTAAACAAGGATGGCGGAAAACGCCGAGGCGAGGATAAACCCAATAATCACGGTCAAAATCCCCGTCCACTCCAGGCTTGCATACGGCAAAATAAGGGTAAACGGGGCCACGCCGAGGATAGAGCCCCAAATGACGTATTTGCGCCCGATTTTATCGCCCACAGGCCCGCCGATAACCGTCCCTGCAGCCACCGCAAACAGGAAGGCAAACAGGTGAAGCTGGGCGTTTTGGACCGATAATCCGAATTTTTGCATCAGGTAAAAGGTGTAATAGCTGCTGATGCTCGCCATATAGAAGTATTTCGAGAAAATCAGCACCAGAAGCACGGAGACGGCCAGAATGACCTTATCGCGAGGAAGGGGATTGATAACCTTCGCTTTAGGTTTACCTTTGTTCACGCGATGCTGCGCGGCATACCAGCGGCTGATCTGAATCAGCACGATAATCGCCAGCAAGGCTGCCAGCACAAACCACGCCACGTTACCCTTGCCGTACGGAGCGATGATCACCGCTGCCAGCAGTGGGCCGAGGGAGCTGCCAAAGTTACCGCCCACCTGAAAGAGCGATTGCGCCAGCCCGTGACGGCCCCCGGAGGCCATGCGCGCCACGCGTGAGGACTCCGGGTGAAAGACCGACGACCCCGTGCCCACCAGCGCGGCGGCAATCAGCACTGCTTCAAAGCTGCCTGCCATTGCCAGCAGCACCAGCCCGCTCAAGGTAAAACACATGCCAATCGGTAGCGACCACGGCATAGGATATTTATCCGTCCAGTAGCCCACGACCGGTTGCAGAAGTGAGGAGGCCAGCTGGAAGGTCAGGGTGATCATCCCGATCTGCACGAACGTTAACGAAAACTCGGACTGCAGCAACGGGTAGATCGCGAGAATCAACGACTGGATCATGTCGTTGAGCAGATGTGAAAGACTGATTGCGCCTAACACTTTAAACGAGGTGCGCGACGCCGGAGCGCCAGACACGGGCTGGGTTGATTCACTGATTGCCATAGAGATGAATACCACGTCTTTTGTTATTAGAAATGCAGGGTGTAATTATTATCCAACTAACATACCCGGCAGTGACATTTGAATAAAGTCGCAATTCTGAAAACTTATTTGTCTATTCTTATTAGTCACTGTAATTTTTGCCTTTGTCTATTGGTCAGGGAGAGAGAAGATGAAGTTAATGAAGCGGAGCGTCGCGCTGGCGCTGATCGCCGCCTGGGGTCTGGTTAGCCTGCCCGTGCAGGCCTATGAAAAAGATAAAACCTATAAAATCACCATTTTGCATACTAACGATCATCACGGCCATTTCTGGCGCAGTGAATACGGCGAATACGGTCTGTCGGCACAAAAAACGCTGGTGGATGGCATTCGTAAAGAGGTGGCAGCCCAGGGGGGCAGCGTACTGCTGCTGTCGGGAGGCGATATCAATACCGGTGTGCCGGAATCTGATTTACAGGATGCGGAGCCTGATTTCCGCGGCATGAATCTTATTGGCTACGATGCGATGGCCGTCGGTAACCATGAATTCGATAACCCGCTGACGGTGCTGCGTCAGCAGGAAAAATGGGCCAAATTTCCGTTCCTCTCTGCCAACATCTACCAGAAAAGCACCGGCGAGCGACTGTTCAAACCCTGGGCGCTGTTTAAGCGTCAGGATCTGAAAATTGCGGTCATCGGGTTAACCACTGACGATACGGCGAAAATCGGCAACCCTGAGTTCTTTACCGATATCGAATTCCGTAAACCTGCAGACGAAGCGAAGCTGGTCATTCAGGAATTGCAGCAGAACGAAAAGCCGGATGTCATTATTGCCACCACCCATATGGGCCACTACGACAACGGTGAGCACGGCTCGAATGCGCCGGGTGACGTGGAGATGGCTCGCAGCCTGCCTGCGGGCTCGCTGGCGATGATTGTGGGCGGTCATTCACAAGACCCGGTCTGCATGGCGTCAGAGAATAAAAAGCAGGTCGACTACGTGCCAGGCACGCCGTGTGCTCCGGACCGTCAGAACGGGATCTGGATTGTGCAGGCGCACGAGTGGGGTAAATACGTGGGGCGTGCGGACTTTGAGTTCCGTAACGGCGAGATGAAGCTGGTGCACTATCAGCTCATTCCGGTCAACCTGAAGAAGAAAGTGACTTACCCTGACGGGAAGAGTGAACGCGTACTCTACACCCCGGAAATTGCTGAGAACGCACAGATGCTCTCCCTGCTGACGCCCTTCCAGAATAAAGGCAAGGCGCAGCTGGACGTGAAGATTGGTACGCTGAATGGTCGTCTGGAAGGGGACCGCAGCAAAGTTCGCTTTGTGCAGACCAATATGGGGCATCTGGTGCTGGCGGCACAAATGGCGCGCACAAATGCCGATTTTGGCGTGATGAGCGGCGGCGGCATCCGTGACTCCATCGAAGGCGGAAACATCACCTATAAAGATGTGCTGAAGGTTCAGCCGTTCGGTAACATCGTGGTGTATGTCGACATGAGCGGTAAAGAGGTGATTGACTATCTCACCGCCGTGGCGCAGATGAAGCCGGACTCCGGCGCTTATCCGCAGTTTGCCAACGTCAGCTTTGTGGCGAAGGACGGCAAGCTCAACGACCTCAAAATCAAAGGCGAGCCGGTCGACCCTGCCAAAACCTACCGCATGGCAACATTAAGCTTTAACGCCACCGGTGGTGACGGTTATCCGCATATCGACAATAAACCGGGCTATGTGAATACCGGGTTTATTGATGCGGAAGTGCTGAAGCAGTTTATCGAGCAGAATTCACCGATCGACGTGAATACCTATGAGCCGAAAGGCGAGGTGAGCTGGCAGTAGTGCGGTTTTGTGCCGGGGGCGGCTATGCCTGACCCGGCCTGTATGAGAATCGTCGGCCCGGTAAGCACAGTGCCTCCGGGCCACTTCCTCAATCCCGTCGCGCAATATCCGCAAATGTCGCGTCCAGTATTTTCGCCAGATCGCCTGCGGACAGTTCAATATCCAGCCCGCGTTTGCCGCCGGAAATATAAATGGTGTCGAAGGTCTGCGAAGGGGCATCAATCAGCGTCGGCAGGCGTTTTTTCTGCCCGAGCGGGCTGATACCGCCAACAAGGTAGCCGGTAGTGCGTTGTGCAACCATCGGATCGGCCATATCCACCTTCTTTGCCCCCAGCGCTTTGGCCACTTTCTTGAGATCCAGTTGCCCGGCAACGGGCGTTACCGCGACGGCGAGGTGTTTCATATCACCGTTCACCGCCACCAGCAGCGTCTTATAAACCCGATCGGCGTTCAGCCCCAGTTTGCGCACCACTTCATCACCAAAATTCGTTTCGCTGGGATCGTGATCGTAGGTGTGGATCCGAAAGGGAATGTTGTTTTTTTCGAGTAATTTAACGGCGGGAGTCATAGCTATCCTTCTTACGACAGACAATTCATGCTGACAGCATACGCCTGACGTTTGTCTAAAAAATAGCACCATCTTGCGCAATAGTATTGGCAGTGATGGTCACTTTGAGCGACAATCGGCTCAACCGAAGGTCTCCTTCGGCATAATAAAAACGATGAAATTCCTCTTTGACGGGCCAATAGAAATATTGGCCATTTTTTTTATTTCAGCAGTGACGGCAAATTCCCTTCTCCGTACAAATGTAACGCCCCGACAGCGACCACGTAACGCCCCGCAGGCAACGCATGTAGCGTCTGCTGCCAGGCTTTGTTGCGCTCGTTCATCAGCACATCATACAACGATTCACTGAACGTCGACGGCAGCGCCAGTTTACCGTCCGTGGGCGGCGCATTCAGCCACCAGCCGATCATCGTTTGCAACAGACGCGCGTTGGTGTGCCAGTGGGTCAGGGTATCATCCAGCAGCATTAGCCCATCATCAGGAAGCTGGCGCAGCAGGGCTATCTGGCTGTCCGTGCCTTCGAGCTCAATGACTGACAAATGGCGTGCTCTCGCGGCATTCAACAGCTGGTAATCAATACCATAATCCCCGCGCAGCCCCAGACGCTGCGCCTGGGTTGCCTGCAGGACCATCGCGATTTGCCACAGCGGCAGTGTGTCCAGCATGGAGAGCGACACGCCCGTCTCATCTGCGACGCGCGTCAGTTCAGCGAACTGCGTGTCGTTCAGACGTTCAGCCAGGGGGAGATCGCTTTCGAGGCCGGCAAACGGCGACGTCTGGCCCGAAATATCCGCTTCAACGACCAGCGCATCGGCGCTCTTCAGCAGTTTCATCAGACCGGCTGGCAGCGGGGACATATCCTGCGTGCCCATATGGATGCTGCCCACCAGGTGAAGGTGCTGCCCGCCGGGAAGCGAGATATCCATGCCGGGCCAGGCATAACGGCGGGGGAAGAGGGCGCGAAACGATGTTTTTATACGATTAAACAGACTCATACGCGCTCCATAAACGGAAAGGTTCATGCTAGCGCGTAGGAGAAGAAGGTTCAATCTTTCGGTTTAAACCGCAACAACCGGTTTGCGTTGCTCACCACGGTAATGGACGAGAGCGCCATCGCCGCACCCGCGACAACCGGGTTCAGCAGCGTGCCGGTCAGCGGCCACAAAATACCGGCAGCAATCGGGATACCGAGCGAGTTGTAGACGAAGGCACCCAGCAGGTTCTGCTTCATGTTGCGCAAGGTGGCTTTTGAAATCGCCAGCGCGTCCGCAACGCCCATCAGGCTGTGACGCATCAGGGTGATGGCGGCCGTCTCAATGGCGACATCGCTACCGCCCCCCATCGCAATACCCACTTCCGCCTGTGCCAGCGCCGGCGCATCGTTAATCCCGTCACCGACCATCGCCACCTGGCGACCCTGGCTTTGCAGCGTCTTGATGGCATCTGCTTTGCCGTCAGGTAACACCCCGGCAATGACCTCGTCAATCCCAGCTTCCCGGGCGATGGCGTTCGCCGTCACAGGATTATCCCCGGTCAACATCACCAGGCGATAGCCCGCGCGATGCAGGCGTTGCAACGCCTGCACGCTGTCCTGGCGTAGCGGATCGCGAATTGCCAGCAGCGCCGCGGCCTTGCCATCAACGGCAAGCAGAACCGGGGTTGCGCCCTGAGAGGCCTGAGCTTTCAGGTCTTGTTCCAGAGCTGAGGTCTCAACGCCATGCTCCTTCAGCAGTGCCTGATTCCCCAGCAGCAGCGTGTGCCCTTCGGCGGTACCGGTGACGCCTAAACCGCGCAGGGTGCGGAAATTGCTCACCTGCGGCAGGCTGGCATTCCCGGCTTTCTCAATAATGGCGTGGGCCAGCGGGTGGCTGGAGCCTTGTTCAAGCGCCGCGGCGAGACGCAGCGCGTCATCCTGCGTGATGCCTGCCGTTATCACGGCCACTACCTGCGGTTTCCCTTCCGTCAGCGTGCCGGTTTTATCAAACACCAGCGTGTCCAGCGTGCTCGCCCGCTGCAACGCATCGGCATCCCGTACCAGCACACCAAATTCAGCGGCACGGCCTACGCCTGAGATGATCGACATTGGCGTGGCAAGACCGAGCGCGCAAGGACAGGCAATGATCAGCACCGTCGTGGCAATCACCAGGGTATAAACAATTTGCGGTGCCGGGCCGAAGACATACCAGATAGCCGCGCTCAGCAGCGCGATACCGACCACGACCGGCACAAAAATGGCGGAGATTTTATCGGCCAGCTGACCAATTTCCGGCTTACTGCTCTGTGCCTGACGCACCATACGAATAATGCGTGACAGCGTAGTATGGCTGCCGACCGCACTGGCGGTGAAAAGCACGCTACCGTCCTGCACCACCGTACCGGCATGAATGGCATCGCCCTGGGCTTTCTGTTGCGGGACGGGTTCTCCGGTCAGCATCGCTTCGTCAAACCAGGCTTCGCCCTGAGTGATTTCACCGTCGACGGGAACGCGGTCGCCGGTGGTCAGGCGCAGCGTCATGCCGGGTTGAACTTCAGCCAATGGGACATTTTTTTCACCTGCATCCGTCACGACGCGCGCGGTCGGTGGGGTTAAATCCAGCAGGCGCTCCAGCGCTTTGGAGGAGCGCTGACGGGCGCGCGCTTCAAGCATATGGCCGAGGTTAATCAGGCCGATAATCATCGCGCTCGCTTCATAATAGAGATGACGCGCTTCCATCGGGAACCACTGGGGCCAGACGTTGACGCTCATGGAGTACAGCCACGCCGCACCCGTGCCGAGTGCGACAAGGGTGTCCATCGTCGCGGTGCGATTTTTCAGGCTTTTCCAGGCGCTGGAGTAGAAGTGACCGCCTGCGAAGACCATCACGGCAAGCGTAATCAACCCAATGACCAGCCACAGCGTGCGGTTATCGTCGGTGACCATCATATTGTCACCGATCATACCCCACACCATGACCGGCACCCCGACCAGCAGCGCGACGATGGCCTGCCAGCGGAAGCGTTTCATGGTGGCGACGGCCGTTTCCTGCTGACGTTCACGACGTTTGAGGTCATCTTCGATGGCCTCTGCGCCGTAGCCCGCTTTTTCAACGGCCTGCACTAAATCTGCGGCGGAGGCACTGCCCATCACCAGCGCAGTACGCTCCGCAAGATTGACCCGTGCCTGCGCGACACCCGGTACAGCCTGCAAGGCATTTTGTACCCGGGAGACGCAGCTGGCGCAGCTCATGCCGTTGATCAGCAGCTGTTGGCTGTCATCAATATCATCAGCTACCGGAAGCTCAGGAGTGGCCGCTGTCAGTGCTTCCGACGGGGATGATGACTCTGCCAGCGGTTTAGCCTTTGGGTGGCTCAGCTCCGCCCCATAACCAGCCTGTTTGATCGTATCAATCAGCGCATCCGCACTGGCGCTACCGGTGACGGCGGCGTGATCAAGGGTCACTTCAGCGCTGTCTACATCAGGACGCTGTTCCAGGCTTTCTTTAACGCGTTTGACACAGTGGCCGCAGGAGAGGCCGTCCAGTGTCAGGTCAATAGTGTGAGACATAACAAAACTCCCGTATAATGATCTGGTCAGATGTTGACCGGCATAACGCTTTTCGCTAACTGTTATGAAGGTTAAACCTTCCATCAAGGGGAAGGTCAAGGGGGAAATGTGAATATCAGTGATGTTGCGAAAAAAACCGGATTGACCAGCAAAGCGATCCGTTTTTATGAAGAGAAGGGGCTGGTGACACCGCCGCTGCGCAGTGAAAATGGCTACCGCAGTTATACGCAACTGCATCTTGATGAACTGACGCTACTGCGCCAGGCGCGGCAGGTGGGATTTAACCTTGAAGAGTGCGGCGAGCTGGTCACCTTATTTAACGATCCGGCGCGCCATAGCGCAGACGTGAAAAAACGTACGCTGGAGAAAGTGGCTGAGATTGAACGCCACATTACCGAGTTACAGGCGATGCGTCAGCAGCTTCTGGCGCTGGCGGAATCCTGTCCGGGGGATGACAGCGCCGACTGCCCGATTATCGATAATCTGTCCGGCTGCTGTCATCGTAAGGCTCATGCCTGACAGGCTTTAACCCGCAGGGTTATCCCTTCCACCGCAATGACCTCAACCTGCGTGCCGGCGCTGAGGTCATCGTCGGCCACCACGGGCCATGAACTGTCGCCCACGCGCATATGTCCGCGCCCGTTAACCAGCGCCGTGTCGAGCGTAAAACGTTTGCCGACAATCTGCTGCCCGCGCTGATTGAGGTGGGCGTCGAGCGGTTTCTGCTCTGTCACCTGGCGGTTAAGCCAGCGCCACCACAGCCAGGCGGCCAACAGCGTCAGCACGGCAAATAACGCCCCCTGCCACGCCCAGTCCAGGGGCAGTAGCCAGACCACTAACCCGGTAATGACAGCGGCAACACCGCTCCAGAGCAGGTAACCGTTGCCGCCAAGCATCTCCGCGGCCAGCAATAAGCCACCGAGGCTTAGCCAGAATGCATGAGGATGTGCGACGATTAGCTCAATCATTTTTTGCGCTCGTTTCCGCTGTCTTTGATAAGTTCCGTGATCCCGGCGATGGAACCCATCAGGCTGCTGGCATCCAGCGGCATCATCACCACTTTGCTGTTGTTCGCGGAGCCAATCTCTTTCAGCGCGTCAGTGTATTTTTGCGCAACGAAGTAGTTCACCGCCTGGATATCACCCGCCGCAATTGCTTCAGAGACCATCTGGGTGGCGCGGGCTTCCGCTTCTGCAGAACGTTCACGGGCTTCCGCCTGTAAGAAGGCAGACTGGCGTTCACCTTCCGCTTTCAGGATCTGCGACTGTTTTTCCCCTTCGGCTTTCAGGATCTCTGCCTGACGTACCCCTTCAGCTTCCAGAATGTAGGCGCGTTTGGTCCGTTCCGCTTTCATCTGCGCGTTCATGGAGGCGATCAGCTCTGCCGGTGGGCGCACGTCACGGATCTCAATACGGGTAACTTTGATCCCCCACGGGTTGGTGGCCTCGTCGACAATGTGCAGCAGGCGGGTGTTAATGCTGTCGCGCTGAGAGAGCATTTCATCCAGCTCCATTGAACCGAGCACGGTACGAATGTTGGTCATCGTCAGATTTACGATAGCCAGCTCCAGATTGCTGACTTCATAGGCCGCTTTTGGGGCATCAATAACCTGTATAAAACAGACCGCATCAATGGTGACGTTGGCGTTATCCTTGGAGATCACTTCCTGGGAAGGAATATCCAGCACCTGTTCCATCATATTGATTTTACGTCCAATCCTGTCCATGAAAGGGACAATCAGGCTTAAACCCGGCTGGAGCGTGTTGGTGTAGCGGCCAAAGCGTTCAACGGTCCACTGATACCCTTGTGGGACAATTTTGACGCCAGCGCCGACAATAACCAGCGCAACGAAAATAAGGACAGGTATAACGATAAGCATAAAAACCTCCTGTTTTGCATGCTGTGACGAAGGGAACTGCGTGTGTGTTATGAGTCAGTATATCGGCTATCGGGCTGAAATTCGCCCCTGTAAAGAAGGGGGCGCGACGAATACCGGTAAAACCTTTACTCCAGCCATCGACACACCCTATTCGCGCTGCGTTCGTGAAAGGATTATTCTACGCATGGTTGCAATAAAGGTGGTTACAGGATGCATGATGAACAATAAAAATACGCTCTTGCAGGTCAGGGATGTCGGTTTTCGTGTGGCAAATACCACGATCCTTCAGCATGTCGATTTTTGTCTTTCCCCGGGTGAGTTCAAACTGATAACAGGGCCGTCAGGCTGTGGTAAAAGCACGTTATTAAAGATTGTCGCTTCACTGCTCAGCCCCACTGAGGGCGCTATTCTGTTTGAAGGGCAGGATATCGCGACGCTGTCGCCAGAAAGCTATCGCCAGCAGGTCTCTTACTGCGTGCAAACCCCTTCGCTGTTTGGGGACACGGTTTATGACAACCTGGTCTTTCCGTGGCAAATCCGTCATAAAACGCCGGAGCCAGAAAAATTTATCACCGATCTGGCCCGCTTTGGCCTGTCGAAAGAGACGCTGACTAAATCCATCAATGAATTATCGGGCGGCGAAAAGCAGCGTGTTTCGCTGATTCGCAATCTGCAGTTTTTGCCGAAGATATTGTTACTGGACGAGATCACCAGCGCGCTGGATGAGGTGAACAAACGCAACGTTAACGAGATTATTCATCGTTACGCAAGCGAGCAGAATATTGCCGTGCTGTGGGTTACGCACGATTCAAACGAAATTACCCATGCGGATGATGTCATTACGCTTGAGCCGCAGGGCGGGAAAATGCAGGAAGCAAACCGTGGGTGAGCATAATATTACGAATACGTCGCTGGCGTTTTCGATGGTGCTGGTACTGATCGCTATTGTGGTGAGCTACCGGGAAAAGCTGGGCCTGGAGAAAGATATTGTCTGGAGTATCTGCCGCGCGGTTATCCAGCTCATTATTGTCGGCTATGTGCTGAAGTATATTTTTAACGTCAACCACGCGGTGCTGACGCTCCTGATGGTGCTGTTTATCTGCTTTAACGCGGCGTGGAACGCGCAGAAACGCAGTAAGTATATCGATAAGGCGTTTGTCTCATCGTTTATCGCCATTACAACCGGGACGGCGCTGACGCTGGCGGTGCTGGTGGTGTCCGGCTCAATCGAGTTTACGCCGATGCAGGTTATCCCTATTTCCGGGATGATTGCGGGGAACGCTATGGTGGCTGTAGGACTGTGTTACAACAATCTCGGCCAGCGATTTAGCAGTGAACAACAGAAGCTGCAGGAGAAATTAAGTCTGGGGGCGACACCGAAAATGGCCTCGGCGGTACTGATCCGCGACAGCATCCGCTCGTCGCTGATCCCAACGGTGGATTCCGCAAAAACGGTTGGGCTGGTTAGCCTGCCGGGAATGATGTCGGGGCTGATTTTTGCCGGTATCGATCCGGTCAAAGCCATTAAATATCAGATCATGGTGACCTTTATGCTGCTCTCTACGGCCAGCCTGTCGACCATCATTGCCTGCTATTTAACTTATCGGAAGTTCTACAACGCGCGCCATCAGCTGGTGGTGACGCAGTTGAAAAAGGCGGGGTGACCGCCTCTTTTGCAGGCCCGGTGAGCGCTAGCGGCACCGGGCCTGTTCATCAGTAGAGCAGGGCGTACAGCTGACGGCGGTACGTTGACGCCAGCGCATCGCCGGTGCCCAGCGCGGCCAGGATCTCCTGGAACATTTTCCGCGCCTGACCGTCGGCGGCACCCAGATCGTTTTGCAGATGGCTGAACAGCAGTGCCAGCGCTTCTTCGTTACGTCCCACCTGATGCAGCTGCAGCGCCAGCTGGCTTGCCAGCGCGGCATCGGTCGGGTTATCGGCAACCTGCTGTTGAAGCTGCTGGATCTCCGGCGTATCCGCCGCCTGTTTCAGCAGATCGATCTGCGCGACCAGACCCTGATAACGGGTATCCTGATCCTGCAGTGGAATGGTCTTCAGCACAGCTTCCGCATCGTCGGAACGGTGCAGGGCAATCTGCGTTTCCGCAAGGAGCAGGCCAATCTGGCTGTCCTGTTTCGACAGCTGCCACGCCTCTTTGAGCAGCGGCAGCGCTTCGTCGTATTTGCCTTCCTGCATCAGTCCCATGGCTTCCTGCGCCTTCAGCTCTTCCTCGCGTGGCAGGACTTTATCCAGCAGGGCGCGAATCGCTTCTTCAGGCTGTGGCCCCTGGAAGCCATCAACAGGTTGCCCATTCTGGAACAGATAGACGGTAGGAATCGCGCGCAGGCCAAACTGAGACGCCACCATAGGCTCAGCGTCACAATCCAGTTTGGCGAGAATGAACTGGCCATTGTATTGCGCGGCAAGGCTTTCGAGTACCGGCGTCAGCTGCAGACAGTGTTGACTACGCTCAGACCAGAAGTAGAACAGCACCGGTTTGGTCATGGACTGTTCGAGGGTCTGTTGCAGGTTTGCTTCAGTAATATTGACGATATTCTGTACGGACATGCGGCCTTCTCTTTTATCGGTTTGTTATTTACATGGGGGTTAGCGACGACGCTTCAACTCAACCGTGTAAAATTTTGTCCATCATCCGGCCCGGCAGCAGGCGTTTTAACCAGCCTACCGCATGGGTTACCAGCGTCACCGGATAGCGCATTTTTGGGTTTTCGCTCTCAAAAGCATGGCGCACTTTAGCGACGACTGCTTCCGGCCCGAGCGTAAAGCGTGCGGCGATACCGGGGTTTTCGACCGGTTTATCCGCCTGGGTCTGGTTAACGTTTTCCGTAAAGCGGGTGCGGATAGGGCCCGGCTCAATCAGGCTGACCTTAATGCCGCTGTGACGCAACTCCATGCGCAGGGCATCGGACCAGGCCTCCAGCGCATATTTGCTGGCGGCATAGGCCCCGCGGCCCGGGGTTGAAATCAGCCCCATCACGGAGGAGGTCATCACAATGCGTCCTTCACCGTGCGGCAGCATGGCGGGGAGCAGGCGCATGGTGAGCTGATGGACGCCAAAGAAATTGGTGGAAAACTGTTTTTCCAGCTGCTCGCGGGTGAGCGTGTCCAGGGGACCATACACGCCGTAACCCGCATTGTTAAAAAGGCCGTACAGACGGTTGTCGGTCAGGGCCAGCACCTCATCGGCTGCGCGTTCCACGCTTTCCGGTGAGTCTAAATCCAGTAACACACCGGTAAAGCCCAGCCCGTTCATGCGTTCGACGTCGTCGGGTTTACGGCAGGCCGCCAGTACCCAATATCCCTGACGCTTCAATTCGAGTGCACTTTCAAGACCGATTCCGCTGGAACATCCTGTAATTAAGACCGATTTTTGCATAACTTTACCTGTCAGGATCTCCGCTGAATTAGGAGTCATGTTTAACTAAAGGGGCCAGCCGTGTTGCCATCCAGTCGGCAATAAACGGCTGCGCATCGCGATTGGGGTGGATCCCATCGTCTTGCATCCACTGGGGTTTGAGATAGACCTCTTCCATAAAAAATGGCAGCAGCGGAATATCAAACTCGTTGGCAAGCTTTGGGTAGATCGCGCTAAAGGCTTCATTATACCGACGTCCATAGTTGGCGGGCAGGCGAATTTGCATCAGCAGCGGTTGCGCGTTCGCGGCCTTAATATCCTTAAGGATCGTGCGCAGGGTCTGTTCCGTTTGCTGAGGCTGGAAACCACGCAAGCCATCATTACCGCCCAGCTCAACCAGCACCCATCGCGGTTGATGCTGTTTGAGTAAGGCTGGCAGGCGCGACAAGCCTTGCTGCGAGGTATCACCGCTGATGCTGCCATTAATAACCGTTGTCTTACTCTGCCATTTGTCATTGAGCAGAGCTGGCCAGGCCGCGTTGGCCGCCATGCGATAGCCTGCACTCAGGCTGTCACCGAGAACCAGTAACGTGTCCGCTGCCGCCGCGCGGAAGGTCATCAGGATTAAAAACAGGAAGGGCAAATGCCAGCGGAAAACATTGTTGAAGTTCATCGTCTTAAGAAGTCCGTCGGTCAGGGGGAACACGAGCTTTCCATCCTCACCGGAGTTGAACTCGTTGTCAAACGCGCCGAAACCATTGCGCTGATTGGCGAGTCCGGCTCCGGGAAGTCCACGCTGCTGGCCATTTTAGCCGGTCTGGACGACGGCAGCAGTGGAGAGGTTAACCTGGTCGGGCAACCGCTGCATCAGCTTGATGAAGAGGCACGTGCCGCGCTCCGCGCACGTCATATCGGCTTTGTCTTTCAGTCCTTCATGCTGATCCCGACGCTCAATGCGCTGGAAAACGTTGAACTGCCGGCACTGCTGCGCGGCGGTAACAGCCGTGAAAGCCGCGCCCACGCCAAGGCATTGCTGGAGCAACTAGGGCTGGGCAAACGCCTCGACCATCTTCCGGCGCAGCTTTCCGGCGGGGAGCAACAACGTGTGGCCCTGGCCCGGGCGTTTAACGGCCGCCCGGACGTGCTGTTTGCGGATGAGCCTACCGGAAACCTCGACCGAAAGACCGGGGATAAAATTGCCGACCTGCTGTTTTCGCTCAACCACGAACACGGGACCACGCTGATTCTGGTGACCCACGATCCGCAACTGGCTGCCCGCTGCGACCGTCGCCTGCGGCTGGTTAACGGTGAACTGCAGGAGGAAGCATGATTGCCCGCTGGTTCTGGCGCGAATGGCGCTCGCCCACGCTGTTGATTGTCTGGATGGCGTTAAGCCTGGCGGTAGCCTGCGTGCTGGCGTTGGGCAGCGTCAGCGATCGCATGGAGAAAGGGTTAAGCCAGCAAAGCCGCGAGTTTATGGCCGGAGACAGGGCGCTGCAAAGCTCGCGTCCCGTCCCGCCGGGCTGGCTTGAGGAGGCGCGTAAGCGTGGGCTGAAGGTGGGGGAACAGCTGAGCTTTCAGACCATGACCTTTGCCGGCGATACGCCGCAGCTGGCGAGCGTCAAAGCCGTCGACGACCTTTACCCGCTGTACGGTGAACTGCAGACCAGCCCGCCTGGGTTAAAGCCGAAACCGGGCACGGTGCTGCTGGCGCCACGTTTAATGGCGCTGCTGAACCTGAAAACGGGTGACAGCATCGACGTGGGTGACGCCACGCTCAGCATCGCCGGGGAGGTGGTTCAGGAACCTGACTCCGGCTTTAACCCGTTCCAGCTTGCCCCGCGCTTGCTGATGAATACCGCTGATGTGGCGCATACCCATGCCGTGCAGCCGGGAAGCCGCGTTACCTGGCGCTATAAGTTTGCGGGAACGCCCGCCCAGCTTGACGCGTATGAAAAATGGCTGCTGCCGCAGTTAAAACCAGAGCACCGCTGGTACGGACTGGAGCAGGACGAAGGGGCGCTTGGTAAATCTCTTGAACGTTCTCAGCAGTTCCTGCTGCTTTCAGCGCTGTTAACCCTGCTGTTGGCCGTGGCGGCGGTGGCGGTGGCCATGGGGCACTACTGCCGCAGCCGATACGATCTGGTGGCGATCCTCAAAACCCTCGGCGCGGGCAGCGCCCAGCTGCGTAAGCTGATTGTCGGCCAGTGGCTGATGCTGCTGGTGTTGTCAGCACTCACCGGTGGGGCGATGGGGCTGCTGTTTGAAAAGCTGCTGATGGTCATGCTGAAACCGGTACTGCCTGCCGCACTTCCACCGGCCAGCCTTTGGCCATGGCTGTGGGCGATTGGCGCGATGATGGTGATCTCGGTGCTGGTGGGGCTTCGCCCGTATCGGCTGTTGCTCGCGACGCAGCCGCTGCGCGTGCTGCGCCGTGACGTGGTGGCCAACGTCTGGCCGCTGAAGTTCTATCTTCCTGTCATTGTTGCGGTGTCGGTTGGGTTGTTGGCCTGGCTGATGGGCGGCAGCACGCTGCTGTGGGCCGTACTGGCCGGGGCGGTGGTGCTGGCGCTGCTGTGTGGTGTGGTCGGCTGGGTGCTCCTAAATGTGCTTAAAAAGCTGACGGTGAAGTCGCTTCCCGTGCGGCTGGCGGTGAACCGTCTGCTGCACCAGCCCTGGTCTACGCTGAGTCAGCTGTCTGCCTTTTCGCTGTCGTTTATGCTGCTGGCACTGCTGCTGGTGCTGCGCGGCGATCTGCTGGATCGCTGGCAACAGCAGCTTCCGCCGGAAAGCCCGAACTATTTCCTGATCAATATCGCCCCTGAGCAGGTGACACCGCTGAAGACGTTCCTGGCGGAACACCAGATTGTGCCGGAGTCGTTCTACCCCATCGTCCGTGCGCGTCTGACGCAGATCAACGGCCAGTCCACGGAGGGAAACAAGGATGAATCGCTTAACCGCGAACTGAACCTGACCTGGCAGGAGAAACGTCCAGATCACAACCCGATTACCGCCGGCAGCTGGCCGCCGAAAGCGGGTGAAGTGTCGATGGAAGAGGGGCTGGCGACGCGCCTGAACGTCAGGCTGGGCGACAGCGTGACCTTTACCGGCGATACCCAGGACTTTAGCGCTAAGGTCACCAGCCTGCGTAAGGTGGACTGGGAAAGCCTGCGGCCGAACTTCTTCTTTATTTTCCCCGCAGGCGCACTGGACGGGCAGCCGCAAAGCTGGCTCACCAGTTTCCGCTGGGAAAACGGCAACGGTATGCTGACCCGGCTGAACCGCGAATTTCCGACGGTCAGCCTGCTGGATATTGGCGCGATCCTTAAACAGGTCGGGCAGGTGCTGGAGCAGGTCAGCCGGGCACTGGAGGTTATGGTGGTGCTGGTGACGATCTGCGGCGTACTGTTGCTGCTGGCCCAGGTGCAGGTCGGGATGCGGCAGCGTCATCAGGAGCTGGTGGTCTATCGCACGCTCGGGGCGAGTAAGCGACTGCTGCGCACCACGCTGTGGAGCGAGTTCGCCCTGCTGGGGCTGGTCTCGGGTCTGGTGGCGGCGATGGGTGCTGAGACGGCGTTAGCCGTGCTGCAGACCCGCGTCTTCGATTTCCCGTGGGAGCCTGACTGGCGACTGTGGTTCACGCTGCCGGTCTGCGGTGCGGTGCTGCTGTCGCTGTGCGGCGGCTGGCTCGGCACGCGATTGCTAAAAGGGAAAGCGCTGTTCCGTCAGTTTGCCAGTTAGTTCAAATCCGTGATAATTACGCACCGGTTTATCTGCTGGTGCGTAATAATTTAGCAGCACAAATCGGTAATATCCATGCGTTTAGTAGCACAAAACATTAAAAACCCGCGCACACAGCAAGATTATTTCCAGTTAATATTCACCTGCTAAATATTTAGCAGCGTGTCTATAAAGGAAAAATAATGACTATAAAAAAATCAGCGCTGGCAGTAACAATTGGCGCAGCAGTGGCATTGACCTCCTTCGCTTCTCAGGCGGAAATCACGGTTCTTAAACAAGACCCTCAGGCAGGTAACCCGCTGAGCCGTCTTAACTTTACCGTTGGCGGCAGTATTCGTCCTCAGTTCAACATGATGACGGGCGACGGCGATAAAGGCTCCTACAAACGTAATGGCTTCGACGGCGGCACCCGTTTCCGTTTCGCAGCAGATTACTATCTGTTTGATGACATCAGCTGGATCAGCTACTACGAGCTGGGTGTGAACATTCCGGCGCTGTTCAACTGGGATAACCACTACGCTGAAGGTGCTAACGACACCTCTCGCCGTATGCTGTACACCGGTCTGAAGAGCGACACCTGGGGTACGCTGACCTTCGGTCAACAGAACAGCGTTTACTATGATGTGGTTGGCGTGAAAACCGATATCTGGGACTACGACATGATTGGTCAGGCTCCAGGTAACGGGATCAACGGTGACTACGACGGCTCTTATCGTTCACGCAAAATGCTGAAATATAAGAAAACCGTAGGCGATGCGGATATCTATGCATCCTACCTGTTTGAAGACAGCGAATACCTGCCGGGCAATGGCCTGCGTTACAAACGTAAAGGCGGCGGTTCACTGGGTCTGGATTACCACCTGACCACCGATCTGACCTGGGGCGCAGCGTGGAACTACACCCGCGCGGACATGCGTAACCCGGACAACGGCGACAGCAAATCTTACGACCAGAATATCCTCGGTACCGCGCTGAGCTGGACGCCGGATAACTGGACCTTCTCGGCTGGCGGCGGCTGGTACCAGAACTTCCTGACCACCAAAAAAGTGTCTACTGACAACTACTTTGCCGGTGATGCATGGGGTATTGAATACTTCGCAGGGTACAAATTCCCAATCGATCAGTATGCGGTGAAATCCATCCAGCCTTACTTCATGGGTGACCGTATTGAGTACGTGAATGGTCGTAACTACCAGCGTATCGATAACGGCGTGGGTGTTAGCGTCCAGCTGGACTACGGTTTCCGTGTTGATTACGAACACGTGTTCACCTCCAGCACGGATAACCTGGGCGACATGAACCTGGTGCGTCTGCGTTACGACTTCTAAGTTCAGTCAGCAGGGGAGTCACCCCGATATGAAAACGGCAACCCTGGGTTGCCGTTTTTTTGCGCGTGATTCAGCGATTGAGCCAGTCAGCCACGTCCTCAAACGTTCCGCGATACACAATCTTCTCCGCCTTTTTTGCCAGCTGCCAGGTGTACATCGGGTCGTAATAGTCGTTCAGCAGCGGGGTAAGCCAGCGCAAATGCGCGTCGGTGCTGCCAGAACGTTGTTGCTCCTGCAGGGCGGAATCCAGCAGCGCCGTAAAGTCTGCAAAGCGCTGCAGCCCCAGACGGCGGCGAATGGCAAACAGGCCGTGGTGCAGGTATTCGCTGTACGCGTTCCAGCCCGCCTCTTCGCCAAAGGCAGCAGAAAAATCCGCCCACATATGGTCGAAATACTCTTCACGCAGGCGTTCAAGACGGACATCAAACGGGTCTTCTACCACCACAACAGGTGACTGGACCATGCGGTCGCGCAGGCATTCCGGCAGGTGGTTGGAACCAATCATCCGCCCTTCATCCTCCAGCACCCAGCGTGCGGCCTCTTTTTTCAACAGCACGACGGCGAGCTGGTTTTCGAAGCTCGCCTGCGAAAGCTGTGGTGTAAGCGTGCGGCCAAACGACGAGCCGCGATGGTGTGCCAGCCCTTCCAGATCCACACCCTGTGCGTGCTGTTTCACCAGCAACGTTTTGCCGCTCCCGGTACAGCCGCCGATCAGCACCATCGGTTTTTGCACCTGCTCAGCGGTTACCTTAATCGCGGTCTGACGCAGCGCTTTATAGCCGCCTGCGATCAGCGGGTAATCCACGCCGCGCGCTTTCAACCAGGCCTGAGTGATATGCGAGCGTTGACCGCCACGCGCGCAGCAGAGGTAGCCGGTGGGGTGGGAGAGACAGGCTTCGCGCCAGGCGTTAATGCGCATCTCACGGGTATTGCCTGCGACCAGGCTATGGCCGAGAGCAAGCGCAGCGTCCGGCCCCTGGCGTTTATAGCAGGTACCGACGGCGGCGCGTTCATCATCGTTCATCAGAGGCAGGTTGATTGCCGCAGGCATCGCGCCCTGGGCGAATTCGATCGGCGCGCGAACGTCGATTAAAGGGGTATCGGATGCGAGGATCGCGCGATAGTCCGTTCCATCGTTCATGGTTTTTCCAGAAGAAAACTAAGCTGCAATGGGCGGGGATTGTACGCCGGGGAGGGGGAAGGTCAACTCCCCGGCAGAGGAGTATTACTTAAGCTTTGATTGCGCCCAGATAATTCCGCTCGCGTATTCCGGCGGCAGGAGAGGAATAATCGCTTCCAGCGTGGCGCTCAGACGATCGGTGTCGGTATCGTTCAGGTTCAGGTGACCGACCTTACGACCCGGACGCACCTCTTTGTCATACCAGTGCAGATGCACCAGCGGCAGCTTGAGCCAGTCGTAGTTCAGATCGGTACCGATCAGGTTGATCATCACCGACGGGCTGTTCACCACCGGCTGCGGCAGCGGCAGGTCAGTGATGGCGCGCAGGTGCAGCTCGAACTGGCTGATGGACGCCCCGTTTTGGGTCCAGTGACCGCTGTTGTGAACGCGCGGTGCCAGTTCGTTAATCAGCAGACCGGACGGCGTGACAAAACACTCCATCGCCATGACGCCGACGTAACCGAGTTCGTGCATGATGGCAGAGAGCATCTCTTCTGCCTGCGCCTGCTGTTCAGCACTGGCCTGCGGGAATGCAACGCTGGTACGCAGGATCCCGTCCTGATGCAGGTTATGCGTCAGCGGATAAAAAACGGTATGACCGTCCTGCCCGCGAGCGCCCACCAGCGAGACTTCACCGCTGAAGTTAATGCCCTGCTCAACGATGCACTCCCCGTAGCAATCGTCCGGCAGCTCGTGAGTGTCATCGGCGCGCAGACGCCACTGTCCACGACCGTCGTACCCGCCGACGCGACGCTTCACAATTGCCAGCTCGCCCAGCATTGCGAATACATCCTTCCACTCGCTTTTATCGGACAACAGCTGCCACGGCGCAGTCGGCAGCCCGAGCTTATCGAACAGCTGCTTTTGCGTCAGACGGTCAGCAATAATGGGAAAGACGTCGCGGTTAACGAAGGCATTGTGACGCGCCAGCTCGCGCGTCAGGGCCGTTTGTGGCCAGCGTTCAATCTCCGCGGTGATCACACTCTGGTGAAACGGCACGGCTTCCGGTTCGTCATCCAGCCCGACGGGCCACACGGCAATACCCAGCGGCTCACCGGCCTGACGCAGCATACGGCCTAACTGACCATTACCGAGGACGCATACCTGCTTCATGCCGCACCCCGTGGGTCCGGATTGTCCAGCACCTCGTCGGTCTGGGCTTTACGCCAGTCCGCCAGACGCTGATGTAACGCTTTATCGTGAGTCGCCAGGATCTGCGCGGCGAGCAGGGCAGCGTTGGCAGCGCCCGCTTTACCAATGGCCAGCGTGCCGACCGGAATGCCACGCGGCATCTGAACGATGGAATAGAGGCTATCGACACCACTTAACGCAGCGCTTTGCACCGGAACACCCAGAACCGGTACCAGCGTTTTGGCGGCAATCATGCCTGGCAGATGTGCTGCGCCGCCCGCACCGGCAATGATCACCTCATAACCCTTCTCTTCGGCGCTTTCGGCGAAGCTGAACAGTTTGTCCGGTGTACGGTGTGCGGAGACCACTTCAACGTGGTGCGGAACATTCAGGATTTCAAAGATTTCGGCGGTGAACTGCATGGTAGCCCAGTCGCTTTTGGACCCCATCACGATGGCGACACGCGCCGGATTATTGCGGGAAGACATGCGTCTTAAAACTCCTGTGGTGCGAAACACACTGCTTTCGAGGGCACAGAGAATAGCATGTAATAGGGGCAAGGAAAACGGTTGCGCGGTTAAAAACTGAGCCGTTGTGGCCCTCAGGAGATAACAAAACAGACCGCGTTCTGGCGGTCTGTTTTATGAGGCATCGATGTGCTTTGATGTGCTTTTGACGGACGGCACGGTCAGCCGACGTCTTATTTGGTCAGTTCTGCCGTCATGTGAACGCGGTTGTTAAACTGAGCGCTGGTGATTTTGTAAGATGCGCCCTGTTCAGCAGCCTGAGCGGCAATTTTCGCTTCTGCGCGGTCAAGGGTAGAGGCCGTGGCGCTGACGCTCTGAGCAAAAGAACCGAAAGAGATCAGAGAGAGTGCGGCAACTGCAACGAAAGTTTTGATGGATTTCATGGTCGTATTCCTTAAATGTTTTATCTGGGATAGGGCGTGTTGCCCTGATGTGATAAATAATAGGCCGACCACGGGCTGATTAAAATCGAAACAATTTGCCGATATTGTTCAAAAAAATAGAATGATTTTTGACGGGTTAAAACGGGAAAGCGATCAGTTCCACACCGTCAGGCGTGACGCTGACCATAGAACCTTCGCTGTGCCAGGCCCCCAGGACGACGCGGTGGGCCGCTTCGCCGTTGGCGGTAAGGGTATGCACATCGGGACGATGAGTATGACCGTGGATCAACCACTGAACGCGGTGTTTTTCCATGACCCTGACTACCGCCTGGGGATTAACATCCATAATGGCCATGGATTTGCCGCTGTTGGCGGCCTTACTGTCGGCACGCATTCTGGCTGCGATCCGCTTGCGGATAAACAGCGGCAGAGCCAGGAATAGTTTTTGGATCCTCGGGGTATGAACCTTAGCGCGAAACGCCTGATAGCCGGTGTCGTCAGTGCAGAGTGTGTCACCGTGCATGATTAACACCTTTCGGCCATAAAGGTCGAGTACCTGCTCTTCCGGCAGCAGCGTCATGCCGCTTTCGCGGGCGTAGTGCTTGCCGAGCAGGAAATCACGATTGCCGTGGATAAAGAAGCAGGGGACGCCGGAATCGACCAGCGCTTTAATGGCAGCCGCCATCTCACGGTGCAGCGGGTTAGGATCGTCGTCGCCAATCCAGGCTTCAAACAGGTCACCCAGAATGTAAAGTGCATCGGCACTTTTCGCTTCACCGCGTAAAAAACGCAGAAAACCGGCGGTGATCGCCGGTTCTTCTGTTTGCAGGTGCAAATCTGCAATAAAGAGTGTCGCCACGAATTACTCGCTGACGGTCACGCTGTTAATCACGACGTCTTCTTTTGGAACGTCCTGATGCATGCCGCTGCGGCCGGTCGCCACGGCTTTGATTTTGTCGACTACGTCCATACCTTCAACCACTTCTGCGAAGACGCAGTAGCCCCAACCCTGCAGGCTTTCGCCGGAGAAGTTCAGGAAGTCGTTGTCAGCAACGTTGATGAAGAACTGGGCTGTTGCAGAGTGAGGAGCCTGCGTACGCGCCATCGCCAGCGTACCACGGGTGTTTTTCAGACCGTTGTTCGCTTCGTTTTTGATCGCTTCTTTCGTCGCTTTCTGGTTCATGCCAGGTTCGAAACCGCCGCCCTGGATCATAAAGCCGTTGATCACGCGGTGGAAAATAGTGTTGTTGTAGAAACCTTCGCGGCAGTAGTCCAGGAAGTTTTTAACTGTTTCAGGCGCTTTGTCATCAAAGGTTTTGATTACGATATCGCCATGATTAGTGTGGAAAGTAACCATTTTTGCATCCTGTTCCGTTATTGTGGTACGTCGACCCGCGTTTGGGTCATCTATAGGGGCTTGTTATAGCATAACCACAGGATGCGATCACCTTGCATTGTGTGCTGCTTCAGGTTTGAATTACAGGTAGAATAACCGGTTTTCAACCACACACGTGTTTACATGGAATCTTCGATGTTAAAAATCTTTAATACAATGACGCGCCAAAAAGAGGAATTTAAACCTATCCATGCCGGGGAAGTCGGCATGTACGTGTGTGGTATTACGGTTTACGATCTCTGTCATATCGGCCATGGCCGTACCTTTGTTGCATTCGACGTTGTCTCGCGCTACCTGCGTTTTCTGGGCTATAACCTGAAATACGTGCGCAACATCACCGACATCGACGACAAAATCATCAAGCGCGCGAACGAAAATGGCGAAAGCTTTGTTGCGCTGGTGGATCGTATGATCGCGGAAATGCACAAAGATTTCGACGCCCTGAATATTCAGCGTCCGGACAGCGAGCCGCGTGCCACCCACCATATCCACGAAATTATCGACATCACCGAAAAGCTGATCGAACGTGGTCACGCCTATGTGGCCGATAACGGTGACGTGATGTTCTCCGTGCCGACTGACCCTACCTACGGTCAGCTCTCCCGTCAGGATCTGGATCAGCTGCAGGCCGGTGCGCGCGTTGATGTGGTGGACGTGAAGCGTAACCCGATGGACTTCGTGCTGTGGAAGATGTCCAAAGAGGGCGAACCAAGCTGGCCTTCCCCGTGGGGCGAAGGGCGTCCTGGCTGGCACATTGAGTGCTCGGCGATGAACTGCAAACAGCTGGGCAAACATTTCGATATTCACGGTGGCGGTTCGGATCTGATGTTCCCGCACCATGAAAACGAAATTGCACAGTCAACCTGTGCGCATGGCGGCGAGTACGTGAACTACTGGATGCACTCCGGGATGGTGATGGTTGACCGTGAGAAGATGTCTAAATCTCTGGGCAACTTCTTCACCGTGCGCGACGTGCTGAAATATTACGATGCGGAAACCGTGCGCTACTTCCTGATGTCTGGTCACTATCGCAGTCAGCTGAACTACAGCGAAGAGAACCTGAAACAGGCGCGTGCGGCGCTGGAGCGTCTGTACACTGCCCTGCGCGGTACCGATAAATCTGTACCCGCGGCAGGCGGTGAGGCGTTTGAAGCGCGCTTTATTGACGTGATGAACGATGACTTCAACACGCCGGAAGCCTACTCCGTGCTGTTTGATATGGCGCGTGAAGTTAACCGTCTGAAGTCAGAAGATATGGCGGCGGCGAATGCATTGGCCTCCCATCTGCGTAAGCTCTCTTCGGTACTGGGTCTGCTGGAGCAGGAACCGGATCTGTTCCTGCAAAGCGGTGCGCAGGCGGACGATAGCGAAGTGGCGGAGATTGAGCAACTTATCAACGCGCGTCTGGAAGCGCGTCAGGCGAAAGACTGGGCGGCAGCAGATGCCGCGCGTAACCGTCTGACGGAAATGGGCATCATTCTGGAAGATGGCCCGCAGGGAACCACCTGGCGTCGGAAATAATTCTGGTGCGCGCTGATACCCTCTCCCACCGGGAGAGGGTGCAAACACTAAAACGGCAACTGGGTTGCCGTTTTGCTTTTACCTCCGCTTCCACCACAACAGCCCCATCAGCACAACCCCTGGCAGCCACACCCACAGCAGTTCCGACATAATCACCTGATGCCCGTAGGGCGTGGTATAGCGTGACAGCGCAAACGGCGCGACCTTAATGACCTGCCACGGTGCAAAGAACCGTTCATCTGACCACGGCCACAGCCAGCCGACGCCTTTTCCACCGGTGGTGATGGAGTCCAGCAAGCTGTGCGACAGCAGAGACACGGTTAAGAACAGCCAGCAGCGGGTCAGACTTGCCCGAAACCATCGTCGGCCCATCAGTACGCAAAGTATCGGCACCACAAAGGCAAACAGCAGGGAGTGGGTAAAGCCGCGGTGGCCGAACACATTGCCGTAGGCAACGCCGAACTTAAACGCCAGCACGTCGGCGTCCGGCAGCATGGCGAGGACGACGCCGGCAAACAGCAGGCGGGGAGGTATGATTTTACTTCCCAGGCCTAAGCCCAGACACAAAGGCACTGCAGCGTGGGTGATAACGGTAGGCATTGCGATTATCCATGGCAAAGCAGGGAAATATAGCAGCGAATGGGCGCAATGAGGATGGTGTTAGCGTCTTATTTATGCCGATTCCCGGGCAATAAGCTGCCCGGAAAGGGTGATACGCTGTGTTTGCAGATCCGGCTCTTTTAACTTGCGGATGATCAACCCCGCCGCCTGACGCCCCGTCTCCTCACTGGCGGAGGAAACGTAGGTAAACGAGGGAGACGTCAGGTTCACGTGCAGCATATCTTCAAAACCGACCAGCGCGACCTGCTGGGTGAGAAACACATCTTTCCCCACGGTGCGCCCCACCTGATGAATGCCGGAGATGGAGCCGATCATCGCATCCGGTGAGTGGCAGAGCAGGGCGGTAATGGTGTTGTTTTTTTCCAGCAGCTGGCGGGTGGCGAAACCTGCGGCCAGCGTGTCATCGCTACACGCAGGCGAGTATTCCTCACGCCAGACCAGGCCGTTCTGGGTCATCGCGCTGCGAAAGCCGAGCAGACGCTGCTCGCGGATAAGGCAGCCTTCACGACCCCCAATGTAGGCAATGTTGCGGTGTCCGCGCTCGATAAGATAACGCGCGGCAAGGTTCGCCGCCTGGCGATTATCGCGCATCACCAGATTGCATTTTTCATCCAGCAGGGACTGAGAGACCACCACCAGCGGCAGCGGGCACTGGCGGATGTGTTCCGGCAGCGAGGATGCCCGGGTGTCAGAGGCCAGATAGATAACGCCGGCGACCCCCTGCTGTTTAAACGACAGCAGGCAGCGCTCAAGATGTTCATGGTCGTTCAGCGGCTGGCCGAGGAAAACCATATACCCCTGTCTCTCCAGCTCCTGGACGATGCTCGCCATCACCTTAATGGAAAAGCTGTCGCTAAAGTCGCGCAGGATCAGGCCGATCAGGTTGGAGGTGTTGGCGCGGAGATTGGCAGCGGCGACGTTGTGAACATAGCCCAGCGTAGTGATGGCAGCATTGACCTTCGCGATCGTTGCGTCTGAAATCTTCCCTTTCTGGCGCAGCACCAGCGACACGGTGGAGACCGAAACGCCCGCATGCTTTGCGACATCAATAATGCTGACTTTCTTCAAAACCGCTCCCTGAAATTTACCGATTATCAGCCAGATAAGACAACGTCCCCCAGCGTACAGGAGACGTGTCGTTCAGGCATCTTATTATTTGCCAATCATGGTGGACATGGTCTGGGCGATAAACTGTGCTCTGGCACCGAAAATCACCTGAATACCGTTATCACCGACGAACACTACGCCGCGGGCGCCAAGGCCGTTCAGACCGTCCTTATCAACTGCTTCACTTTTTGCCACTTCCAGGCGCAGACGGGTGATGCAGGAGCCGACGGAGTCGATGTTGTGCGCGCCGCCCAGCAGGTTGATGATCTCTGTAGCGAGTTCTGAATCTGACTTATCGTCCGCACTGGCGGTCACTTCTGTACGGCCCGGCGTTTTCACGTCGAAACGACGGATCACAAAGCGGAACGTGAAGTAGTAAATCAGGCCCATCGGAATGCCGATAATAATGGCGTTCAGGAAGTTGGTTTTGTAGCCGTTAAATGACGGCAGGATCCCGAAAGACAGGTAGTCGATAAAGCCCGCAGAGAACGACTTGGCGATATGCGCATGCAGCAGATACATGGTCATGTACGCCAGACCGGCCATGATGGCGTTAAAGACGTACAGAATAGGGGCGACGAAGATAAAGGTAAATTCAACCGGCTCGGTGATCCCCGTCAGGAAGCAGGTGAGCGCCGCAGAGAATAAAATACCGGCCGCGATTTTCTTATTTTTGGTGTGCGCTTCGTGGTACATCGCCAGACACGCCGCAGGCAGCGCGAACAGCATCAGCGGGAATTCACCCTGCATGAACTTACCGGCGTTCTGGTAGCTGTCACTGCTGAAGGATTTGACCCCTTCTTCCAGCATCTTGAACCAGATGGTCTGGTCGCCGTGAATCACCTGACCGGCCTGGGTGGTGTAATCCCCAAACGAATACCAGAAAGAGGGATACCAGATGTGGTGCAGGCCGAGCGGGATCAGCGCACGTTCCACCAGACCGAAGATAAAGGTCGAGGCTGCCTGATTATCGCCATTAACCACCACGGAGAGCGCATCGATGCCCGCCTGGATATGCTGCCAGACATACGGCAACAGCAGGCCGAGCAGGAAAGAGAGAAACGCTGTCGCAATCGCCACAAAGCGTTTCCCGGAGAAGAACCCGAGGAACTCTGGCAACTGCAGGGTGTGGAAACGGTTATAGCACCAGGCGGCGAGAATCCCGCAGATCAGGCCGCCGAAGACGCCCATCTGCAACGTCGGGATGCCGACCACCATCGCGTATTTGCCGCCCTGAGACGCCATTTCCGGCGTGATGCTCAAGACGGTGCTGATGGTGATGTTGGTGACAAACACCGAGACCGCCGCCGAGAGCGCGGCAATGCCGGACTCGGATGCCAGCCCCACGGCGGAACCAATGGCAAACAGCATCGGCAGGTTATCAAAGATAACCCCGCCCGCGTTCATCATCAGCGGCAGGTGAAACTTATCGCCAAAGGCCAGCAGCAGGCCTGCAGCGGGAAGCAGTGAAATTGGCAGCATTAACGCGCGACCAATCATCGATAATTTAGAGAGCGATTTAACAAACCCTGATATCAGACTCATGCTGATTTCTCCCGAGTAGCGCTTTTTTTGGCGCTGTTATTGTAAGTAGAACGTTTTAGTAGAACGTTCTACTTATCGTGGGGAAAGAGTGAAAAACGCGCAACAGAATTTTCACTTTTCAACAGATGAAATAGTGATTATTTGAAGTCGATCGATAATTAACCGTGATGGGTGTGGGGGAATGTGGGTTCCCTCTCCCGACGGGAGAGGGGGAGAGCATCAGGCGGTCACCGTCACGGTTTGCCCTTCAAAGCTCACGGTCTGACCCGCGACAATTTTGCAGCGCTTGCGGGTTTCCACTGCGCCGTCCACCTTAACAAGCCCGTCGGCAATGGCGATTTTGGCCTGTGCGCCGCTTTCGGTCCAGCCTTCCAGCTTCAGCAGATCGCACAGCTCAACGTGCGGGTGTTTACCTAATGAAAATGTGGCCATCTTACGCGTCCTCTACGTCGTGGTACTCTTCGCATGCCTGCAAAGTATTCTGAATCAGTGTGGCAACGGTCATCGGGCCTACGCCGCCCGGAACTGGGGTAATGTAAGAGGCGCGAGCCGCAGCATCTTCGTAAACCACGTCACCGACCACTTTCCCGTTTTCCAGACGGTTAATACCGACGTCCACAACGATCGCGCCTTCTTTAATCCATTCACCCGGAATAAAGCCCGGCTTCCCGACCGCCACGATCAGCAGATCGGCGTTTTCTACGTGATGACGCAGATTTTTGGTGAAGCGGTGGGTCACGGTGGTGGTGCAACCAGCGAGCAGCAGCTCCATGCTCATCGGACGGCCGACAATGTTTGATGCGCCAATGACCACGGCGTTCAGACCGTAGGTATCGATGTTATAACGCTCCAGCAGCGTAACGATACCGCGCGGCGTGCACGGACGCAGACGCGGGGCGCGCTGGCACAGACGGCCCACGTTGTACGGGTGGAAACCATCAACGTCTTTGTCGGGGGCGATACGTTCCAGCACCTTCACGTTGTCGATGCCGGCTGGCAGCGGCAGCTGAACCAGAATACCGTCGATCGTGTTGTCGGCATTCAGGGTATCAATAAGTTCCAGCAGCTCTGCTTCGCTGGTGGTTTCCGGCAAATCGTAAGAGCGGGAGACGAACCCCACCTCTTCACACGCTTTGCGTTTGCTGCCGACATAAATCTGCGATGCCGGGTTGCTGCCGACCAGCACAACGGCTAGCCCGGGGGCGCGTTTTCCGGCAGCTTTACGCGCCTTCACTTTTTCCGCGACCTCAGAGCGCACCTGCTGCGCAATCGTTTTACCGTCAATAATCTTTGCTGCCATCAGAGAGAAGATTCCGTCTGTAACGTTTGAAAGGGGGGATTGCCTGTATTTTGTCAGAAGCGAGCGCCGCTGTCAGTCACCCTTTGCGAGTTTTCATCAGGAGGCCGTAAAAACCCTTCTGAGGGGATGGTCAATTTCTTAGGCAGGATTAGGATGTGACCTGGCGAAATGACAGCGTTTTGACATATTTTAAAATACATTCATGAGCTACTTTGTCTCCTCCGAAATAAGCTTTCAATTAATCAATTGAACGTATTTCTTATTCCCGATTATTCGCGGGAAGGGTTATTTACATTTTAAAGGAATAGACATGAAACTCAGCAACATTGCTTCTACTGTTATTGCTACTCTGGCCCTGGTTGCGGGTGCCGCAAATGCAGCAGATCCAGCCACACCGGTTACCGTAAATGGCGGTACCGTACACTTTAAAGGTGAACTGGTTAATGCTGCATGTTCAGTAAATACTGATTCTTCCGAGCAGACGGTTAACCTGGGCCAATACCGTACCGCGAAGTTCACGAAAGTGGGTGACACCACCTCTAATATTCCGTTCACCATTGAACTGAATGATTGTGACCCGCTGGTTGCGAAAACAGCCGCAGTTGCGTTCACCGGTCAGATCGACGCGACCGACAAAACCCTGCTGGCGGTAACCTCTGGTAACAACGACAACTCCGCGAAGGGCGTGGGCATCGAGATCCTCGACAGCAAATCCACCACCCTGACTCCAGATGGTTCAACCTTCTCTGCCGCGCAGAACCTGATTGAAGGGACTAACACCCTGAACTTCACCGCGCGTTACAAATCAACGGCTGCGACCACCGAGCTAGGCCAGGCAAACGCTGACGCCACTTTCGTAATGAAATACGAGTAATTCCTCCGCACAGGGATGTTCAGGCCTCAGGGAAGAGGCCGTCATACGCAAAGGCCAGGAACGAAGGATGACAAGGACCGGAACACTACTGCTGTTAACCCTTGCGATGGCCTGCCAGGCCTCAGCACATACCGTGGTGATCGACGGCGGCAAAGTTCATCTCAGAGGTGAGCTGGTGAATGGCGGCTGCGCCGTGGCACCCGACAGCCAGAACATGCGCATCGAAATGGGGCAGTACCGAACCAATTCATTTTCCGGTGTGGGCAGTTTTTCCACGGTCAATGTGCCCTTCACCGTGCGGCTGCTGGATTGCAGCGTGGATGTCTCGCGCACCGTGGGGATCCAGTTTCAGGGCGTTACGCCAGCAGAAGATCCGCAGGTTTTTCTGGCGACATCGCGGCCAGGTGAATCACCGATAAGCAGCGGCGTCGGGCTGGCTCTTTTTGACGAACAACAACGTCAGATTATCCCGAACGCAACGGCCGTCAGCTGGTTGCCGGTGAATACCAGTGAGCTTGCGTTTCATTTTAGCGCCCGCTATCGGGCTATTTCCGAACACCTCGTGCCAGGCAATATTCAGTCGGATGTCTGGTTTACGTTGATTTATCCATAACACCTGCGAACACATTATTAAAGGTACGGTTGTGATGAATACCCTAATTAAACCAGGACTGTTTTTATCGTTAATTTTAATGATGGTTTCTGCATGCGCAAATGCTTCCGGCGGTATTGCGCTGGGGGCCACCCGCGTTATTTATCCGGCAGATGCAAAGCAAACTTCGCTGGCGATCACCAACAGCAATAAACAAGAGCGCTATTTAATCAACGCGTGGATCGAAAATGCGAACGGGCAAAAAGAAAAAACCTTTGCCGTGACCCCGCCGCTGTTTGTCAGCGAGCCGGACAGCGAAAACACGCTGCGCATTATTTATGCCGGGCCCGCGCTGCCTGCCGATCGTGAATCGCTCTTCTACATGAACGTGAAAGCGATCCCGTCCGTGAACAAAGCGAAAACGGAAAATAATAACGTGCTGCAGCTGGCTATCCTGTCGCGGATCAAGCTGTTTGTCCGCCCGACAAATTTGCCGATGCAGCCGGAAGAGGCGCTCTCGCAGCTGCGTTTTGAGCGCGTCGGCAACCACCTCAAAGTCAGTAACGCTTCGCCGTATTACATCACGCTGGTCAATATGAAGCTGGGCGGACAGACGCTGGATAACCTGATGGTTGCGCCTAAAAACTCGGCGCAGCAGGTACTGCCAGCCGCCGCAAGCGGTACGCTCTCCTGGCAGAGCGTGAATGACTACGGTGCCATTACGCCGGCGCGTAGCGTCAACCTGTGAGCAGAGTCAGGGCGATGAATAATCACCAGGGACGTTACTGCCCGGTCGCACTGGCGCTGATGGCAGCGCTCTGGCCACAGGCTGGCTGGAGCGAAAGCTACTTTAACCCGGCCTTCTTGTCCGATGACACCGCCAACGTGGCGGATTTATCGCGTTTTGAACAAGGTCACCAGCAGGCGCCTGGCGTTTATCGCGTGGATATCTGGCGTAACGATGAGTTTATCGCGACGCAGGATGTGCGCTTCGAGCAGGCCGACAATACACCGCCGGTTGCCGGTGGGCTGTCGCCGTGCATTACGCGCGTGATGCTGGAGCGTTTTGGCGTCAATATCGCGGCCTTTCCTGAGCTGGTTAACGTGAAAGGGGAGACCTGTATTCCCCTGGCGAAGGCTATTCCCGGCAGTGAGATCGCGTTCAACTTCGCCTCGCTGCGCCTGAATATCAGCCTGCCACAGGTGGCGATGCAGAACAGCGCACGCGGCTACATTCCGCCCGATCAATGGGATGAAGGGATCCCTGCCGCGCTGGTGAACTACAGCTTTACCGGCAACCGCGGGAGCGAGGACGACAGCTATTATCTGAACCTGCAGAGCGGGCTGAACTATGGCGCGTGGCGTTTACGCAATAATGGCGCATGGCGTTACACGCAGAATAACGGGCAGCGGCACAGCAACTGGCAGAATATTGGCACCTGGGCGCAGCGCACCGTGATCCCGCTGAAAAGCGAGCTGGTGCTGGGCGACAGCAATACCGGTAATGACGTTTTCGACAGCGTGGGTTTTCGCGGCGGGCGGCTCTTCTCGTCTGACAGCATGTACCCGGACAGCCTGCAGGGCTACGCGCCAACCGTTCGCGGCATCGCCCGAACGCCCGCCAAAGTGGTCGTTCGACAAAACGGCTACGTTATCTATCAAAGCTATGTACAGCCTGGTGCCTTTGCCATCACCGATCTTAACCCAACCTCGTCAAGCGGTGACCTTGAGGTGACGGTTGAAGAGAAGGATGGCAGCCAGCAGCGCTATACCGTGCCGTATTCCACCGTGCCCCTCCTGCAGCGCGAAGGGCGCTGGAAGTATGACCTGGTGGCCGGGGATTACCGCAGCGGCAACAGCGAACAGGATACGCCATTCTTCACGCAGGGTACGTTGATTACCGGGCTTGGCGACGGCTACACGCTGTACGGCGGTACCCAACTCGCGTCACGCTATACCGCGGTGGCCATCGGGGCCGGGAAAAACCTCGGTGACTGGGGGGCGGTGTCGCTCGATATCACCCATGCCCGCAGCCAGCTCGCGGATGACAGCCGCCATGAAGGGCAGTCGCTGCGTTTCCTCTATGCAAAATCGCTTAACGGATTCGGAACCAACTTCCAGCTGCTGGGCTACCGCTACTCCACAAAAGGGTTCTACACCCTGGACGATGTCGCGTGGCGTTCAATGGAAGGCTACCAGTATGCCGACAACCAGGATGATGACGGTGTGCCGGATGTGGAGAGTTATCACAACCTGACGTGGAATAAAAAAGGGCGCTTCCAGCTCAATATTTCCCAGTCGCTGGGGGATTACGGCTCGGTCTATATCTCCGGTAGCGAACAGACGTACTGGGGCACCGATGAGTCCAACCTCTGGTATCAACTGGGGTACGCGGGCGGCGTGAAGGGCGTCAACTACTCCGTGTCCTGGTCATGGAACAAATCCGTCGGGATAGACGGCACGGACCGAATCGCGTCGTTTAACGTCTCCGTACCGTTCAGCCTCTTTACCCGCCAGGGTTTTCGTCGGGACAGCGCCATTGACCGCGCCTATGCCACGGCGTCAGCCAGCCGTAATAGTGATGGCGACACAAGCTGGCAAACCGGGGTCAGTGGGACGTTGCTGGAAGATCGCAACCTGAACTACAGCGTGACCCAGGGCCACACCAGCAATAACGGCTCAAGCGGAAGCGCCAGCGCGAACTGGCAGGCAACCTACGGCACGCTGGGTGTTGGCTACAACTACGCACGCGACCAGCACGATCTCAACTGGCAGCTCTCCGGCGGCGTGGTCGGCCATGCGGATGGCGTAACCTTCAGCCAGCCGCTGGGTGATACCAACGTTCTGATCAAAGCGCCGGGAGCATCGGGCGTGAGCGTGGAAAACCAGACCGGTGTGAAAACCGACTGGCGTGGCTATGCGGTGATGCCGTATGCCACCGTCTACCGCTATAACCGCGTGGCGCTGGATACCAACACCATGAGCAATAACACCGATATCGAAAATAACGTGAGCAGCGTGGTGCCGACAAAAGGGGCGCTGGTGCGCGCCAGCTTTGATACCCGTATTGGCGTGCGCGCCCTGCTGACCGTCACGCGCGGCAACCAGCCTGTGCCATTCGGTGCTGTGGTGCGTGAAACCCAGAGCGGCGTCACCAGTATGGTGGGCGATGACGGACAGATTTACCTGAGCGGCCTGCCGCTGGAAGGTGAACTGCTGATCCAGTGGGGCAACGGGATGCAATCCCAGTGTCGTGCGCACTACAGCTTGCCAGAAAAGAGCCTGCAACAGGCAATCACACTTAAGGGGATTCGCTGTGAGTAAAATCCATTGCCTGGCTTTATCACTTCTCTCTATTTTGCCCGTGGGGAATGCCTTAGCCACCGTGTGTGTGAATGAAAAGGGCGTCCCTACGGAGGTGCATTACGACCTGACGGATAAATTTAACAGTTCGAATAACCAGATCGGACAGGTGGTGACGCTCAGCGAGAAATCGCAGTGGGTGGGGGTGAATGCCGTCTGCCCGAAGGGCACCACCGGGAACACGACCAAACGCAGTTATGTTACCGATTACCCGGTCACGGGAACAAGTGATGGCTATCAGTACCTGAAGCTAAACGACTATCTGGATGGGGCAATGAAAATTACGGACAGCTTTGCTGGCGTATTTTATCCGCCCAAAAGTTACATCCAGATGGGGAGTCACCCGAACGTCTCTAAAAACAAACCGTTTGGCGTTCAGGATTCCAGCCTCGTCTTTCGCCTCAAAGTGACCCGAAGGTTTATTAATATGGTGGTGATCCCGCGGGCGACCATGTTCCGCGTCTATGTCACCACTACCTCTTCTGATCCGTTAACCTCGCCGGTCTACACCATCAGCTACAGCGGGACCATTCAGGTGCCGCAAAGCTGCGCCATCAATGCGGGGAATATCGTGGAGTTTGACTTCGGCGATATCGGTGCCTCCCTGTTCAGCAAGGCCGGGGCGGGTAACAAACCGGAGGGGGTAACCGCGCAAAGCAAAACCATCGCCATCAAATGCACCAACGTGGAAGCGAACGCAATGCTGACGATGCGCGTTGAGGCAGAAAAGGTCTCCAGCAACGCGGTGGTGTCGGATAACCCCGATGTGGGGTTTGTGATTGCCAACGAAAGCGGTACCCCGCTAACGCCCAACAACCTGACTAGCAAAATCCCGTTCCGTCTCGACGACAGCGCGCAGGCGCAGGTGGGGATCCGGGTCTGGCCGGTCAGCGTGACGGGGAATAAGCCTGCGGAAGGCCGTTTTACGTCGCGGGGTTATCTGCGTGTGGATTACGATTAAGGGGAAGAGATGCGGAACCGGAACTGGCATTTCGCCGCGATGACACTGATGATGCTTCACGCCAGCGCGCAGGCAGCCACTGCGCTGGGGGAGATCAATATTCAGATGTACGGCAACATTGTTGATTTTACCTGTGTGGCCGAGGGCAGCGATAGCGACAAGAGCGTTACGCTGGGAACCTGGCCCACGAAACAGCTCAGCACCACGGGAAGCCGCACGCAGCCCATGCCGTTTACGCTGAAGCTGACCGGCTGTCCGCCTGGTGCGGCGTCCATCACGTTTTCGGGTAAAGCCGACGGAAGCAATAACGGGTTACTGGCGCTCAATGACGCCAGTACGGCAAGCAACGTTGCCGTCGAGATCAGGGATGCGGATAAAACGCGTCTGGCACTTCAGGAGGCCAGCCAGCCGGTAGCGGTTGATGCGCAGGGAAATGCGACATTGTCATTTTATGCCAATTATATTGCCACTGCTGATAACCCTCAGCCCGGACGGGCTGATGCTGATGCCACCTTCATGATTAATTATAATTAGCGCTGACCGCACTCCCTGCAGCTCGGATAAGCTGCAGGGAGTGAATTCAGGTTATAGCAGTTCGTGTGCTTTGGCATAATCAATTAATTCAACGATGCTTTGCACACCCAGCTTGGAATAAATATTGGATTTATGTGCGCTGATGGTTTTGTTGCTTAATAGCAACTGCTCTGCAATCTCCTTATTGGATAAACCATTTGCCAGGTAACGTAATACCGTCACCTCACGATTCGATAATGGCATATCCGCGACCATCCCTTTCCCCGAACCCAAATGGTTTATAAAATTCAACGTTTCCGACGGGAAAAAAGAATAGCCCATCAGGATCATTTCAACGGCGTTGTAGATCTCGCCCAAATCTTTTCGTTTACTGACAAAACCATTTGCCCCGGCGCGAATGGCGCGTCCCGCGTAAAAAGACTCGGATTTTGAAGAGAGGAACAGGACCTTGATGTCTTTATTTAAGTTTCTGATTCTCTTCAGTAAAGCGAAGCCATCTGTGCCCGTAAGTTCGATGTCCAGGATCACCAGATCGATAGGGTGGTTACGGATACAGTCAAGGACTTCATGGCTGTCGCCAGACTTGAGTTTGACTGTGATGTTTTTATTTTTCTGTAGCAGGACTTCTATCGACATTCTGACGATAGGGTGTTCGTCCATAATGATAACGGATGCCGGTTTCATTTTTAATGCCTCAGACTGTTAAAAGCGTTATGCCGAGTTTGGTTAAAACTCTCGAAATGCCGGAAGGATAAATGTGCAGATCCTTATACCGTAGTATTTCCCTGGAAAGAGCGAAAGCATCCTTGTTAACGTAGTGAAGAAATCTATGCCTCAGCGCGGTCATCTCATTTGGCTGGTGTTGGCAAAAAGGTTTTTCTTATTCATATTTGATACGCGTCTTATTATACCGTGTAAGTTTTTTCCGAAAACCCTGTAAATTACCCCTCGCTTATTACTTTGTATTATCTTCTGGATCCGAATAGCTATTTTTTTAAAATTAGCTTAAATATCCTGTTATCCCATTTACCGCATCTTTTGATCTTTATGTAATAACAAAAAATGACATATCACACTGTATGTTGATCAAATGTTAACAAATCGACGGCCATTTTCAGGGGCTGAAAGCGGGATCGGATGGCGAAAAAGTGTTCACAGAGGGCACCAGACCTTCGTTTGAAAGTGATCGGGTCGCCGCCGGAAGGGGCTCCCGTCGTACAGCAGAACATACTACAGACTTCGCTTTCGACTGCCAGGCAGTCTCGCCGAGCCGCTTGTTTTTACATCATTATCGTCTTATTAACTCCTTTATCAAACACTTAACGCACGGAGGAAAGTGCTGCAGATTATTCATTCTGTGACATTTCACATGGTTTAAGCCCGTAAATTAGGAATAGTTATAAAATTGAAATTATTGTTAAAATTTAACAAATAAGCAACATGATTGATAAGTAAATTCCTAAAGGTCTTTAGGAAATAAGGGCTTAGTGGGTGGGTTAGAAGGTGCAGTCTGAGAGGTTATTGAGAAGGTGTAGCAGTTCCTGGCGATGGGTCAGACCCAGTTTCAACAGAATGCAGCTGAGACGATAGATAATGCGGCTATAGGGGCGATTCTGCATCAACGCTATCTGGCGAAGGGTCTTCCCCCGCGATAACTCCTGCAAAATAGGCCATTCGGTGCGGGAGAACCAGTCTTTATCGCAGCCCTGGGGAGGGCTGGTATCCATCAGGCTGTGCTGGAAAGCAGACGGCGTCAGCTGACGTTCGAGCACGTGAAAAGGGCCCGCCGCTTTGCAGAACAGGCGAGTATCGTAATTATCCGCCCTGACTAACAGATAGGGCGTCAGAAAAGGGGGATAGAGGCTATGCCTTCTGAGCTGATCCAGCTTGTCGATCAGCGCAGTGGAGCGGCTTTCAATATCCACCACCAGGCGGGCGGAAGGCCACTGGGCCAGGGCGCTAAACGCATCCTCCAGCGTGGGATAGTCGCAACAGCTGCTCAGGGGGAATTGGCCGTTGAGAAAACCGGTGCGCAGAAAATGATCCTCCGTCACCAGAATGATAAACGGAGCGTCTGTTTTGCGGGGCTGGCTGATGGACTGACTCAAAAATTCGAGCCGGTCGAAGAAGGGGGGAGCAAAAGGCGAGTGCGTAAATCCCAGTGCATCACTTCCTGTACGCCGCCGCCGGTAACGGCGCACTGTCATTCGCATGGCCTCCCCCCTGGAAATGGCTTTTTAATCCTCCGGCCATGTCCAGGACGGCCAGTAATAGCCCTGGCCGAGTTCTGCGCCTGCCTGCAGTGCCCAGGTACAATCCTGCTCAGTCTCAATACCTTCAATAAGCACTTTCCCGGCAAGCTGAAAGCACCGGGACACCAGTTGCCGTAGCGCGGGCGTGGCGCGTAGACGCCAGAATGCATCCTTATCGATTTTTACGCCGCTTAACGGTAACCGGCAGGATAAAAAGGGCGGGATGAGTGTTTCATCAATGTCATCCAGCCAGATACCGTGACCTTGTCTTATGAGCTGCAACAGGCTCCGGGTAACGGTCTGCCTCTGCGCGGCTGACAGCGTTAAAAAAGCACTGGGGTCGACAAGTTCAATATTCAGCGGCGGACATTTTATCCGGCTAAGCCGCTGAAAAGCGTCGGGCTCTGTCAGGACGGTTATCGGCAGATTAATGAAAAAATTATTACAGTGCGGGGTATTTTTTAACGCGGTGAGCTGTGCTTCAAGCAGCGTTATCGACCAGTCTGCAGACTGATGGCGGAAAAAGGCTTCGCTATGCTGCGTTTCAGACAGGACGCTAAGGACCTCCACGCCGACCCTGCGTAAAGAGGAGAGGGCGACGATGGGCTCAAGTTTGATGCCGACGATGTCCTGAGAAAGGTACTGTAACCGGGGGGGCGTATAGGTCAGGTTTTGCGCTGTCACTCCATGGTCCTGTTGTCTGTCAGCCTCCAGGCGGCCGGGATACGTCACACTAGTGTGACGAGCTGACGCTCAGGAAAACAGCAGGCGTTACTTAAATGCAACTAAGCCTTTTCGCAGCGCGAAATTCTACGACGGAAAAGCGATGAATGTTGAAAAAACAGTCGTATTTACAATCGGCTAGCGGTAATTGCCCCTGAAAGCCGAAAAGGCATTGACTCACCTGTCATTGACCGTATAATTCCAGGCGTTTCACCACCGCGAAGTTCACTCTTCTCAGTGCGCCCTTAGCTCAGTTGGATAGAGCAACGGCCTTCTAAGCCGTAGGTCGTAGGTTCGAATCCTACAGGGCGTGCCATTTACTGCCTTCACCCATTTTGCTTCCACTCTCCCGTTTTACGCTAAATACGCGTTTATGCCGATCTCATTCTGTCGATTAAATAATCGGGAAATAAATAGAACGCTAATGAATATTTGTTATTTTTCCAGCCTAAGGCTTTCTTAATCTTTATTTCATCCATTTTTATAATCTGGATTTTTATCATATTTATCCGCTGTATAAGAATATTTTACACTTTTACGACTAAACTTGATTGATACTAATTATCATTAGCGTTTTTGTATGCTTTAATCCTGTCCCACAACGCTATGCGTGGTAAATCACCCTGGTCTATAAAGGATATGTTCATGAATTCTCGCCTGTTGTCATGCTTCTCGCTTGCCTTGTTGTCTTCATCTCTTTTCCTTTCCACACAAGCACTTGCCGCTGATAACAACGAAGGTATCGTTGTTTATAACGCGCAGCATGAAAATCTGGTGAAGGCGTGGGTTGACGGTTTTACCAAAGAAACAGGTATTAAGGTGACGCTGCGTAATGGCGATGACAGCGAGCTGGGTAACCAGCTGGTTCAGGAAGGCACGGCATCACCTGCAGACGTGTTTCTGACGGAAAACTCGCCATCAATGGTTCTGGTGGATAATGCCAAACTGTTCGCGCCACTGGATGCAGAGACCCTGAAGCAGGTGCCTGCGGAATTTCGTCCTGCGCACGGCCGCTGGATCGGGATTGCTGCGCGTAGCACGGTGTTTGTCTATAACCCGGAAAAATTGAGCGAACAGCAATTGCCAACATCGCTGATGGATCTGGCGAAACCTGAGTGGAAAGGCCGCTGGGCGGCATCGCCGTCAGGCGCGGATTTCCAGGCGATCGTGAGTGCGATGCTGGCCCTGAAAGGCGAGCAGGCCACCCTTGAGTGGCTGAAGGCGATGAAAACCAATTTTGTGGCCTACAAAGGTAACAGCACCGTGATGAAAGCCGTTAACGCCGGCCAGATTGATGGCGGTGTGATTTATCACTACTACCGTTTTGTCGATCAGTCCAAAACGGGTGAAAACAGCAAAAACACCCAACTCTACTACTTCAAACATCAGGATCCGGGTGCCTTTGTCAGCCTTTCCGGCGGTGGCGTACTGGCGTCCAGCAAACACAAAGAACAGGCTCAGGCATTCATCAAGTGGATCACCGGTAAAGAAGGTCAGGAGAGCCTGCGCACCAACAACGCGTTTGAATATGCGGTTGGCGTGAACGCGGCCTCTAACCCGAAACTGGTTCCGCTGAAAGATCTGGATGCGCCGAAAGTGGAACCTTCAACGCTTAACAGCAAAAAAGTTATCGAGCTGATGACGCAAGCCGGCCTGCTGTGATCCTGAGAGTTAAGTGAACGCCTTATGTCTGGTCTGAGTCTCGACATCGGAAAAAACAGGATGCAGGAGCCTGCTCGCAGGCGACCTGCGCTGCCGATGGTTGCGTTAGCTGTCTTATTTTCATTAATGGCGCTTCTGCCTCTGGGTTTTATCATTGCCATTGGCATTGAGACGGGCTGGGAGACCATTAAGACGCTGGTGTTCCGCCCGCGTGTTGCTGAACTGCTCAGCAACACGCTGTGGCTGACGGCCTTAGCGG
This sequence comes from Enterobacter sp. 198, assembly GCF_009025585.1. NCBI lineage: Bacteria > Pseudomonadati > Pseudomonadota > Gammaproteobacteria > Enterobacterales > Enterobacteriaceae > Enterobacter > Enterobacter sp. 198. Next base: position 40,147 of record NZ_WCIM01000008.1, on the reverse strand, counting down.
TTCCGCTTTGTATTGTGACCGGCGTGGCGATAGCCTGGCTCACGGAGCGTACCCGGCTGGCAGGGCGGGGAATATGGTCTGCGCTGGCGGTCGCCCCGCTGGCAATCCCCGCGTTTGTACAAAGCTATGCCTGGGTGAGCGTCATCCCCTCCCTGCACGGTCTTTCCGCGGGAGTATTTCTCTCTGTTTTAGCTTACTACCCGTTTATCTACACGCCGGTTGCCGCGGTACTGCGCCGCCTCGACCCGACGCTTGAAGATGTGGCCGCGTCGCTCGGCACGCCGCCGTGGCGGGTCTTTTTCCGCGTAGTGCTGCCGCAGCTCAAGCTTGCTATCTGCGGCGGGGCGCTGCTGGTCGCGCTGCACCTGCTGGCAGAATACGGCCTGTACGTGATGATCCGCTTTGATACGTTCACCACCGCGATTTATGACCAGTTTCAGTCTACCTTCAGCGGCCCGGCAGCCAATATGCTGGCGGGCGTGCTGGCCTTATGCTGTCTGGCCATCTTAATGCTGGAAGGGGTGACGCGCGGAAAAGCACGCTATGCGCGCATCGGCGGCGGGGCTGCACGTGAACAGAAACGCTGGCCGCTGAAGCCGGTCGCGGCCACGCTGGGCCAGCTGTTTTTCCTCACGCTGATCGTGCTGGCGCTGGGCGTACCGTTAATTGTGCTCTGTCGCTGGGTCTGGCTGGGCGGTATTGAGAACTGGATGAGCGCGGACCTCTGGCACTCCCTGCGCCAGACGCTCATGCTCGGCGTGGGTGGGGCACTGCTGACCACGGCCTGCGTGATCCCCATTGCGTGGCTCGGTATCCGTTATCCGCACCGCGTCTTCCGGATGCTGGAAGGGTGTATCTACATCACCAGCTCGCTGCCGGGGATTGTGACCGCTCTCGCGCTGGTAACGGTGACGATTCATTACGCCCGCCCCATTTATCAGACGGAAATTACATTGTTCCTCGCCTATCTGCTGATGTTTATGCCCCGCGCGCTCATCAACCTGCGGGCCGGGATTGCACAGGCGCCGGTAGAGCTGGAAAACGTGGCGCGTAGCCTTGGCAGCACGCCTGCGAAGGCGCTGTGGAGCGTCACCATGCGGCTGGCCGCGCCGGGTGCCGCCGCGGGGGCTGCGCTTGTTTTTCTCGGCGTCAGCAACGAACTGACCGCCACGCTGCTGCTCTCCCCGCTGGGAACACGCACGCTTTCCACCGGTTTCTGGGCGCTGACCAGTGAGATCGATTATGTTGCCGCCGCGCCGTACGCGATGCTGATGATCCTGATTTCACTCCCGCTGACCGCCATCCTCTACGTGCAGTCGAAAAAAATTGCAGGACTATGACATGCTTGAATTAACGTCCATTTCTAAATCCTTTTCCGGTGTGCAGGTGCTCGACAGCTTAAACCTGAGCGTTGCGCCTGGGAGCCGGACGGCGATAGTCGGGCCGTCCGGGTCAGGGAAAACGACGCTGCTGCGCATTCTTGCCGGCTTTGAAACGCCGGACGCCGGGCGGATAGTGATGCAGGGCCGAACGCTGTTTGACGAAAACAGCTTCGTTCCCGCCCATCTGCGCGGCATTGGCTTTGTTCCCCAGGAGGGGGCGTTATTCCCGCATCTCAGCGTTGCAGACAACATTGCCTGGGGGCTGGACGGCACGCGCCACGAAAAGCGCCAGCGCGTAGAGGCACTGATGGAGATGGTGTCGCTGGACAGGCAGCTCGCCACCCACTGGCCACATGAGATTTCTGGCGGACAGCAGCAGCGTGTGGCGCTCGCCCGCGCGCTGGCTCAGCGTCCTTCATTGATGCTGCTGGATGAGCCGTTCTCGGCGCTCGATACCGGTCTTCGCGCCATGACCCGCAAAGCGACCGCTGACCTGCTGGCGGAAGCGGGCGTTGCCTCGATTCTGGTGACGCACGATCAAAACGAAGCGTTATCTTTTGCCACCCAGGTGGCAGTAATGCGTTCCGGGCGCTTTACCCAGGTGGGTACCCCGTATGACGTCTACACTCAGCCCGTTGATGAAGAGACCGCGCTGTTTCTGGGCGACGCAGTGATCCTGCCCGCTCAGCTTACCGCCGGCCATGCGGTGTGCGCGCTGGGTGAGATACCCACCAACAATACGCATGCCACCGGGCAGGGCCGGGTCATGATGCGCCCTGAACAACTGCGCGTGACGGCGTGCGCGCCGCATGAAAGCCCGGTGTCGATAATTGATGTCGATTTTACCGGTCATTTGTCCACGCTCACCCTGGCGTTTGCCGGGCAGCAGGAGCCTGTTGTTCTGAAGACTGTAAGCCAGCCTGGCTGGAATCCGGGTACGGCTGTGCGTATTGATGTTGCGGGAACCGCCCGCGTTTTATCGTTCTCCCGCCGCGCCTGAAAGACCGTCCCGGAAACGGGGCGGTTATGCCACGCTATCCCGTCCATACGTCCTCCTGCTTTCCCGCGCCTGTTAACCGATTTTCTCACGCAGTGACGTGCGTTTACGCTTGCCAACAATCATGTAATGCGTATAGTTCTCATTTGCATTGCACTTGATTACATTCTAAGGCCCGACAACGGGCCCTTTTTGCGCGCACGTTTAATGAGTTAATTATGAACAACACGAAAAGGCATAAAACGCTGCTGGCTCTCGCCATTGGCGCGGTCACGCACTCCGCCCTGGCGGCGGATGAAAAGAAAGAAGACACCCTGATTGTCCAGTCTGCGCCTGCCAGCGATTTTAAACCCGGCGGCGACCAGCTTGTGCCGGCGTTCCTTGACGGGCAGGTGGCGAACGGTGGACGCATGGGGATGCTGGGGCAGCAGAACGCCATGGACGTGCCGTTTAATATCATCAGCTACACCTCGAAGCTGGTAGAAGATCAGCAGGCGAAAACCATTGCTGATGTGGTCGCTAACGACGCGGGGGTGCAGTACGTTCAGGGTTACGGCAACAGCGCCGAAACCTTCCGTATCCGTGGCCTGAAGTTTGACGGAGATGACATGACCTTCGGCGGCCTGTCCGGCGTTCTGCCGCGTCAGGTGGTGGATGCGCAGATGGTCGACCGCATTGAGATTTTTAAAGGGGCAAACGCCCTGATGAACGGCGCGGCAAGTTCAGGCGTGGGGGGAATGATTAACCTTGAGCCGAAACACGCGGATGAAACGCCGCAGGCAAAAGTGGGCGTCGATTACACCTCCGATTCCCAGTTTGGCACTACGCTGGATGCGGGCCGTCGCTATGGCGACAACGACCAGTTTGGCGCGCGCGTGAACCTCGTCCATCGCGAAGGGGAAAGCGGGGTGCCCAACGATCGCCGCCGCACTACGCTGCTCTCCACCGGCCTCGACTACAAAGGCGACAATTTCCGCACCTCGCTGGATGTGGGGTATCAGAAGAAAACCTTCCATGGCAGCCCGACCAGCGTCAATATCTCCGCCGTGGATTTCGTGCCTGAACCGCCGAAAAACGATCGCAACTTCTCGCAGAAATGGGCCTACAGTAACATCGAAAATGAATTCGGGATGTGGCGCAGCGAGTACGACATTACCGATAACTGGACGGCCTATACCGGCCTCGGCGCACAGCACGCTCACGAAGAAGGGATTTATAGCGCGCCGAAGCTGCTGGATAAAAGCGGTAAGGCGACGGTCAGCCGTCTTGATACCAACCGCATCAGCGATTCCGTCAGCGGGATGGCGGGTATTCGCGGTAACTTTGCTACCGGCTTCGTAACGCATAAAGTCAACGTCGGTTACTCCGCGATGACCAAAAACGAAAAAATCGGCTGGAAAATGTCGTCGGCGGCGGATAACCCAACCGCCAATATCTACCACAATACCGGTGTGGATATGCCGGATAGCTCCAGTTTCAACGGCTTAGGCGGAAATTACAGCGATCCGCTCACCAGCGGGCGTACCCGGACGCAGGGCTGGCTGTTGAGTGATACGCTGGGCGTGCTGGACGACAAACTGCTGTTTACCGCCGGGGCGCGTCATCAGAAGGTGGTCATTCGCGGATACAACAAAATTACCGGGCAGGAAAATAAAGCAGACGGTTTCGACGGCAGCCGCTGGATGCCTACCTACGGCGTGGTTTACAAGCCGTGGGAGGCGATCTCCCTGTATGCCAACCACACCGAAGCGCTGCAGCCGGGTCAATCAGCCCCTAACACCGCCACCAACTACGGGCAGAGCACCGGCATCGTTCACTCTAAGCAGAACGAAGTGGGCGTGAAGGCGGATTTTGGTCGCGTGGGCGGCTCCCTGGCGCTGTTTGAGATCAAAATGCCGTCGGCGATCCTCAACAGCAACGGTCATTATGGTCTTGATGCCGAGCAGCGTAACCGCGGCGTGGAGCTGAATGTGTTCGGTGAGCCCCTGCTGGGCGTCCGTCTGAACGCCAGCGCTACCTGGCTGCAGGCGGAGCTGACCAAAACCAACAACGGCCTCAACCAGGGCAATGATGCGATTGGCGTTCCGAATTTCTATGCCGTTCTGGGCGCAGAGTATGACATCAAACCGATTGATGGCCTGACCGCTACCGCGCGCGTGAACCACTCCGGCACGCAATACGCGGACCTGGCGAACACCAAAAAGCTGGACAGCTACACTACGCTGGATCTGGGTATGCGTTATCGCTTCGCCGTTAACCACAATCAAAATCAGATGACGGTGCGTGCGGGTATCGACAACGTGACCAATGAAAACTACTGGTCCAGCGTGGATGATTCAGGTACCTACATCACCCAGGGCGAACCGCGTACCTTTAAAGTCTCGGTGGGCTACGCATTCTGAGAACGCCGCTCGTTATCCGGGGCAGGGATGCCCCATTCCCTTGCTACCACCAGCCTGAAGTGTTAAAACGTGCCCCTTCTAAAAAAGAGACAGGGGTAGGGCGTGAAAGACGCGTCATCCGCTTCAGGCACCGGTAGCGCTGAAGCTTCGTCGGAACAGAATCCGACGCTGCAACGTGGTTTGCAAAATCGACATATACAGTTAATTGCCCTCGGTGGGGCTATCGGTACCGGGCTGTTTCTCGGCATCGGCCCGGCCATTCAGATGGCGGGGCCGGCGGTATTGCTGGGTTATGCCCTCGCCGGGATTATCGCCTTCCTGATCATGCGCCAGCTCGGCGAGATGGTCGTCGAAGAGCCTGTGTCAGGCTCGTTCGCGCACTTTGCGTATAAATACTGGGGCCCGTTTGCGGGGTTCCTCTCCGGCTGGAACTACTGGGTGATGTTTGTGCTGGTGGGGATGGCAGAGCTGACCGCCGCTGGCATCTACATGCAGTACTGGCTCCCGGATGTGCCCACCTGGATTTGGGCGGCGGCCTTCTTCATTATCATCAATGCCATCAACCTTGTGAACGTCCGTTTGTACGGTGAAACCGAGTTCTGGTTTGCGCTCATCAAGGTGCTGGCGATTATCGGCATGATTGGTTTTGGCCTGTGGTTGCTGTTCTCGGGTCACGGCGGTGAGCGTGCCACGATCGACAACCTGTGGCAGCACGGGGGTTTCCTGGCGACCGGCTGGAAGGGGCTTATCCTTTCGCTGGCGGTGATCATGTTCTCTTTCGGCGGGCTGGAGCTGATTGGTATCACCGCCGCTGAAGCGCGCGACCCGCATAAAAGCATTCCGAAAGCGGTCAACCAGGTGGTGTACCGTATTCTCCTGTTCTACATCGGTTCGCTGGTGGTATTGCTCGCGCTCTATCCCTGGGTTGAGGTGAAATCAAACAGCAGTCCGTTTGTGATGATTTTCCACGATCTCAACAGCAATGTGGTGGCCTCAGCGTTGAACTTCGTTATTCTGGTGGCGTCACTTTCGGTCTATAACAGCGGCGTCTACTCCAACAGCCGGATGCTGTTTGGCCTCTCCGTGCAGGGGAATGCGCCGAAGTTCTTAACCCGCGTCAGCCGTCGCGGCGTGCCGGTGAATTCTCTGCTGTTGTCCGGTGCGATCACCTCTTTGGTGGTGGTGATCAACTACCTGCTGCCAAAAGAGGCGTTTGGGCTGCTGATGGCGCTGGTGGTTGCCACCCTGCTGCTGAACTGGATCATGATCTGCCTGGCGCACCTGCGTTTTCGTGCCGCGATGCGTCGCAAGGGACGTGAGACGCAGTTTAAAGCGCTGCTTTATCCGGCAGGAAACTATCTCTGCATTGCTTTCCTCGGGTTGATCCTTGTGCTGATGTGCACCATGGACGACATGCGCCTTTCCGCGATGTTGCTCCCGGTGTGGGTCATCTTCCTGTTTGTGGCATTTAAACTTTCCCGCAAGCAATAATGCATGCCGTCCTCTCCCGGTGGGAGAGGACGAGCTATCCGGTTTCCCATCCCAACGCGATAAACCTCTTTATCGTGACCCCTCTCCCAAATCTCTCCTGATCCACAGGATCTTTATTTTGTAATCGATTACTTTTCATTTGATGGTATTTGTAATCGATTACTTTTCTAGGGTGAGGCTCATTATGGTGTCAACAACTGAAAGTAGTGGAAAGGTGATAGCGCAGCACCGGCTGCTGGTTCCGCGTCTGTCGCTGATGATGTTTCTGCAGTTTTTTATCTGGGGTAGCTGGTCGGTCACGCTGGGTCTGGTGATGACCCAGCACAACATGTCGTTGCTGATTGGCGATGCGTTCTCCGCCGGGCCCATCGCCTCTATTTTGTCACCGTTCGTGCTCGGGATGCTGGTGGATCGCTTCTTTGCCTCGCAGAAGGTGATGGCGGTAATGCACCTGGCGGGCGCGGCTATCCTGTGGTTCGTTCCGGGGGCGCTGATCGCTGAAAATGGTGCGCTGCTGATCGGCCTGCTGTTTGGCTACACGCTTTGTTATATGCCGACGCTGGCCTTAACGAACAACATCGCGTTTCACAGCCTGGCAAACGTCGATAAAACCTTCCCGGTGGTGCGCGTGTTCGGCACTATCGGCTGGATTGTCGCGGGGATCTTTATCGGCGTTACTGGCGTGGCCTCCAGCGTCACGATCTTCCAGGTTGCGGCGGCGAGCTCCGTGCTGCTGGCGCTCTACAGCCTGACGCTGCCGCACACGCCCGCCCCGGCAAAAGGGCTGCCGGTCCAGATTCGCGATCTGTTCTGCGCTGATGCGTTTGCCCTGCTGAAAACCCGCCACTTCCTGGTCTTTTCCGTCTGCGCAATGCTGATTTCCGTGCCGCTTGGCACCTACTACGCTTACACCGCCTCATATCTGGCGGATGCCGGGATTGCTGATGTCAGCACCGCGATGTCGTTCGGCCAGATGTCAGAGATTGTCTTCATGCTGGTGATCCCGCTGCTTTTCCGCCGTCTGGGCGTGAAAGTCATGCTGCTGGTTGGCATGCTGGCGTGGTTTGTCCGTTACGCGATGTTTGCCATGGGGGTGAGTGAGGAGGGACGTTTCCTGCTCTATCTCGGCATCCTGCTGCACGGTGTGTGCTATGACTTCTTCTTTGTGGTGGGCTTTATCTATACCGACCGCGTGGCGGGCGAAAAGGTGAAAGGCCAGGCGCAGAGCATGATCGTGATGTTCACCTACGGCATCGGCATGCTGCTTGGTTCGCAGATTTCTGGCGCGCTGTATAACCGTCTGGTGGCGGGACAGGCCGTGCCGCAGGCGTGGGTCACCTTCTGGTGGATCCCGGCGGTGGCGGCAGCGGTGATTGCGCTGATTTTCCTTCTCACGTTCAAATATGACGATGACAAGGCGTAACGTTCAGGAGGTGGTATGAGAACGATTAAGGGACCTGGTATTTTCCTGTCGCAGTTTATCAGCGCAGAAGCGCCGTTTAACTCGCTGGATGGGCTGGCAGGCTGGGCAGCAGGTAAGGGCTACAAAGCCGTGCAGATCCCCTGCAATCATCCGCACATTTTTGACGTGGAGAAAGCGGCTGTGAGCCAGGCCTACTGTGACGACATTACCGGCACGCTGGCGGAGCACGGGCTGGCGATCAGCGAGCTGTCGACCCATCTGGAAGGGCAGCTTATTGCGGTGAACCCGGTCTACGGCGACGCGTTTGACCATTTCGCGCCGGCAGGCGTGAGGGATAACGACGCGGCCCGTCGGGCGTGGGCGACCAGCAAACTGAATCAGGCGGCGGCGGCCTCCGCAAAATTAGGCCTGACAGCACACGCCACTTTTTCTGGATCGCTGGCGTGGCCATTTTTCTACCCGTGGCCGCCGCACAATGTGCAGCGTTTTCAGGACGCTTTCCAGACGCTGGCAACCCGCTGGCGGCCCATTCTGGACACTTTTGATGAGCATGGCGTCGATGTCTGTTATGAGCTGCATCCGGGGGAAGACCTGCATGACGGCGTGACGTTTGAGCGTTTTCTGGCGCTGGTGGACAACCACCCGCGCTGCAATATTCTCTACGATCCCAGCCATATGCTGCTTCAGCAGATGGACTACCTGACGTTTATCGATCTCTACCATGCGCGCATTAAAGCGTTTCACGTCAAAGATGCAGAGTTTCGTCCTAACGGGCGCAGCGGTGCATACGGTGGCTACCAGCCGTGGATCCATCGCGCGGGTCGCTTCCGGTCGCCGGGCGACGGGCAGATCGACTTCACCGGTATTTTCAGCAAACTGACCCAGTACGACTACGAGGGCTGGGCAGTGCTGGAGTGGGAGTGCTGTCTTAAGGATGGCGATACCGGTGCCCGCGAAGGCAGCGAATTTATCCGTCGTCATATCATTCCGGTATCCGGGCGCGCGTTTGACGATTTCGCCGCGGGAGGCAGCCATGATTAACGTCGGGATCGTCGGCAGCGGCTTTATCGGCCCGGCGCACATTGAGGCGCTGCGGCGTCTCGGCAGTGTGCAGGTGGTCGCCCTGTGCGACAGCTCGCTTTCACAAGCGCAGGAAAAGGCGCGCCAGCTGAATGTGCCCCATGCTTACGGGAACGTTGAGGCGCTGCTCGCCCATCCGGATCTGCACGTGGTGCATAACTGCACGCCAAACCATCTGCACGCAGAGATGAACCGTCAGATTTTGCGGGCGGGTAAGCATGTTTTTTCCGAAAAGCCGCTGTGTATGACCCCGGAAGAGGCCCGCGAGCTGGTGGCACTGGCTGAGCAGGCGGGCGTGGTACACGGCGTCAGCTTTGTCTATCGCCAGTTTGCGATGGTGCGCCAGGCGGCCAGCATGAGGCGCGAGGGCAGTCTCGGTCGGCTGTTTGCCACGCATGGCAGCTACCTGCAGGACTGGATGCTGCTGGAAACCGACTACAACTGGCGGGTGGATGCCGCGCTGGGCGGTGCGTCGCGCGCGGTGGCGGATATTGGCTCCCACTGGTGTGACACGGTGCAGTTTGTGACCGGGCGGCGGATCACCGACGTGATGGCCGACCTCGCCATCGTCTGGCCAACGCGCAAGGCCAGTGCGGCGGGAAACCGGACCTTCACGGATGATCGCAGCGCGAACGATGAAGACAAACCGGTCACCACCGAAGATTTTGGCTCGGTGCTGGTGCGCTTCGACGATGGCAGCAAAGGCAGCTTTAACGTCTCGCAGGTCAGCGCCGGGCGCAAAAATCGGCTGACGTTTGAAATTAACGGCAGCAAACGATCCGTGGCGTGGGATCAGGAGGTGCCGCAGCAACTCTGGATCGGCCATCGTACGCAGGCAAACCAGATCCTCTCCGACGATCCAAACCTGATGAACCGTGACGTGGCCGAAAGCGCCCATTTTCCTGGCGGACATATCGAAGGCTGGCCTGATGCCTTTAAAAATATGATGGCGCAGTTTTACCGCGCCGTGATGCAGGGGGAGATGCCGGCACAGCCGCTGTTTGCGACGTTCCATGACGGCGCGAACGTCATGTATATCATTGATGCGATAGTGAAAAGCCATCAGCAACAGCGCTGGGTGCGCGTTGCGTATTGACGCGTTGCCCGGTTCGCCGGGCAACGAATTTATGGTAGCCTGCATAAAACGTTAACCGCAGGAAATGCCGTCGCTATGTCCATTCAGAAAATCGCTCAGCTTGCCGGGGTGTCCGTGGCAACGGTCTCTCGCGTGCTTAACAACAGCGATACCGTGAAAGCGAAAAACCGCGAACGCGTCCTGCAGGCGATCAAAGAGAGTAATTACCAGCCCAACCTGCTGGCGCGCCAGCTGCGGACTGCCCGCAGCTATATGATTCTGGTAATGGTGTCGAACATCGCTAACCCGTTCTGCGCCGAAGTGGTGAAAGGCATTGAAGAGGAAGCCGAAAAGAACGGCTACCGCATTCTGCTGTGCAACTCCGGCTCTGACATTGAACGCTCGCGTTCGGGGCTGAGTTTGCTGTCCGGTAAAATTGTCGACGGCATTATCACCATGGATGCCTTCTCAAAGCTTCCTGAACTGGCCGCCCTGATTGGCGCTGCGCCGTGGGTGCAGTGCGCCGAATACGCGGATGCCGGTGCGGTCTCCTGCGTCGGGATTAACGATGTGGACGCCTCGCAGCATGCGGTCAGCCAGCTTGCCGACGGCGGGCGCGGGCGGATCGCGATGATTAACCACGACCTGAGTTATAAATATGCCCGCCTGCGCGAGCGTGGCTATAAGAGCGTTATCCACCTGAAAGATCTGGCTTACCAGGTGGTGGAATACGCCAGCGATCTCAGCTTCAGCGCCGGAATGGCGGCGATGCAAAACCTGCTGAAGGAAAACCCGCCTGACGCGGTCTTTGCCGTTTCCGATACCCTGGCGGCAGGTGCATTGCATGCGATCCAGCAGGCGGGATTACGCGTGCCGGAAGACATTGCGGTAGTCGGGTTTGACGGTACGGAACTGGCGGAGATGATTTCGCTCACCACCATCGAACAGCCGTCGCGGGATATTGGGCGCAAGGCGGTCGATTTGTTGTTGAATAAAATCGATAACCCGGATGCGCCCACGGAAAGAGTGATGATGGACTGGCGCTTTATCTCCCGCGCCAGCGCCTGATTATTTCGCTATTACGCCAGCCAGCGAGCGAATATCGTTTCCGGTCGGAGACTGATGAATACGCAGACCAAATTCATCCACCACCGCGAATATATGGTCGAAAATATCGGCCTGAATCGCCTCATATTCCGCCCAGACGACCGTGTTAGTGAACGCGTATATTTCAACTGGCAGCCCGTTAGCTTCTGGCGCTAACTGGCGAACCATCAGCGTCATATCTTTGCGGATACGCGGGTGATTACGCAGATATTCATTTAAATAGGCGCGGAAGGTTCCAATATTGGTCATTTTGCGCAGGTTCAGCACCGATTCGCCTTCACCGTTTTCCTGATTCCAGAGCGAAATTTCTTCATGACGCGCCGCCATGTACGGCTTAAGCAGCTTCGCCTGAATCAGCTGCTGTTGCTCCTGCTCGTCGAGGAAGTGGATGCTGGTGGTGTCTATATTCAGGCTACGCTTGATGCGTCTCCCGCCGGAGGCCGACATGCCGCTCCAGTTGATAAAGGCATCAGAGACCAGCGCCCAGGTCGGAATGGTGGTGATGGTATTGTCGAAGTTGCGCACCTTGACGGTGGTCAGGCCAATGTCCGTGACCGTGCCGTTGGCTCCGTATTTTGGCATCTCCAGCCAGTCACCGAGTTTAAGCATGTCATTGGCGGAGAGCTGGATCCCGGCGACAAGCCCGAGGATCGGGTCTTTAAACACCAGCATTAACACCGCAGCCATGGCGCCCAGGCCGCTAATCAGAATGGCTGGCGACTGACCAATCAGCAGCGAGATAATTAAAATCCCCACCAGAATAGCGCTCACCAGTTTTATCCCCTGGAAGATGCCCTTCAGCGGGAGCTGCGAGGCTGTCGCCATCTTTTGCGAAAGATTGAAAATGACGTCCAGCAGCGAGAAGAACGAGAGCAGGGCATACACCATCACCCACAACTTTGCGCAGGTGGTGAGCATTTCCGCGGCTTCGCTGCCTTTTTGCAGCCACAGTACCGCCTGAACGTTGACAATAATCCCCTGCAGGGTAAAGGCGACACGGTGAAATAACTTGTTCTGGGTAATGATTTGCAACCATAAATGGCTGCTGGCCTGCGCGCGCTTCTCAAAGGCCCGCAGGACCACTTTGTGCAGAATAAAATGAACGATGAGTGCGGTAAGAAAAATAATACCAAAGATAATCACTAAAGAGGTGGTGTGATTAATTTCAATGCCTAACTCTTCAACCTGAGTAATTAATTCCTGCATAACGTCTCCTGTATTGATGCAGCCCCATAATGGCGGCTGCGGATCTATTATGCAAATTCGTCAGGGTTATTTGACGGCGTGGCAGGTCGTCACCACTGGCAGGCACAGCCGATGGCGAACCCGCAGCGTCGCCAGCGCGAGGATCACCATCAGGCCAGTTTCCACCGCGAGGAAGAGGGTGATCGCCTGGGTGTAATCTCCGTGATGATTTTGCAGACCGTGCAGCAAAATCGCGCCAAAGATGGCCGGGCCGAGTCCAAGTGCCGCCTGCTGCAGCGTGCTCAAAATGGCGCTCGCCGCCCCGGCGTCATCAGGCTGAATATCGCGCATGCCAATACGATAAAAACTGTTCACGATCAGCGCCTGACCGTAGCCGACCAGCCCGGTCGCGGGTGCCAGCGTCAGCGCGGTATTGTGCATTCCCCAGAGGCGGAAGGTGACAATCAGCGCCAGCAGGCCCGCTATCTGGATCGCCAGACCGGTCAGCAGAATGGTACTGGTGCTGTAGCGGGCAATCAGACGCGGGGCAAACCACGCTGAAATAAAGTAGGTGACACCCAGGGCGATAAAACTGTTGCCAGACTGCCACGGCGCCATCCCCAGACCGGTTTGCATGGTTAACGCCATGCAGAACATAAAGCCGGACCAGACGCTAAAAAAGAGCAACGCAATCAGCACGCCAAAGCGGATACTGCGCAACTGCAGCAGGCGCGGCGGGATCAGCGGATGCGCATCGTCCCGTTCTTTTTTGCGGGCGTTGAGGGCCATCAACCCGGCAAGCGGAATAATGGCGATAAGCGCGACCTTGAGCGGCCAGGACCAGTGCCACTGCGGGCCAAGCGCCATCGGGAACAGCAGGCAGCAGAGGATGATCGCCAGCAGGACGGTGCCCGTCCAGTCAATGCTTGATGGCGTGTCGCGGCGGGTTTCCGGCACGTAGCGGCGGCTCATGGCCAGCACCACCAGACAAATCGGCACGTTGATAAAGAAGGCGTTGCGCCAGCCGAGGCCGGCAATGTCCGCCGATACCAGCCAGCCTCCGCCCATCTGGCCGACGATAAACGCGATGCCGCCGATGCCGCCAAAGAGGCTGATGGCCTTCGCGTGGGCCGTGCCTTTCAGCGTTACGTGCAGGGTGGCGAGAATTTGCGGCATGATCAGCGCCGCGCCAGCCCCCTGAAGAATACGGGCGCCCAGCAGTTGTTCAATGTTGCCTGCCATTCCGCACAGCAGCGAGGCCAGGCCAAAGCTCGCCACGCCCCACATGAAAAGACGTCGGCGGCCAAGGTTATCCCCCAGCTTGCTGCCGAGGGCAAGGCAGACGGCAAAGGCCACACCGTAGAGGGCAACAATTAATTCCAGCTCGGTGGCCGTAGCGTGCAGCGAATGGGTGATAGCATCCAGCGCCACGTTGGTGATTGAGGTATCAATCAGCGGCAGCATCTGGCCGGTTAACAGCAATATCAGGCCTGCGCGGCCCGGTGAAACGACTGACGTATTCATGGTAACTCCATTGCGTCATTCAACAGATGGTCGTAGCATCAACGATCTGATAAACGGGTACCAGTTCTTGCTTATACTGGTACTGGCACTACCATGCAGGGGGATTTATGGCGCTGATGTCTGAACCCGTCGTCTCGCTCAAGGATGACACCCGAAAACAACTTGGTGCGTTTTTACGCGCCCGACGCGAAAGCCTCGATCCGCAGCGGCTCGGCCTGCCGCGCAGCGGTCGACGCCGCACGCCCGGGCTGCGCCGTGAAGAGGTGGCCCTGCTGGCGGACGTCGGGGTGACCTGGTACACCTGGCTTGAGCAGGGCAGGGACGTCAATCCGTCCAGCGCGGTGATGGCCGCCGTGGCAAAAGCGCTGCAATGTACCCCGACCGAAGCGCGCCATCTTTTTGTGCTGGCCGGGCTACCGCCGGGTGAAGCACCGCAGGCCACCTGCTGTGAAGGGATCAGCGAAGGCACGCGCCGCCTGCTTGATACGTTAATGCCGAAACCGGCCAGCATTCAGAAACCCAATTTCGACATCGTGGCGTGGAACGACAGCTTTGGTCATCTGATGGGGGTCGATTTCAATGCGATCCCCCCGGAAGACCGCAACTGTATTTATCTGTTCCTCACCCACCCGGCATGGCGCGCCCGTCTCGGCAGACGTGACGATGTGCTGCCCGTCTTTGTCTCCTATTTCCGGGCGGCGATGGCCGAGCACCGGGGTGACCCGTTGTGGGAAGCCAAACTGGCGCGCTTCTTTGCGGTGTCTGAGGAGTTTAAAAATCTGTGGCATCAGCGCAATGACGTGCGCGGTGTGGAAAACCAGCTCAAGTTGTTTACCCATCCTGAGCTTGGGGAATTTACCCTGCAGCAGATGTACTGGTACTCTGCTCCACGAAACGGTTCCCGGTTGCTGGTGTATCTGCCAGTGGATGAAGCCGGGGAGAGAGCAATGGAATGGCTGACGGAGCAGGCAAAATGAAGGTTACCGGCAAACAGGAGCGGCTGCTACGCCGCGCACTCAACGAGTGGCAACAGGAAGGCACATTAACCGCTGACGACCATCAGCGGCTGGCCGGTACGCTTCAACGCGTGACCATGGACTGGCAGCGGCTGAGCCGCTACGCCTTCTGGACGGCACTCGCCTGCGTCATTATCGCCATCGGCAGCCTGTTTTCGGACAGCGAAATGATGGCGCGCATTATCGAATTCTTCGCTTTTTCCTCCCTTGCCCGCATCGGGCTGCCGGCACTGCTGGCCGTGCTGTTTTATTTGTGGGGCTTCAGCCGCCAGCGGCGGGAGACGCAGTGGCATTACAGTACCGAAGCGATTTTGTTCCTCGGAGTCTTGTTTACCGCCATCGCGCTCTGGCAGCTGGGTGAACGGCTGGATAACGGCAGCGGCCACATCGCCCCCCTGTTCCTGGCCGGCTGTGCCGTCTATGGCCTGGTAGGCTTTTTCGGCCGCTCCGGGCTGGTCTGGCTGTTCTTCTTGCTCTCGCTTGGCAACTGGTTTGGCGCGGAGACGGGCTATATGTCCGGCTGGGGCGCTTACTGGCTGGGGATGAACTATCCGGTGCGCTTTATCTTTTTCGGCGGCGCGCTGCTGGCCCTGTGCTGGATCCTGCGTGCTGTGCTGCAGTCCCGTCATCTCTACACCACCAGTAAAGCGATGGGGCTGACGTATCTCTTTGTCGCCCTGTGGATCATGTCGATATTTGGTAATTACGATATCGATAACTGGTACAGCGTGACCCAGGCCTCGTTGCTGCCGTGGGCGCTGCTGTTTGCGGTGGCGGCGGTTCTCTGTATTTACATCAGTCTGAAAACCGACGATGGCATGCTGCGCGGGTTTGGCCTGACGTTCCTCGCCATTAACCTCTATACCCGCTACTTCGAATACTTCTGGGATGGGATGAACAAGGTGGTGTTCTTCCTGATTCTGGCGGCGTCGCTGGCGGTGATAGGGCGGTATGCGGAGCGGATCTGGCATGCCGGGAGTGCGGAGAAGTAAGTTTTTGCGCGTGTTGATCGGGAAGACGCAGAAAACGTCGTCTGCGTGAGATGCTGACTCAATGGCGAAACCAGGCAGATGACGCGTGATTGAAAACGGGCCGCAGTTGCGGCCCGTTTGTCTTAGCACTCGGTCACAATCGTGCTCAGCGGCAGGCGAGATTTTGGCAGCGTGGCGTTGAAATCTTCCACGCTGTGGTGTCCAACCGGGACCACCACCAGGCTGGTGAAGCCTTTCTCTTTCAGGCCAAACTCTGCGTCGAGGATGGCGGCGTCAAAACCTTCAATGGGTACGGCATCCAGGCCCAGCGCGGCCACGCCTAACAGGAAGTTACCGACGTTAAGGTAAACCTGTTTCGCCATCCACTGGTCGTCATCTTTCAGATCCACGCGGTGCATGTCGGCGAAATAGCAGCGACCTTTGTGATTCGCCGCTTTTGCTTCTGGGGTGTTGAAGCGACCGTCGGCCTCTTCCTGATCCACGACGCGCTCAAGCCACGCATCGTCCATGGCGGTTTTCGCGCAGAACACCACCACATGAGAGGCGTCCATCATTTTGCGTTCGTTGAACACGTAAGTGCCTGCCGCAGATTTGGCCACGCGCGCTTTACCTTCCTCAGTGCTGGCAATAATAAAATGCCACGGCTGGGAGTTCGTGCTGGACGGGCTGTACTGCAGCAGGGTTTTGATCTTCTCCGCTTCTTCAGCGGTCAGTTTCTTGCTTGGGTCAAACGCCTTGGTGGAGTGGCGTTTCAGGGCAACGGAAATGATATCCATAACAACTCCTGGTGATAAAGTTCGCCCGCGTGCGGGCGCGAAAAGGAGTGCAGATTACCGTGCGAAGCGGGAAAAGATAAGTGCATTTTGAGCGCTTAATCTGTTCGTCTCAGACGAACAATCAGCGCGGCCTGATCCATTTCTGGTCTTTTTTCGGCAGTTTATCGACGACCAGATTCCAGGAATCGTTGATGAGATCGGCCACCAGTTCCGGCGTAACATCGTCAGTGCCGTAGAGTGAAATCCAGTGTTTTTTATTGAGATGATACCCCGGCTCAACGCCGCGGTAGATCTGCTGGTTTAACAGGGATTTTTCCGGCTCGGATTTCAGGCTGACATGCGGTCGCCCGTGAGCAACCGCAACAATCATGAAAATCTTGCCACCCACTTTAAACACATCAAATTCCGGCCCGAACGGCCAGCAGTGTTCGGTGAACGGCAGTTCCAGCGCCACGCGTTTGGCGTGTTCCTGCAGCGATTTACTGTCCATCAATATCCTCGGAGGCGAGTCCACGCCACATGGCTTCAAAGCCCAGCGCTTTAAAATCGACGGCGCGGGACGGATCGCGGGTGGCAAATTCCATGGTGGTTTCGGCAAGCGATAAGAACATGGCATCACCAAAGGTACGAAACTCATCGGACATAAATACCGGGCGCACTGCGCGACGGCACAGTTCATGCAGCTCCGGGAACATCTCCTGCACGGCCTGCTCCGTTTCGGCGCTGATCTTCTCGCTGACGCCAAGCTGGCGAATGGCGGCGTGAGCGACAGGATTACGGATGCCCCAGTCCACGTAGCTGTTCCAGATATTGCGGGTATGTTCTTTGGGGAGGGTGAGCGTGCGATCAAGCTCCGCCAGCATCGTCTGGCAGAGATCCTGCTTCAGGTGCAGATAGAGGGCATTCAGCAGATCGTCTTTGGTAGCAAAGTAGCGGAACAGTGTGCCTTCAGCGACGCCCGCATTCCGGGCAATTAAGGCCGTTGAGGCGGCAATACCTGACTGTGCAAATGCAGCGGTTGCTGCGTCCAGTAAGGCCTGTTTTTTATCTTCACTCTTCGGACGTGCCACTAAATTGTTCCTCCTGTCAATTGTAAAAACCTTGATTGAAACACGTGCTTTGACAGGCTGCAACGCGCAATGTCAAAGATCGAAAACGTCTTGACGACTTTATCATCATATCTATAATGAGTGCTTACTCACTCATAATCAAGTTCAACCCGCGTAAACCATCGGATGGGGCGCGTTTTCGGGTCAGGATATGAAAAAGCCTCTATTCATCTGCGTGGTGTTCGTCATGATTATTGCTTCAGCTGCGAGTTTACCTTTTGTCCTGAATCCTGGATTTGGCCAGCCACCGCAGGGTGCGCAGCTTACCGAAGTGGAGGCCTCCCCGCAGTATCGCGACGGGAAATTCCACAATACGTTGCCGACACCGGGCTTCACCGGCGAGCAAAATATGCTGGTGGCGTGGTGGCAATTTCTGACCCGCAAAACCGAAAATGCCCGTCCCGCGCAGCCGCTGCCGCTGGTGAAAACCGATCTCGCCAGTCTGCCGCTGGAGCAGGACACGCTGGTCTGGCTCGGTCACTCGTCGTGGTATATGCAGCTGGCGGGTAAACGTATTCTGATTGACCCGGTACTCAGCAACTATGCCGCGCCGTTCTCGTTCCTCAATAAAGCTTTTGCGGGCGAGTATCCCTGGCATGCGCAGAACATGCCGGAGATCGACCTGCTGATCATCTCCCACGATCACTACGATCATCTGGATTACGCCACCATCAGGGCGTTACTGCCGAAGGTGAAACGTGTGGTTACCCCGCTGGGCGTTGGATCTCATCTGCGCTACTGGGGCATGAAGCCGGAAATTATCGACGAGCGCGACTGGAACCAGTCGGTGCGCATCAGTGATGACTTAACGGTGCACGTCCTGCCGGCACGTCACTTCTCCGGACGCGGGATTAAACGCGATCAAACCCTGTGGGGGAGCTTTATGTTCGTCACGCCGGCGCAGAAGGTTTATTACAGCGGAGACTCAGGTTACGGCCCGCACTTCAGGGCCATCGGTGAGCAGTTCGGCGAGGTGGATTTAGCCATCATGGAAAACGGCCAGTACGATCGGGACTGGAAGTACATTCACATGATGCCGGCGGAAACGGCACAGGCGTCGGCTGACCTTAACGCGAAAGCTGTCGTGCCTGGTCATAACGGACGCTTTGTGCTGGCGAAACACACCTGGAACGATCCGCTGATCCAGCTGGCGCAGGCCAGCAAAGATAAAAATTATCGGCTACTGACGCCGGAGCTGGGTGAACCTGTTCACGTGAGTGATACCACGCAAACCTTTCGTGAGTGGTGGGAATAATGTTTAAGCGAGAAGCAGAGGGGGAGAGCAGTATGACCATTTCCGCTCAAGTCATCGACACCATCGTCGAGTGGATCGACGACAACCTGCACCAGCCATTACGTATCGAAGAGATTGCCCGCCACGCGGGTTACTCGAAATGGCATCTGCAGCGTTTGTTTATGCAGTACAAGGGAGAAAGTCTCGGGCGTTACATTCGCGAACGCAAGCTGCTGCTGGCAGCGCGTGACCTGCGTGAATCGGACGAGCGTGTCTACGATATCTGTTTGCGCTACGGCTTTGATTCGCAGCAGACGTTTACGCGTATCTTTACCCGTACCTTCAACCAGCCGCCTGGCGCGTACCGCAAAGAGAACCACAGCCGGACACACTGAACGTGTCGTTATGCAGAAATCCGACCGGGTAAGGCGCAGCCGCACCCGGTTTTTTTTTACTTACGATGCCAGTGAAAACCAGCGACGCCAGACGAAACGCAGGATGAAGAATTCGAGGGCGCCAAGCAGTAAAAACCACACGCAGAACAAAATGGTGTACAGCTGGTTAAGATCGACCATGTGGAAGATCGTCATCAGCTTTTTCGCCAGCACCAGCCCAAGCGACGGCGCAGGTAACAGCAGGCAGGAGAGCAGGGCCATCAACAAAATGCCCCCCGCTGTGAGCAGCGATTCTAACGGGTGTTTCATCTTAATGTTAATCGTCAGTTAAAAATGTCATTGTCCGGCATCGCGGAACGTAAAGCAATATAAACCCGGCAGACGTTTTTTGTTAAATCGAATGCACTTTTCTGCGAATAAATAACAGAAAGAGAATAATCTCTCAGAAGCGATTAAATTATTATCGCGTTATGTAAATAAATGTCCTTGTCATGCAAATAATTTTACAAACATATAAGTGCTATATCCAATTAACGTGGCAATAACAATGGCTGCGACAATGTATAACGCCAGGCGGCGTGCGCGATAAATACCAAACATGGTTCCTCCTCGTTTAGCGTTGGTTTAGAAATATTTTGTAAAAATCATCGTATTCGAATAATATTTATTAGTTTTGAATATCCCGGAAGTAATTATATTGCGGTAGATCAATTTTACCCGCAAGCCTTAAAAATGAATTTATTAAAGCCAGAAAGGAATTCAGGCTTCCGTCCACCGTATATTGAAGGAAAAATACGATGACCAAAAAAAATCTCTCTCAGAACATGCCACCTGCTGGTGGGCAGGCGTATCAGCAGACCGTTGAGCAAGTGCTTGCTAACAAGCAGAGCCAGGCAAGCGGCCTCGACCGTGCTGAAGCGCAGGCACGTCTGCATCATTATGGCCCTAACGCGTTGCCGGAGAAAAAAGGCAAGCCCGCCTGGCTACGTTTTCTCGCCCATTTTAATGATGTACTGATTTACGTTCTGCTTGCCGCGGCGGTATTAACCGCGGTTATGGGCCACTGGGTCGATACGCTGGTTATCCTCGGTGTGGCGGTAATCAACGCTTTAATTGGCCATATTCAGGAAAGCAATGCGGAAAAATCCCTGAAGAGTATTCGCAATATGCTCTCCAGCGAAGCGCGTGTCATTCGCAATGGCAACCATGAAACGCTACCGACAACTGAAATAGTCCCGGGCGATATTATTGTATTACGCGCGGGCGATCGTATTCCGGCGGATATGCGTTTAATCGAAGCGCATAATTTACGCGTGGAAGAGGCTATTCTGACCGGCGAATCTACCGTGGTGGATAAACACATTAATCCGCTGACCGGTGAATTACCGCTGGGCGACCGCACTAACCTGGTCTTTTCCGGTACGACCGTGAGTGCAGGGGGCGGCATTGGCGTGGTCATTGCCACCGGGCAAGAGACTGAACTTGGCCACATTAACCAGATGATGGCGGGTATTGAAAAGCATCGTACGCCGCTGCTGGTGCAGATGGACAAGCTGGGGAAAGCGATCTTCGCCATTATTCTGGCGATGATGGCGGCACTGTTTGTCTTCAGCCTGGTGTTCCGCGAAATCCCCATGGGCGAGCTGCTGCTCTCTCTGATTAGTCTGGCGGTCGCGTCCGTGCCGGAAGGTCTGCCAGCCATTATTTCTATCATCCTTTCTCTTGGCGTGCAGGCGATGGCACGCAAGCGGGCGATTATCCGCAAGTTGCCAACGGTTGAAACCCTGGGGGCGATGACCGTGGTCTGCTCGGATAAAACCGGCACCCTGACCATGAACGAGATGACGGTGAAAGCCATCATTACTGCCGACAGTTGCTACCGCGTGGACGGTAACAGCTACGAGCCGGTGGGGAACATTTATCTGGAAGGCAGCGACGAGCCGATGCAGATCCAGCCGGGCACCGTGCTGGAGCAGTACCTGCGCACTGTCGATCTCTGTAATGACAGCCAGCTGATTCAGGACGAACGCGGTCTGTGGGGCATCACCGGTGGGCCGACCGAAGGGGCGCTGAAGGTGCTGGCGGCGAAGGCGCATCTTGAGCCGGTGATGACCACCCTGATTAACAAGATCCCGTTCGATTCGCAGTACAAGTACATGAGCACCCACTATCAGATTGGTCACGAGGAGCACATCCTGATTACCGGCGCGCCGGACGTGATTTTCGCGCTGTGTAAACAGCAGCAAGCCCGTAACGGCGCTGAAGCGTTCGACCGCGCTTACTGGGAAACCGAGATGGAGCGCTATGCGCGTCAGGGGCTGCGTATGGTTGCCGCGGCGTTCAAACCGGCGAACGGTGAGCAGGCGCTGACGCATGACGATCTGAATCACGGGCTGATCTTCCTCGGTATTGCCGCAATGATGGATCCACCGCGTCCTGAAGCGATTGATGCGATTCATGCCTGCCAGCAGGCCGGGATCCGCGTGAAGATGATCACCGGGGATCACCCGCAGACGGCAATGAGCATCGGTCAGATGCTCGGGATCACCAACAGCGAGCAGGCGGTGACGGGCTACCAGCTGGAGAAAATGGACGACGCTGAGCTTGCAGACGCCGCGGTGAAATATGACATTTTCGCCCGTACCAGCCCGGAGCATAAGCTGCGCCTGGTGAAAGCCCTGCAGGACAAGGGTGAGATCGTGGGCATGACCGGCGACGGTGTGAATGACGCTCCGGCATTGCGCCAGGCGGACGTGGGCATCGCAATGGGCATTAAAGGCACCGAAGTGACCAAAGAGGCGGCGGATATGGTCCTGACCGACGATAACTTCGCCACCATCGCCAGCGCGGTAAAAGAGGGGCGTCGCGTTTACGACAACCTGAAGAAAACCATTCTGTTCATTATGCCGACCAACCTGGCGCAGGGGTTGCTGATTGTTATTGCGCTGCTGGCAGGGAACATTATCCCGCTGACGCCGGTACTGATTTTGTGGATGAACATGGCAACCTCCGCCACGCTCTCCTTTGGCCTGGCCTTTGAAGCCGCTGAGCGCAACATCATGAAGCGTCCGCCGCGTCAGACCGGACAGCACGTGATGGATGCGTACGCCGTATGGCGCGTGGCCTTCGTCGGGACCATGATTGCCATCGCCGCCTTTGCGCTGGAAGCCTGGCTGGCACCGCGCGGCCACAGCGCGGAGTTCATCCGCACCGTGCTGCTGCAGATGCTGGTCTGCGCCCAGTGGGTATACATGATTAACTGCCGCAACACTGAAGGGTTCTCCCTGAACCGTGGCCTGCTGGCGAACAAAGGGATTTGGCTGGTCACAGGCGTGTTGTTCCTGCTCCAGGCGGCAATCATCTACCTGCCGTTTATGCAGATGCTTTTCGGTACGGAAGCGCTGCCTCTGCGCTACTGGTTCGTCACGCTGGCGGTAGCCGCGGTGATGTTCTTCGTTGTTGAAATCGAGAAGCGACTGACCCGCAGGTTCCGTAAGGCTGCATAACCTTTTGCCCTCACCTTAACCCTCTCCCGCCGGGAGAGGGGATGCTGACCTCCCTTTCATTGGGCAGAGGGCCGGGGTGAGGGAAACACATCAGAGGTACATCCCCATGAAATTCCCGCTCCTGTTTGTCCTCCTCGCCCTCTTTCAACCCGCGTTTGCTGCTGCCATTCCGGTTCGCGTGGCGGTTGTGGAGCAAACGACCCACGCAGCTGAACGGCACGTGCCTGGCCGCATTGAAGCCATTCATACCGTCGAGATAAGAGCGCGCACGGAAGGCGTGATTACCCAGGTTCATTTTCGCGACGGACAATACGTGAAAAAAGGTGACGTGCTGTTTGAACTGGACGATGCCGAGCCACGCGCCGCCGTGCGTCTGGCACAGGCTGAGGTAAAGAGCGCGGAAGCCACGCTGCGTCAGGCGCAGCAGCAGCTTTCACGCTTTGAAAGCCTGGGCAACAGCAATGCCATCAGCCGTCATGACGTGGATAACGCGCGCATGCAGCGCGATGTCGCCAGCGCTGCGCTGGAGCAGGCGAAAGCTCGCCTCGAAACCCGTAACGTGACGCTGGCGTACACGCGCATCACATCGCCGATTGATGGCCGCGTGGGGCACAGCCAGTTCCATGCCGGCAGCCTGGTGAACCCGTCAAGCGGCGTGCTGGTGGATGTCGTGCAGCTTGATCCGATCCGTATCGCCTTTGCGCTGGAAGAGGGGGCGTTTGCCACCAAAGCCGGACAACATGCGGATATCAGCGCCCTGAAGCGCGCCTGGCAGGCGCGGATTGACAGCAATGGTCAGCGCCTGAACGGTGAACTGACCTCCGTGGACAATCGTATCGACCCGCGTACCGCCAGCGTGATGCTGCGCGCTGAATTTGCCAACCCGCGCCATCAGCTGCTGCCGGGCGGCAATGTGAATGTCTACCTGCGTCCGGCAAGCGCGCAGCCGGTGCTGACAGTGCCCGCTGCGGCGGTACAGCAAAACGGCGAGGGATTCTTTGCCTGGGTGGTTAACGCAGAAGGCAAAGCAGAAAAACGCCCGCTGAAGATTGCCGGACAGATTGGCCAGCAGTTTGAGATTTCATCCGGCTTACATCCCGGTGAGCGAGCGATCACCGACGGTGCCCAGCGCGTACAGCCTGGCGCAGCCGTCCAGATACTGAATTAAGGAGCCATCATGCTGACGTTTTTCATCAAACGCCCGCGCTTCGCGATGGTGATTGCGCTGGTGATAACCCTGCTGGGTGCCATCGCGCTGAAGATTATCCCGGTGGAGCAGTACCCGCAGATCACCCCACCGGTGGTGAATGTCTCCGCCAGCTGGCCCGGTGCCAGTTCGGCTGACGTGGCGGAAGCCATTGCCACGCCGCTGGAGACTCAGCTTAACGGCGTGGATCACATGCTCTATATGGAATCCACCAGTTCCGATGAAGGTGCCTACAGCCTGAACATCACATTTGCGGCAGGGACCGATCCGGATCTGGCCGCCATCGACGTGCAAAACCGCGTGGCGCAGGCTGTGGCGCAATTGCCCACCGAGGCGCAGCAAAACGGCGTGCAAGTGCGTAAACGCGCTACCAATCTGATGATGGGGGTAAGCCTTTACTCACCGGACAATACCCACACGCCGCTTTTCGTCAGTAACTACGCCAGCACGCAGGTGCGTGAAGCGCTGGCGCGTTTGCCGGGCGTCGGGCAGGTGCAGATGTTTGGCGCACGCGACTACAGCATGCGTATCTGGCTGCGTCCGGATCGCATGAACGCCCTGAACGTGACCACCGATGACGTGGCTCAGGCGTTACGCGAGCAGAACGTCCAGGGGGCGGCAGGCCAGGTCGGAACGCCGCCGGTGTTTAACGGCCAGCAGCAAACCCTGACGATTAACGGCCTGGGGCGTTTAAATCAGGCTGAGGACTTTGCGGACATCATTATCCGTGCGGGGGAGATGGGCCAGCTGGTGCGCCTGAAAGATGTCGCCGCGATTGAACTGGGGTCGCGCAGCTACAGCTCCGGCGCCCAGCTGAACGGGCATGACTCCGCCTATCTTGGCATCTACCCTACGCCGTCCGCCAACGCCCTGCGCGTAGCCGATGCGGTTCGCGCGGAGCTGGCGCGACTCTCTGCACGTTTCCCGGACGATCTGACCTATGAAGTAAAATTTGATACCACCACCTTTGTCGCCGCGACCATCAAGGAGATTGGTGTCTCGCTGGCGCTGACCCTGCTCGCCGTCGTGGTGGTGGTTTCCTTATTTCTGCAGAGCTGGCGTGCGACGCTGATTGTGGCGCTCGCTATTCCAGTGTCGCTGGTCGGCACCTTTGCGGTGCTCTATACCCTCGGTTATTCGGCCAACACGCTCAGCCTGTTCGCCATTATTCTGGCGCTTACCATGGTGGTGGATGACGCCATTGTGGTGGTGGAGAGCGTTGAAACGCTAATGGCGGAAGGGCAAAGCCGCACGGCGGCTACCGCACAGGCGCTGCGCCAGATTGCCGGGCCGGTGATTGCCACCACCCTGGTGCTGCTGGCGGTGTTTGTGCCGGTGGCGCTGCTGCCGGGGATCGTGGGGGAGTTGTATCGCCAGTTCGCAGTCACGCTCTCCACCGCCGTCACGCTCTCAAGCCTGGTGGCGCTGACCCTGACGCCAGCGCTCTGTGCGCTGTTGCTGCGCCCGCGCCCGAAGAAGCCAGCCGCGGTTTACCGCGTTTTCAACCGCGGACTGGATACCACGCGCACCGTTTATACCCGCATCGTTAACTGCATTAACCTCCGTCCGTGGCTGGTGCTGCTGGCAACGGCCGGTGCGGCGGGCGTGGTGGTGTTCAGCTTTATGTCAATGCCAAAGGGCTTCCTGCCGCAGGAAGATCAGGGCTACTTCTTCGCCAGCGTGCAACTGCCGGAAGCGGCGTCGCTGGAGCGTACCGAAGCGGTGATGACCACCGCGCGGGAGCTTATCGCCAGACACCCTGCGGTCGAGGATGTGATTCAGGTCTCCGGTTTTAACATTCTCAACGGTACCAGCGCGTCTAACGGCGGGTTTATCTCCATCATGCTGAAGACATGGAGTGAGCGTCCGCCGCTTGATGAGGTGATGGGAACGCTGCAGCGTCAGCTGCTGGCGCTGCCGGAAGCGACCATCATGACCTTCGCCCCGCCGACGTTGCCGGGGTTGGGCAACGCCTCCGGCTTCGACCTGCGTATTCAGGCCCAGGCGGGGCAAAGCCCGGCGGAGCTGGAACGCGTTACCCGCAACGTTCTGATAAAAGCTAACCAGCATCCGCAGCTTAACCGGGTGTTTACCACCTGGAGCAGCAACGTGCCGCAGCTGACGCTGACCGTTGATCGCGAGCGCGCTGCCCGCCTCGACGTGCCGGTCTCGCGCATCTTCAGCAGCCTGCAAACCGCCTTTGGCGGCACGCGTGCCGGGGATTTTAGCGTTAACAACCGCGTCTACCACGTGGTGGTACAGAACGAAATGCAGTGGCGCGAGCGTGCCGGGCAAATCAGCGAATTGTTCGTGCGTAGCAATAACGGTGAGCGGGTGCGTCTGAGTAATCTTGTCACGATTACCCCGACCGTTGGCGCACCGTTCCTGCAGCAGTATAACCAGTTCCCGTCGGTGTCAGTGAGCGGGTCGGCAGCAGACGGCGTGAGCAGCAGCACGGCGATGGTCGTGATGAGCGAGCTTCTGGCGGAAAACCTGCCTGCCGGGTACGACTATGCCTGGAGCGGGATGTCTTATCAGGAGCAGCAGACCGGAAATCAGGCCATCTGGATTGTCCTGGCCGCGGTGGTTATGGCGTGGCTGTTCCTTGTCGCGCAGTATGAGAGCTGGACGCTGCCCGCGAGCGTGATGCTCTCAGTCCTGTTCGCCATCGGTGGCGCGCTGGTGTGGCTGTGGATCGCGGGATACGCCAACGATGTGTATGTGCAGATTGGCCTGGTGCTGTTAATCGCGCTGGCAGCCAAGAATGCGATCCTGATTGTCGAGTTTGCCCGCGCACGGCGTAATGAGGGGATGGCGATTGTCGATGCGGCCCGTGAAGGCGCCTCACGCCGCTTCCGGGCGGTGATGATGACGGCGGTGTCATTTATTATCGGTGTGCTACCGATGATGCTGGCGTCCGGGGCAGGGGCGCAGAGCCGCCGCATCATTGGCACCACGGTGTTCAGCGGGATGCTGGTGGCCACCGTGGTCGGCATTCTGTTTATCCCGGCGCTGTTTGTGCTGTTCCAGCGCCTGCGTGAGTGGGGGCATCGCCTTACGGACTCGTCGCCCACAGCTCGCAATGTTTCTGAACCAGAGAAATAAGCGAACCGCCGTCTGCGATAAAATCGCGCATGCGCTGCGCCTCGCTCTTGCCCTGTTTTAACATCAGGGCTATTTCCTTAATCGCGCTCGTCGCGCCGAGCTTCTCGGCCGACGGCGCAACCTGCTCCAGCAGCCACCCAATATCTTCCGCCACGGTTTTGTGCTCGCCAGTCTGCACGTCCGTCAGAATGCCCTCTAACCCGTAACGACATGCCTGAAAACGGTTAAAGCGGTACAGCAGAAAATCCTTTTCCTGATGCTTATAGGGCCGCGTGGTCAGCAGCCAGTGAGACGTCGCCTGAATCAACCCGGCGATGTTGATCGCGTGGCCGAGCGTCAGCGGTGTATCCATCACCCGCACTTCGACCGTGCCAAAATGCGGGCTGGGGCGAATATCCCAGTGCAAATCTTTAATGCTGTCGATCATGCTGGTGGCGCTCAGACGACGAAACAACCCTTCGAACTCCTGCCAGTTGTTCACCCACGGCATCTGTCCATTATC
Organism: Enterobacter sp. 198; assembly: GCF_009025585.1. Classification (NCBI taxonomy): domain Bacteria; kingdom Pseudomonadati; phylum Pseudomonadota; class Gammaproteobacteria; order Enterobacterales; family Enterobacteriaceae; genus Enterobacter; species Enterobacter sp. 198. The sequence continues at coordinate 12,639 of NZ_WCIM01000008.1, read as the reverse complement.
CGGAAATCCCGAGAAGATATTGAGTCGCGACGAGGCGAACTTCGTGTCCGTACCCTGCATATAGGGTGAGGACGCCGCCAGAGCAATAAAGTGGGGGACAAAGCGCGACAAACCATGCAGCAGATAAATAGCGTCGTCGCCGGTCCGACACCCGACATGCACGTGCTGGCCGAATACCGTCGCCTGCAAAATCAGATAGCCAAACCGTTCGAGCGTGACGTTATAGCGCTCGTCATCGCACACCTCCTGACGCTGCCACTTCTGGAAAGGGTGCGTCCCACCGCCGCAGATCTGAATATGCTGCTCCGCAGCGGCGCGCAGAATACTTTGCTGCATCACCGAGATTTGTGCGGCGGCCTGATCAATGTTCTGACACACGCCGGTGGCGATTTCGAGCATGCTCTCGGTGATATCGTGCTTCACTTCCCCGCCTTTGATGTCGTCTTTGACGGCAGCGATAAGGGCGGAGGAGTCCTGGCTCAGATCGTACCCCGGCGGGTTAACCACCTGCAGTTCAAGTTCAATACCAAGGGTATAAGGTTCAGAGGAATGGAAATCGGGTAATGGCATGGTGCACTCCGTTGTCGTAGATGAAATGAGTATAGACAACGGGTATGGCTCCCACTTCAGGCGGTGGTATAAAGTGACGTGTGGCGGCTATGCTGAACGCCACGGCACACTGATTAGGGCTTTAGCGACCAGGGGAGTTAACAATGTCTGACTATCCAACCATTGCGCTGATTGGACCCGGTGCAATCGGAACCACTATCGCTGCGGTGCTGCATGAGGCTGGCCGCACGCCGCAACTGTGCGGACGTACCGCACACCCGCAATTACGTTTGCGGCACGATGAGGGTGAAATCGTGGTACCCGGTCCGGTATTAACCGATCCGACGGTCATCGATCGTCCGTACGATCTGGTTTTTATCGCAGTGAAAACGACCCAGAACGCCGACAGCGCGGGATGGCTGAACGCGCTGTGCGATGAAAACACGGTGGTTTGCGCGTTGCAAAACGGCGTCGAGCAAAAGGCCCAGCTTGCACCGTGGGTCAATGGCGCGACGGTACTGCCGTCGGTGGTCTGGTTCCCGGCGCAGCGTGAGCCGGATGCCTCCGTCTGGCTGCGGGCCAGTCCGCGGTTGACGCTGCCGGATGTGCCGCAGGCAAAACGGGTGGCTGATGCGCTGAACGGCACGCGCTGCGCGGTAGACTTGTCGGCAGATTTTCTTACCGTCGCATGGCGCAAGCTGCTGCAAAATGCGGTTGCAGGCCTGATGGTGCTTGCGAATCGTCGTGCCGGGATGTTCTCCCGTGAGGATATCAGCGAGCTGGCGCTGGCGTATTTGCGCGAGGGGCTTGCCGTGGCCCGAGCAGAAGGCGCGGTGCTGCACGATGACGTTGCGCAGGAGATCCTGGCGAATTTCCAGCGCGCACCTGCCGATTTAGGCACGTCTATCCTCGCCGATCGTCAGGCCAACCGTCCCATGGAGTGGGATATCCGCAACGGCGTGATCCAGCGCTATGGTCGTGCTCACGGTATTCCCGTTCCGATTAGCGATGTGCTGGTTCCCCTGCTTGCTGCAGGCAGCGAAGGGCCGGGTTAACGGCCGCTGACTTTTCGTTCGGCAAAATAGTGCGCGGGCGTGGTGCCCATGGCTTTCCTGAACATGGTGATAAACGCATTCACGGATTCATACCCAAGCGTTGTCGCCACGTTCTGGACCGGGACACCGCTTGCCAGCTCCTGCAGGGCAATAATCAACTGCAGCTGCTGACGCCAGCGGCCAAAGCTCAGCCCGGTCTCGCGCGCCATCAAACGTGCAAAGGAGCGCTCGCTCAGCGCCAGCCGTTTCGCCCACGCTTTCAGGGTGCTTCTGTCGTCAGGATGGCTGACCAGCGCGTCGGCCATGGCACGTATTTTGGGATGGGCTGAAACGGGCAGGCTCAGCTTCTGCTGCGGCATGCTGGCGAGCTCATCAAGCGTCACTCTGGTCAGCCGCGCGGCATGGCTCTCTGGCGGATAATCAACGCGTTCATGCGTCAAACGGTCAACCAGCGCTTTGATTAACGGGGAAATGGCCAGCGTGCAGCATTTCTCCGGCAGCGCGGCGGCACCGGGCTCAATAAACAGATAGTTGAGATGAGCATTCCAGGTCGCTTTGGCGCTGTGTGCGATCCCGCCAGGGATCCAGACGGCACAGTCTGGCGGCACGATCCAGATATCATTTTCCGCATGACAAATCACCGCGCCATACAAAGCAATAATCAGCTGCCCCTTACGGTGGGTGTGCACCGGCACTTCCGCGGCGTACTCCACGAAATCCAGATGTCGGGCTACGGCCGGGCATGCGGTGGCGTCAGGATCGAAGAGCGTATTGGCAAGTTGAGGTTTCACGTTTCTGGCAACATTTAGGTATTTTTTGACAGAATAGAGTATTTAAGCGGGTTCGCAAGCCAGTAATAATTCTGGCATGAACATATTAAACGCTTTTCATTTTCATTCGTGGCGCACCATACGTGAGCGGTTTTCTCCCGTGCTGCGTAACGATGCCAGCGCGTTGCTCTATTCCGCGAGAAGTTTTGCAGCGGCGATGCTCGCTTACTACATTGCGCTGTCGATAGGCCTCGAACGTCCATCGTGGGCCATTATTACCGTCTATATCGTGTCGCAGACGTCGGTAGGGGCCTCGCTGAGCAGAAGTCTCTATCGTCTGGCCGGCACCGTTGTGGGGGCCTGCGCCACCGTTGCGATCGTACCTGTCTTCGTCAATATGCCGATCCTCTGCAGCGTGATGCTATCGGGCTGGATCACGTTCTGCCTCTATTTATCTCTGCTGGAGCGCACCCCGCGGGCGTATGCCTTTGTGCTGGCCGGGTACACTGCGAGCCTGATTGGTTTTCCTGCGGTATCCGACCCCGGCGGGATTTTTAATATCGCCATTATCCGTGTGCAGGAGATTGTCATTGGGATCTTCTGCGCGGCGCTGATACATCGCTATGTGTTACCCGCGCGTATCTCCGGCCTGTTCAACAGTAAGTTATCGCAAACCCTGCACGCCGCGCGTGAGCGGGTGGCTGACACCCTCGCAGGCAAACCCGTCGCGGTTTCAGACCCGCTGCATCTGGCGCTGGCGCTGCAGTTTCTGCAGGGCATAAGCCATCATATTCCGTATGATTTTGCCCTGTCTGCTCCGGTGCGGCAGGGCAGAAAGGCTATCCATGACCGGCTGGCGCGGCTGGTCATCGTCAACTGTGAATTACGCGATCGCTTACCGGCGACGGTGCCTGCCGGGTTGCAGGTATTGCTCGACGACGTTCAGGCCTGGCTGGGGGATGAAGATGCTGCACGCAACAGCACGGCAGATGCGTTAATAGCACGCAGTGAACAGCTCGCAGAGCGCTACGCTGCAGAGGCCCGGACGATGAACGACGCGCTGCTGGCCAGTTTTGTCCGTTATCTGACGCAGGCCATTACGCTGTTGCAGCAGTGCGAACGTCTTTCTGATGCCATCCACCATGCGAAGCCCGCCCACGGACTGACGGCGGGCAGGGCAGTTAAAGGGTATGTTTTTCACCGCGATCCTCTTACTGCCGCCCGCACCTCGCTGGGCGCGTTCGCCATCATCCTGAGCGGCTGCCTGGTCTGGATCTTCTCCGCCTGGCCCGATGGCAGCACGGCGGTCTCTATCCTTGGGGTCTGCTGCACGCTGTTTGGCAGTTTCGACACCCCGGCTCCGCACATTGTGAAATACATTATTGGCTCGTTCTGGGGCGTATTGATTAGCCTGCTGTACAGCTTTGCGCTGCTTCCGCAGGTGAGCGATTTCCCCGTGCTGGTGGCCGTGCTGGCGCCGGTATATCTGCTGGCCGGGTCGCTTCAGGCACGTCCTCCCACCACGTTTATGGCGATGGGGATCACCCTGACGCTGCCGGTATTGTGCGAGCTGGGTGCCCACTACAGCGGAGATTTTGCCACGGCGGCCAATACCGCCATTGCGCTGTTTGCCGCAACCGGCTTTGCTGTTATCAGCATGAGCCTGCTGCAAACCGTGCAGGCCGACGCGGCCATCGCACGTCTGCACACGCTGTGCCAGCGCGATATTCGTCGCAGCGTGAAGGGCAAGCTTCTGCTGGATGAGACGCACTGGACCAATCTGATGATTGACCGCGCTGCCCTGTTACTGCCGCGCCTGCAGCGCAGCGGACGTGCCTCAGAGCAGGTGCTTAACCCGCTGCTGCGCGCGCTGCGCATCGGCCTTTCAGTGATGCATTTACGCCGCTGCGGTATGCCCGCGAGCAGGGAGATTAGCGCGCGCCTGTATCACCTGAACGACACCGACGCCTTGCGTGAACACATCGCCGACCACATCCGCCTCAGTTTGCCTGCCACAGATGCACAAACGCGCCAGTTTGTCGGCCATCTGGTGGATTTACATTGCGCATTACGGAGGGCAGACGATGGTCAATGATCTGAATATCGGGGGCGTTTTTATCCCGGGACTGCTTGTCACCGCGCTCGCGGCGCTGGCCTGCACGCTGGCACTCATCGCGCTTTTATCGCTCAGCAGGCTCTACCGTCGTTTGCCTTTTCGCCCGCTGCTGGACGTTTCAACTTATCTGGTCACCTTTTTCCTGCTGATGCAGGGCCTGACCGCGCTGGGGTTATTTAGATGAAATCACTACTTTCTCTGGTCGGTCGCTATGCGCTGACGTTATGTGCCGTCGTGGCGGCCACGCTTCTGGCTTTTATGATGTGGAAACATTATGCGCAAACGCCCTGGACCCGCGACGGCCGGGTACGGGCGGATGTGGTACAGATTGCGCCGGACGTATCCGGGCCGGTAATCCGCGTGGCTGTCCGGGATAACCAGTGGGTTAACCGGGGCGATGTGCTCTACGCTATCGACCCGCACTGGCTCACGCTGGCGGTGGCCAGCGCGCAGGCGGAGGTGGAATCCAGACGGCATGAGATGGTGATGCGACAGGATGCCGCCAGGCGACGCGCACAGATTAAAGCCGCGATTTCCAGCGAGGATTTACAGCAAACGGGCAGCGCCGCGAACGTCGCGGTGGCGAATTATCACGGTGCGCTGGCCGCGCTGGAGCTGGCCGAGCTTAATTTGTCCCATGCCACCGTACGGGCTCCCGTCTCGGGTTATATCACCCATCTGCGGCTTCGCCCGGGGGACTATGCCACCGCGGGGGAGACTAAGGTCGCCATCGTCGATGCGCACAGTTTCTGGGTGGTGGGGTATTTCGAGGAGACCAAACTTCGCCATATTCGCGTTGGGGACACGGCGCATATCGTGTTGATGGGCTATGAACCGGTGATTGCCGGGCATGTTGAGAGCATCGGCCATGGGATCGGTGATAACAACGATGAGACGGGCGGGCTTGGGCTTCCCGACGTCGAGCCGACGTTTAGCTGGGTGCGGCTGGCGCAGCGCGTCCCGGTGCGCATACATATTGATGCATTGCCGAAGGGGATTGAGCTGGTAGCCGGGTTGTCGGCGAGCGTGGAGGTGGTGCCGGAATGAGGGGCGTCAGCGTACTGAAGGGAAATTCGATCGTGAGCGCTCTTGAGCAAAAAAAACCTTACCGCCCGGCAGAGAGGCGGTAAGGACAGGCAAAGTGGCATAAAAGAGAGGAAAAATACCTGAAATGAGGGTGATGAAACTGTCTGTCAACGTGCCTTACAGGACGTAGCGCACGCCGAATACAAATTCATTGTTCACCAGGCGTCCACGCAGGTTTTCATCCTGCAGACTGCGGGCGTTGACAAAGGTGTTACGGCCGCTTTCGATATTGCCCATATCGACATAACGATAAGTGGCGTACAGGGTCAGATCGTCGATAACTTCATAAGACGCACCAGCACCCACGGAGTAGGTAAAGTTGGTTTGCGTGTTGCCAGCAAACTCGCGGGTGTCATTACCCTGCCAGCCACCCACTTTCACTTTTGCCACACCGGCACCCGCCGTTGCGTACAGGGCGAATTTATCGGTGATCATAAAGTCACGATAAACGTTGAGCATTGCACGTTCAGAATCAACTTTCATGTGGTTGAAACTGGTCGCAAACGTGGAAGATCCGCTGGTGAATTCTGTTTTTTCTTTAAACACATATTCCGCTTCGGTACGCCAGTTATTGCCGAACTGATAGCCGGCGGCCACGGAACCGTTCAGCTTGTGCTCTTTTTCGTCCCCGGCCACAAATGAACCGATCCCCGGGCGTTCGCTCAGGTTCATGCTCTTGGCCTTCTGATGGGTGTCAATCAGGTTCAGGGCGCCGTAATAGCCTTCTTTAACGTTTTCGGCAGCCAGTACCGGGCCGGAAGCGCACAGTGAAATCACAGAGGCGAATAAAACACGTGGCGTTACTTTCATAATAAGTTCCTTTTTATCTTTCCGATAAATGACAGATAGCTTTACTTATTTCAGCTTTTTAATAGCGTCGAGTGCGCAGGCTTCATCAATATCACCGCTCGGCGCGCCGCCAATACCAATGGCACCGATGGTGGCGTTATTTTCTTTAACCGGTACGCCGCCAGCCAGTAATAAGAAACCAGGGATATCGCCGAGGTTTTTCGCCGCCGGATACTTATTTGAGTTTTCCAGAAGCTGGCTGGTCGCCGCTCCGCTGGACGCAGAGGTAAACGCTTTCTGATAGCTGGCTGTCAGGGTGTGTGGCCCGGCGTTATCCATACGCTGTACCGCGCGGGTGAGGCCTGCAGCATCGACAACCGTTACGCTGACGTTATAGCCTTTAGCGCTGCACGATTTAACGGCTTCGCTGGCGAGTACAGATGCCTGTTCCAGAGACAGGGTGGACTGCGTCAATGATTTAGCGTGCGCAGTCATGGTTAATGCTGTGAGCACAGGCAGAATAAGAAATGTTTTTTTCACAAGGAATACCTTTTAATTAATGAGGCGTAAATAATAAAAATAAAACGCCCGTGAGGTTGATCAGCAAGAGCATCAGAATAAGAAAGCGCAGTTCTGTTGTAGTGGTCTCAAATAAATTATTTAACATGGCAACCTTCTTTATTTCAAAAACGTTGCCATGGTGACAACGGGGTCACTATATAAATTCCAGGTCAGTGAGATACATGAGGGCAGGATGATAGGCGTGTAAGGGAAGGACTATAGGCGTGTAGTCCTTGTCGGTGAAAAACAGGACAGGCCAGGCGCAGGCGCCCGCTCGACAGCGTGTGAGGAAAAGTAAACCTGAGGTTAGCGTGGTGTGGTGAAGGCTGTAATCGCCTGATTCAGCGCCGCGACGTCCCTGAGCAGGGTCTGGAGGCGGGGCACAATTTCAGACTCGACGGGCTGCCTTGTCCCTTCGCATGCCTTTTCAAGACTGCGACACTGCTGCGCTATCGCAGTTGCGCCAATGATATCGGCGGCACCGGCCAGGCGATGTACGTGATACGCCAGCGCTGCCCAGTCGCCCTGACGGGCCAGCGTAAGGCAGGGTTGCATGTCGCGTTGGTTTTCATCCCGCGTGGCATTCAGCAGGGTGAACAATAAGGTATTGTCCTCGCCGGTTAACGACCGAAGATTGTCCACACGGATAAACTGGCCGAGGCCTTTCGGGTCAGCAAGTTTTGTAGTCGCCTCTTTTGGGGATACCCGCTGTAGACCCGCCTCCAGTTGCTTCAGATTGAGCGGTTTGAAAAGGCAGTCGTCCATACCTGCGGCAATACAGCGGCTACGCTCTTCGGGCTGAGCATTCGCGGTGAGACCAAGGATAATTAACGGTTTTTGCTGCCGTTCCCGTAACAGCCGGGTGAGGGTTAGCCCGTCCATCACCGGCATATTACAATCGGTGATGACCATATCAACCTGCTGTTCGCTCCAGCGCACAAGGGCTTGTTTGCCGTTTTCTGCCTCGACAACCTCATACCCCAGGCGGATCAATTGCTGCCTGAGCAGGAGTCGGCTTGCCGGGTGATCGTCTACAGTCAGTATGCGTAGCGGGCGCGCCGCCGAAGGGGATTCCGTCACATTTTTCCCTTTAAGACCTGGTGTTGGCTCATTCTATTTTGTTGCGCAGGGCAAAATCATAAATGTCTTTCGGGCTTTTAAGATCGAGCTTTTTCATCAGGCGGCGTTTATAGGTGCTGACCGTTTTATCACTGATCATCATTTCCCCGGCGATATCGACAATCCGGCTTCCTTTTGCCAGAAAATGCAGAACCTGCAGTTCCTTATCCGACAGACTGGCAATATTCCCTTTGTCATCCAGCGGAATATCCTCTGCGGCAATCTGGCGGGCGCGGTTAATCGGGAAAAAACCATAGCCACTTTTGATTGCACGGATAGCGTCATGAAGTTCCGTCAGATTATTGCGCTTGCTAATAAACCCATCGGCGCCCGCACCGGCACAACGCTTAATATAATGATCGTCATCTTTACCCGTCAGAACCAGGATCCCGCCTTTAAAATCATTCGCACGGAGTCGCTGAACAACGTTAATCCCATTGATTGTAGGAATATCGATATCGACAATAACCAAATCCGGAAGTAACTGACGTGCCTGTTGTAATGCCTTAAGGCCATCATCAGTCTCGCCGATCACCGTCATCCCGTCTTTTTCCAGCAACATTCTCACCGCCAGACGGGCAACCGGGTGGTCATCCACGATTAATACGCTATTCATTTTATCATCCTGGTTCAAAGGGCTTTGCCTGATGAACACAGGCATGAATATTATGCATAACTATACCATATCTGCAACGATATTACCCGCCGGTCAATAAGCGGAAAATAGCGCTATTTCAATGACATGAAAATTAGAGTGGTGGGTTTTTCTGGCATATTTGTTCGGCAGGAACGACGGGGTAATCTTTTTTATATTGACCCAAAAGTACCGTTTTTCGTTCTTCAGGTGACTCCTGTCTTTTACGTTAATACGAAATAATGCCTCCCGAACACAACACAGAGGGAGTTCTTGTTATGAAAACGATTTTCCGTACCGCACTGTTGGTGAGCATGATGAGCGCATTTTCCAGCCAGGCCACCGCACAGGAGACAAATCAGGTGAATACAAAAACGATTCGCGCGATGTCAGGCGCTGTTGCTACGACGTCTTTATCCGCATCTGAAACCGCGTTAATCGTGGTGGATATTCAGAATGAATATTACGCGGGTCAGGACTTCCGTGGCCGGATGGTTATCCCGGATGGCGCGGATGTGTTGTTGAAAAACAAAAAGCTGGTCGAGTATGCACACCAAAAAGGGATGCCGGTCTACTTTGTGCGCCACATAACAAAAAATAACCCGCAGCAAAACGGTACGCCGCTGTTCGCTGAGAATTCCGTATTTGCCCAGTTCCATAAGGATCTGCAGCCGATTGCGCAGGACACCATTATTACCAAGGAGACCCCGAGCGCTTTCGTGGGCACCGATCTGGATGCCCGCTTAAAGAAACAGGGAATTAAAAAGGTCATCGTGGCGGGCCTGATGACGCATATGTGTATCTCATCGACTGCACGTGATGCTGTACCGCTGGGTTATAGCGTGATTATTCCGGAAGATGCGACAGCCACGCGCGATCTGGATGACGGGAAGGGGGGCGTGGTGGATCACGACACGCTGCAGCGTGCAGCGCTGGCAGGCGTCGCGGATGTCTTTGCTGAAATCATGACCACGGATCAGGTGATGGCGCTGGCGGTGGAAAAATAAGACCGAACTGAAACCCCTGTGGCCAGCCAGCCCTCTATACTGGCTGGCTTACGGAGGCGGTCATGACATTGAAAATTGGTATCGTAGTCTTTGAAGGCATTATTCCTTTTCACCTTTCGGTGCCTTATGCCGTGTTTGAGAAAGCACTGACGCCGCAGGGGGACGCCCTGTGTCAGCTCGTGGTTTGTGCCACTACACCCGGCGCGCTTAAAACCAATGCCGGTTTTTCCATCGTGGTCGACCGAGGTCTGGATGCGTTAGCCGGGATGGATATGGTGATTGTGCCGGGCTGGGATGTGCCTGAGCATGCACCGGAGCCTGACCTGTTAACGGCGTTACAAAACGCGCATGCGGCCGGGTCCCGCATTGTTGGGTTGTGTATGGGCACGTTCGTGGTGGCCGCCGCAGGCCTGCTGGAAAACCGTCCGGCAACGACGCACTGGCGGTGGGCGGCGGACTTTCAGCGTCTTTATCCTTCAGTGCAGATGGATAAAGATGTGCTTTACATTGATGATGGCGATGTTGTGACGTCAGCAGGAACGGCAGCCAGTATCGACTGCTGTTTGCATCTGGTTCGACAGGCGTGGGGTGCGGATGTCGCCAACCGCGTGGCGCGCTTGCTGGTGGTGCCGCCTCATCGTCAGGGCGGGCAGCGGCAGTTTGTGGAGCTGCCGGTGCAGAATACGCGTCGTGGAGATAACTTCACCGACGCGCTGGCCTGGGCAACAGAGAATTTACAGCTGGCCATCACGCTGGACTGCGTGGCGGAGAAAGCCTGCATGAGCCGCAGGAGCTTTACCCGCCGCTTTCAGCAAACGACGGGGGAACGTTTTTCAAACTGGCTTTTGAACCAGCGCATTCTCGTTGCCCAGCGCTTTCTTGAAAAAACCGATCGGCCAGTGGAAGATATTGCCGAACGCGTCGGCTTCCCTTCCACGACCTCTTTACGGCGCCACTTTCAAAAGCAGCTTAATACCTCACCTTCCCGCTATCGTCGCGAGTTTCGTGGTCGTTAGTCATTTCCCGGCGTCATTTCTGTTCAATAGAGATAATTACGTTTTGCCAGATCCACCAGTTCAGTCAATTTGGATATTTTAAATTTCAGCATGATGCGCTTTTTATAAGCGCTGACGCGTTTATTATTTATATTCATTATGCCGGCAATGACCTGATTGCTGTAGCCCGCAGAAATGTAGCGCAAGATACAGATATCAGTATGGGATAGCGATAACAACAACGAGGCGTCTCGCGGGTATTTTGTCCGGTGCAGCCTCAGTTCATTGCCATAACAGAACTGGCCGGATGCGACTTTATTGACAGTCCGGACGATGTTGTCCAGCGTACTGTTTTTATTAAGATAGCCGGCAGCTCCCGCCTTCCTGCTAAGCTGAATGTGAAAATCACTGGATGATGAGGATAAAATCATTACCTGTGTATCAGGGATATTTTTTATTAACTGAGCCAGAGAAGAAAACACGTCTGGCTGTTGTTGCAGATGCTCCATTATTATCAAGTCGGCGTTGAACAACGAATGTTTGTCCAGCAATTCTTCCATTGTGCCAAACTGCGCAACAATCTGATGACCATGTTCTGATAATAAGCCCTGGAGTCCAGCGCGAAGCAGTGGGCTGGCGTCCATGACAATGACTTTTTTGCCTGACATTCCTGGTTGTCCTGAATCGGGAAAGGAAAAATTTATTCTCTATCCCGTCAATGCAAATTTGGCTAAGACTTGTCTTTAACTGAGACTTTATTTTCCCCCTCAGCGCTGTCCTGCCTGGCCTGCCAGATAACAGACCAGTCCTTTTATTACATCTCCTTGCAACCTTAACCTGGTCGTTTGCGACAGGTCTTATTAAGACTCCGTCGCTCTGACAGGAAGATAGCGTCAGCCAGGGAAAGAATCCCGTATGGAAGTGCGTCTGGCGCGTTGCGCAGACACAGATCGATTATTTACACGAGAATTTAGCGAATGAATCTCAAGCCAGTAAATATTGCAGTCGTTGATAAAAATACGATTGTCAAAGCCGACGTTCTGCGCAGTGAAAAAATAGGCAGTGCCGTCAAAATTAAAGCCATCCCGAATGCAAAATACATTCTTGCTGAAGGGGAAAACGGCGTTGCGCCAGAAAACATTACCCTGAAACGTGTCGGTAAAGACCTGTTCATCATGCTGGAAGGCACTGATGAAGATCAGCCGCAGCTGATTATCGAAGACTACTTTGATAATCCGGGTGAACTGGTCGGTAAAGGGGAAGATGGTCAGTGGCATGAATACATCGCCACCGACGGTGATGATGACCACGAAGCTGCTTTCCTGCTGGACGGTGAATCCTCTGCGCAAGCGCTGGGCGCAGGCGCGATTGCCAGCCTTGACGGTCTGGCGGTTGCGGGTACCGCGTTTTCCCCTGCCTTGCTGGCACTGGGTGCATTAGCGGCGATTGGTGCGGCGATTGGCATCGGCTCCATTATTCGCCATAACCGTGGCGGCAATGACGGTGGTGATAACGGCGACGTTATTCCCCCTCCACCGACAGGTCCTGGCAAACCAACGATCGGCGAAGTTGAGGATGACGTTGGCCCGATCACTGGCCCTATCCACAACGGCGATGCCACTGACGACGCCCAGCCTGTATTCCGTGGCGGTGGTGCGAACCCTGGCGATACCGTTGAGCTGATTGTCGACGATGAAGTCGTGGGCACCGCGATCGTGGGTGAAGACGGCAACTGGGAAGTGACGCCAGAAAAACCGCTGCCGGAAGGCGAACATGAAGCGGTAGTGGTCATCACCGACCCTGAGGGTAACGCCAGCGAACCGTCCGATCCTATTGATTTCGTGGTCGATCTCACCCCGCCGGAAAAACCGGTGATTGGTGAGGTGGAAGATGATGTCGGTCCGGTGGTTGGCCCAATCAATGACGGTGACACCACTGATGACGCCCTGCCTGTATTC
>NZ_WCIM01000007.1:0-109409 GCF_009025585.1 Enterobacter sp. 198 | reverse complement strand
ATGTGTGTTCGAGTCTCTCAAATTTTCGCAAACCGGTGATGAATCGAAAGAAACATCTTCGGGTTGTGAGGTTAAGCGACTAAGCGTACACGGTGGATGCCCTGGCAGTCAGAGGCGATGAAGGACGTGCTAATCTGCGAAAAGCGCCGGCGAGGTGATATGAACCTTTGACCCGGCGATGTCCGAATGGGGAAACCCAGTGTGTTCCGACACACTATCGTTAACTGAATACATAGGTTAACGAGGCGAACCGGGGGAACTGAAACATCTAAGTACCCCGAGGAAAAGAAATCAACCGAGATTCCCCCAGTAGCGGCGAGCGAACGGGGAGCAGCCCAGAGTCTGAATCAGCTTGTGTGTTAGTGGAAGCGTCTGGAAAGTCGCACGGTACAGGGTGACAGTCCCGTACACGAAAGCACACAGGCTGTGAACTCGAAGAGTAGGGCGGGACACGTGGTATCCTGTCTGAATATGGGGGGACCATCCTCCAAGGCTAAATACTCCTGACTGACCGATAGTGAACCAGTACCGTGAGGGAAAGGCGAAAAGAACCCCGGCGAGGGGAGTGAAAAAGAACCTGAAACCGTGTACGTACAAGCAGTGGGAGCCTCTTTTATGGGGTGACTGCGTACCTTTTGTATAATGGGTCAGCGACTTATATTCTGTAGCAAGGTTAACCGTATAGGGGAGCCGAAGGGAAACCGAGTCTTAACTGGGCGTTAAGTTGCAGGGTATAGACCCGAAACCCGGTGATCTAGCCATGGGCAGGTTGAAGGTTGGGTAACACTAACTGGAGGACCGAACCGACTAATGTTGAAAAATTAGCGGATGACTTGTGGCTGGGGGTGAAAGGCCAATCAAACCGGGAGATAGCTGGTTCTCCCCGAAAGCTATTTAGGTAGCGCCTCGTGAACTCATCTTCGGGGGTAGAGCACTGTTTCGGCTAGGGGGCCATCCCGGCTTACCAACCCGATGCAAACTACGAATACCGAAGAATGTTATCACGGGAGACACACGGCGGGTGCTAACGTCCGTCGTGAAGAGGGAAACAACCCAGACCGCCAGCTAAGGTCCCAAAGTCATGGTTAAGTGGGAAACGATGTGGGAAGGCACAGACAGCCAGGATGTTGGCTTAGAAGCAGCCATCATTTAAAGAAAGCGTAATAGCTCACTGGTCGAGTCGGCCTGCGCGGAAGATGTAACGGGGCTAAACCATGCACCGAAGCTGCGGCAGCGACACTATGTGTTGTTGGGTAGGGGAGCGTTCTGTAAGCCGTTGAAGGTGTCCTGTGAGGGGTGCTGGAGGTATCAGAAGTGCGAATGCTGACATAAGTAACGATAAAGCGGGTGAAAAGCCCGCTCGCCGGAAGACCAAGGGTTCCTGTCCAACGTTAATCGGGGCAGGGTGAGTCGACCCCTAAGGCGAGGCCGAAAGGCGTAGTCGATGGGAAACAGGTTAATATTCCTGTACTTGGTGTTACTGCGAAGGGGGGACGGAGAAGGCTATGTTAGCCGGGCGACGGTTGTCCCGGTTTAAGCATGTAGGCGGAGGTTCCAGGTAAATCCGGTTCCTTATTAACGCTGAGGTGTGATGACGAGGCACTACGGTGCTGAAGTAACAAATGCCCTGCTTCCAGGAAAAGCCTCTAAGCATCAGGTAACATCAAATCGTACCCCAAACCGACACAGGTGGTCAGGTAGAGAATACCAAGGCGCTTGAGAGAACTCGGGTGAAGGAACTAGGCAAAATGGTGCCGTAACTTCGGGAGAAGGCACGCTGATATGTAGGTGAAGCCCCTGCGGGTGGAGCTGAAATCAGTCGAAGATACCAGCTGGCTGCAACTGTTTATTAAAAACACAGCACTGTGCAAACACGAAAGTGGACGTATACGGTGTGACGCCTGCCCGGTGCCGGAAGGTTAATTGATGGGGTTAGCGGTAACGCGAAGCTCTTGATCGAAGCCCCGGTAAACGGCGGCCGTAACTATAACGGTCCTAAGGTAGCGAAATTCCTTGTCGGGTAAGTTCCGACCTGCACGAATGGCGTAATGATGGCCAGGCTGTCTCCACCCGAGACTCAGTGAAATTGAACTCGCTGTGAAGATGCAGTGTACCCGCGGCAAGACGGAAAGACCCCGTGAACCTTTACTATAGCTTGACACTGAACACTGGTCCTTGATGTGTAGGATAGGTGGGAGGCTTTGAAGCGTGGACGCCAGTCTGCGTGGAGCCAACCTTGAAATACCACCCTTTAATGGCTGGTGTTCTAACGTAGACCCGTAATCCGGGTTGCGGACAGTGTCTGGTGGGTAGTTTGACTGGGGCGGTCTCCTCCCAAAGAGTAACGGAGGAGCACGAAGGTTAGCTAATCCTGGTCGGACATCAGGAGGTTAGTGCAATGGCATAAGCTAGCTTGACTGCGAGAGTGACGGCTCGAGCAGGTGCGAAAGCAGGTCATAGTGATCCGGTGGTTCTGAATGGAAGGGCCATCGCTCAACGGATAAAAGGTACTCCGGGGATAACAGGCTGATACCGCCCAAGAGTTCATATCGACGGCGGTGTTTGGCACCTCGATGTCGGCTCATCACATCCTGGGGCTGAAGTAGGTCCCAAGGGTATGGCTGTTCGCCATTTAAAGTGGTACGCGAGCTGGGTTTAGAACGTCGTGAGACAGTTCGGTCCCTATCTGCCGTGGGCGCTGGAGAATTGAGGGGGGCTGCTCCTAGTACGAGAGGACCGGAGTGGACGCATCACTGGTGTTCGGGTTGTCATGCCAATGGCACTGCCCGGTAGCTAAATGCGGAAGAGATAAGTGCTGAAAGCATCTAAGCACGAAACTTGCCCCGAGATGAGTTCTCCCTGAGACTTTAAGTCTCCTGAAGGAACGTTGAAGACTACGACGTTGATAGGTCGGGTGTGTAAGCGCAGCGATGCGTTGAGCTAACCGATACTAATGAACCGTGAGGCTTAACCTTACAACGCCGAAGGTGTTTTGGCGATGAGAGACGATTTTCAGCTGATACAGATAACAGAATTTGCCTGGCGGCTTTAGCGCGGTGGTCCCACCTGACCCCATGCCGAACTCAGAAGTGAAACGCCGTAGCGCCGATGGTAGTGTGGGGTCTCCCCATGCGAGAGTAGGGAACTGCCAGGCATCAATTAAAAGAACCCCGTACCGTATGGTGCGGGGTTTTTTGCTTTGGGTTTTTCCCGCTGCCGGAGAGAGCATCAGACAGCACACCAATTCAAAATAAACGCGGCGATCTCCTCAACGTTATTCAAATCCAGTACCGGTATCTCCAGATCCAGGGCTACGTCACTGGCGACTGCAATTACATGCTCATCGAGCGTCAGCTCGTGAACATCATGCCCGGCATGGCTTCTGAACAGCAGGAGCTTCGCCACCGCGTCATGCTTAAACCCCTCAACCAGCACCAGATCCAGAGTAGAGTGATCCATCCGGCTAACCAGATACATGAGATCCAGCGGCGCTTCATCCGGTGTTTCAGTCATCAATGCCCAGCGCTGATCACTCGCCACCATCGTTTGGGCTGCTCCCGCCTTACGCAGCTCATAGCTGTCTTTTCCCGGCTTATCGACATCCATATTGTGATGCGTATGCTTAATTAATCCGGGGCGAACACCTTTAGCGCAAAGCGCAGGGATCAGTTTTTTCAGCAGCGTCGTTTTCCCGGTACCACTCCAGGCTGAAATGGCCAAAACAGGTATCATTTTTTCTCCTGCATCATCTGCAAATCTTCTGTGGTATTGACGTTTATAAACGCCGACTTCAAATCGCTAAAATCGACGGGATGGCCGCCTGACTGGCGCATAAAAGTCATCACCCTGCGCTCTCCTGCCGTCAGGTACTCCTGTAACGCCGGAACTAACGAACGGTGGATCAACGCAACAGCAGGGTGGTCACGCTCACCGTCATGGGCCCAGACAACGGGTGCGCTACCACGAAGCCGTACCATGCGTTCGACAAGACAAGACGGAATAAACGGGGTATCACACGGACAGAAGATAAACCACTCCCCGTGCGACTGCTGCATAACCGAAAGCATACCGGCCAGCGGCCCGGGGTAATTCTCCTGCGTATCCTCGTAAACGGGATACCCGCTACGCTGATAAACATCTCTATGCCTGTTAGCGCTGATGGCCATTGTCATGACCTGGCCCGCAAGCGTATCAGCGACATGCTGCCAGAGTGGCTTACCGTTAAGGAGCTGAAGACCTTTATCTTTCCCCCCCATTCGGGTTGCCTTGCCACCCGCCAGAACAACGCCGATTATTTGCTGGCCATGATTCATGAATATCGCCTCTTTTATTGTGGGATTGACCCTGCTAACGTGTCACTCTCAATGAAAGGAGCACCACCATGAAATGTAAACGTCTGAATGAAGTCATTGAACTCCTCCAGCCGGCCTGGCAAAAAGAACCAGAGCTTAATCTGATGCAATTTTTACAGAAACTGGCGAAAGAGTCAGGTTTTGACGGCGAACTGACAGACCTTTCTGACGATATCCTGATCTACCATCTCAAAATGCGCGACTCTGCCAAAGACGCTGTTATTCCTGGTATTCAGAAAGATTATGAGGAAGATTTTAAAACCGCGTTGCTGCGTGCACGTGGCGTAATTAAAGAGTAAAAGCTTGTAAGCGGCGGCACCGAAATCGCCACAAGATGATATCCTGAATCATTCGTATAATTTCCGGATGATCGGATGAACGACCAGGCTTTTACTTTCCAGACATTACACCCGGATACCATTATGGATGCGCTGTTTGAACAGGGTATTCGGGTGGATTCCGGGCTAACTCCCTTAAATAGCTACGAAAACCGCGTCTATCAGTTTCAGGACGAGGATCGTCAGCGCTTCGTCGTAAAGTTCTATCGCCCTCAACGTTGGTCCGCAGAACAAATTCAGGAAGAGCACCAGTTTGCTCACGATCTGCTGGATGATGATGTTCCCGTTGCCGCGCCGCTTAAATTTAATAACCAAACGCTGCTCACCCACGAAGGGTTTTACTATGCCGTATTCCCAAGCCTGGGGGGCCGCCAGTTTGAAGCGGATAATATCGATCAGATGGAGTGGGTTGCCCGATATCTGGGACGCATTCACCAGACGGGACGCAAAGAAGACTTTATTGCCCGTCCGACAATCGGTATTCAGGAATACCTGCTTGAACCTCGTCAGGTATTTGAAACCTCGGCGCTAATCCCCAAAGCGCTTAAGGATAATTTCCTCAACGCGACCGATAAACTTATTGATGCGGTGAAAACCTGCTGGCGCGATGATATTTCCGTTCTGCGTCTGCACGGCGATTGTCACGCTGGTAATATTCTCTGGCGTGATGGCCCGCTGTTCGTCGATCTCGATGATGCACGTATGGGGCCTGCGGTTCAGGACCTGTGGATGCTGCTCAATGGCGATAAAGCTGAGCAACGGATGCAGCTTGAAACGATTATTGAGGCCTATGAAGAGTTTAGCCCTTTTAATTCAGACGAAATTGTCCTGATTGAACCTTTACGCGCGATGCGTTTTGTTTATTATCTCGCATGGTTAATCAGGCGTTGGGACGATCCTGCATTTCCCCGTAATTTCCCGTGGCTTACCGGAGAGGATTACTGGCGCAGCCAGATATCCACATTTACTGAGCAGGTTAAGGTTCTTAAGGAGCCCCCTCTGCAATTAACGCCGATGTATTAATTGGACACACCCAGGAGAGAGTTAATCATGAAAAAAATTTGGCTGGCGCTGGCAGGTATGATTCTGGCATTTAGCGCTTCTGCTGCGCAGTTTACCGACGGCAAACAGTATACGACGCTGGAAAAACCAGTCGCTGGCGAGCCACAGGTTCTGGAGTTCTTCTCATTCTATTGCCCACATTGCTATCAGTTCGAGCAGGTGCTGCATGTTTCCGATAACGTGAAGAAAAAGCTGCCAGAAGGCACCAAAATGACCAAGTATCACGTTGAGTTCCTGGGCCCATTGGGTAAAGACCTGACTCAGGCATGGGCGGTAGCTATCGCGCTGGGCGTGGAAGATAAGATCACTGCACCAATGTTTGAAGCAGTCCAGAAAACCCAGACAGTTCAGACGACTGCAGATATCCGTAAAGTCTTCGTGGATGCCGGTGTGAAAGGTGAAGAATACGACGCGGCATGGAACAGCTTTGTGGTGAAATCTCTGGTAGCCCAGCAGGAAAAAGCCGCCGCAGACCTTCAGCTGCAGGGCGTTCCGGCGATGTATGTTAACGGCAAATATCAGCTGAACACGCAGGGCATGGACACCAGCAGCATGGATATCTTCGTACAGCAGTACGCGGATACCGTGAAATATCTGGTCGAGAAGAAGTAAGAGCAATAAAGAAAAAAACGCCGGTCACTGACCGGCGTTTTTGTATGAAGATTTAATCTTTTCTATCTGTTCATCTTTCTCATTCCAGAGCGTATTCAGCCAACGCTGGAAAAGACGTTTGAAATTCTTATCGTTAACGTAATCCCCGTGCAACCCGTCATCAACCGGCACCAGCTCGATGCGTACAACGATCCGCGTCAGCTTGCCGCTGAGCATATCGAAGAAGGGTGTCCTGTCGTTTTCCGGATAGCAGAGCGTGACGTTGAGTAATTTATCGAACTGCGCGCCCAACACGTTAAGCGCCATCGCAATGCCCGCAGCCTTGGGCGGCAGCAGGTGCTGATAAGGAGAGCGAGTTTGTTGACGCTTCTCTTCCGTAAAGCGCGAGCCTTCCACGAAGTTCACAATGGTTGTCGGATGCGCGCGAAATTTTTCGCAGGAACGGCGCGTGGTTTCCACATCTTTACCACGACGCTCCGGATGACGAAGCAAATAGCTGCGCGAATAGCGTTTCATAAACGGCATATCGAGCGCCCAGCAGGCCAGACCGATAAAAGGCACCCAGGCGAGCTGCTGTTTCAGGAAGTATTTGTTCATCGGGATATGTTTGCGGAAAAGCACGCATAACACCACGATGTCTGCCCAGCTGTGGTGGTTGCAGATAAGCAGGTACCAGTTCTTTTTATTGAGGCCTTCAAGCCCTTCCACATCCCACTTCAGGTGTGGGTTCAGGTACAACAGGAACGCCAGTCCTTCACACCAGCAGTACATCATGAAATTACAAAATGCGGATACGGCTCGCCATACCACGGGCACGGGCAGCAGCAACTTAATGATGCCGGCAATAATGATCGGCACAGAACAGGCGACAGTCACCAGAATAGTTAAAATGATGCTTAAAGGTAATGTTATTGCTGCGAGCAATCTCGACATGATGAGCTTTTTCAGATGGTTAGCTGTAAGTGAGCGGCCGGCTATCCGGTGCAGGGCGCTGATTTTATCAGAAATCAGACAAAATAAGGGTGCTTTCATGCCAGGCGTTGCGGGATAACGCCCGGGAGCAGAAGATTTCGCTATAACGGCATGCGGCCCAGGGCTTATATCCACATAGACTAAATTGTCATCAATTGGCCATAAAGATCAAATGAAAGATAATAAATCTATGATATATAGCATCTATTTATTATGAGGTATGTACTTTTAGCGTCTGTTATTCCTGTGACGTAAAAGTATGCACAAACTTATCCACAGATTTATTTTTGCGAGCGATCCTCACGATCGCAAAATCTTTTCCTGTATCTGGCGCTAATAACTGATGTTTTCATCCTTCTGTGGCATCCTTTACGCATAAATTGATTAAAGGCACGGACATTATGGTTCAGATCCCAGAAAACCCTCTTATTCTCGTCGACGGCTCTTCTTACCTGTATCGGGCGTACCATGCGTTTCCTCCTCTGACCAATAGCGCAGGGGAACCTACCGGCGCAATGTACGGCGTGCTAAACATGCTGCGCAGCCTGATCCTTCAGTACCAGCCAACCCATGCGGCAGTGGTGTTTGATGCGAAAGGTAAAACCTTCCGCGACGAGCTTTTTGAGCATTACAAATCTCACCGTCCGCCAATGCCTGACGATCTGCGTGCGCAGATTGAACCGCTGCACGCGATGGTAAAAGCGATGGGCTTGCCGCTGCTGGCCGTCTCTGGGGTCGAAGCCGATGACGTAATAGGTACGCTGGCACGTGAAGCAGAAAAAATGGGTCGTCCGGTACTGATCAGTACAGGGGATAAAGATATGGCGCAGCTGGTAACGCCGGGTATCACCCTGATTAACACCATGACCAACACCATCCTTGGGCCTGAAGAGGTGGTCACAAAATATGGCGTGCCGCCAGAGCTGATTATCGACTTCCTCGCGCTGATGGGCGACTCCTCGGATAACATCCCGGGTGTACCTGGCGTGGGTGAAAAGACCGCCCAGGCTCTGCTTCAGGGATTGGGCGGGCTGGATACGCTATACGCGGAGCCGGACAAAATCGCCGGGCTCTCCTTCCGTGGTGCAAAAACCATGGCCGGAAAGCTGGAAGAGAACAAAGAGGTGGCTTATCTCTCCTATAAGCTGGCAACCATTAAAACCGATGTTGAACTGGAACTGGGTTGTGAGCAGCTGGAAGTGCAGCAGCCTTCCGCAGACGAACTGCTAAGCCTGTTTAAGAAATACGAATTCAAGCGCTGGACCACGGACGTGGAAGCCGGTAAATGGCTGCAGGCAAAAGGGGCCAAACCGGCCGCTAAGCCAAAGGAGACGATTGTCATTGATGCCGAAGAGCTGGCAGAAGAAGAGGCCATCGCGCTCTCTTTCGACAATTACGAAACCCTCCTTGAAGAGTCACAGCTGGTGGCGTGGATTGAGAAACTCAAAAAAGCGCCGTTCTTTGCCTTCGACACGGAAACCGACAGCCTCGATAACATCTCGGCCAATATGGTCGGCCTGTCATTTGCGACGGAGCCGGGAATGGCGGCCTATGTGCCCGTTGCACATGATTACCTCGATGCGCCTGATCAGATCCCGCGTGAGCGTGTGCTGGAGCTGCTGAAGCCGATTCTGGAAGATGACAAGGCGCTTAAGGTCGGGCAAAACCTCAAATATGATCGCGGCATTCTGCAAAACTATGGCATTGAGCTGCGCGGCATTGCGTTCGATACCATGCTGGAATCTTACATTCTCGACAGCGTGGCGGGTCGTCACGATATGGACTCCTTATCCGACCGTTGGCTCAAGCATAAGACCATTACCTTTGAAGAGATTGCCGGAAAAGGTAAAAACCAGCTCACCTTCAATCAGATTGCCCTGGAAGAAGCGGGTCGCTACGCGGCCGAAGACGCCGATGTCACGCTGCAACTGCACCTGAAGATGTGGCCAAAACTGCAGAAGCACGAAGGTCCGCTGAACGTGTTCCAGCACATTGAGATGCCGCTGGTACCTGTGCTCTCGCGCATTGAGCGCAACGGCGTAAAAATTGATCCGACGGTGCTGCATAACCACTCTGGAGAACTGGCGCAGCGGTTGACCGAGCTTGAGCAGAAGGCGCATGAGCTTGCCGGCGAACCGTTTAACCTTTCGTCTCCGAAACAGCTTCAGACCATCCTGTTTGAAAAACAGGGAATTAAGCCGCTGAAGAAAACCCCTGGCGGCGCGCCATCAACGTCTGAAGAAGTGCTTGAGGAACTGGCGCTGGATTACCCGCTGCCAAAAGTGATTCTCCAGTACCGTGGTCTGGCGAAGCTGAAGTCTACCTATACCGATAAACTTCCGCTGATGATCAACCCTAAAACGGGCCGCGTGCATACCTCGTATCATCAGGCTGTGGCGGCGACCGGTCGTCTCTCCTCGACCGATCCAAATCTGCAGAACATCCCGGTACGCAATGAAGAAGGCCGTCGTATCCGTCAGGCGTTTATCGCGCCAGACGACTACCTGATCGTCTCGGCCGACTACTCGCAAATTGAGTTGCGTATTATGGCGCACCTGTCACGCGACAAGGGGCTGCTGACGGCCTTTGCGGAAGGAAAAGATATCCACCGTGCAACGGCGGCTGAAGTCTTTGGGCTGCCGCTGGACAGCGTGACTCACGAGCAACGTCGCAGTGCTAAGGCGATCAACTTCGGTCTGATCTACGGCATGAGCGCCTTTGGCCTTTCGCGCCAGCTCAACATTCCGCGTAAAGAGTCGCAGAAGTATATGGATCTCTACTTCGAGCGTTATCCGGGCGTGCTGGAATATATGGAACGCACCCGTGCGCAGGCGAAGGAGAAAGGCTACGTCGAAACCCTGGATGGCCGTCGCCTTTATCTGCCGGACATCAAATCAAGCAACGCCGCGCGTCGTGCCGGTGCAGAACGTGCTGCCATCAACGCCCCGATGCAGGGGACGGCGGCAGACATTATTAAGCGCGCGATGATTGCGGTTGATGCCTGGCTGGAAAAAGAGAAGCCACGCGTGAAGATGATCATGCAGGTACACGATGAACTGGTATTCGAAGTCCACAAAGATGATCTGGACACCGTGTCGAAGAAGATCCACGAACTGATGGAAAGCAGCATGACGCTTGACGTGCCGTTGCTGGTGGAAGTGGGCAGCGGTGAAAACTGGGATCAAGCTCACTAAGGGTTCTGCCAATAACGCGCTTTTTATGTAAGTTAGCAACATAACAAAGTGCGTTTTGTGACGATCATTAGAATTCCCTATGTAAAGAATGAAAAAAAACTACAAAAAGTGCTTTTTCTACAGCAAAAAAAGGGGTAGAGTTATTCGCGTAGGGTACAGAGGTAAGATGTTCTATCTTTCAGACCTTTTACTTCACGTAATCGGATTTGGCTGAATATTTTAGCCGCCCCAGTCAGTAATGACTGGGGCGTTTTTTATTGCGGCAAAGAAAAATCCAGGCAAAAAAAGCGCGGACATCGCCGCGCTCGGTATTACTCTTCTTCCGCTTCCGTCGCGGGTTCCAGCTCGTTGAACCAGCTATCGAGCTTCTGACGCAGCTTGTCGACACCCTGCTTTTTCAGTGAGGAGAACGGCTCTACCTGTACGTCGCCGTTAAAAGCCAGCACCGCTTCGCGAACCATATTCACCTGCGCTTTACGCGCGCCGCTCGCCAGTTTATCCGCTTTAGTCAGCAGTACCAGCACGGCTATCTCACTTGAGACAGCCCAGTCGATCATCTGCTGATCGAGATCTTTCAGGGGATGGCGGATATCCATCAGCACCACCAGACCTTTCAGGCACTGGCGTTTTTCCAGGTATTCACCCAGCGCACGCTGCCATTTGATCTTCATCTCTTCCGGTACTTGCGCGTAACCATATCCCGGTAAGTCGACCAGGCGTTTGCCTTCTGCCACTTCAAACAGGTTAATCAGCTGAGTACGGCCAGGTGTTTTTGAGGTACGCGCCAGGCTCTTTTGATTGGTCAGCGTATTCAGGGCGCTGGATTTCCCCGCGTTAGAGCGGCCAGCAAAAGCCACTTCAATGCCAGTATCAGAAGGAAGGTGGCGGATATCGGGCGCACTGGTGACAAAATGCGTCTGTTGGTAGTTCCAGGTAGTCACGTGGTCGTCTCCAAAATCGTAATCTGAGGGGGATTATACCTGAATGCCGGCAAAAGACTTTTTTGATTGCACAGTGCCTGTAGGTTAAAACCCTGGCGGTTGTGAGAGATCGGCTATGAATACTATGGGAGATTTCAGAGAATTCGCAGGCGTTAAAAAAGCCAAATTGTTTTAAATCATAAGCTTATTCTCGGGTAATTATCTGAAAATCCGTTTTTGTGCCGTTTCGTTGCTTGTCAGTTTAACTGAACAGGGTAAAGTGTGCGTCAGGGCGAGGAAGCCAACAGGAAACAGACTTAAGGATTAGGGTCAGGAGCGCCAGGAGGCGAAGACGCAGGATTGTCAGGATGACCAACGCCTGGAGGCGTTTTAACAGGAAACGGAACCGTATCACGGATGGTATTAGCCAAGGGATAAACAGGGTTTGTTGTTGGCAAACACGGAATGTCTGACCCGTTAAGGGTTGTGAGTCAGGAAAAAAGGCGACAGATTGCTCTGTCGCCTTTTTTCTTTGCTTGCTTTCTGCTAGATTTCGCCGCAATTCTATACTGAAGAAAACGACTTAAAGATAAAACATCATGAAAAAACCGACCTCCGCTGCGGGCGCTAAACGCCCTGCAAAAGCACACCGCAAAACGCGCGAAGAACTGAACCAGGAATCGCGCGATCGCAAACGCGATAAAAAACATCGCGGTCATGCTGCGGGTAGCCGTGCAAACGGTGGTGATGCTTCTGGCGCTTCTGCGAAAAACAAGCAGCAGAAAGACCCACGTATTGGCAGTAAAACACCTGTTCCACTGGGCGTGACAGACACCCCGGTCACTAAGCAGCACAAACCAAAGAGCGAGAAACCTATGCTTTCACCGCAGGCTGAGCTGGATTTGCTGGAGAACGATGAGCGCCTGGACGCGCTGCTGGAACGTCTTGAAGAGGGGGAAACCCTGACCGCCGAAGAGCAGTCATGGGTTGATGCCAAACTGGACCGCATTGATGAGCTGATGCAGAAGCTGGGTCTGTCTTACGACGATGACGAAGACGAAGAAGAAGACGAAAAGCAGGAAGATATGATGCGTCTTCTGAAGGGTGGAAACTAACATTTGCATCCGGCAGGGACGATAGTCCTGCTAATAACCCTTCCGGTTATATGTTATCTGGTGTGGTTATTCGTTAAACTACGGCGGTTGTCGCGGCGACAGAAGTGGCTGCGCACCCGAGTGATGGCCCGAGATGGGACCAGAACGGGCCGCCGTATGCGAACGCGACACCAACGGAAGGAGTGAGCATGTCTGTACCAACTATCGACTGGGATTTGGCCCTAATCCAGAAATATAACTATTCCGGGCCGCGTTATACGTCATACCCCACCGCGCTGGAGTTCTCCGATAGTTTCGGCGAGGCGGCGTTTCAGCAGGCTGTCGCGCGCTACCCCGAGCGACCGCTGTCGCTCTATGTCCATATTCCGTTCTGCCACAAGCTCTGCTACTTCTGCGGCTGCAATAAAATCGTTACCCGTCAGCAACATAAAGCCGATCAGTATCTGGATGCGCTGGAGCAGGAAATTCTGCACCGTGCCCCGCTGTTTGCCGGCCGTCACGTCAGCCAGCTTCACTGGGGTGGGGGGACGCCAACGTATCTGAATAAAGCGCAGATCAGCCGTTTAATGACGCTCCTGCGCAACAACTTCCGTTTTAACGACGATGCTGAAATCTCGATCGAGGTCGATCCGCGCGAAATTGAGCTGGATGTACTGGATCATTTACGCGCTGAAGGTTTCAATCGCCTGAGCATGGGCGTGCAGGACTTCAACAAAGAGGTGCAGCGGCTGGTGAACCGTGAGCAGGATGAAGAGTTTATCTTTGCCTTACTCAACCACGCCCGCGATATCGGCTTTACGTCGACCAATATCGACCTGATTTACGGCCTGCCTAAGCAAACGCCGGAGAGCTTCGCCTTCACGCTGAAACGCGTGGCCGAACTCAACCCGGACCGCCTGAGCGTCTTTAACTATGCGCATCTGCCGACGCTGTTTGCCGCTCAGCGCAAAATCAAAGATGCCGACCTGCCTTCTGCCCAACAGAAGCTGGATATTCTGCAGGAAACCATCGCCTCGCTGACCGAAGCCGGTTATCAGTTCATCGGGATGGATCACTTTGCTCGTCCGGATGACGAGCTGGCTATTGCCCAGCGCGAAGGCGTACTGCACCGAAATTTCCAGGGCTACACCACCCAGGGCGACACCGATTTGCTGGGGATGGGCGTCTCCGCCATCAGCATGATCGGTGACTGCTACGCGCAGAACCAGAAAGAGCTGAAGCTTTACTATCAGCAGGTAGATGACGCGGGCAACGCGCTGTGGCGCGGTATCGCGTTAACGCGCGATGACTGCATCCGTCGTGATGTGATTAAGGCGCTCATCTGTAACTTCCGTCTTGATTTCAGCGAGGTGGAAACGCAGTGGGAACTGCATTTCAGCGATTACTTTGCTGATGACCTGAAGCTGTTAGCGCCTCTGGCAAAAGATGGGCTGGTGGATGTTTCAGAACGTGCAATTGACGTGACACCCAAAGGGCGCCTGTTGATTCGTAATATCTGCATGTGCTTCGACGCCTATCTGCGTCAGAAAGCGCGTCTGCAGCAGTTCTCACGCGTCATTTAAGACGTGCCAACATATTTGGCCGGGTAAGGCGAAGCCGCTACCCGGCTTTTTTGTTAGCGACTCTCTAGCTAAACAGCCCAACCAGCGCCGCGCACAGCACAGCAGCAACGGCTGTTTGTGGCGTGTGGCTTTCAGCTGCTCCACTTGAGAGCATATTCACTAATGTTTCCAGCATGATGATCACCCTCACTTTCCGGGCACGATCATACAAAAATCATTGATACAGTAAAGCGCAAAATAGCAGCAATTTGCGCTCAATTAATAACCTTTACACAAGGGTAAAGATCACTCCATGCCCAGCTCTTTCAGCTTACGCGTCAGGGTATTACGTCCCCATCCCAGCAGGCGTGCCGCTTCCTGCTTATGGCCCTGTGTATGGCGGAGTGCGGTGGTCAACAGCGTGCGCTCCATCTCGGGCTGGGCTTCAGACAGTAAGTTTTGATGACCGGAACGCAGCGCGCGATCGGCCCACTGCGCCAGCAGTGTCGCCCAGCTGTCCGGCAATGCATGTCCGGTGCTGCTTTCTGGCGCAGTCGCTTCAAACAGTTCAGCCGGTAAATCCTGAATCAGGACTTCCTGTCCGGCGGCCATTACGGTCAACCAGCGACAGGTGTTTTCCAGCTGACGCACGTTGCCCGGCCACGCCAGACGGGTGAGGGCGGCATCGGTTTCCGGGTGCAACTGCTTGGCTTCCACGCCCAGCTCACGGGCAGCGACCTGCAGAAAATGACGCGCCAGGCGGGGAATATCTTCACGGCGTTCACGTAGCGGTGGCAAATGAACGCGGATCACGTTCAGGCGATGGAATAAATCCTCACGGAATTTACCTTCCTGGACGCGCTGCTCCAGATTCTGGTGCGTCGCGGCAATAATGCGTACATCGACCTTCACCGGCGCATAGCCACCTACGCGATAAAACTGTCCGTCGGCCAACACGCGCAGCAAACGGGTCTGGACATCCAGCGGCATATCGCCGATTTCATCCAGGAAGAGTGTTCCACCGTCAGCCTGCTCGAAGCGACCCTGGCGAATGGTATTTGCGCCGGTAAAAGCCCCTTTCTCATGGCCAAACAGTTCAGATTCAATTAAATCCTTCGGGATGGCGGCCATATTCAGGGCGATAAACGGTGCTTTTGCCCGCGGGCTGTGGCGATGTAAGGCATGCGCTACCAGCTCTTTACCGGTTCCCGATTCACCGTTAATCAGTACGCTGATGGACGAGCGTGACAGACGGCCAATGATACGAAACACATCCTGCATGGCTGGCGCTTCGCCAATGATGTCCGTCGTGGGCCCGAAGTCAGGCGTGTGACGAGGTTGCTGCTGCTCCTGGTAGTGGCTGATCGCGCGCTCAACCAGGGCGACCGCTTCGTCGATATCAAACGGTTTGGGCAGGTAATCGAACGCCCCTTGCTGATAGGCGCTCACCGCGGCGTCCAGGTCGGAATGCGCCGTCATTATGATGACCGGAAGCATAGGATGGCGTTGTTTGATCTGCTTTAAAAGCGCCAGTCCGTCCATTCCCGGCATGCGAATATCCGAAAGCAGCACATCCGGCGTTTTGGTGGTGAGTGCGTCGAGCACTTCGCTGCCGCTCTCAAACGTCGTGCAGCTTAATCCTGCCCCTGTGAGCGCGCGTTCAAGCACCCAACGGATGGAGCTATCGTCATCGACTACCCAGACTATCCCTCGTTGCATAAACGTCACCTTTATTTTTTAATCGGCAGGAAAACCGAAAACTCGGTATGTCCCGGCCAACTGGTAAATTCAATTTTTCCAGAGTGTTGATCGATCAAACTACGGGCAATGGATAACCCCAGGCCGGTACCGCCTTCGCGACCGCTGACCATCGGGTAGAACAGGGTGTCCTGAAGATGCGACGGAATACCCGGCCCGTTGTCCTCAACGTCGATGCGGGCAGCCAGACGATAGCGCACGCCGTGCAGTGTGAGCTGGAACGCGGTGCGGGTGCGCAAAATAATTTCGCCCCCTTCCGGCCCCAGCGCCTGCAGGGCATTACGCACAATATTCAGCAAGACCTGCTCAATCTGATCCGGGTCGTGCGCCAGTTCCGGCAGGCTTGGGTCGTAGTCACGGACCAGCGTGACGTTCTCCGGCAGCTCCATCGAGACGAGTTTCACAACCCGCTCAGCCACTTTATGAATACTTTCTGAGACATGCATGCCGGGCTGTTGTGGCCCGAGCAGACGGTCAACCAGGTTACGCAGGCGGTCTGCCTGCTCAATGATGACGTTGGTGTACTCCGCCAGCGCAGGGTCGGGCAGCGCTTTGGTCAGGAGTTGTGCCGCACCGCGTAAGCCACCCAGCGGGTTCTTGATTTCATGCGCCAGGCCTCGCACCAGGTCACGGGCGGCAATTTGCTGGGCATGCTGAAGTTGTTCCTGGCTCAGGCGGCGCTGATTATCCATCGGCGCCATTTCAAGCAGGATCAGCCCTTCAGGAAGCCGTTGTGCGGTAAGCGATAAAATATGTGAGCGCCCGTCGATCACCAGCGTGACTTCGTTATCGGTAAAGCCCTGACCGGCCTGCAGACTTTCCTGCATCAGGCCAATATTCAGCGAGAAATAACTCAATAATTCCGGAAGCGGGGTGCCAAACAGTTTGCGTGAACTCTGGGCGAGCAGCTGCTGCGCCGCCGGGTTGGCGTAATGTACGGCCAGCTCGTCGTCGACCAGCAAAATACTGTTAATCAAAGAATTGAGGATCTGCCCAGCATCGGGCAGCGTGCCAGTTGCCATTCAGCAGTCTCCTGGAGTTGGTTGCACTAATTTAGTGCAGTATAGCTTTTTCGTCGTAAAAAGCGCGTGAGATCAGTTTGTTGGTGGAGAAAAAAGCCCATCCGGAGATGGGCTGAAAGTTTCCACGGCAACAAATAAAAGCTTGTGAGATCGCGCGTAAAAGGGCGCGCGAAACTCATTGAAACTTAAACGCTGTAGTACAGTTCGAACTCAACCGGGTGTGGCGTCATACGCACACGGTCGTTCTCTTCAGTACGCAGGGCGATGTAAGCATCGATAGCGTCGTCAGTGAACACGCCACCCGCAGTCAGGAACTCGCGGTCTGCGTCCAGCGCCTGCAGGGCTTCTTCCAGAGAGCCTGCAACCTGTGGGATCTCTTTCGCTTCTTCTGGCGGCAGGTCGTACAGGTTTTTGTCCATAGCTTCGCCTGGGTGGATCTTGTTCTTGATACCGTCCAGACCCGCCATCAGCAGTGCTGCGAAGCACAGGTATGGGTTAGCAGCTGGATCCGGGAAGCGAACTTCGATACGACGCGCTTTAGGAGACGCCACCACCGGGATACGGATAGAAGCAGAACGGTTACGCGCAGAGTACGCCAGCATTACCGGTGCTTCGTAGCCTGGGACCAGACGCTTGTAGGAGTTAGTGGTTGGGTTCGCCAGGGCGTTGATCGCTTTAGCGTGTTTGATTACGCCGCCAATGTAATACAGAGCCTGCTCAGACAGACCGGCATATTTGTCACCAGAGAACAGGTTGGTTCCGTTCTTGGACAGAGACATGTGGCAGTGCATACCGGAACCGTTATCGCCAAACATTGGTTTTGGCATGAAGGTCGCGGTTTTACCGAAACGGTGCGCAACGTTGTGCACAACGTATTTGTAGATCTGAATTTCGTCTGCTTTTTTGGTCATGGTGTTGAAGCGGGTTGCCACTTCGTTCTGACCCGCAGTCGCCACTTCGTGGTGGTGAGCTTCAACCACCAGGCCCATCTCTTCCATCACCAGACACATGGTGGAACGGATGTCCTGAGCGGAGTCGACCGGAGGAACCGGGAAGTAACCGCCTTTAACGCCAGGACGGTGACCTTTGTTACCACCTTCGTATTTGGTGGAGGAGTTCCATGCACCTTCGATATCGTCGATGGCAACGTGGGAGCCAGAAATAGAGGCACCGAAACGGATGTCATCAAACAGGAAGAATTCTGGCTCTGGCCCGAACAGTACGGTGTCTGCGATACCGGTTGAACGCAGGTACTCTTCAGCGCGTTTCGCGATGGAGCGTGGGTCGCGGTCGTAGCCCTGCAGTGTGCCTGGCTCGAGGATGTCGCAACGGATGATCAGGGTTGGTTCTTCGAAGAACGGATCAATGACCGCAGTGGAAGCGTCAGGCATCAGAACCATGTCAGATTCGTTGATACCTTTCCAGCCGCCAATGGAGGAGCCGTCAAACATTTTGCCTTCTTCAAAGAATTCGGCGTTTACCTGATGAGCAGGAATAGTGACGTGCTGTTCTTTACCTTTGGTATCGGTGAAGCGCAGATCAACAAACTTCACTTCATGTTCGTTCAGCATCGTCAAAACGTGTTCAGCGGACATACTTAACTCTCCAGATTGGTCATTGTCGTCGTGGTAACGAGGTCTTCAATTTCTGTCTTGGGCTGGCTGTGTGCCATTTTTTTGCCGTATTTTTATAAAGCGAAATCTGTGCCAACTTTTAAAACACCCCAAAAAGGCGTTATCATGCGCACCATAGTGCAAAAGTGCTGCACCACAATGGTTATGTTGCACCAGTATAGTGCTTCAGTGTGAACACTGAGCACCATATTGGTGCAATTTTCGTTAAAGTGCCCTTTTTACGCTCCGTGAAAGCGATCACAAAGCATCTCTGCAATACTTGTTTGCGGGGGATGTTTGTGATCCTGTTTTGTAGTGCGATTAATCCGTGTACAATAACGCGCTATTTCTAATGCCTGAGGCAAAGTTGTGATCGAAAATTTGCGTAACATCGCCATCATCGCGCACGTCGACCATGGTAAAACCACCCTGGTTGATAAGCTGCTGCAGCAGTCCGGTACGTTTGATGCTCGTGCCGAAACTCAAGAGCGTGTGATGGACTCCAACGATTTGGAGAAAGAGCGTGGGATTACTATCCTCGCGAAAAACACCGCTATCAAATGGAATGACTACCGTATCAACATCGTTGATACCCCAGGGCACGCCGACTTCGGTGGTGAAGTTGAGCGCGTGATGTCCATGGTGGATTCCGTGCTGCTGGTAGTTGACGCATTTGACGGCCCAATGCCGCAAACGCGCTTCGTGACCAAAAAAGCATTTGCCCATGGCCTGAAACCTATTGTTGTTATCAACAAGGTTGACCGTCCGGGCGCGCGTCCTGACTGGGTTGTTGATCAGGTGTTCGACCTGTTCGTTAACCTCGACGCGACCGACGAGCAGCTGGACTTCCCTATCATTTACGCTTCGGCGCTGAATGGTATCGCGGGTCTGGATCACGAAAATATGGCGGAAGACATGACTCCGCTGTATCAGGCGATTGTCGATCACGTACCGGCTCCGGATGTTGATCTTGATGGTCCGCTGCAGATGCAGATCTCCCAGCTGGACTACAACAACTACGTTGGCGTTATCGGTATCGGCCGCATCAAACGCGGTAAAGTGAAGCCGAACCAGCAGGTTACTATCATCGATAGCGAAGGCAAAACCCGTAACGGTAAAGTGGGCAAAGTGCTGACTCACCTGGGTCTGGAGCGTATCGACAGCGAACTGGCTGAAGCGGGCGACATCATCGCGATTACCGGTCTGGGCGAGCTGAACATCTCTGACACCATCTGCGATCCGCAGAATGTGGAAGCGCTGCCAGCCCTGTCTGTTGATGAACCAACGGTAACCATGTTCTTCAACGTCAACACCTCTCCGTTCTGTGGCAAAGAAGGTAAATTCGTTACCTCTCGTCAGATCCTTGACCGCCTGAACAAAGAGCTGGTGCACAACGTTGCGCTGCGCGTTGAAGAAACTCAGGATGCTGACGCATTCCGCGTTTCTGGTCGTGGTGAGCTGCACCTGTCTGTTCTGATCGAAAACATGCGTCGTGAAGGTTTCGAAATGGCGGTTTCCCGTCCGAAAGTTATCTTCCGCGAAATCGATGGCCGTAAACAAGAGCCGTTCGAGAACGTAACGCTGGACGTTGAAGAGCAGCATCAGGGTTCTGTTATGCAGGCTCTGGGTGAGCGTAAAGGCGACCTGAAAAACATGAATCCAGATGGCAAAGGCCGCGTACGTCTCGACTACGTGATCCCAAGCCGTGGTCTGATCGGTTTCCGTTCAGAGTTCATGACCATGACGTCCGGTACCGGTCTGCTGTACTCCACCTTCAGCCACTACGACGACGTGCGTCCGGGTGAAGTTGGTCAGCGTAACAACGGCGTTCTGATCTCCAACGGTCAGGGTAAAGCGGTTGCGTTTGCGCTGTTCGGTCTGCAGGATCGCGGTAAGCTGTTCCTGGGTCACGGTGCTGAAGTTTATGAAGGCCAGATCATCGGTATTCACAGTCGTTCTAACGACCTGACTGTAAACTGCCTGACCGGTAAGAAACTGACCAACATGCGTGCGTCCGGTACTGACGAAGCAACGGTTCTGGTTCCACCGATCAAGATGACCCTGGAGCAAGCTCTGGAGTTCATCGATGACGACGAACTGGTAGAAGTGACCCCACTGTCTATCCGTATCCGTAAACGTCACCTGACCGAGAACGATCGTAAACGTGCAATGCGCGGTGCGAAAGAAGAGTAATACGGTCAATCCGTAGGCCGGGTAAGCGCATGCGCCACCCGGCACGTAAAAAGCCGCTGAGCGATCAGCGGCTTTTTTTATTATCAGAACGAATACCTTAACCCCAGGCGGATACGGTACTGCTCGCGGTTGTAATCATTCCATCTGTCCAGCCACTGAAGCTCGAGATAGGGCAGCCAGTTTTTATCGATTTTATAGCTAAATTTGTGGGTGATTTCCCAGTGATGGTCTTTGCCATTTTTGCTGTGGTAATCGTTCACGCGCTGGAAAAAATGCGGTTCAAAGGTATAGAAAAACGCATCCGTGACCTTGAAATTCCAGTAGTTAGCGAATTCGTGAGTGTCGTTTTTATCCATCTGGCCGTTGTAGTCCGGCGTATCGTAATTGTTGTGGTTATAGCGATAGCGGAAGGTCAGATTAAACCAGTCGAGAAATTTATAATTGGTATCCAGATAGATAGCGCCTCCGGACCCGGCGCTGCTGTCATTCAGTAAACCGCCAGGCTGAAAGGTGAGTTTATCGGTCGGTCTAAAAAGCGGATACCACCCTTCAATTTCGTTATAGCTGTGCTTAAGCTCGTCCCATTTGCCCACGTTATAGGCGTTAGTGAACATCAGCCCCGCGCCCTTATCGAAGTTATAGCCGGCACGCAGGATCACTTCGTGCAGTTCAGAGGCCGTATTATAGGCTTCGCGCGTTTCGACATAGGCGCCGGCAACTGCCGAGCAGGACACAGACGACACAACCAGTGCAGTAACGATTCTTTTCATAATCAGTCCATGTATGAGGTACAGAAAGGCCCCCCTCCTGTTACACAGGAAGGGAATCAGGGCCGGATTTATTGTTATAAAGTGACTGCTGACGCTTTATTGTTGGTGGTTAACTCAGGGGGTTTTGCGGGTTGTTTTTTCCGTTTTCCAATCTCCTCAATAATAAAGGCGAAGCGTGCTTCGTTGAGTTTATAAAAGAGTCCCATGGTTATCGCGGCAACGATCGCCAGGCCGCACGGCCAGAGAAAAATTAGCTGACGGAGCCCCAGTAGCGTGCCCGTACTCTGCACGGCGTGTGGAATGTAGCCAATCTGCGTCAACATAATGCCCGGCAGGAAACCGGCGAGGGCGGCGGAGATTTTGCGTGAGAAGGTATAACCGGTATAAACCGACCCTTCGGCGCGAATGCCTGTTTTCCACTCGCCATAATCAACGGTATCGGGCACCAGCGCCCAGTTGAGGCTGTTTACGAATGCCGTACCGAAAAAGGCCATGCAGGAAAAGAGCACAAAGAGCAGGGAGCTGGTTCCCCAGAGGAAGTTCATCACGTCGCCCACGGCCCACAGCGTCAGCCCGCCAAGGTAGACCGGCTTCTTGCCGAAGCGCTTAACCGCGCCCGGCACCAGAAACACGCCAACCAGAATGCAGCCCATACTGAAAAAACCCATCCACGACAGCAGATGCAGATCGTTTAGCACGTACTGGGTGTAATAGACCTGAATCGCCAGTTTGATATTAAACGCGGCGAGGGTGCAAAGGTTGGCGATACACAACACCAGCAACGGCGGGTTGCGGAAAATGGCACAGAAGGATTTCAGGATGCCAGGCTTATGATGATCGGGCGTGACCTCCACATAGCGCTCTTTCACACCGCTGTAGCACCACCACATGCAGAACAGACCGCCGGTGACGAACACCAGTGCGGCCACCAGATAGCCGAGAGAGGGCTGGCTGACAAACAGCGCCTGGATTGGCATAAACCCCACGGTGCAGAGCAATAACCCAACCGTTGCGCCGCCCTGACGCCAGGCCGCAAGCTGCGCCCGCTCGTTCGGATTTTTAGTGATGGCGGGAACCATCGCGCCGTAAGAGCAGTTCATCAGGCTATAACAGAGGCCAAACATCATGAAGAGCAGGGTGGCGATAGCGGTTTTCACCGTCAGGCTAAAATCGGTGGCCACAAACTGCGCCGTGGCCACCAGGGCAACCGGCACCGAGGCATAAAGAATAAACGGCCTGAATTTGCCTCTGGCACCGATGTTACGCCGCGAATCCAGCAACACACCGGTCAGCATGTCGGTGAACGCGGTAAAGAACTTCGCCACCAGGAAAATAATGCCGCCATAAAAAGCGGGCATGCCCAGTTCATCAGTATAAAACTTCAGCAGATACAGCGTGCCAATACAGAGCATCAGGTTAGAGCCAAAATCGCCCATCCCGTAGGCGCACTTTTCGCGCAGGCTCAGTTTCAGGGTTAACGGATCACTCTTGTGTGTCATGGTCGATCCTCACAGCGCCCCGCAGGGCGCTCTCTCAAGTCAGTTATGCTGTACGTTTGCGCAGTTCAATTTCTTCCACGATGCGCACATACATCTTCTCGTTGAGGTTGTAGAAACAGCCCATCGCCACGATGGTGATGACGGCCAGCAGACTGGGGTAGATAAATATCAGCTGCCGCAGCCCTTCAACCGTTCCGGCGGATTGCACCACGTTTGGCACATAGCCGATTTGCGTGAGCATGATGCCGGGGAAGAAGCCGGCCAGCGCCTGTGAGACCTTGCGGAAGAAGGTAAAGCCGGTATAGACCGTCCCTTCGGATCGCACGCCGGTGCGCCACTCGCCGTACTCCACGGTATCGGACACCAGCGCCCAGTTGAGGCTGTTCACGAAGGCTGAGCCGAAGAAGGCCAGACAGGAGAACGCCACAAAGCTCACCGAACCACCGCCAAAGAAGTAGTTGAGCAGGTCGCCTGCCACCCAAATCAGCAGCCCGCTGATATAGACCTTTTTCTTGCCGAAGCGACGCACCGCGCCGGGCATCATAAAGACGCCGATAAAAATGCAGCCCATGCTGAAAAAGCCCATGTAGGACAACAGAATAGGGTCGTTCAGCACGTACTGCGTGTAGTAAACCTGAATGGCGAGCTTGACGTTAAAGGCCCCCAGCGTGCACAGGTTGGCGATGCAGAGAATAAACAGCGGTCGGTTACCGGCGATGGCGCGAAACGACTGCAGCAGGCCGGGCTTCTGGGCTGGATTGGCGGGCTGCATTTCAACGTAACGCTCGGTCACGCCCTTATAGCACCACCACATAAAGAACAGCCCGAACAGCGAAAAGAGGGTCGCGGCAAAGATATACCCAAGCTGGTCATTGCCTTCAATCAGGTTCATTACCGGCACAAACCCGACGGTACAGAGCAGCAGGCCAAGCGTGGCGCCGCCCTGACGCTAGGCGGCCAGCGAAGCGCGCTCGTCCGGGTTTTTGGTAATGGCCGGCACCATCGCACCGTAGGAGCAGTTCATCATGCTGAAGAACAGGCCGTAAAGCATGAACAGCACGGTCGCCATCACCGTTTTGCCGGTGATTTCAAACGGCGTGCCGACAAAGTTTGCGATGGCCAGTAACGTCACCGGGAACGCCGCATACAGCACGAACGGGCGGAATTTGCCCTTAGGACCGATCTTGCGTCGGGAATCGAGCATGATACCCGTGCCCATATCGGTGAAGGCGGTGAAGAACTTGGCAATCAGGAAGATGATCCCGCCGTAGGTACCAGGCAGGCCAAGAACGTCGGTGTAGAACTTCAGCAGATACAACGTGCCGATATCCAGAAGGATGTTAGAGCCGAGATCGCCCATCCCGTAGGCGAGTTTCTCTTTAAACGGCAGGCGTAGCGTTGCCGGATCGGAAGCGTGTTGACGCATTATTGTTCTCCATCTGCCCGCAGGTTTCCCCGCGGGCGAGCCTTATCAGATATGACGTAAGGTGCTAAACAGGTCTGCCCATTCGCTTTGCTGGCGATAAAACACCGGCGGTTTGCCGAGCGGAGCGTCAACGGTGATGTCACCGCCCTCATGCGTTTCACCCGTCCAGGCATTCACCCAGGTGTCCTCAGGCAAATAGAGCGTCCAGTCACGACGGCCTTCTTCATGGACCGGTGCCACCAGCAGATCGCGGCCAAACAGATACTGGTATTTCAGCGTGTAGCTGCGCGCATCGTTTTCGTAATGCAGGAACAGCGGACGCATCACCGGCAGGCCGCTTTTCGCGTTCTGCGCAACGGCGGCTTTGATGTAGGGCTTCAGGGTAGTGAAGACGGTCGTCATACGCGCAAAGTGGGCGATGGTTTCGCCGTCGCCATCAAACTGCCAGTTATCGCCAGGGCGGTTGCCCTCGTGGGTACGCATCATCGGTGTGAAGGCGCTGAAGTCGCACCAGCGCAGCAGCAGCTCTTTGCTGCGTTTCATCTCAAACAGCGTGGTATAACCGCCGATGTCGCTGTGATGCAGCCCGTGCCCGGTCATTGCCAGTGAGAGTGCCGCAGGAACCACTGACGCCAGACCGTCGTCCAGGCTCCAGTCGACGTTCTGATCGCCGGCCCACATCATCACCGAGTGTTTCTGGCTGCCGGTATAACCCGCGCGCATAAAGAACAGGATCTCGCCGAGCTTGCCGGTCTCTTCCAGCGCCTCGTAGTTACATTTCGCCCATAGCGCAGGCCAGGCGTTATGCATGATTTCCGCGCTCACGCCGTTGTGCAGGAAGGTATCAGTCGGCAAATATTCACCAAAATCAGCCATCCAGCCGCCACAGCCCAGCGCTATCAGGTTCTTTTTGATGACCTCTTTGTACCAGTCGTAGGCTTCCGAATTCGTCAGGTCGATAACGCCCGCGTAGAACTCGCCGAACTCGACGTGATAGTCCTGACCGTCGGCGTTTTTGGTCAGATAACCGCGTTTCGCCGCCTCTTCACAGAGGTCTCTGTCGCTGGCCACGTAAGGGTTGATATAGGAGAGGAACTGCACGCCCTCCTGCTTCCACTGCGGGATACGTGTATCCAACTGCGGATACAGATCGCTGTTCCACTTCCAGTTCCACATCACGCGTTTGCCAAAGGAGGTCATCCGGATGCCGGACCAGTCCTGCGCCCAGATACCGTTCACCTTCACACCGCCGTTGCGCATGGTGTCGAGCTTTTGCTGGCACACGTCGGTGCCGCCCTGAACGCCCAGCGTTACCCCGTCGTAAACCCAGTCCGGCAGTTCGGGCTGACGGCCCAGTAACCCGGTCAGTTTTTCCAGCAGATCGACATACGTTTGCGCACATTCGAAGCGCAGCGTGGCGTTATCTTCCCAGAAGGCCAGCTCGTGGAACGCCGGCGCGCTGAAGTCGAAATTCATATAACAGCTGTTATCCACGTGGCAGTAGTACTTCTGGGTACTCACAAAGGTGGGTTGCGGGAAGAAGGTCCAGTAGTAATCGCCGCCCGCGTTCTCTTTGCAGTCTGCCTGCCAGGTGACGTAGGTCTGCTTATTACGGCCCACGCCCTGCTCACTGGTCCACAACGGGAACGGCTTGCCGCGCAGGTCGAAGTAGGAGAACTGCTCTCCGCAACCATAGATATGATCCTCGGGCTGGGCCGCCAGCCGCAGCCAGATGCGGTTATGGCAGGTGGCATCATTTTTGAGTTTCAGCTCCAGGCGTCCTTCGGCATCCACACCCACCAGTAGCGTGGCGCTGACGGCGTCACCCCGGGTAAAGCGAATCGCCCAACCCGCATTTTGCGGCGCGACGGTGGCCTCGGTCAGGGCAATTTTTTCGTTGAGTTTGTCTTTGATGCTGAAGTTGCCGCGAAACATCTCGATATCGGCTTCACCTGCGCCGATCCACAGGCACGGGGTGTCGGCGGTGTGGGACAGAATCAGACGATCCTGCCAGCTCAGGGTGAAACCATGTTCACTGCTTTTAAGAATAATATTGTGTAGGGTACGCATAAGATCTCCGTTTTTATTATTTGGCCTGGCTATCCAGTAATCCGGCGGCAACGGCCGGGGCTAACCCTGGCGCCAGCGGTAAGCGAGGGATCACCAGGCAATGCAGCAGATGATAAATATCCTGCTTGCCGTCCCAGACTTTGGTGGTCACTTCGTTATGGATATCCAGCTCCTGCCACCATGAACCGTTCTCGTAGTCGATCAGGTATTTGATGCAGTAATCCCACCATTTCTGATACCAGGCTTCGTACTGCGCCTCGCCGGTGACGGTATAGAGCGCATAGGCCGTTCCCATCGCTTCGACAATCGGCCAGCGCACGCGCTCGCGAACGATGGGCTTACCATCCCAGCCAACGGAATAGACAAAACCGTCGGCACCATCGGGTGCCCAGGCGTCGCGGATTGTGGCGTGGAACAAGCCTTTTGCATCTTCCAGCAGCCATGCGGGTGGTGTTTCAAAACGCGCTTCCAGCGCAGCGCGCAGGTGCAGCATCAGGCGGCTCCACTCGATCCAGTGGCCTGGCGTACCGCCGTAGGCGCGAAAACGGTGAGCGGGGTTATCAATGTTGTAATCGCGGATGGGGTTCCATTGCGTATCGAAATGCTCATTAACCCGGTACTCGCCCTTGCGTGCCACGTCGTGAATGATCACCGAAGCAATGCGCAGGGCGCGGTCGAGCCATTTACGGTCATGCGTCACGTCATACACAATCAGGAAGGCTTCGACAGCGTGCATATTGGCGTTGCCGCCACGGTACTCTTCGGTTTTGCTGAAGGCCTCATCCCAGGATTCCAGGCACATCTGTTCCTGTTCGCTCCAGAAATAACGCTCAATCACCTCGAT
Source organism: Enterobacter sp. 198 (assembly GCF_009025585.1). Taxonomy (NCBI): domain Bacteria; kingdom Pseudomonadati; phylum Pseudomonadota; class Gammaproteobacteria; order Enterobacterales; family Enterobacteriaceae; genus Enterobacter; species Enterobacter sp. 198. Next base: position 82,108 of record NZ_WCIM01000007.1, on the reverse strand, counting down.
GGCATCGTCCAGTAACTTGCGAGCCTGTGGATGGCCGGTGGTGACGGCGCTGGCCGCGCCCAGCAAAACAAAGAAGTGCTGATAGCCCTGCTTGGAGGCATCCATAACGCCTTCATCGTTAATACAGGCGTACCAGCCGCCATATTGCGGGTCACGCAGCGGACCATTCAGGGCGTTGATGCCATGCTCCACCAGGGCATATGCGCCGGGACGCCCCATGTTTGCCGCCACGGCATAAACGTGCAGCATACGGGCGGTGATCCACAGATGCGTGCCCATATCGCTGCGCACCTGACCGTTATTGCCCAGCCAGCCAAAGCCGGTCGGCACGGCGGCGTTTTTACCGAAATCGAGAATGCGGTCAGTCTCTTGTTCAAGCCAGCGGTTATGGCTCAGGGTGTTAAACCATTTCATGTTCGGGTCCTTTCTTAACGGCGAGCCATCATTTCGTCGACGATCTCACCCAAACGCTGCAGTTTCGGCACAGAAATATCACGGAGCATCAGTTCCGTGTCCGGCAGGCCAATCACTGATGACCAGACGGCGCGGCCGGCTAAAAAGCCGGATGCACCCGCCTGCATCGCAACACTCACCGCCCTTGGGAACAACTTATCGTCCACGCCGGATGAGAGGATCACCCACGGCATGGCGATGTTCTCGTTCAGTTTTTGCGAGGCAGTCAGCAATTCCTGCTGAGAGCCTTTGCCGAACAGAGGCATCTCCACTTTGTAGAGATCAGCTCCGCTGTCTCCCAGCTCTTTTGCCGCGTCGATAATGGCCTGTTCACGATTAAACGTCGCGCCGCGACGCGGCGGGCGGACTACCGGCTCAATAATGCTGAGCAGTCCATTGTTATGGCACAGCTGATTGAACGCCTTCACCATCTCCAGACGCTGCTGCGGATCTTCGTCGCTACGCCACAGCACCAGTAGCTTCAGCGCTTTGCCGCCATCGCGCCTGACCGCCTGGGCATCAACGTTTTTATCGATGACGACGCTGTCAACGGGGATCCCGTTCCCCGGAATAAATTCGTCTGCTGCCACAATCATCGCGCAGTTTTTGGCAACGGCCTGTTGCTCTACGATCTGCTGGTAGCAAAACTGCTGATCGACAAGAATGGCGGAGGCATACGGCGACAGAATTTTGGCCGCGTTGACCTTAAAGTCGGTGAGATGCTGATCGGTGACCGGCACCGGTGCGCCCGCCGCAGCAAACATCAGGCGCATCGCTTCGCGCTGATCAACGGCCAGCATCGCAAAACCGCCGGAAGGTCGGGTGATATCTTTCAGGGTGTACATCGTCATTCCTCAGTCCTTTCGTATCAGTGTGTTTTTTTCAGCCCGGCGGATGCGCGAACTTGTTCAAGAATGGCTGTCCAGTCTTCGCGCCCGCGTCCGGCGGCCCGCGCCTGGTTGTAGACTTCACGGGAGGCCGCGCCCAGCGGCATCGGGACGTGGAGCTGGTTTGCCACGTCCAGCGCGATCCCCAGATCTTTATGCGCGAGGTCGATCATAAAGGCCGGTGTAAGATCGCCTTTGAGCACCTTGTTAGGCCATGAGGTGGTGAAGTGGCCTTTGCCTGCTGGCGTACCGCTCATAACGCTGAGCGCCACATCGAAAGAGAGGCCGAGGGCTTCACACAGCACGGCGGCTTCAGCGGACAGCGCGTTCAGGGCAATGCTCATGTAGTTGTTAATAAGCTTCACGCGGATGCCCATGCCTGGCCCACCTGCGTTTATCAGTTCATTGCCCATCGCCATCAACACCGGCGTGGCACGTTCAACCTGCTGCGCGGTGCCGCCAGCCAGAAGGAGTAATGTTCCGGCGACGGCATGGTCCGATGTGCGTCCGACAGGCACATCCATCATGCTGAAACCACGTTCAGCCATGTCGCGGATCAGGGCATCGGTCTGTAGTGGGTGAATGGTGGACATATCAATGACCAGCGCTTCGCGGGATAAGCCTTCGCAGACGCCCTGCTCACCAAACAATACTGTGCGAACCAGGTCTCCGTTTGGCAGCATGGTGATGACAAATTCGGCCTCCTTTACTGCCTGTGCAGGCGTGGCTGCAGCCAGGGCTCCACGCGCCACCAGGGCCTGTATCGCCTGCGGGTTTACATCAAAAACGTGAAGCTGGTGGCCCTGTTTAAGCAGATTCGTTGCCATGGGCGCACCCATCTGTCCTAACCCGATAAAGGCAATTGCTGACATGCTTCTCTCCTGTCACATCGTGTCAATTATTGAGCGTTTGTGTTGTCTGTTTTTGATCGTATTTGTAATTTATAGTCAAAAAATTGACAGGGGTCACTTTTTAAACATTTCGTGAAATTAAAATGAGAGCATCAGAAAACGCAGAAGGAATCACCATGACTCGCATCGTTTGTGTCGGCATTACCGTGCTGGATCGCATCTGGTATCTCGATGATTTACCGAAAGAAGGTGGCAAATATGTCGCAAAAGACTATACGGAGGTGGGCGGCGGTCCTGCGGCGACTGCGGCGGTGGCGGCAGCGAAACTGGGGGCTGAGGTGGACTTTATTGGCCGGGTGGGTGATGACGATACCGGCAGAAGACTGCTCGCGGAGCTGGAGTCCCTGGGGGTAAACACGCGCTATACGCGGATGGTGAAAGGAGCCCGTTCATCGCAATCGGCCGTGCTGGTGGATGGCCACGGGGAGCGAGTTATTGCTAACTACCCCAGCCCCGATCTCCCGGCTACGGCGGCATGGCTGCAGGATATCGATTTTTCGCAATGGGATATCGTATTAGCCGACGTGCGCTGGCACGAAGGGGCTAAGCAGGCGTTCACCTTTGCCCGCCAGCAGGGCGTCAGTACGCTGCTTGATGCCGATGTCACCCCGCAGGATATTGCTGAGCTGGTCGCCTTAAGCGATCATGCGGCCTTCTCCGCGCCGGGTCTGCGGCGTTTAAGCCAGCTGGACGATACGGAAAACGCACTGAGAAAAGCACAAACGCTCACAAATGGACATGTCTACGTCACGCAAGGGCGTGAAGGGTGTTACTGGCTGGAGCAGGGCGCGCTTCGTCATCAGCCGGGATTTGCGGTCGACGTGGTGGATACCACAGGTGCAGGGGATGTCTTTCACGGCGCGCTGGCGGTGAGTCTGGCGCAGCAGGGGGATGCAACAGACGCGGTACGTTTCGCGAGTGCGGTTGCGGCACTGAAATGTACCCGGCCCGGCGGACGGGCGGGTATACCTGACTGTGATCAAACCCGCTCTTTTTTGTCACTTTTTGTATAAAATGCGGGGCGTGATGGTTTTCAGAGGACAGCCCATGAGCCTTACCGAACTGACCGGCAACCCGCGGCACGATCAACTGCTTACGTTGATTGCTGACCGCGGCTATATGAACATTGATGAACTGGCGCAACTGCTGGACGTCTCAACGCAAACCGTGCGCCGGGATATCCGCAAGCTGAGTGAGCAGGGGCTGATCACGCGTCATCATGGCGGCGCGGGCAGGGCATCCAGCGTGGTGAACACCGCATTTGAGCAACGTGAAGTCTCCTTGACCGAAGAGAAGCGGGCCATTGCCGAAGCGATTGCCGACTACATTCCTGATGGTTCAACCATCTTCATTACTATCGGGACGACGGTGGAGCACGTTGCCCGGGCGCTGCTCAACCATAATCATCTGCGCATCATCACCAACAGCCTGCGGGTGGCGCATATTCTGTATAAGAACCCGCGCTTTGAAGTGATGGTGCCAGGCGGTACGCTGCGTCCGCATAACGGAGGCATTATCGGGCCTGCGGCGACGGCGTTCGTGTCAGGCTTCCGTGCCGATTACCTGGTGACCAGCGTCGGAGCAATTGAACACGACGGCGCGATGATGGAGTTTGACGTTAATGAAGCCAGCGTGGTGAAAACCATGATGGCCCACGCGCGACATATTTTACTGGCGGCCGATCATACGAAATACCACGCCTCTGCTGCCGTTGAAATTGGTAACGTGTCGCAGGCAACCGCGCTCTTCACCGATGAGCTACCGGGATCTGCGCTGCAAAATCATCTCAAATCCAGCAAGGTAGAAGTCGTTGAGGTGAATTCAGGCGACGAACAGCAGGCAGGCTAACCCTTCTTAATGGCCCGATATCCAGGCTCGGGCCTTTCCTTTCTGTAAGCTGAATCTGGCGCATAGCCAAACCTTATCTTTCCCGCTACAGTTACTTTTCCACGGCGAGCAGGAGATAAAAAATGCTTTATATCTTTGACTTAGGAAATGTAATCGTCGATATCGATTTTAATCGGGTGCTGGGCGCATGGAGCGACTTTAGCCGTGTCCCGCTGGCGACGTTAAAGCAGAGTTTCGCAATGGGCGAGACCTTCCATCAGCACGAGCGCGGCGAAATTAGCGATGAAGAATTTGCTGAACGTCTGTGTCATGAAATGGATGTGCCGTTAAGTTACGAGCAGTTTTCCCATGGCTGGCAGGCAGTGTTCGTCGCGATCCGCCCGGACGTGATCGCCATTATGCATAAACTCCGCGAGCAGGGGCATCGGGTTGTGGTGCTGTCGAATACTAACCGTCTGCATACCACGTTCTGGCCTGACGAGTATCCTGAGGTGCAGGCGGCGGCCGATAAAATCTACCTCTCCCAGGAGATGGGGATGCGTAAACCCGAAGCGCGTATCTATCAGGCGGTTCTGCAGGCGGAAGGATTTACCGCGGCCGATGCGGTCTTTTTCGACGACAATGCCGATAATATAGAGGGAGCTAACCAGTTGGGTATCACGTCAATTCTGGTGACCGGAAAGGAGACGATACCAAACTATTTTGCGAAGCAGTTATGCTAAAAACCGTTCATCAAAAAGCCACGCATCATACTCGTCCGCTCAGGGCGTGGCTGAAACTGCTCTGGCATCGCATTGATGAGGACAACATGACCACGCTGGCGGGTAACCTCGCCTACGTGTCACTGCTCTCGCTTGTGCCGCTGGTGGCCGTCATTTTTGCGCTATTTTCCGCTTTTCCGATGTTTGCAGATGTCAGCCTGCAGCTTCGCCACTTTGTCTTTGCGAATTTTATTCCCGCCACCGGGGACGTCATACAGAACTACATTGAACAGTTTGTCGCTAACTCCAGCAAAATGACGGCGGTCGGGGCGTGTGGCCTGATCGTCACGGCGTTGTTATTGATGTACGCCATAGATAACGCGCTGAATGCCATCTGGCGGAGTAAAAAGGCGCGGCCCAAGGTTTATTCCTTTGCGGTGTACTGGATGATCTTAACGCTGGGGCCCTTGCTGGCCGGTGCGAGTCTGGCTATCAGTTCGTATCTGCTTTCGCTGCGCTGGGCCAGCGATCTCAACGGCGTTATCGATAACCTGTTGCGTATCTTCCCGCTGATTTTATCGTGGCTCTCTTTCTGGCTGCTGTACAGCGTGGTACCGACCACGCGCGTGCCTAACCGCGATGCGGTCGTGGGCGCGCTGGTCGCGGCATTGCTCTTTGAACTGGGCAAAAAAGGGTTTGCCCTTTACATCACCATGTTCCCGTCTTATCAGCTGATTTACGGCGTGCTGGCGGTGATCCCCATTTTATTTGTCTGGGTCTACTGGACCTGGTGTATCGTCTTGCTTGGTGCCGAAATAACTGTCACTCTCGGCGTATACCGCGAACTTAAAAAAGCAGCAGAAGCTGAAAAACAACAAGAAGCAGACCAACCATGATTGCATTGATACAGCGCGTAACCCGTGCCAGCGTCACCGTGGAGGGAGAGGTGACGGGTGAAATTGGCCCAGGACTTTTAGTGTTGTTAGGTGTCGAAAAGGATGATGACGAACAGAAAGCCAACCGCTTATGCGAGCGCGTGCTGGGCTACCGCATTTTCAGCGATGCGGATGGTAAGATGAACCTGAACGTTCAGCAGGCGGGTGGCAGCGTGCTGGTGGTCTCCCAGTTTACGCTGGCGGCCGATACCGAGCGCGGCATGCGCCCGGGTTTCTCTAAAGGTGCCGCACCGGATCGTGCAGAAGCCCTTTACGAGTACTTTGTGGCGCGTTGTCGTCAACAGGACATGAATACGCAAACCGGACGATTCGCTGCAGATATGCAGGTATCGCTGGTGAACGATGGCCCCGTCACATTCTGGCTCCAGGTATGAGCCAACTGGCGGCGTGGCCGCGGGTAACAAGAGAGAGTACAGCTATGTATCACCTTCGAGTACCGCAAACGGAAGAAGAGTTAGAAGCCTATTACCAGTTCCGCTGGGAAATGTTACGCAAGCCATTACATCAGCCAAAAGGGTCTGAGCGCGACGCCTGGGATGCGATGGCTCATCACCAGATGGTGATGGACGAAGAGGGTAACCTCGTCGCCGTTGGGCGTTTGTACATCAATGCCGATAACGAAGCTTCAATCCGCTTTATGGCGGTTCATCCTTCCGTGCAGGATAAAGGCCTCGGCACCTTGATGGCGATGACCCTTGAGTCTGTCGCCCGTCAGGAAGGGGTTAAGCGCGTCACCTGTAGCGCCCGCGAAGACGCCGTCGAATTCTTCGCCAAACTCGGTTTTGTTAACCAGGGGGAAATCACCGCCCCGCAAACCACGCCGATTCGTCACTTTTTGATGATCAAACCCATCGCTACGCTGGACGATATTCTCCATCGAGCTGACTGGTGTGGGCAGCTCCAGCAGGCCTGGTATCAGCACATTCCCCTGAGTGAAAAAATGGGCGTGCGTATTCAGCAGTACACCGGGCAAAAATTCATTACCACCATGCCGGAAATCGGCAATCAGAACCCCCATCACACCCTGTTTGCCGGCAGCCTGTTTTCGCTCGCCACGCTGACCGGCTGGGGGCTTATCTGGCTGATGCTCCGCGAACGCCATCTTGGCGGCACCATTATTCTGGCCGATGCCCATATTCGTTACAGCGCGCCGATCAGTGGTAAGCCGAGCGCCGTTGCCGATCTTGGCGCACTTGGTGGCGATCTCGACCGCCTGGCGCGCGGGCGTAAAGCGCGCGTACAGATGCGCGTTGAGCTGTTCGGCGATGAAACGCCGGGTGCCGTCTTTGAAGGTACCTACATCGTTCTTCCTGCGAAGCCGTTTGGCGCGTTTGAAGAGGGTGGAAACGAAGAAGAGTAGGTTCCGTCGTCCCGGCATGATTGCCGGGTTAATTCCCCGCGCCGATCCGTCTGGCAATATCCCTTAGAAGATCGCGCGCAGACGGGCTGACCCCGCCAAGCTGGAAAAATCCATGGATAACCCCCAGCCACCGCTGAGCCGTACACGTGACGCCTTGCTCAGTCAGGCGCTGATATAGCGCCTCACCTTCGTCGCAAAGCGGATCAAACTCGGCAGTAATGATGTGCACGGGAGGCAGGCCGCTAAAATCCTTCCGCCAGAGCGGGCTCGCTTCAGGATGCTGGCGTTCCGTGTGGGCCAGATAGAGCTCATATCCGCTCAGCAGCGTATCGCGGGTGATGACGTAATCCGTGCCGTTACGGGTATAACTTTCAAAATAGGCCGTGGCATCCAGCATCGGGTAGATAAGAATGAGCTGCGCAGGCTGCCAGAGTCCGGAAGACGTGAGCCGCAGGGCCGTCACCAGTGCCAGATGGCCTCCTGCGCTGTCCCCGCACAGGGTGATACGGTTTTTATCCACGCCAAACATATCCGCGTATTGCCAGACCAGATGTGCGCCTCTTTCTGCATCATCATGGGCGGCAGGGTAGGTATGTTCAGGAGCAAGTCTGTACTGGATCGCAATGACGCGGCAGTTGCCATAAAACGCTAACTGGCGCAGTTGATTATCGTGAGTATCGAAGCCGCCGCTTATGAAGCATCCCCCGTGGTAGTAGATAACGGTCGGCAGCTTTTCAGCAGCATCTGGCGGAGAGAAGACGCGATATGTGATGCCTTCGAGGTTCAGCGTCTCTACGTCAACGCGCGTTTCTGTCTCACCGGCAAGCGCCGTGCTGGCAATATAGCCTGCTCTCCGGTCATCAATACTTTGGCTACGCGCAGAAGGGCGTCCTGCTGCGATGAACGCCTGAACCAGCGTATCAATCCCTTTTTCGAGTGCCATGTGGGTCCCTTTAATCTGTATGAATATACAGTGTTATAACTCAGTTTGTTGTCGAGTGAAACAGGGAAAATGAGGCTGAAAACGATTCTGGAAAGCGGCTCGCAAAAATAAACATGGATATTAAATTTGGCTTTAGTCCTGAATCACGCACGTGTAGTTTGCCTGCACAGTGATGCTGGAAGATATGCGAGAGGAAGGCGAGGATGTTTCAGTCAACCAGATACAGGCCGGGCAAACCAACGTTGCCCGGCACTGTGAGTGGGGATTACTCCCCTTCACCCGGGAACAGGAACGGGTTAATAGAGCTGCGGGCAAAGCCCTCTTGCTCCATTTTGGCGTCCAGAATCAGCGAGGCGAGATCGTCGGCGACGGCTTCGACTTTCGGGTCTTTTTCCTGATAAAGGATCTTCAGGTAGGTACCGCAGTCACCGCAGCTTTCAGCTTTGACCGCCGCGTCTTCATTTTCCAGCGACCAGTAGTTGAGATCGCGCGTCTGTTCGCAGTTGCTGCATTTAATGCGCACCACGTGCCACTCGGTTTCACACAGGTTGCAGTGCAGATAACGCAGCCCCTGAGTGGTACCGATCTGCACCATGCTGGACACCGGCATTGAGCCGCATACCGGGCAGAATTGACGCGCTTCGCCGTATTCGGCGCGGGCTTTACCCGGGATCAGGCTGGCCATTTGCGCCCAGTAAAGCGACAACGCCGCCCAGATGAACGGCGCTTTATCGCTGCTGACCAGGGAGAAATCGGACGCAAACAGCGCGCTCGCCATCTCTTCCAGCTCCTGATCGGAGGCTTTTTCCAGATTCTCAATGACCGCCAGCGCGGTACCGCTCATCTCGGGTTTCAGCTCGGCAATCAGGGAGTGCAGCAGCGTATGCCAGTGCTTATCGCGCGGCAGAACGTGGATATCCAGCGGAGGCTTACCCTGCTCGCTGGCCTCTTTGATGCGCGCGGTCAGGTCAATTTGCAGCGGGTGGTCGTATAGCACCACTTCCTGCGCATGGGCAACCAGCGCGGCAAAACGCAGAAAATCGCCCAGTGGGTTGTTCTCTGCCAGCTCGCGCAGACGCTCTGCGCGGCGGTTATAGAGGTTCTTGAGTCTGGGGAATAACAACGGCGGAATATAATCCGCCGTGCGTTTCTCGCTCGAACCCAGCTCATCTTGCGGGATTATGCGAATACTCATTCAGATGACTTTTCCTGTTTCTGGCGGACCTCTCGGTACCAGCGCGGGTGATGTTTCTTCGCCCACGTACTGGTTACCCAGCCTTCCATCATCGCGGTAATGGTGCCTTTCACCCAAAGGGCGGCGTAAATATGCACCATGATAACCACAATTAACGCCACTGCGGCAAATGAATGCAGCATCAGCGCGAATCGGATCACCGGGATTGAGAAAGCAGGCGCAAAATACGGACGCCAGATGATCACGCCGCTCACCAGCAACAGGACCAGGAAGATAATCGCCGCCCAGAATACGCACTTCTGGCCGAAGTTATAACGCCCGGTATCACCCACTTCCTCGTTGACGACGATCTTACGAATATTCTTCGCCCAAAAGATATCATCCCGATTGATTAGGTTATGGTGCCAGTATCGGAAAAACATGATGATGAACGACGCGAACATGATGACGCCAACAAACGGGTGCAGTATACGCGCCAGCTGTGGTGTCCCCATGATCTGCATCAGCCAGTTGAAGGAGGGGAAGAAGAACCCCAGCCCGCTTATCGCCGCCAGCATGAAGCAGAAGGCGGTGACCCAGTGGTTGATGCGTTCCGGCGCGGTATAGCGCACGATGGTGTCACGTTTTTTCATTTGCGCACCTCGTCTTTCTCTTCATGCAGGTTGTCGTCTTCCTCTTCCGCGCGGTTCGGACCGACACCGACATAGTGGAAGATGCTCGCTGCGAAGGTGGCAGCAAAACCCACCGCTGCCAGTGGTTTCCAGATGCCTTTCCAGAACTTCACGGTCGCGCTGATTTCCGGGTTCTCCGGCAGGCCGTGATACAGATTCGGCTTGTCTGCGTGGTGCAGCACATACATCACGTGCGTGCCGCCCACGCCGGCCGGATCGTACAGGCCTGCGTTGTCGTAGCCACGGGTTTTCAGTTCGCCCACGCGTTCAGCCGCCAGCGTTTTCATATCCTCTTTGGAGCCAAAGTGGATAGCGCCCGTCGGACAGGTTTTCACGCACGCAGGCTCCTGGCCGACGTTTACGCGGTCTACGCACAGCGTGCATTTGTAGACGCGGTTGTCTTCCGGGTTCATGCGAGGGACATCGAACGGGCAGCCCGCTATGCAGTAGCCGCAGCCAATGCACTGCTCGGACTGGAAGTCGACGATACCGTTAGCATACTGAATGATAGCCCCTTCTGACGGACATGCCTTCAGGCAGCCCGGATCCGCACAGTGCATACAGCCGTCTTTGCGGATAAGCCATTCCAGTTTGTCGTTCTGTTCCACTTCCGAGAAACGCATCACCGTCCAGGACTTGGCGGTCAGGTCAGCCGGGTTGTCGTACACCCCGACGTTGTGACCCACTTCATCACGGAGGTCGTTCCACTCAGAACAGGCCACCTGGCAGGCTTTACAGCCGATACAGGTGGTCACATCGATAAGCTTCGCCACTTCCTGCTGGTGGTCCCGCGCCTGAGGCGCGGGCGTGAAACCGTTAGTCGCGGAACGACGGATAATGTCTTGAGATTGATAAGCCATAAGTCGTCTCCGTTACACCTTTTCCACGTTCACGAGGAAGGCCTTAAACTCCGGTGTCTGCGTGTTCGCATCACCGACGAACGGCGTCAGGGTGTTCGCAATGAACCCTTTCTTCGCCACGCCCTCATAACCCCAGTGAATCGGAATACCGATGGTATCCACCTGCTGACCGTGAACGTTCAGCGTGCGAATACGCTTGGTCACCACCGCCTTGGCCTTGATGTAGCCACGGTTAGAAGAGACCTTCACGGTATCGCCATGGGCAATACCGAGCTTGTTCGCCAGCTTCTCGCCGATCTCCACAAACTGTTCCGGCTGCGCGATAGCGTTAAGCAGCGCGTGCTTGGTCCAGTAGTGGAAGTGTTCGGTCAGACGGTAAGTGGTGCCCACATACGGGAACTTGTCTTTTTTACCCAGCGCGTCGAAATCGCCCTTAAAGATGCGGGCTGCCGGGTTAGAGACCACGTTCGGGTGCAGCGGGTTGGTGCCCAGCGGCGTCTCAAACGGCTCGTAGTGTTCCGGGAATGGCCCTTCCGCCATCTTATCGATAGCAAACAGGCGTCCCATCCCTTCAGGCTGCATGATAAACGGCCCGACATCGCTGCCTGGAGGGGCAGTACTGTAGTCCGGAATATCCACACCGCCCCATTTCGCGCCGTCCCATTTCAGCAACTGACGCTTCGGATCCCACGGATTACCCTGCGGGTCAGCGGAAGCACGGTTGTATAGAATGCGGCGGTTCAGCGGCCATGCCCAGGCCCAGCCCAGCGTATTGCCGAGACCTGACGGGTCAGCATTATCGCGGTTGGCCATCTGGTTACCTTTCGGCGTCCAGCTACCGGCAAAGATCCAGCAGCCACTGGCGGTCGTGCCGTCATCACGCAGGTGCGCGAAGGTACTGAGCTGATCGCCTTTCTTCGCCAGCACCGTCCCGGTAGCCGGGTCGATAACATCTGCCAGCGCTTTACCGTTGCTCTCCATCGCCACTTCTTCCGGCGCTGGGTTTTCCGGCGTCGAGTAGTTCCAGGTCATGTTCAGCACCGGTTCCGGGTTCGCACCGCCTTCTGCCGCATACATCTTACGCAGGCGTAAGAAGATACCGGCCAGGATCTCGCCGTCGTTCATGGCGATGCCCGGGGCGTCCGCGCCTTTCCAGTGCCACTGCAGCCAGCGGCCAGAGTTCACGATGGAACCGTTCTCTTCCGCGAAGCAGGTAGAAGGCAGACGGAACACTTCAGTCTGAATCTTCGATGGGTCAACGTCATTCGACTCACCGTGGTTCTGCCAGAAGGTCGACGTCTCGGTGTTGAGTGGGTCAATCGTCACCAGGAACTTCAGTTTCGACAGCGATTCAACCACCTTGTTCTTGTTCGGGAATGAGGCGACCGGGTTAAAGCCCTGGCACAGATAGCCATTCACCTTGCCCTGATGCATCATCTCGAAGTACTGCAGAACGTCGTAACCTTTGTCCCACTTCGGCAGCCAGTCAAAGCCCCAGCTGTTTTCTGCTGTCGCTTTGTCACCGAAGAAGGCTTTCATCATCGAGACGAAGAACTTCGGATAGTTGCCCCAGTAGTTCACCTGACCTTCGAGCAGCGGTTTAGGCGTGCTGGCTGTGAGGTAGGTTTGCAGGTCGGTCTGTTTTTCGCTTGGCAGGTTCATGTAACCTGGCAGGCTTTGAGACAGCAGACCAAGGTCGGTCAGACCCTGAATGTTGGAGTGACCACGCAGGGCGTTCACGCCGCCGCCAGCCATCCCCATGTTGCCGAGCAGCAGCTGAACCATCGCCATGGTACGGATGTTCTGCGCGCCGACAGAGTGTTGGGTCCAGCCGAGCGCGTAGAGGAACGACGCCGTTTTGTCTTTCGCGCTGGTTTCGGCGATAAGCTCGCACACCTTCAGGAAGTCTTCCTTCGGCGTACCACAGATGTTTTCGACAACGTCCGGCGTGTAGCGGGAAACGTGCTCTTTCAGCAGGTTCCACACGCAGCGCGGATGCTGCAGCGTCGTATCACGCTTCGCAAAGCCTTTCTCGTCCAGCTCATAGTTCCAGCTGGTCTTGTCGTATTTGCGTTTTTCGGCGTCATAACCGCTGAACAGTCCATCTTTGAAGTGGTAATCCTCACGCACGATCAGGCTGGCGTTGGTATAGGCTTCGGTGTATTCGCGGTTATATTTTTCGTTGGTCATCAGGTACAGCAATACGCCTGACAGGAAAGTGATGTCAGTACCTGAACGAATAGGGGTGTAGAAATCCGCCACTGACGCAGTACGCGTAAAGCGGGGATCGATCACAATCAGTTTCGCACCGTTGTGGATTTTGGCTTCCATCGCCCAGCGGAACCCGACAGGGTGCGCTTCAGCGGCGTTACCGCCCATCACCACAATAAGGTTGGCGTTCTTGATGTCGACCCAGTGGTTGGTCATCGCACCGCGACCAAATGTTGGAGCAAGACTTGCTACCGTTGGTCCGTGTCAGACACGCGCCTGGTTGTCGACCGCGAGCATACCGAGTGCACGCGTAAATTTCTGGGTTAAATAGCCGGTTTCGTTACTGGAAGCAGACGCACACAGCATCCCGGTGGAGAGCCAGCGGTTGACGGTGACGCCTTCAGCGTTCTTCGCAATAAAGTTGGCATCGCGGTCTTCTTTAATCAGTTTAGCGATGCGGTCAAATGCGTCTTCCCAGCTGATTTGCTGCCATTTATCGGAACCTGGCGCACGATATTCAGGGAATTTCAGGCGGCTTTCGGAGTGGATAAAGTCAACCAGGCCGGCACCTTTCGGGCACAGCGCACCGCGGTTGACCGGATGGTCCGGGTCACCTTCGATATGGAAGATAGACGCTTTGGCGTTTTTAGCACCGTCGCCGAGGCTATACATCAACAGCCCGCAACCGACAGAGCAGTACGTACAGGTATTACGGGTTTCACGGGTGCGCAGCAGTTTATATTGCCGCGTCTCCGCCAGCGCTACACCGGGTGCAAAACCCAGTGCCGCCGCCGTGGTGCCTGCCATACCGCCAGCGCAGATCTTAAAGAACTGCCTTCTGCTGACCTGCATGGGTCACTCCTTGTTTCGACATTGCTTACATATGTAGTTTTGACTTCGCGGTTGAACGGTGACCGCAAAGGAGAAAAATTTGCGTTAATCCCTCAGTTCTACGAGGGATATCATCAGAATACCACAATGTCGGTACGCCTGTTCCAATGGCGTTAATACAAAGTGAACGTATTATCACTGTGTTGATTATAAAGTGTGACACGAGTCACATTATTGCCCCGGCATGTTAAAGGGCTGTATCACCGCCTCGGTTGCGCCTCTCCCAAATGAGTAGGTAAACTTGATGAGGATGGGTGCTGAAAAGTTGATCCATACTATGCGTATGGCCTGCGGTTTGTGATGCAATAGCAGGCTCACCTCCGTGGTTGTTCAGGAATACCGCTGTGTCTAAACAAAACCGTGTTACCCACTCGTCGCCACTCCCTGCCGGTATCGTGGAACTGTCGGTACACAGACCGCCCCACATTACCCACACCACGCCTGATTTTCTGGCGGAGGAAGTGCCCGTTGCTCTGGTTTACAACGGTATTTCCCATGTGGTGATGATGGCCTCGCCGAAAGATCTGGAGCTGTTCGCGATTGGCTTTTCCCTCTCGGAAGGCATCATTGAGCACCCGCAAGAAATTTACGGCATGGATGTGGTGAAGGTCTGCAACGGCCTTGAAGTGCAAATCGAACTCTCAAGCCGCCGGTTTATGGGGCTCAAAGAGCGGCGACGCGCGCTGGCCGGGCGTACCGGATGCGGGGTTTGCGGGGTAGAGCAGCTCAATGATATCGGTAAGCCTGTCGCACCTCTGCCGTTTACCCAGACCTTCAATCTGGCCCATCTCGACCATGCCCTTGAACATCTGAATGACGTGCAACCTGTCGGCCAGCTGAGCGGATGCACGCATGCGGCGGCATGGGTTCTGCCATCGGGCGATATTGCCGGGGGGCATGAGGATGTCGGCCGCCATGTGGCGCTGGATAAACTGATGGGCCGCCGGGCGCGTGAAAGCGAACTCTGGCAGCAGGGGGCGGCACTGGTCTCCAGCCGCGCCAGCTACGAGATGGTGCAAAAATCGGCGATGTGCGGCGTTGAAATCCTTTTTGCCGTATCGGCCGCGACCACGCTGGCGGTGGAAGTAGCGGAGCGCTGTAACCTGACGCTGGTGGGGTTCTGTAAGCCGGGAAGGGCGACGATTTATACCCATCCGCAGCGATTAATAGTTAATCAGTAAATTTGAAAAAGAATAGCAAATCCTTCCGCTTTTAGTTGTTCATGATGAGGTCTACTATTTATCTCATCAAGGCACGGTGCCTTAAACAAACAACTAATTGAAAGGGTTTATATCATGAAAAGCATCAAAACTTTTGTCGCAGTAATCGCTCTGGCTACATCTTTCGGTTCTTTCGCTGCACAGACTGTGACCGCAACCGCCACTACCATTGATGGCGCAGAAGCCAAAATTGCTGCACAGGCTCAGGAAGCGGGCGCGTCATCTTACAAAATTACCCAGGCGTTTACGGGTAACCGCGTACACATGACCGCTGAACTGAACAAATAAGCTGCCACACCGTCGAAAGAGCGCCCCAGGGGCGCTTTTTTTATTGGATACCCGCCAGACGCAGCAATGCAGTCACAACCGCAGCCGCCACGATCACCACAATTAACGGCATTTTTCGCCATGCCAGAAACACTGCAAACGCCACGCCCAGTACGCGCGCCATACCGGCAAAATGCTCACCTTCATAGAAGGTGGTCGCCAGCGCGACGGAAAACAGCAAAACCGTTGCCGCATCTGAAAGCAGAGCCTGAGAGCGGTCTGACAGCGCCAGTCGGTTGCCGAGTTTTGCCCCGCCGAGACGCATTAAATAGGTTCCCACAGAAAGAAGGGCGATACCGAGAATAAAGACCGTCATATTCCCCATTATTTTTTCCTCGCAGCAAGACCGAGTAAAGAGAGCAGAACCGGTAAACCCACCGGGGCAAACGGCACGGCGGCCAGTGACAATGCAGCACCGCTGCAGGCGCGGATCAGGGTGGTGCGATTTTTAAAAGCCGGCACCACTAACGCCAGTAAAATCGCCGGGAATACCGCATCCAGCCCGATGGTTTCAAGGTCCGGCAACAGTTTGCCAACCATGGTGCCCAGCAATGTACCCAGCGGCCAGACGATCGCCACGCCTAAACCGCATAGCCAGTATGCCGCCTTACGCTGTTCGGGCGTTTTTTGCGACAACCCGAACACCACGCTTTCGTCGTTCATAATGTGGCAACCCAGAAAACTCAGGCCACGTTTACCCACCAGTTCACGCACCGTCACTCCAAACGGTACATGACGTGCATTAACCAGTAATCCGGCAGCCGCCGCTGCCAGAGGGTTACCGCCGCTTGCCACAATGCCGATAAACATAAATTCAGAGGCACCCGCCAGCACGGTAATAGAGAGTAAAAACGGGACCCAGACCGGGAAACCGTAGGCCATTGCCAGCGAGCCATAGGACATCCCGACGACGCCTACCGCGAGACACACCAGGATGATTGCTTTTATCGTGTCGCCTTTCAGGGTTGAGAGAGGATGCTTCATACAATTTTAGCCATATCGAACGTATTTCCATTATAATGAACGCATCAGAGCCGTTTTTCAAGACGAACGATTCGTTCGATTTATAGAACAAAGGGGCCGTTTTTATGACGCAGCCAATCAGCGTGATCGCTAAAAGTCTGGTGCGCGAACGCCTGCGAACCGGACTTTCACTGGCGGAAATCGCGCGCCGTGCCGGGATCGCTAAATCCACGCTGTCGCAGCTGGAGTCCGGCAACGGGAATCCCAGCCTGGAGACGCTCTGGTCACTCTGTGTGGCGCTGGACATTCCTTTTGCCCGTTTGCTCGAACCGCAGCAGCCGACCACTCAGGTGATCCGCCGTGGAGAAGGAACGAAGGTGGTTGCCGGACAGGCTAACTATGAAGCCATTTTGCTGGCGGCGTGCCCGCCGGGCGCGCGTCGTGACATCTACCTGTTACTCACCCAGCCGGGTGCCGACCGCATTTCTCAGCCACATCCGGCAGGCTCAGTGGAGCATATTATTGTGACGCAGGGTAGAGCGCTGGTTGGTCTGATCGATGCGGCGGAAGAGCTTGGCCCGGGGGATTACATTTGCTATCCCGCTGACCAGCCGCATATCTTTAAGGCCCTGGAGCCGGATACGCACGCGCTTCTGGTGGCTGAACAAAATTAACGCAGATACGGAAAATCATGTCGCTTAAAGCCATTGCCAAAGAACTGGGGCTGTCTGTTACCACCGTCAGCCGCGCCCTTAACGGGTATGACGATGTCTCCCGCGAGACGCGCGCCCGCGTCGAAGCGGAGGCTCAGCGCCGTGGCTACCGGCCAAACACCTTCGCGCGTCGCCTGAAGATGGGCAAAATCGACGCCGTGGGTCTGGTTTTTCCGGTGCATCCTGTTCCGCTCAATAACAGCGTCTTTATGGACATGGTCGGCGAAATTAGCCACGAACTGGCGCGACATGAAATCGATCTCCTGCTGATTGCCGATGACGATCTGGCGGACAAGCACAGCTATATGCGTATGGTGCAAAGTCGTCGCGTGGATGCGCTGATTGTGGCGCACACGCTGGATCATGACCCGCGCCTGGAACAGCTTCAGGCCGCCGGTTTTCCCTTTCTCGCGCTCGGGCGCAGCCAGCTGCCGCAGCCCTATGCGTGGTTTGATTTCGACAACTATGCCGGCACGTACAATGCCACCCGCTGGCTGATTGAAAAGGGGCATCGCCGCATCGCCTTGCTGGGTGAAAGCAACAATCAGGCCTTCATCACCCAGCGCCGCCAGGGTTATCTGGATGCGCTACGCGAAGCCGGGTTATCCAGCGAATGGCTGCGCGCCATGCCGCCTTCGCGCCGCGTGGGTTACGCCACGACGAATGAACTTCTCTCCCTGCCGCAGCCCCCCACGGCCATCATTACCGACTGCAACACTCACGGCGACGGCGCGGCCATGGCGCTGGCGCAGCGGGGTCTTCTCTGCGGTGAAAACGCCGTTTCGCTGGTGGTTTACGACGGCTTACCGCAGGACAGCATTGTCGATGTTGATGTGGCGGCGGTTATTCAGTCCACCCGCCAGGGTGTCGGGAAACAGATCGCTGACATGGTGCGTCAGTTGATTAACGGCGACGATATCGCTCAGCTTCAGGTGCTCTGGCAGCCAGAGTTCTTCCCGGGCCAGACGGCCTAAACACAGCAAAATTCCAAAGCCGATCACAGATCCGAAACGTTTTGGTTTGTATCCGAAACGTTTCGGATCAACACTCAGATCATCCCGATGACAGGAGAGGTCTGATGCACGATTCCATTTTTCGACTCGAAAGTAAGGCGGTTGACCTGGTGATAACCACGCACCCGTTCGCCGAAATTCTCTACTGGGGGCCGCACCTTCACCACTTTTCACCGCAAGATGTGGTAAGTCTGGCTCGTCCTGTGGCGAACGGCAGGCTCGACGTTGACGCCCCGGTGACGCTGATGGCGGAGCTGGGACACGGTCTGTTTGGTTCGCCCGGTATTGAAGGGCACCGCCAGGGACTGGACGGGTCGCCTGTCTTTAAAACCACCCATGTGCAGCACGAGGGGCAAACCCTGACCTTAACGGCGGAAGATGAACATGCCGGGTTGCGTCTGACCAGCGAGCTGGCACTGGATGCAAGCGGGGTACTGGTGGTGCGTCACGGTTTAACTAACCTACGGGCGCAGGCGTGGCAGGTTGATCGTTTCGCCGTGACGCTACCGGTCGCTGAACGCGCGCAGGACGTGATGGCGTTCCACGGACGCTGGATCCGTGAGTTCCAGCCGCATCGCGTGAAGCTTGAACACGGCAGCGTTGTGATTGAAAACCGCCGCGGCAGGACCTCTCACGAACACTTCCCGGCGCTGATCGCCGGTACGTCCTCATTTAACGAAATGCACGGCGACGTCTGGGGCGTGCATCTGGGCTGGAGCGGCAACCACCGCCTGCGTGCGGAAGTCAAAACCGACGGACGCCGCTATCTGCAGGCCGAAGCCCTCTACCTGCCGGGAGAAATGGCGATTGAAGAGGGGGAAACGCTCTGGACACCACGTCTGTATGCGAGCTACTCCGCACGGGGTCTGAACGGCATGAGCCAGTCGTTCCACCGGTATCTGCGCGACAACGTTATCCGCTTCCCTGAAAACAAACCGCGCCCGGTACATCTCAATACCTGGGAGGGGATCTACTTCAGCCATGACCCGGCGTACATCATGCGCATGGCCGATGAGGCTGCGGCGCTGGGCGTAGAGCGTTTTATCATCGACGACGGCTGGTTCAAAGGCCGTAACGATGACCACGCGGCGCTGGGTGACTGGTACCTGGACGAGAAAAAATACCCGGACGGGCTGACGCCGGTGATTAACCATGTGAAAAAGCGCGGCATGGAATTTGGTATCTGGATTGAGCCGGAGATGATTAACCCGGACTCAGATCTGTATCGTGCCCATCCCGACTGGGTGCTGGCGCTGCCGGGCTACACCCAGGCTACGGGCCGTCATCAACTGGTGCTCAACCTGAATATTCCGCAGGCTTTTGATTATCTGGTCGAGCGGATGAGCTGGCTGCTGGGCGAACATGCCATCGACTACGTTAAGTGGGATATGAACCGCGAACTGGTACAGCCCGGGCACCACGGCAAAGCCGCCGCGGATGCGCAGACGCGGCAGTTTTATCGTCTGTTAGACGTGCTGGGCGAGCGTTTCCCGCACATTGAATTTGAGTCCTGCTCCTCGGGCGGCGGGCGAATCGACTATGAAGTCCTGACCCGCAGCCACCGCTTCTGGGCCTCTGATAATAACGACGCGCTGGAGCGCAATACCATCCAGCGTGGCATGAGCTACTTCTTCCCGCCGGAAGTGATGGGCGCGCATATCGGTCATCATAAATGTCACGCCACCTTCCGCCAGCACAGCATTGCTTTCCGCGGCCTGACGGCACTGTTTGGCCACATGGGACTGGAGCTTGATCCGCTCACCGTCGATGCTCAGGAGCGTGAAGGCTATCGCCATTACGCTGCGCTGCACAAGCAGTGGCGGGAAGTCATCCATCACGGTACCCAGTGGCGCGTGGATATGCCGGATGCCAGCACGCTGGCGCAGGGTATAGTGAGTGAAGACAAAACGCAGGGGTTGTTTATGGTCAGCCAACTGGCCATGCCGGATTACACGCTCATGATGCCGCTGCGCATGCCGGGGCTCGACGCGCAGGCGCAGTACCGCATCACGCTGCTCGACCACCCCAACATTCGACTCACCGGTGAGGGCGGGCACACCATGCGCAAGCTACCGGCGTGGATGGAAACGTCCCAGACGGCCAGCGGTGAGTGGCTGATGCAGGCGGGGATCGCACTGCCGATTCTGGACCCGGAAACCGCCATTCTGATTGGCGTTGAACGCGTGTAAGGGTGATGGGCCGGGAGACTGGCCCTCCGTTGAGGATAAAAATAATGAACACAACAACCTGTACCCACAAAGACAACCCTAACTTCTGGATCTTCGGGCTGTTCTTCTTTCTCTACTTCTTCATTATGGCCACCTGCTTTCCGTTTCTGCCGATCTGGCTGTCGGATGTCATCGGCCTGAACAAAACCCATACCGGGATCGTATTCTCCTGTATCTCGCTTTCGGCCATCGCCTTCCAGCCCGTGCTTGGGGTCATTTCGGATAAGCTGGGGCTGAAAAAACACCTGCTGTGGATTATCACGGTGCTGCTGTTTCTGTTCGCGCCGTTCTTCCTGTATGTCTTTGCGCCACTGCTGAAAACCAGTATCTGGCTGGGGGCATTGAGCGGCGGTCTGTACATCGGTTTTGTCTTCTCCGCAGGTTCAGGCGCGATTGAGGCCTACATCGAACGCGTGAGCCGTAACAGCGTGTTTGAATACGGCAAGGCGCGCATGTTCGGCTGTCTCGGCTGGGGGCTGTGCGCTTCAACGGGCGGTATTCTGTTTGGCATCGACCCGTCGTATGTCTTCTGGATGGGATCAGCGGCTGCGCTGCTGCTGATGCTGTTGCTGGTGGTTGCGAAACCGAAGCCAAACCAGACTGCGCAGGTGATGAATGCGCTGGGGGCCAACCAGCCGCAGATCACCGCCAGGACGGTCTTTAACCTGTTCCGTCAGCGCAGAATGTGGATGTTCATTCTGTACGTCATCGGTGTGGCCTGCGTGTATGACGTTTTTGACCAGCAGTTTGCCACCTTCTTTAAAACCTTCTTCGCAACGCCGCAGGAGGGAACGCGAGCCTTTGGTTTTGCCACCACGGCGGGGGAAATTTGCAACGCGATCATCATGTTCTGCTCGCCGTGGATCATCAACCGTATCGGCGCGAAGAATACGCTGCTGATTGCCGGGCTGATTATGGCGACGCGCATTATCGGCTCGTCGTTCGCCACCACCGCGGTGGAGGTCATTGCCCTGAAGATGCTGCACGCGCTGGAGGTTCCGTTCCTGCTGGTGGGGGCGTTCAAATACATCACCGGCGTGTTCGATACCCGTCTGTCGGCCACTATCTATCTGATTGGCTTCCAGTTTTCCAAACAGTCGGCGGCGATTTTCCTCTCTGCTTTCGCCGGGAATATGTATGACCGGATCGGTTTCCAGGAGACCTACCTGATGCTGGGCTGTTTTGTACTGGCAATTACGGTGATCTCGGCCTTTACGCTGAGCAGTAAGCAGGAGATTGCGGCGCGGCGCGCTGCGGTGGAGGCAAACTAACGCAGGACGCTGCCGCGGATGCGGCAGCGTTAACGCTTAGGGCAGGTAAAACACCGCTTTTAGTTCGGCACTCACCGGGCTGTTGTCGGGGTTCGAGGGCATTACCTCACCCATGTATTTCCACCAGCGCTGACAAACGTCGGTCTTTGCCACCGCGTTCCAGCGCGCTTCCGATTCAATTTCAACGCTCGCAAACAGCAGGTTACGCGCCTCATCGAGATAGATAGCGTAGTGGTGCGCACCGTGGTCTTTTAGTACCGCCTCCAGCTCTGGCCAGATGGGGTTATGGCGACGCGCGTACTCGTCGTGCGCGTCAGGGTTCACCTGCATCACAAATGCTTTGCGGATCATCATGCCTCCAGCCGCTTTCGCGGGCCGCTATGGGTACAAATCCAGTGCCGACTGCATCGGCGTGACGCCAAAGCGTTTACCGAGTGCTATCAGCTCTTCCCGGGTGATGGTCTGCTTCATGCCGCCCATCGACAGGACCTTCACCAGCACCTCGGCGGACTTCTCGGCGGTATCAATCAGACCAAACGTTTCGTCGAGCGTCGGCCCGCTGCCGAATACCCCGTGGAACGGCCACAGCACCAGGGAGTGTGACTGCATTTCGATGGCGGTGGCCTGGCCGATTTCGTCGGTACCCGGCACCATCCACGGCAGAATGCCGACCCCGTCGGGGAAGACCACCAGACATTCGGTGCTGCCTTCCCACAGCTTCCGCGTGAGGTAATCACTACTGTTTTCCAGCACGTAGGTCAGGGCTATCAGGTTAGTGGCGTGACAGTGCATGATCACCCGGTCTTTGCCGTGGGTTGCCTTGATACGCTCACAGTGAGAGAGGAAGTGCGCCGGGAGTTCAGACGTGGGCACTGCATCGTCCGTCAGCCCCCAGAGGATGTGATAGCCTGCGCCGTCGCTGTCCACTCTCACCACCCCGAGGTTGGCCTGCGGGTCGAGCTGCACGTTACGGAAGAATTTGCCGGAACCGGTGACGATAAACGGCGTACTGGCGAGCTGCGGCATTGGCTGGCTCAGGGCGATATAGCGCGGCTTCTGATGGAACTCGGCGGCGAACGGTTCAATGTCGGCATCATCCAGGCGCAGCGTCAGGTTACCGCCATTGCGCTCGTCCCAACCTTTCAGCCAGGCGTCGGAGGTGGCTTTAATCATGCCCTGGACGAACCAGGCGTTAGTGATGGTCTGCATAGTGTTTCATTCCCGTGATCGCGGTGAGCGTTTCCCTCACCCCGGCCCTCTCACACAGGGAGAGGGGGTAAAAGTGGCCTCTTCCACAGGAAGAGGGTGAGGGCATATTTATCCGCGCTGACTCAGCACGTCTTTCTCATACATCCGCACGTTATCCAGCCACTGACTGCCCGCTGGGGTGTCGTTACGCTGGCAGTACATCTCCCACACCGCCTGCCATGGCAGGGTTTTCTGCTCTTCCAGCAGCACCAGGCGCGCGGTGTAATCGCCGTTCTCTTCCAGCTGCTTCAGGGCGCTGGTGGGCTCCAGCAGCGCACGCAGCAGGGCTTTTTTCATGTTGCGGGTGCCAATCACCCAGGCCGCGATGCGGTTGATGGAGGCATCAAAGAAGTCGAGGCCAATGTGCACGCGGTCAAACAAATCGTGGCGAATGATTTCGCTGGCAATGGCCTGGGTTTCGTCATCCAGCAGTACCACGTGGTCGCTGTCCCAGCGTACGGGACGGCTCACGTGCAGCAGCAGGCGGGGTACGTAGAGCATAGCGGCGGAGATTTTGTCGGAGATCACCTCCGTCGGGTGGAAGTGGCCGGCATCCAGGCACAGCGCGGTCTGGCGGCTGGTGGCGTACCCCATGTAAAACTCGTTCGAGCCCACGGTGTAGCTTTCCGCACCAATACCGAACAGCTTGCTCTCTACGGCGTCGATGTGGTGCGCCGGGTTCAGTTTTTCGCTGATGGCTTCATCCAGCGCCGCCAGCAGGCGTTGACGCGGGGCCAGACGGTCAACGGTGATGTCTTTCATGCCGTCCGGGATCCAGATGTTCATCACCGACGGCGTGCCGAGCTGCTCGCCAAAGTACGCGGAGACGCGGCGGCTGGCTTTTACGTGGTCAATCCAGAACTGGCGGATGTCGTCGTTCGCGTGGGCAAGGGTAAAACCGTCGGCGCTCAGCGGGTGCGAGAAGCAGGATGGGTTGAAATCCAGGCCCAGCTGGTTGGCTTTCGCCCACGCTACCCAGTTTTTAAAATGCGCAGGTTTGATCTCGTTACGCGCGACCGGCGTGTCAGATTCCAGATAGATAGCATGCAGGTTCAGCCGCTTAGGCCCCGGGATCAGGCTCAGCGCCAGCTCCAGGTCGGCGCGCAGCTCGGTGGCGTTACGCGCTTTGCCCGGATAGTTGCCGGTGGCCTGAATGCCCCCTGTCAGCGAGCCGCCCGGGTTTTCAAAACCGGCAACGTCGTCGCCCTGCCAGCAGTGCATGGAGACCGGCAGACGATCGAGCTGGCGCAGCGCCTCATCGACATCCACGCCGACGGCGGCGTAACGCTGTTTAGCCAGGTCCCAGGCTTGTTCAAGTTGAGTGGTCATGCGCAAAGCTCCTTAGTCAGTCGGTTTTGCTGAAACTGCGCCCGATAGCGGGCAATTTCATGGCAGGGATTGGGGATGAACGTGGTCAGCGTGGCGTTCGCCGAGACCACCGTGCGGAAATCGTCCACGCTGGCGAGTTCGTCCAGGGTCATGAGCTGAATGCCAATATTGCCGAGCGTCGACGCTTCAATCGGGCCCGCCACCACGGTGATCCCGCAGGCATCGGCGCAGAGCTGGTTCAGAAGCTGGTTCTGGCAGCCGCCGCCGACAATATGCAGCTGAGTGAACGGCCGGCCACGAAGGTCGGCCAGCTCGCTCAGGATCTCGGCATACAGCAGGGCGAGGCTGTCGAAAATACAGCGTGCCAGCTCTGCCGGTTTCGATGGCACGGGCTGCCCGGCGTCGACGCAGGCGGCCTGGATTTCGGCGCTCATGTCCGCCGGGTTGATAAAGCGGTCATCATTGGGATTGATCAGGAAACTGCAGGCTTTCAGTCTTTCCGTGTCGGCAATAAGCGCGGGCAGGTCGGTAATGTTTTGCTCTTTTAGTACTCGCTGGAGCAGCCACAGACCCATGATGTTCTTCAGCACGCGGTAGCGCCCTTCGGCACCGCCTTCGTTGGTGATGTTCGCGGCCAGCGCGGCATCGCTGGTGTAGGGAGTTTTGCTCTCAAAGCCCATCAGCGACCAGGTCCCGGAAGAGAGGTAGGCGGCGTCGTTACCGGCAAGCGGTGACGCAATGACGGCGCTGGCGGTATCGTGACTCGCAACCGCCACCACCGGGATCGCATTACCCTGCGGGCACATCCATTGCCCGATCACATTGCCAGGATGCGTCGGCGTACCGAACCAGGAGGGGGAAGCCCCGGTCCAGGCCAGCAGGTGTTCATCCCAGTTATCGGAGTTGATGTTCACCAGTTGCGTGGTGGTGGCGTTGGTGTATTCCCAGTTCATGTTGCCGGTCAGGCGGTAGCTGAAGTAGTCCGGGATCAGCAGTGCATGCGCCACGCGGGAAACCAGCGCCGGCTGCTGTTCGATCAGCGCGCGCAGTTGATAGAGCGTATTGAATGGCAGGAACTGAATGCCGCTGCGGCCATAAATATTCTCTTTGCCAAGCCCGGCAATCGCACGCGCCATCAGGCCGTCGGTGCGGCTGTCGCGATAGGCTATCGGCAAACCGACGCGTTCACCGTTGCTGTCCAGCAGGACGTAATCGACGCCCCAGGTATCGATGCCGATACTGTCGATACGGATCCCCGCATCGCAGACCTTCTGCAGTCCGGTGCGGATCGCTGCCTCAAGGCTGTCGATATCCCACACCTCACAGCCGTCCTGCTTTTGCAGGCAGTTAACAAAGCGGTGCATCTCGCGAAGCGAAAGCGTCTGCCGCTTGCCGTCATAAGTGGCCAGCATTACACGGCCGCTGGATGCACCGAGATCGACAGCCACGCAATGGCGAAAAGTCATGGTTGTGTCCTTCTTAAAGTCATTAGCGGTGAGTGTAAAAAAAGGAACCCATCACCACCTTCTCGCCAGTGACAGCGGTTTTCCGGGGCTGGCAAGAAAGCAAAGATGAACGTGAGGGAGTTCACAGTTTCCAGGCGTGACGGGGTTTGCAGGCAGTGTGACGCTTACCGCATTTCCTGATCTTTCAGCCTGTTTCTTGAAAAACGGACAGTTTTTGCGAGGTTTACGGTCGAAAATTTAAGGTGAGGGGGCGGGGCCTTAATTACTATTTTGAGAACATTTCTCATTGGTGGGGGCCGTTATGACCGTACTGCACAGCGTGGATTTTTTTCCTTCGGGTGGGTCGTCTGTCGCGATTGAACCGCGACTCCCTCAGATGGCGTTTCCTGAGCATCATCATGATTTTCACGAAATTGTGATTGTTGAACACGGAACGGGGATCCATGTGTTTAACGGCCAGCCGTATACCATCAGTGGTGGGACGGTCTGCTTTGTGCGCGATCATGACCGGCACTTATATGAACATACCGACAACCTGTGCCTGACTAACGTGCTCTACCGTTCGCCCGATGCGTTCCAGTTCCTGTCCGGGCTGAACCATCTCCTGCCGCAGGAGAAGGACGGCATCTATCCTTCGCACTGGCGGGTGAATCAGTCCACGCTGCAGCAGGTGCGTCAGCTGGTGAGCCAGATGGAACAGCGCGACGAGGGACAGGAGACCCACGTCATCGCGACGCGTGAGCTGCTGTTTATGCAGCTGCTGGTGCTGCTGCGCCGCAGTAGCATGGTGGCCGGGCTGGGGAATAACGATGCGCGTTTGACTCAACTGATGGCCTGGCTGGAGGACCATTTCGCCGAGGATGTCTGCTGGGAAACGCTGGCGGATGATTTTTCGCTGTCGCTCCGGACCTTGCATCGTCAGCTGAAGCAGCAAACCGGGCTGACGCCCCAGCGCTATCTGAACCGTCTGCGCCTGATTAAAGCGCGCCATCTGCTGCGTCATACCGATGAGAGCGTCACGGATATCGCCTATCGTTGCGGTTTCGGCGACAGTAACCACTTTTCGACCCTGTTTCGCCGGGAATTTAGCTGGTCACCGCGCGATATTCGCCAGGGAAAGGACGCGTCACTGCAGTAACGCGAGGGTTGTCACCGTTTCCCGTGGGCAAAAACGCTAATAATGTCAGGTTATTTGCTGTCGAGGTGGTGTCGTGGTTGCTCAGTTAATGCTTCGCAAAGTGGATTTTTTTGCCTCCGCCGGCCAGGCCGTCGCGGTGGCGGATCGCTATCCGCAAAACGTCTTTGCCGAGCACACTCATGAGTTCTGCGAGCTGGTGCTGGTGTGGCGGGGCAATGGCTTGCATATCCTCAACGACCGGCCCTACCGCATTACGCGTGGGGATCTGTTTTACATCCGTGCTGAAGACAAACACGCCTACGCTTCGGTCAACGACCTGGTCCTGCAGAACGTGATTTACTGCCCCGACAGGCTGAAACTCAACGTCGACTGGGCGGCTTACATTCCGGGTTTTAATGATACGAAGTGCGCGGCGCACTGGCGACTGAGCAGTAACGGCATGACGCAGGTGCGACAGGTGATTTCTCAGCTGGAGCAAGAGAGCCAGAAAAGCGATCCTGAGGCTCACCAGATGGCAGAACTGCTTTTCGCCCAGCTGGTCATGACGTTGACGCGCCATCGCTACGCCATTGATAACCCGTCGGCTACCGCGCAGGAAGCCCTGCTCGATAAGCTCATTACCACCCTGGCGGGCAGCCTTAACAAAAGCTTTGTGCTGGAGAAATTCTGCGAGCAGGCGCAGTGCAGCGAGCGCGCGTTGCGCCAGCAATTCCGTACCCAGACCGGGATGACGGTGAACCACTATCTGCGCCAGCTGCGCATCTGCCATGCCCAGTACCTGCTTCAGCATACGGAACTGATGGTCAGCGATGTGGCGATGCGCTGTGGCTTTGAGGACAGTAACTATTTTTCGGTGGTCTTTAACCGCGAGGTGGGGATGACGCCGGTTCAGTGGCGTCATCGCAGTCGTAACGCGGCGTAATCAGTTCGCCATGCCGAGACCCACAATGTTGGCCGCAATAATGATCACCACGCACCCCAGACTCAGCACGCCCACCGGGCGACGCCCGGCGTTGTTCCACTCTTTCAGAAGCAGACCCACCAGCCCACCGCACAGCACGTAGAAGCTCATGTGCAGCATCCAGCTCATATAGTCATACTGCGCCGGAATACTGGCGTGACCCCACGCGTAGAAGAAGAACTGGAGATACCACATCAGCCCGCCGAGCGCCGAGAGCAGCACGTTCCCGATAATCATCTGTTTAGCCAGCGAGAAGTCGGCTTTCAGCGACAAGGTCTTCACGTTTGCCAGACGGAAAAAACAGAAACCGAGGTTAACCACCGCTCCGCCACCCATGATCACCACGTAGCTTGGCAGTGCCACGTACAGCGGGTCGACGCCCAGTGCGGCAGCGGCTTCATGCATCGGTTTGGCGGCGTTCATCGCGAATGACATGCCTGCGGAGAAGATCCCGCACATCACCGCCAGCAGCAGGCCTTTCTTCAGGTTGAACTCTTCGGCTCTGATGCCCATTTTGCGCTCTTTCAGCTGCCCTGCGCGGGTGACAATGCCCACGCCAATGACGGCCACCAGCACGCCCAGCAGCGTCATCTGGCCGCCTTTGGTGTTGATCAGCACGTCGACGTTACCGTTGAGGATCGGCGTCATCAGAGTGCCAACAATCAGCGTAATACCAATCGCGATGCCAATGCCCATCGACATGCCGAGGTAGCGCATGGTGAGGCCATAGTTAATGTTACCGACGCCCCACATGGCGCCAAAGAGAAAGACCGGCAGCAGGGTGGAGGCGTTAAAGGAGGAGAAGTAGCCCCAGAAATCCGGGAGCAGCATGGCGCTGATGGTCCAGGGAAGAATTATCCACGAGACCACACCGCCGACGGACCACATGGTTTCCCATGACCACTGTTTGACCTGTTTAAACGGGGCATAGAAACAGGCTGCACTGGCCGCGCCTATCAGATGCCAGAAAATACCCATCGTAATCGCATGATTCATGTTTACATCCTCATCGTTTTTATATGCCGGTGGCTTCCCACCGACTCGATGAGTGTAAAAATTAAGCAGTCGGGTAACCTTCGGAAGGTTGCCGCACTTTGGTTTTGAATGGCAATCAACGCGTTAACCGGGTGAGCAGACTCACAATTTCAGCAATAATCGAAAACCGAATAACCTTATAAAAACTACGGCATTGATAATCATTTTCAATATCATTTAATTAACTATAATGAACCAACTGCTTACGCGGCATTAACAGCTGTGCCGCCCGACAATAATGGAGAGGATTATGAGTTATACACTGCCATCCCTGCCGTATGCCTACGACGCACTGGAACCGCATTTCGACAAGCAGACGATGGAAATCCATCACACTAAACACCACCAGACCTATGTGAACAACGCGAACGCCGCGCTGGAAAGCCTGCCAGAGTTCGCTAGCCTGCCTGTTGAAGAGCTGATCACCAAACTGGACCAGCTGCCAGCTGACAAGAAAACCGTTCTGCGTAACAACGCAGGTGGTCACGCTAACCACAGCCTGTTCTGGAAAGGCCTGAAAACCGGTACCACCCTGCAGGGCGACCTGAAAGCGGCTATCGAGCGCGATTTCGGTTCTGTAGACAACTTCAAAGCGGAATTCGAAAAAGCCGCTGCGACCCGTTTCGGCTCTGGCTGGGCGTGGCTGGTTCTGAAAGGTGACAAACTGGCGGTTGTTTCAACGGCTAACCAGGACTCCCCGCTGATGGGTGAAGCAATCTCTGGCGCATCCGGTTTCCCTATTCTGGGTCTGGACGTGTGGGAACACGCTTACTACCTGAAATTCCAGAACCGTCGCCCGGACTACATCAAAGCCTTCTGGGACGTGGTGAACTGGGACGAAGCAGCAGCGCGTTTCGCCGCGAAAAAATAAGGTTGCATTGACGCCTGTGAGAAGCGAGTCTGATGACTCGCTTTTTTTGGATCTGCAGAAAGGAGCAGCGATGCATTTTCCGGTGAATGTCTTTACAGGCAAGGTAAGGGAGTACGACGGCAGCCGCCCGAGCGCCATCGCCAAAATTCAGGTCGACGGCGAGTTGACGTTAACCGACCTCGGGCTGGTGGGCGATGAGCAGGCCGAAAAGAAAATCCATGGCGGGCCTGACCGCGCGCTGTGCCACTATCCGCGGGAACACTATCAGCACTGGATAACCGAGTTTCCCGAACAGGCGGATATGTTTGTCGCGCCCGCGTTTGGTGAGAATCTCTCAACGGAAGGGCTGACCGAGAAAAACGTCTTTATCGGCGATATCTACCGCTGGGGCGATGCCCTGATTCAGGTGACGCAGCCGCGCTCGCCGTGCTTCAAACTAAACTATCATTTCGGCATCAGTGACATGTCTTCCCGGCTGCAGAGCGCGGGTAAAACGGGCTGGTTATATCGGGTGGTGCTGGCAGGTCAGGTATCGGCAGATGCGCCGCTGGTGCTGGCATCGCGCCTGAGTGATGTCTCGGTATATGACGCCTGCGCGATTGCCTGGCATATGCCGTTTGATGACGACCAGTACCATCGGCTTTTGTCCGCTGCGGGGCTGTCCACGAGCTGGACCCGAACGATGCAGAAACGCCGTTTAAGTAGCAAGATCGAAGATAATTCGCGGAGATTGTGGGGGAAATAGTTTCCCTGCAGGAGAGGCAAGCCGGGTCAGCGATACCGCTGCCCGGCTAAACGACTACGAACGTTTATACAACGGCAGCCACAGCGTTAACCGTAACCCACCCAGCGGGCTGTCATCGGCCTTCACCCAGCCGCGATGCTGCTGCATGGCGGTTTCAACAATCGCCAGACCCAGCCCCGTGCCGCCAGATTCACGGTCACGCGCCTCGTCGGTACGGTAGAACGGACGGAAAATCTGTTCGCGGTCTTCCGGGCTTACCCCAGGACCATCGTCATCAACGATAATGGTAATCCCGTCTTTATCCACCGAGAAGGCTACCTCAATCTTCGTGTGCGAATAGCGCAGGGCGTTACGCACGATGTTCTCCAGCGCGCTTTCCAGCGTGTTGGGGTTACCGTACAGCGGCCATGGCCCCGGCGGGAAGTTGACGGTAAAAGATTTCCCCATCTGCTCCGCTTCGAACGCCGCGTTATCCAGCACTTCATGCCACAGGTGGTTGGCTTTCACCGTTTCGCTCACCAGCGCGTTTTTCTGCTGATTGCGCGACATGACCAGCAGGTCGTTAATCATGCTGTCCAGACGATGCGCTTCCGTTTCAATACGTTCCAGCTCTTTGCTCTCACCGCTGCGGCGACGCAGCAGCGCGGTGCCGAGCTGTAAGCGCGTGAGCGGCGTGCGCAGCTCGTGCGAGATATCCGACAGCAGGCGTTGCTGTGCCGTCATCATGCGGTCGAGGGCGCTCACCATCTGGTTAAAACTGGTCCCCGCGGCAAGGAACTCCTGTGGACCGGCTTCCAGTTCAGGGTGTTGTCGCAGGTTACCCTGCGCCACTTCGTCCGCCGCGTTTTTCAGCTTACGCGCCGGTTTCGCCAGACTCCACGCCAGCCACAGCAGCAGCGGTGAGCTGACCAGCATGGTGACAATCAGCAGCAGAAGCGGACGGTCAAACAGCAGGTTGATGAAATCGGACTGGGAGTTGCTCGCCGGGCGGATCAGGTAAAGCTGGTAATTATCCTCGCCATCTCTGACGGAGAAGGGGCCTACCATCTCAACCCGACCGTATTTTTTCTTCTGAGGATGGTCGGCGTTATCCGCCTGACCAATGAAGTTACGGATGATCTGCATTTCATTGCGATCGGCGCCAATCACGCGCCCTTCGCTGGTCACCAGCAACAGGCGCTGGCCTGGCGGTGCCCATTTGTCGATAGCGCGAAACAGCCTGCGCCACCACATTAAATCGTTCGGCGGGTCGTTTGCCAGCTCGGCTTCCACGTGCTGCTCGATCATCACGCCCTGACGTTGCTCGCTGTCGAGAAGCTCCGTCATCTGGCGTGAGTCGAGTTTTGGCAACATCAAAACGAGCATTAAAACCAGTGCCAGCGTCAGCCAGAAAATGGCGAAGATGCGGGCTGTTAAGCTTCCTATCATGAAGCGGAAACCATCAGATAACCGCGACCACGCAGGGTTTTAAACCACGGGTGCCCGTCCTTGCGTTCCGGCAGCTTGCGGCGCAGGTTCGAGATATGCATATCGATGGCGCGATCAAACGGGGTGAGGCGTTTGCCGAGCACTTCCTGGCTCAAATGTTCACGCGATACCACCTGGCCGAGGTGCTGGGCCAGCAGATACAGCAGGGTGAACTCGGTGCCAGTCAGTTCCAGCGTTTCACCGTCAAAACTCGCTTCCTGACGGCCCGGATTCAGGCTCAGGGAGTCGACTTCCAGCGTCGGTGAACTGTTGTCGCTGTTCTGCTGCTGTTCGCTCCAGTGAGAGCGACGCAGGATAGCGCGAATACGGGCAACCAGTTCACGGTCGTTAAACGGCTTTGGTAAATAGTCATCCGCGCCCAGCTCAAGGCCAAGTACACGGTCAAGTTCGCTGCCGCGAGCGGTCAGCATAATTACGGGCGTCTGGTGTGTCTGGCGAAGCTCTTTCAACGTATCAATGCCGTTTTTCTTCGGCATCATCACGTCGAGCAAAAGTAAATCGATGCTGTCGTCAAGGAGACTCAGCGCCTGCTCGCCATCATGGGCAACCAGAACGTTGAAACCTTCCATGTCGAGCAACTCCTTTAAAAGGGATGTGAGCTCTCGGTCATCATCAACTAACAGGATTTTATTCATTGTTTAAATACCTCCGAGGCAGAAATTACGACATCAAGGCTATCTAATCCATGACTTTACGTTGTTTTACACCCCCTGACGCATGTTTGCAGCCTGAATCGTAGACTGTCTCTCGTTGAATCGCGACACGAAAGATTTTGGGAGCAAGTGATGCGCAAAGTTACCGCTGCCGTCATGGCCTCAACGCTGGCGTTCAGTACATTAAGCCAGGCCGCTGTAGCTATCCCCGGCGATAACGGGCCCTCAACGGAGGGGGCAACGCAGCACAGCAGCCAAAGCCATATGTTTGATGGCATAAGTTTAACCGAACATCAGCGTCAACAGATGCGAGATCTGATGCAGAGGGCACGACACGACCAGCCCCCTGTTAATGTTAGCGAAATGGAGACAATGCACCGCCTTGTCACCGCAGAAAAATTTGACGAAAGCGCTGTACGCGCTCAGGCCGAAAAAATGGCACAGGAGCAGGTTGCCCGCCAGGTAGAGATGGCGAAGGT
Organism: Enterobacter sp. 198; assembly: GCF_009025585.1. NCBI lineage: Bacteria > Pseudomonadati > Pseudomonadota > Gammaproteobacteria > Enterobacterales > Enterobacteriaceae > Enterobacter > Enterobacter sp. 198. The sequence continues at coordinate 49,073 of NZ_WCIM01000007.1, read as the reverse complement.
CCGCAACCAGATGTTCCACCTGCTAACGCCCGAGCAGCAAGCGGTTTTGAACACAAGACATCAGCAGCGAATGGACCAGTTGCGTGAGGTTGCACGGATGCAGCGAAGCTCAGAAACAACGTTTTTCAGTAGCAATAGCAGTACCCGTAGTAACCAGTAAACCCTGTTTTCCTTGCCATAGACACCATCCCTGTCTTCCCCCACATGATGTGGGGGTTTTTTTTGCCCTTCATTCTGCTTTGTTAACCGTTTATTCATCCTTTGACTCCCCATGCTTCCGTTATACTAGCGGCATGACATGACAGGAGCGTTTATGAATCAATCCTATGGAAGACTGGTAAGTCGGGCAGCGATTGCAGCGACCATCGTGGCTTCAAGCCTGTTAGTGATTAAAATTTTTGCGTGGTGGTATACCGGCTCAGTCAGTATTCTCGCGGCACTGGTGGACTCGTTGATGGATATTGCCGCCTCGCTGACGAACCTGCTGGTTGTACGTTACTCGCTGCAACCGGCGGATGAAGAGCATACGTTTGGGCACGGGAAAGCCGAGTCGCTGGCCGCGCTGGCGCAAAGCATGTTTATTTCCGGCTCAGCGCTGTTTCTGTTTTTAACCGGTATTCAGCATCTCGTCTCGCCGTCACCGATGAACGATCCCGGCGTGGGTGTGGTCGTAACGATTGTGGCACTTATATGCACACTTGTTCTGGTAACGTTCCAGCGCTGGGTTGTTCGCAAAACGCAAAGCCAGGCTGTACGGGCGGATATGCTTCATTATCAATCTGATGTTATGATGAATGGCGCTATTCTTATTGCGCTCGGTCTGGCCTGGTATGGCTGGCATCGGGCCGATGCGTTGTTTGCGTTAGGGATTGGCATCTATATTTTATATAGCGCCTTACGGATGGGGTATGAAGCGGTGCAATCGCTTCTGGACCGCGCCCTCCCGGACTCAGAACGTAATGAAATTTTTTCTATCGTGACCTCCTGGCCTGGTGTCAGAGGTGCACACGATCTTCGAACGCGGCAGTCAGGGCCGACCCGCTTTATTCAGATTCATATTGAAATGGAAGACAACCTGCCACTGGTTCAGGCTCACGTTATTGCTGAGCAGGTCGAGCAGGCGATTTTGCAGCGTTTTCCTGGTTCAGACGTCATTATTCACCAGGATCCCTGCTCGGTTGTACCCGGACATGTTGAGCTTTCGTAATTGGTTGTAAAAAAGTGAGCCAGGCCAGCATTTTGTGTATAAATTACCGCCATTTGGTCTGACCTGAATCAATTCAGCTGGAAGTGATTGATATACTATTTGCAGTATTCGTTGGTCGATAAATTCTTCCGGCAACAGATTTCAATTTTGCATTCCTAAGTTCAGAGGTAGTCATGATTAAGAAAATCGGTGTGTTGACAAGCGGCGGTGATGCGCCGGGCATGAACGCGGCAATTCGTGGGGTTGTCCGTTCAGCGCTGACGGAAGGCCTGGAAGTTTTTGGTATCTATGATGGTTATCTGGGCCTGTATGAAGATCGCATGGTTCAGCTCGACCGTTACAGCGTGTCCGACATGATCAACCGTGGCGGTACCTTCCTCGGTTCTGCGCGCTTCCCGGAATTCCGTGATGAACACGTCCGTGAAGTGGCTATTGAGAACATGAAAAAACGTGGCCTCGACGCACTGGTTGTTATTGGTGGTGACGGCTCGTACATGGGTGCAAAACGTCTGACTGAAATGGGCTTCCCGTGCATCGGGCTGCCGGGTACGATCGACAACGACATCAAAGGCACTGACTACACCATCGGTTATTTCACCGCACTGGGCACCGTTGTTGAAGCGATTGACCGCCTGCGCGACACCTCTTCTTCCCACCAGCGTATCTCCATCGTGGAAGTGATGGGCCGTTACTGTGGTGACCTGACGCTGGCTGCGGCCATCGCCGGCGGTTGTGAGTTCGTGGTGGTTCCGGAAGTGGAATTCAGCCGTGAAGATCTGGTGGCTGAAATCAAAGCGGGTATCGCAAAAGGCAAGAAACACGCCATCGTAGCCATCACCGAGCATATCTGTGACGTTGACGAGCTGGCGAAGTACATCGAAACCGAAACCAAACGTGAAACGCGCGCTACCGTTCTGGGCCACATCCAGCGCGGGGGTTCCCCGGGTCCATACGACCGCATCCTGGCATCACGTATGGGTGCATACGCCATTGAACTGCTGCTGCAGGGTCATGGCGGTCGTTGCGTGGGTATTCAGAACGAAAAACTGGTTCACCATGACATCATCGACGCCATTGAAAACATGAAGCGTCCGTTCAAGGGTGACTGGCTGGACTGCGCAAAAAAACTGTACTGAGCGGTGACTTTCCCCCGGTCGCGCTGAGTTAACCGGGTCTGCAGTCCACGCTCATAAAGACCGGGTAAGGCGATATCGCCGCCCGGTTTTTTTATGCCTGCTCGTTTTTTATTCCTCTACGTTATAGCCAATCTTTTTTTATTCTTTAATCATTGGTTAGCTTTCTGGCACGCTGCAAGCATCAAAACACTACACAAGAGATCCGGGCGATGAATAAATGGGGCGTGGGGTTAACATTATTGCTGGCATCGACCAGCGTTTTGGCTAAGGACATCCAGTTACTGAACGTGTCATACGACCCGACGCGTGAGCTGTACGAGCAGTACAACAAAGCCTTCGCGGCACACTGGAAACAGGAAACCGGCGACAACGTGGTGGTGCGTCAGTCTCATGGTGGCTCCGGTAAGCAGGCGACCTCAGTCATCAACGGGATTGAAGCCGACGTGGTTACCCTGGCGCTGGCCTATGACGTCGACGCCATCGCCGAGCGTGGGCGTATCGATAAAAACTGGATCAAACGCCTGCCAGACAACTCAGCGCCTTACACCTCGACCATTGTTTTCCTGGTGCGTAAGGGCAACCCAAAACAAATTCATGACTGGAACGATCTGGTTAAGCCGGGCGTTTCCATTATCACCCCGAACCCGAAAAGCTCGGGTGGCGCACGCTGGAACTACCTGGCGGCCTGGGGCTACGCGCTGCATCACAACAACGGTGACCAGGCGAAAGCCCAGGCGTTCGTGAAAGCGCTGTATAAAAACGTTGAGGTGCTGGACTCGGGCGCACGCGGTGCCACGAATACCTTCGTTGAGCGTGGGATTGGCGACGTGCTGATCGCATGGGAAAACGAAGCCCTGCTCGCCACCCACGAACTGGGTAAAGACAAGTTCGAGATCGTTACGCCAGGCGAATCTATCCTCGCCGAACCTACCGTTTCTGTGGTTGATAAAGTGGTTGAGAAGAAAGAGACCAAAGCGGTGGCGGAAGCGTACCTGAAGTATCTCTACTCGCCAGAAGGCCAGGAAATTGCGGCGAAAAACTACTATCGTCCACGCGATCCGGCGGTGGCGAAGAAATATGAAAGCGTCTTCCCGAAACTGAAGCTTTTCACCATTGATGAAGAGTTCGGCGGCTGGGCGAAAGCGCAGAAAGAGCACTTCTCTAACGGCGGAACTTTCGACCAGATCAGCAAGCGCTAAACGTTAGCAGGACAGACACGGTGACCCGGCGCGAGAAATCCGCCGGGTTTTTTATTTGGTCATCATTTTGCGTTACTCTTTCGCCACTATCGAAAACAGGGAACGCATTGTGAAAAAAATACTATTACTGATTCTGGTTGTCATCATTCTTGCCGCGGGTGGCTGGTACTGGATGAAAGCGGGTAATCCGAATGCGTTGCGTCATATCGTTCTCGACCAGTGTCTGCCGAATCAACTCCAGCACCGTAACCCGGCCCCGTGCGCGCAGGTGAAGCCTGATGCGGGTTATGTGGTGTTTAAAGACCGCAACGGGCCGCTGCAGTATCTCCTGATGCCGACTTACCGTATCAAAGGAACCGAAAGCCCGCTGTTGACCGAGCCGAATACGCCCAACTTCTTTTGGCTGGCCTGGCAGTCACGCAACTTTATGAGCATGAAGCGCGGGGCCGAGGTGCCGGACAGCGCAATTTCGCTCACCATTAACTCCCCGACAGGCCGTACGCAGAACCATTTTCATATCCATATCTCCTGCCTGCGCCCGGACGTGCGCGAGAAGCTTAATGCTGCGCAGGGGCAAATCAGTACCCAGTGGTTACCGTTCCCGGGCGGGCTGGAAGGGCATGAGTACCTCGCTCGTCGCGTGACGGAAAATGAGCTGGTACAGCGCAGTCCGTTTATGATGCTGGCTGAAGAGCTGCCGGAAGCGCGTGACCATATGGGGCGCTTCGCGCTGGCCATGGCGCAGCAGTCGGATGGATCGTTTGTCTTACTGGCGACCGAACGTAACTGGCTGACCCTGAATCGCGCGTCGGCTGAGGAATTGCAGGATCATCAATGCGATATCCTGAAGTGACATCACCATAAATAGCGTTTACTCGTCCTGCCTGTCGCCGTAGACTTGCTGAAAAAAACGACAGGAGACAGGAATGTCGCTCTGGTTAACGCATCCTCTGTTTGTGCCCTCATTGATAGTCGGCGTCACCATCGTGCTGTGGGCGACGTCGCTATTGCCGGAATTTATCACCGCGCTGCTGTTTTTCACGGCAGCGATGACCGCCAGAATCGCCCCGGCGGAGGTGATTTTTGGTGGTTTTGCCTCGTCTGCATTCTGGTTAGTGTTTAGCGGCTTCGTGCTGGGGGTGGCAATCCGTAAAACCGGTCTGGCGGACAGGGCCGCACGGGCGTTGTCGGCAAAACTCACGGATTCGTGGGTATTGATGGTGGCAAGCGTGGTGGGGCTAAGCTACGCGCTGGCGTTTGTGATGCCGTCGAATATGGGCCGTATCGCGCTGCTGATGCCGATTGTCGCCGCCATGGCCAAAAGGGCCGCCATCCCCGACGGTTCCCGCGCGTGGTATGGCCTGGCGCTGGCCGTCGGGTTCGGAACCTTCCAGCTCTCGGCGACCATCCTGCCTGCCAACGTGCCGAATCTGGTGATGAGTGGCGCCGCGGAGGGCTCGTACGGGATCCATCTGAACTATGTCCCGTATCTGCTGCTGCATACACCCGTCCTCGGGATCCTGAAAGGGGGCATTCTGATCGGCCTGATCTGCTGGTTGTTCCCCGGCAGCCCGAAACCGGCCACCGATCTTACGCCGTCTGAACCGATGGGCCGGGATGAAAAGCGTCTCGCCTGGCTGCTGGCGGTGGTGCTGGGGATGTGGGTGACAGAGAGCTGGCACGGCGTTGGACCGGCGTGGACGGGCCTTGCGGCATCGGTTATCGTCATGCTGCCACGCATTGGGTTTATCACCGGTGAAGAGTTTTCTGCGGGAGTGAACATGCGCACCTGCATTTACGTGGCGGGGATTCTCGGGCTGGCGATTGTAGTGACCCAAACGGGTATCGGTTCCGCGGTGGGGGAGGCGTTATTGCGGATTATGCCGCTTGATGCCAGCAGACCGTTCACCAGCTTCCTGGCGCTTACCGGTATTACCACGGCGCTAAACTTCATTATGACCGCGAACGGTGTACCTGCGTTGTACACCACGCTGGCACAGAGTTTTTCGGACGCCACCGGTTTCCCGCTGTTGTCGGTGATCATGATTCAGGTACTGGGGTATTCCACGCCGCTGCTGCCGTATCAGGCGTCGCCGATTGTGGTGGCAATGGGTTTAGGGAAGGTGCCTGCAAAGGCGGGGATGTTGCTCTGTCTGGCGCTGGCGATTGCAACGTATCTGGTGCTGCTGCCGCTGGATTATCTGTGGTTTAGCGTGCTGGGGAAAGTGTAATTTCCCTCCCCGGTGGGGGAGGGAAGTCGGTTTTTACGCCTGTTTAGCCGCTTCTGCTGCTTTAACGATCACCGCGAAAGCGTCAGCTTTCAGGGATGCACCGCCAACCAGCGCGCCATCGATGTCTGGCTGGGTGAACAGCTCAGCAGCGTTGGATGCGTTAACGGAACCGCCGTACTGAATAATTACCTGCTCAGCCACTTTCGCGTCCGCTTTAGCAATGTGGTCACGGATAAATTTGTGAACCGCCTGTGCCTGCGCAGGGGTCGCTGATTTGCCGGTACCGATCGCCCAGACGGGTTCGTACGCGATAACCGCGCCTTCGAATGCTGCAGCACCCTGCGTTTTCAGCACGGCGTCGATCTGACGAGCACACACTTCTTCCGTTTTGCCTGCTTCGTTTTCGGCTTCGGTTTCACCAATGCACAGAACCGGGATCAGACCCTGCTCTTTCAGCACCGCGAATTTCTTCGCGATAAATTCGTCGGATTCTTTGTGGTAAGTGCGACGCTCAGAGTGGCCGATGATGATGTATTTCGCGCCGATATCTTTCAGCATTTCAGCAGAGGTTTCACCGGTGAATGCGCCTGACAGGTTAACGTCAACGTTCTGTGCGCCCAGAATGATGTGGCTGCCGTCAGCGGCATGTTTAGCCAGATCCAGGTACATATCCGGCGGAGCGATAGCAACCGCGCAGCCCGTCACGCCCGCCAGCTCTTTACGCAGGTTCGCAACCAGTTCGTTTACCATGTGGCGGCTGCCGTTCAGTTTCCAGTTACCCATCACTAAAGGATGTCGCATTTCAATTCTCCACGCTAAATTAGCGAATTAAGGAATATGGCCGCCCTGTCGGGCAGCATGGTCTGTGAATCAGTATAGAGATTTTCCCTCGAAAGGCTTTGCTTTTTGTCATTAATTCGCCCCGCCGAGTGTGTCTGATAGTGCCAGCTTAATCGGTTCAACAGCGAAGGTCAGTCCTTTTTCGCCGTTATCTGCCACCACATAGCGTATGGCCCCTTCGGTATCGGCGTAGTAACGCTTGTTTTTACCGGCGGTGAGGAGTTTTTGCAGCTTTTGCTGGCTTTGCTTTTTGGTCAGCGCGGGCGTAAAAGCCTGCAGTATCGCGCTCATGTACTCGAGCGCTTTTGCCTTAGCGGCTTTCTGCTCTGGCCCCTGAATCGGCAGCCAGGTTATCTGCATGCTTTTGATTTTTAGCGTGCCGCGCTCCAGCGCAGTGGAGGCATATAAATTCTCGTTAATCTTGCTCGCAGCTCGGGTCAGGGTTGGCGTATCCCGGGAGCTGTCAATGGCGCGGAATTCATCCAGCGGTAGCGTGGGGTTGGTTTTATTGAAGGTTTCACGAAACTGGCTGATTGACTGATCGAACGAGGGTGCACCTGCCAGCAGATAGGGGGCTGTCGTCGGGGCAGTGGTTTCGGCGGCGTGCAGGGGGACACCCGCGATGAGCATCGCTAAACACAGGAAAAGAGAACGTGCCGAACTTTTCATCAACATTGCCCCTGGCCGTAAGTGTTCATGATTAAATCGATATCTGGTCGGCTTGTCAAAAGGTCACAACTCCAGGGTAAAATGCGCGCTATATGATAATAAGGAACCTTACATGACCATACAGCAGTGGTTGTTTTCATTCAAAGGGCGTATTGGACGCCGTGACTTCTGGATCTGGATGGCGACGTGGATCGTTGCCATGCTGCTTCTGTTTTTCGTGGCCTTCAACGCATGGCTCAGCACACAAACGGCGGCGTTTGCGCTGGTCTGTTTGCTGTGGCCAACCGCGGCCGTGGTGGTGAAACGTCTGCACGATCGCGGCCGTTCCGGCGCGTGGGCTTTTCTGATTATTCTGGCGTGGATGCTGGTGGCCGGGAACTGGTCGATACTTCCGTCCATCCTTCCCTGGGTGGTGGGCAGACTGCTACCAACCATTATTTTTGTCATGATGGTGGTCGATCTGGGCGCGTTTATCGGCACCCAGAGCGAAAACAAATACGGCAAAGACACCCTTGAGGTGAAATACCGCTGATCACCAGTAGTGTTCGGCAGTCATATGGCCCGGCCGGCGGCGAAGATGTTTCGTCATCTGCCGGGTATCCTTCAGAAGCTGCTGCGTGTCGCGAACCATCTGCGGGTTGCCACACAGCATGACGTGGCTGGTCTCAGCGCTCATCGGCAAGCCAATTGCGTCTTCCAGTGCACCACTCTCAATCAATGCCGGCACGCGGCCCGTCAGTGAACCTGCTGCGGTTTCGCGGCTGACCACGGTCTGAATTTTCAGTTTCCCGCCGTACTGCTTTTCCAGCGCCTGCATCTGCGGAAGATAGCTCAAGTCTGCGGCATAGCGCGCGGCGTGAACCAGCACGATGTTTTTAAAGCGCTCAAGGTCTTTGCCGTACTGCAAAATAGAGAGATAGGGGCCAATGGCCGTGCCGGTTGCCAGCATCCAGAGGGTGTCGCAGTCCGGGATTTCGTCCAGCACGAAGAAACCGGCCGCTTCACTCACAATTTGCACATCGTCACCGGGCTTAAGCGCGGCAAGGCGTGGGCTGAGTTTGCCGTCCGGGACGGTAACCAGATAGAACTCGAGATCCGGGTTATCGGGGGCATTAACGTAGGAATAGGCGCGCTGCACGCGCTCGCCGTCAACATCCAGTCCCAGCTTCGCAAATTGCCCGGCCGTAAACGGGTGGACGGGAGCATGCAGGGTGAGACTAAATAGCGCATCGGTCCAGAACTGTATCTTTGTGACTTTACCTGTTACCCAGTCCGCCATGATCTTCTCCTGTGCTTTTTCTCTGTTCTATCTTCCGGACTTGTGGTGAAGATTTCCAGCCCATTTGGGCCGGAAAGCTCTATCGATCAAACGGTTTTACAGAATGTGCGCCTGCACGTCAGGGTCTTTACGATCCAGATAGTGAACAGACCGAATGCGGCGAATGGTGCGCGATTTACCGCGGATCAGCAGGGTTTCGGTGGTGGCCATATTGCCCTTACGGGTGATGCCATCCAGCAGGTCACCTTTGGTGATGCCGGTTGCGGAGAAGACAACGTTGTCGCTGCGCGCCATGTCATCCAGCGCAAGCACCTTGTTGGCTTCAATACCCATCGCTTCGCAGCGTGCCAGCTCTTCTTCCCCAATACGGCGATTCTCTTCGCTGTCGCCTTTGACTTCATGACGGGGCAACAGACGGGCCTGCATGTCGCCATCCAGAGCGCGGATCACCGCGGCGGAGACCACACCTTCCGGCGCGCCGCCGATGCCGTAAAGCACATCCACTTCGCTGTCTGGCATGCAGGTCAGGATAGACGCTGCTACGTCGCCATCCGGGATGGCAAAGACGCGAACGCCGAGCTGTTGCATCTGGGCAATGGTGGCATCGTGGCGCGGTTTCGCCAGAATGGTCACGGTGAGCGCGCTAAGCGGTTTTTCCAGCGCCCTGGCAACGTTACGCAGATTCTCTTCCAGCGGCAGGCTCAGGTCGATAGCCCCTTTGGCACCGGGGCCGACAATCAGCTTTTCCATGTACATATCCGGCGCGTTGAGGAAACAGCCTTTGTCCCCTACCGCCAGCACGGCTAGCGCGTTGGCCTGGCCCATTGCCGTCATGCGGGTACCCTCAATCGGGTCGACGGCGATATCCACGGCATCACCTTTGCCGGTGCCCACTTTCTCACCGATATAGAGCATTGGCGCTTCGTCGATCTCGCCTTCGCCAATGACGATGGTGCCATCGATATTGACCTGGTTAAGCACAATGCGCATGGCATGGACAGCCGCACCGTCTGCGGTATTTTTGTCGCCACGGCCGAGCCATTTATAGCCCGCCAGTGCGGCAGCTTCGGTAACGCGGGAAAACTCGATAGCCAGTTCACGTTTCATGAGGTACTCGTGCAATCAAAAGGAATTGCACGAAGTTTATCACAGAGTGGGGGTGGGTGCGGTCGGTCCCCTCTCCCCGGCGGGGAGAGGGGAAGGGTGAGGGGAGAAATTACTGCTCGTGCTCTTCCCACGCCAGGGCGCGTTTCACCGCTTTCTTCCAGCCGCTGTAGCGGTAGTTACGCTCAGTGGTTTCGATGCCAGGGCGGAATTCGCGTTCGATAACCGCTTTTTCCTGCAGTTCATCCAGATTCTGCCAGAAGCCGACAGCCAGACCTGCAAGATACGCCGCACCCAGCGCGGTGACTTCACGTACTTCCGGGCGCTCTACGCGGGTGCCCAGAATGTCGGACTGGAACTGCATCAGGAAGTTGTTGGCAACGGCGCCGCCGTCCACGCGCAGGGCATGCAGACGAATGCCGGAGTCAGCCTGCATCGCTTCCAGTACGTCGCGCGTCTGATAAGCAATGGATTCCAGCGTCGCGCGGATAATGTGGTTCGAGTTTACCCCACGGGTCAGGCCGAAAATCGCGCCGCGTGCATACGGGTCCCAGTAGGGGGCGCCCAGACCGGTAAAGGCCGGAACCACATACACGCCGTTGGTGTCCTTCACTTTGGTTGCGAAATACTCGGAGTCAAACGCATCGCTGATGAGTTTCATCTCGTCACGCAGCCACTGAATAGACGCACCTGCCATGAACACCGCACCTTCCAGCGCATAGTTCACTTCACCGCGTGGGCCGCAGGCGATGGTGGTCAGCAAGCCGTTTTCTGATTTCACCGCTTTCTCACCGGTGTTCATCAGCATAAAGCAGCCGGTACCGTAGGTGTTTTTCGCCATCCCTTCCTTAACGCACAGCTGGCCAAACAGCGCCGCCTGCTGGTCACCGGCAATACCGGCAATCGGAATACGCGTGCCGCCTTTACCGCCGATATTGGTCTGACCGTAAACTTCAGAAGACTTGCGGACTTCTGGCAACATCGCGCGCGGGATATCCAGCGCGTCCAGCATCTTGTCATCCCACTCCAGGGTATTGATGTTGAACAGCATGGTGCGCGAGGCGTTGGTGTAATCAGTGACGTGGACACGCCCCTGGGTCATCTTCCAGATAAGCCAGGTGTCGACGGTACCGAACAGCAACTCACCGCGTTTTGCACGTTCACGTGAACCCTCAACGTGGTCGAGGATCCATTTCACTTTGGTACCGGAGAAATACGGGTCAACGACCAGACCGGTTGCGCTACGCACATAGTCTTCCATACCGTCGCGCTTCAGCTGTTCGCAGATTTCTGACGTACGGCGGCACTGCCAGACGATGGCATTGTAAATGGGCTTACCGGTTTCGCGCTCCCAGACGATAGTGGTTTCACGCTGGTTGGTAATACCGATAGCGGCAATCTCGTCGGAACTGATATCGGCTTTCGCCAGCACTTCTACCAGCGTGGAGCTTTGTGAAGCCCAGATCTCCATAGGATCGTGTTCAACCCAGCCTGGACGAGGATAGATTTGCTCAAATTCGCGCTGTGACACGCTGACGATATTCGCGTCATGATCCATTACGACAGCGCGGGAGCTGGTAGTGCCCTGGTCGAGCGCAACGATATATTTTTTTTCGGTCATGGTATGTGTCCCGTAGTCAGATTACAGCGAAGCTTTTTGTTGTGCGGTAGAAGTCGTTTCCTTCTCCTCTTCCACACAGGTGTCGCACGGTAAATGGCGACCAATTAATTTGCGGTAGCTAAATGCACCCAGAGCAGCCCCGACAACCGGTGCAAACAGCGGTACCAGGAAGTAAGGGATATCTTTACCGCCGGTGAAGGCCACGTCGCCCCATCCTGCGATAAAGGCAAAAGCTTTAGGTCCGATATCACGCGCCGGGTTCATCGCAAACCCGGTCAGCGGGCCCATGGATGCGCCGATCACCGCAATCAGCAGGCCAATCAGTAGCGGTGCCAGCGGGCCGCGCGGAATGCCGTTTCCGTCGTCGGTCAGCGCCAGGATAACGCCCATCAGAATAGCGGTAATCACCATTTCAACTGCGAACGCCTGCACAAAATTGATATGCGGGTTGGGATAGGTTGAGAAGATGCCTGCCAGATCCAGACTTTCGACACTGCCACGCACCATATGATGAGTCTGTTCGAAGTCGATGAAAAGATTGTAATAAAGCCCGTAAACTAACGCCGCTGCGCAAAACGCGCCGGCAAACTGAGAAAGGATGAAGGGAACAACTTTGCGTCCGTCGAAGCACGCGAACAGCCACAGCGCGATGGTCACCGCCGGGTTAAGATGTGCGCCGGAAACCCCTGCGGTCAGGTAGATGGCCATCGCCACGCCCAGACCCCAGATAATACTGATTTCCCACTGACCGAAACTGGCACCCGCCACTTTCAGTGCAGCAACACAGCCCACTCCGAAGAATATCAACAACCCGGTACCAAGGAACTCGGCAATGCACTGGCCTTTTAAGGTTGATGTCTGACTCATAATCGGAATCCTGAAGAAATTGATGTTTATTGTTAGCATGACCGCCCGTGACAGCCACGATGCCCTGTAGACATAGTGTTAATTTATCGTTAACGAGCAAAAACGAGAAATATCGAAATCAAAATGTGTGGTCTGCGTCAATAAAATGAGCGTTTTCGCGCCATAAAGCGCATTTTTACACCAATGGCAAAATGTGAGCTGAATCATTTCATTAACGAATCAGTTAACAATTTAGGGGTATATGCCGCGAACGCACCAGGACGAGGCCGAAAAGTGTTGCAAACCACGATCTGCGCGGTCTGCCGCTGGACAGGGGCGACGGGGCTTCATACAATCGGCATATCTGTTGTGCGCGTTTACGTTAAAGCGTCGCCTTGCAATTCAGGAGAGGTAGGATCATGTCTTTAGAAGTGTTTGAGAAACTGGAATCGAAAGTACAGCAGGCGATTGACACCATCACGCTGCTGCAGATGGAAATTGAAGAGCTGAAAGAGAAGAACAACAGCCTGGCGCAGGAAGTTCAGAACGCCCAGCACAGCCGTGAAGAACTGGAGCGCGAAAACAACCAGCTGCGTGAACAGCAGAATGGCTGGCAGGATCGTCTGCAGGCGCTGCTGGGACGTATGGAAGAAGTGTAATTTCTCTCGGGAAATGCAGAACAGGCCGGGTAAGGCGTCGCCGCCACCCGGCTTTTTTTATTACTCGATATCCAGCGGATCTTCGGAAAGGATAATCCCGGTGTTATCGGCATAGAGATGGTCACCGGAGAAGAAGGTCACGCCGCCGAAATTGACGCGCACGTCGCTTTCGCCGATACCTTCACCCGCAGCACCCACCGGAATGGCCGCGATAGCCTGAATGCCAATGTCCAGGTCTTCGAGATCGTCCACCTGGCGCACTGAGCCATACACCACAATGCCTTCCCACTCGTTCTGTACGGCAAGACGGGCGAGCTCAGCATCAATGAGGGCACGACGTACGGAGCCCCCGCCATCAACCAGCAGAACGCGGCCACGGCCGTTCTGTTCGAGCAGATCATAGAGCAACCCGTTATCCTCGAAACATTTCACCGTGACGATTTGTCCGCCAAACGACGACCGCCCACCAAAGTTGGAGAACAGCGGTTCAACGACGTTGACATCTTCCTGGTAGATGTCACAAAGCTCGGAGGTATCGTATTTCATAGGTTTAACGCTCAGTTGCTGCGAATGTGTTCAGTATATCGTGCTAAATGCGTTGTTGGCAAAATCATCAATTGTTAATTGATATTTGTCAGTTAACCCAGCGTCTGACTTAAGACAATCCCGATGACGAACAACAGGTTAGTCAGCAGTGCCCCTTTTACCGTACGCTCCAGCATTGGCGGCATGGCCGCAGGGCTGAGTTCACGCATGACGAATCGCGCCTGCTTAATCAGCAGCGGTGCGGCGAGTACAAACAGCCAGCCCCATATGCTGTGCAGCGAGATAACGTTAAACAGCGCCAGGCACAGCAGAGCGCCCAGCAGCAGACACGCATGATAACGGCGTGCATTAACGGGCCCCAGACGCACGGCCAGCGTGTTTTTGCCGTTCTCACGGTCGCTGTCGATATCGCGCAGGTTGTTGATGTTAAGCACCGCCGTCGCCAGCATGCCGCAGGCGGTTGCCGGCAGGAACAGGGCCGGGATCAGGGTATGTGCCTGTAAGTACCCGCTCCCCATCACGCTCAACCAGCCGAAGAACACCAGCACGGAGATATCACCCAGCCCAATATACCCGTAAGGGCGGGTACCGACGGTATAGGTAATGGCGGCAATAATGGCGAGCAGACCCAGTACCAGGAAACCAATGAAATCGCTGGGGGTTTTAGACGCGACCGTTACCAGCGCCAGGCCGGAAAGACAGATCAGCGCCACGGTGATGATCAGCGCGCGCTTCATCTGCGCCTGGGTAATGACCCCTTTCTGCATACCGCGCAGTGGCCCGATACGGTCGGGTTTGTCGCTGCCTTTAACCGCATCGCCATAGTCGTTGGCGAGATTGGAGAGAATTTGCAGCAGACCGGCGGTAATCAGTGCCAGCCCGGCAACCAGCGGATCGAAATAGCCTTGCCACCAGGCAAGCGCCGTACCGACGATAATGGCGGCAAAGGCCAGAGGAAGAGTTTTAGGGCGCAGACTTTCGAGCCACGCCTGAGTACGGCTGATGTCAGTCATAGTAATTTAGCCAATAAAAATGGGGGCATTAGCCCCCATTAAACGTGATGAGAATGCAGTAACCGCGATTATAGGATAAAACGGCTCAGATCTTCATCTGCCACTAACGCATCCAGGTGTTTACCCACATATTCTGCGTCAATGGTAATGCTTTGACCGTTCAGGTCGCTCGCATCATAAGAGATATCTTCCATCAGGCGCTCCAGCACGGTGTGCAGACGACGGGCACCGATGTTCTCGGTGGTTTCGTTGACCTGCCAGGCGGCCTGGGCGATGCGTTTGATACCGTCTTCAGTGAACTCGATGTTCACACCTTCGGTTGCCATCAGCGCTTTGTACTGTACGGTCACAGAGGCATTTGGCTCGGTCAGGATGCGTTCGAAATCTTCAGTGGTCAGCGCCTGCAGCTCCACGCGAATCGGCAGACGACCCTGCAGTTCCGGGATCAGGTCAGACGGTTTCGCCACCTGGAATGCGCCAGAGGCAATAAACAGGATGTGGTCCGTTTTGACCATACCGTGTTTGGTGGAGACGGTGCAGCCTTCAACCAGCGGCAGCAGGTCGCGCTGAACGCCTTCACGGGAGACATCCGGGCCTGAGGATTCGCCACGCTTACAGATTTTGTCGATTTCGTCGATAAACACGATACCGTGCTGCTCAACCGCGTCGATAGCATCCTGCTTCAGCTCTTCCGGGTTCACCAGTTTCGCCGCTTCTTCTTCGATCAGCAGCTTCATGGCGTCTTTGATTTTCAGCTTACGCGCTTTCTGCTTCTGGCCGCCCAGGTTCTGGAACATGGACTGCAGCTGGCTGGTCATCTCTTCCATGCCAGGCGGTGCCATGATTTCCACACCCATAGGGGCAGCAGCAAGATCGATCTCAATCTCTTTGTCGTCCAGCTCGCCTTCACGCAGTTTTTTGCGGAACGCCTGACGTGCCGCTGACGGCTCAGCCTGCTGTTCAGCCTGGCCCCAGTTGTTCTTCGCCGGTGGGATCAGGACGTCAAGAATGCGCTCTTCCGCCATCTCTTCGGCGCGGTAGCGGTTTTTCTCAATCGCCTGGACGCGCACCATTTTGATCGCCGAGTCGGTCAGATCGCGAATGATAGAGTCCACTTCTTTACCCACATAGCCCACTTCGGTGAACTTGGTGGCTTCGACTTTGATGAACGGGGCGTTAGCCAGTTTCGCCAGACGACGGGCAATTTCGGTTTTACCGACACCGGTCGGGCCGATCATCAGAATGTTTTTTGGCGTCACTTCATGGCGCAGCTCTTCTTCGAGCTGCATGCGGCGCCAGCGGTTACGCAGGGCAATAGCCACGGAACGCTTGGCGTTGTCCTGGCCGATAATATGTTTGTCCAGTTCGCTGACAATTTCGCGTGGGGTCATTTCAGACATGGGAGATCCTTACGCTTTAGACGGTAATTCTTCGATGGTGTGGTTGTGGTTGGTATAGATGCAGATATCACCTGCAATATCCAACGCCTTCACCGCGATATCGCGCGCGTTCATGTCGGTATTTTCCAACAGCGCACGGGCTGCAGCCTGGGCGTACGGGCCACCAGAGCCAATAGCAATCAGGTCGTTTTCAGGCTGAATGACGTCACCGTTACCGGTGATGATAAGCGAAGCGGTTTCATCGGCCACCGCCAGCAGCGCTTCAAGTTTGCGCAGCATGCGATCGGTACGCCAGTCTTTCGCCAGCTCAACGGCGGCTTTCACCAGGTGACCCTGGTGCATTTCCAGTTTGCGTTCAAACAGTTCGAACAGCGTGAAGGCGTCAGCCGTGCCGCCTGCAAAACCGGCGATCACTTTGTCGTTGTATAAACGACGAACTTTCTTCACGTTGCCTTTCATTACGGTATTACCCAGCGTGGCCTGGCCATCACCGGCGATTACCACGTGGCCGTTACGGCGTACACTTACGATTGTTGTCACGAGCAGACCCCCTGGTTACAGAATCGGGAAACAGAAGCCCTGAGCCTGTGCTCAGGGCTGAATAGAATGATAGATGGGGGGGAATTTGGGGGTTTCAACCCCCGGTAGCGAGTCGAATGCAGTTTGTGTGTCCCGCCACTTTCAAACGGGAAATGGTTCCGTCGGCATTTTCTTTGCCTTTGACCGGGCCAATCACCACGCGATTCCAGCCGTTATTGGTGGTAATGCGTGAATCAAACCCTTCAAAAGCCAGCTGTGCGCGCACCGTTTCCGCCTGCTCAGCACCTTTGAATGAACCACATTGCACCATCCAGCGGCGTTCGTCTTTTTTCTCAGCAGTCTGTTTCGGCGCATCGGTCTCTTTGGTTACCGGTGCGGCCTGCTGCGTTTTCGGCTGCTGCGCAGTGGTATGCGCCGGCGTCTG
Organism: Enterobacter sp. 198; assembly: GCF_009025585.1. Lineage (NCBI taxonomy): Bacteria > Pseudomonadati > Pseudomonadota > Gammaproteobacteria > Enterobacterales > Enterobacteriaceae > Enterobacter > Enterobacter sp. 198. The sequence goes on along the minus strand of NZ_WCIM01000007.1, from coordinate 32,359 downwards.
CAGCAGATCCTGATACGGCTGAGCCGCCTGTTTCTGCGGCTGGGCTTTCGGAGGTTGTTGCACTGGCTGGGACTGCGCCGTTCGCGTTTGCTGCTGATACGGCTGTTCCGTCACCCGCGGCTGCGTTTTAGGCTGCTGCACTGGCTGGGTTTGCGCCCACTGCTGTTGTTGCTGCTGTTGCTGTTGGAGCTGCTGCTGCGCCTGACGACGCTGCAGCGTTTGCTGACGCTGTTCCGGCGTCTGCTCGTTCCACGGCACTTCGTTCAGCTGCGTGGGCTGCTGGCGCATATCGGCCTGCATTTGTGCCAGCAACTGACGCTGTTCATCCGTCAACTGGCTGGCATTTTGCACTTCACCACCCGCTGAAGGTTCGGTCGGCGCACGTACGCCAGGCTGACGGCTTTCCAGCTCTTTGATATAGCGCCAGCGCTCTTCAGGCTTCGGCGGAAGGCCGTTTCCGGCAACCTTGCTGGCCTGAAGCGCCTCGGACTCTTCTTTTTTATGGTGCGTGATAAAGTACAGACCACCAATAAAGGCCACGACTACAGCCGCAGCAATAGCGACCATCGCTGGCGAGACAGCAGGCAGGTTACGTTGCTTTTTCCTTGAGCTACTCTTTTTGCGTCGCGAAGGTGCCGGCTGGCCGCGACGTACATAATCTCGTTGTGCCACTATCGTTTCGCTGTATTTATTCGTTCGTCAGCCCGCCATGTTACTTAAGCGGCGGGGCTTTGACCAGATAAGGGTGTCTGAAAGACATTTACTTTAAGTCAATGCCTGGGTAGAACCGCGCACAATCAATTCACAGTCCAGCAACCGCGAGCCGCTGTTAACTGTTTGACCATGCAGCTGATCCAGCAGAAGAAGCATCGCTTCACGCCCAATATCATAGCGCGGCTGCGCCACGGTCGAGAGTGGAGGATCGCAAAATTCTGACAGCGAAATATTATCGAATCCGATGATCGACAAATCTTTCGGTATGCGCAGGCCGCGGCGCTTCGCATACGATAATGCCCCCAGTGCCATCACATCGCTGTGACAGAACACCGCGGTCGGCGGCTCGGGCAGATCCAGCAGCTTCTCCAGCGCCTGTCCACCGGCTTCAAAGGTGAAATCCCCGCGAGCAATGTAGTGCGGATCGACGGTGACGCCGGTACGGCGCAGCGCCTGAACGTAGCCCTGCAGGCGGTAGTGACACAATGGCATCTCTTCCGGCCCGGCAATGCAGCCAATACGCTTGTGCCCCAGCTCCTGAAGATAGTTGACGGCGTTGAACGCGGCGGTCAGGTTATCAATATGTACCGTCGGCAGCTCCAGCTCGGGTGCAAACTCGTTGGCCATCACCATCGGCGGTAAATTGCGCTGCTCTTCAATGCTGGCATCAAACGGCAGGCGAGACCCAAGCAGCAACATGCCGTCGATCTGCTTGGTGATAATGAGGTCGATAAAGGTTTTTTCCTGCTGGTTCTGGTGAGCACAGTCGCCAATCAGCACCAGATAACCTTGTTCTGCCGCCGTCACTTCGATACCGCGAATAATCTCGCTGAAGAAGGGATCGCAGATGTCCGGCACAATCACCAGGATGGTGCGCGACTCATTGCGTTTAACGTTTCGTCCCATCGCCTGCGGGAAATAGCCCACTTCCAGCGCAGCCTGCTCTACCCGGTTACGGGTCGCCTGGGAGACTTTATCCGGGTTCATTAATGCGCGGGACACGGTTGCCGTAGAGACTTGTGCTTTCTGGGCAACGTCTTTCATGGTCGCCGTGGCAACCTCTTTCCTGGACTTCAACGTCTTCTCCTCGCCTGAACACCGAACTTCTGACGCCACCATTTTTACAGATAGTTAATGGAATCGGTTACAGAATTTTCATAAAAAGTGTGAGGAGCGTTAAATTTTTCGATCCGTCTTCAGCCTTCGATAGGATCAACGTCCAGCACCCACTTCACTTTGCGCGCTTCTGGTAGGGTATTGATCAGTACCAGCGCGCCGCTGACGATATGTTGCAGGCGGATGCGCGAAGGGTGCTGGAGCAAAATCTGCCAGCGAAAACGTCCACCACGCTTTGGTGCCAGCGCCGGCACCGGCCCCAGTATCCACAGCGGGTTATCCACCAGCGGACTGGCCTGCAGGAGGTTTCTCAGCTGCTGCAGGAAAAGCGGTGCCTGCTGGTTGTTGTGATCTTCTGCGCGGATGATGACGTGGCTGGTCCACGGCGGAAGCTGCATCGTCTGGCGTTCTGCCAGCGCCTGCTCCGCAAACGCGTCATAGCCTTTATGCAGCAGGGTTTGCAGTAACGGATGTTCAGGATGGTGGGTCTGTAAAACCACCTCACCCTGTTTGCCTGCGCGACCGGCACGTCCGGCAACCTGGGTATAAAGCTGGGCAAAACGTTCTGCAGAGCGGAAATCGGCCGAAAACAGCGCGCCGTCTACGTCCAGCAGGGCGACCAGCGTTACGTCCGGGAAGTGGTGCCCTTTGGCCAGCATCTGCGTGCCAATCAGAATGCGTGCGCCACCGCGATGCACTTCCGCCAGCTGCTGTTCCAGCGCCCCTTTGCGGCTGGTAGTGTCACGGTCGATGCGGGAAAGAGGAACGTCAGGGAAGAAAGGCTTAAGGGCCTCTTCCAGTTGCTCCGTCCCCAGGCCGACCGGCACGATATGCGTTGAGCCACATGACGGACACTGGCGTGGTACCGGCCGCTGGCTGTCGCAGTGGTGGCAGCGCAAATGGCGCTGGGCCTGATGGAACGTGTAGTAGTGGTCGCAGCGCGGGCATTCGGCAATCCAGCCGCAGTCGTGACACAGTAGCGCCGGGGCAAACCCGCGGCGGTTAAGGAACAAAATGACCTGATTACCGGCCTGCAAATGCTGGCGCATCCGGGTGATAAGCGCAGGCGCTAACCCCGCCTGCACCTGCTGGCCTTTTAGATCCAACACATGCTGAATAGCAGGGCGCGCGTTCCCTGCGCGCCGCGTCAGGCGCAACATGTGGTATTTACGCTGGCGAACGTTATGCAGCGTTTCGAGGGCGGGCGTCGCGGAGCCAAGAATAATCGGGATTTGCTCGCTGTGGGCGCGATAAACGGCCAGATCGCGGGCGTGATAGCGCCAGCCTTCCTGTTGCTTATAGGAGCTGTCATGCTCTTCATCGATGACGATAACGCCGAGGTTTTTAAACGGCGTAAACAGCGAGGAACGGGTGCCAATCACAATCGCCGCTTCGCCGTTTTTGGCTTTCAGCCAGGCGCTGAGGCGCTCGCTGTCGTTCAGGCCCGAATGTAACACTTCAACCGGCGCATTAAACCGCTCGCGAAAACGGGCGATGGTTTGTGGTGTAAGGCCGATTTCCGGAACCATCACCAGCGCCTGTTTACCCTGCGCAAGCACGTTTTCCAGTACGCTGAGATACACTTCTGTTTTGCCGGAGCCGGTGACCCCTGCCAGTAGCCAGGCGGAGAAATGATCGGAGGCGCTGTGAATGGCTCCTACGGCGGTGGCCTGCTCAGTGTTGAGTCGCAGACGATCCCCTGAAACGGAGAAACTGTCCCGCCAGTCATAAAGGGCAGGCGCCTCGCTTGCCAGTTCGCTCAGCCCTTTTTTGCGCAGGGCCTGTAGCGCCGTTTCACTCACCTCAAGCTCGTCAACCTGATGTCGCCAGATTTTCCCCTGACGCAGGGCCGCCAGCGCCTGCTGCTGTTTCTGCGAGCGTTTCAGGCTATTGATATCGACCGCCTGACCCTCTTCAGTGGCAAACCAGTACCACAGGGGAGCGTGGCTGGCACTTTTACCCTGACGAAGCATAACAGGCAGGGCGTGGAACAGGACATCGCCGATGGGGTGATGGTAGTAATCTGCCGCCCACAGCAGGAGCCGCCAGATGCTGGTGGAGAACACGGGCTCGCTGTCCAGTACCTCCGCGACGGCTTTCAGCTCATTGAGCGGCAATTCGCTCTTATCGCTTACCGACACCACAATCCCAATACGCTGCTGTTTGCCAAATGGCACGGTCACGCGACAGCCCGCTTTGGCGCTCATGCTGTCAGGCAGCAGATAATCAAAGGTGCGGGGAAGCGGAACGGGCAGGGCAACGTGAGCGACGGGCATCGAATCTTCCTGACTTGAAAAGTGGCGCGTTAGTATACACATTAGTGAAAGCGGCGTGCGGATCAGTTTGCATACGTTGGTCAAATTCTGTATGATTCGCCGCCTTTGGTGTACTTTACGCCAAAGAACTTACATTCAACATCGCGTGGTGTCTGGCGTTAGGGCTGGAAGAGCGACGCGGCCTTAACTGAGGTTCTCCCATGAAAAAAGATATTCACCCGAAATACGAAATGATTACTGCAAACTGTTCTTGCGGTAACTCTATCCAGATCCGCTCTACCGTGGGTCACGATCTGAACCTGGACGTGTGCGGCAAATGCCACCCGTTCTACACTGGTAAGCAGCGTGATGTTGCAACCGGTGGCCGTGTTGACCGCTTCAACAAGCGTTTCAGCATCCCGGGCGCTAAGTAAGTTTCCCGAAAAAAAGGCACCGCAAGGTGCCTTTTTTGTATCCGCTTCTCAGTATTCCCACGTATCCGGGTCGATACCCAGTTCACGCATGATCACCTTCGCCTCTTCCGGAATTTCATCACTACGCTCTTTGCGCAGATCTTCATCGTTTGGCAACGGTTGACCGGTAAACGCATGCAGAAACGCTTCGCACAGCAGTTCGCTGTTGGTCGCGTGGCGCAGGTTGTTCACCTGACGACGCGTACGTTCATCGGTGAGGATCTTCAACACCTTCAGAGGAATGGAAACCGTAATTTTCTTTACTTGCTCACTCTTCTTACCGTGCTCAGCGTATGGGCTGATATATTCGCCGCTCCATTCAGCCATGAGATACCTTTAATCCTCTCAGTCATTAATCTAAAGGTGCAAAACCCGTCATCGCCAGTTTTGACCGTAATCCAGCGTAGTTTACCGTAGAGACGATACCGTGGCACGGATATTGCCGCTGCAGCGTGCACTAAAGCATATAATTTTAACGGCTATTTGCGCATTGCTCAATCTATACGCAAAGAAGTTTAGATGTCCAGATGTATTGACGTCCATACTTTCAGTGTTTACTCTGGTGCCTGACTTTTCACCTCTTTTAGCCAGGAAGCCTTCACCATGACGCGTAAACAGGCCACCATCGCAGTGCGTAGCGGATTAAATGATGACGAGCAGTACGGCTGTGTTGTCCCGCCAATTCATCTTTCCAGTACTTACAATTTTACCGGTTTTAATGAACCCCGTGCGCATGACTACTCCCGTCGCGGCAACCCGACGCGTGACGTAACCCAGCGCACGCTGGCGGAGCTGGAAGGCGGTGCAGGCGCCGTGTTAACCAACACCGGGATGTCTGCGATTCACCTGGTGACGACGGTATTTCTGAAGCCGGGCGACCTGCTGGTGGCACCGCACGACTGTTACGGTGGTAGCTATCGTCTGTTTGACAGCCTCGCAAAACGCGGGTGCTACCGCGTGCTGTTTGTCGATCAAAACGACGAACAGGCGCTGAAACAGGCGCTGGCAGAGAAACCGAAGCTGGTGCTGGTGGAAAGTCCAAGCAATCCATTGTTGCGCGTCGTCGATATTGCGAAAATTTGTCAGCGCGCAAGGGATGCGGGAGCGATAAGTGTAGTGGATAATACCTTCCTCAGTCCGGCCCTTCAGAACCCGCTTGCGCTGGGTGCCGATCTGGTATTGCATTCATGCACAAAATATCTGAACGGTCATTCTGATGTGGTAGCGGGCGTGGTGATTGCAAAAGATCCCGACGTTGTCACCGAACTGGCATGGTGGGCCAATAACATTGGCGTCACTGCGAGCGCTTTCGACAGCTACCTGTTGTTGCGCGGTATCCGCACGCTGTCGCCGCGCATGGAAGTGGCGCAGCGCAATGCTCAGGCGATTGTCGATTTCCTGAAGACCCAGCCGCTGGTGAAAAAGCTCTATCACCCGTCGCTGCCGGAAAACCAGGGGCACGAGATTGCCGCGCGTCAACAAAAGGGATTTGGCGCGATGTTAAGTTTTGAACTGGACGGTGACGAGCAAACGCTGCGTCGCTTCCTGAGCGGGCTGTCATTGTTTACGCTGGCGGAATCATTAGGTGGGGTTGAAAGCTTGATCTCCCACGCCGCGACCATGACGCACGCAGGTATGGCACCAGAAGCACGTGCCGCCGCCGGTATTTCTGAGACGCTGCTGCGTATCTCGACCGGTATTGAAGATTCTGAAGATTTAATTGCCGATCTGGAAAATGGCTTCCGGGTCGCAGCCAAGGGGTAATCATGAGTGTGATAGCGCAGGCAGGGGCGAAGGGTCGTCAACTGCACAAGTTTGGTGGTAGTAGTCTTGCTGATGTGAAGTGTTACCTGCGTGTCGCAGGGATCATGACAGAGTATTCGCAGCCGGGGGACATGATGGTTGTCTCCGCGGCTGGCAGCACCACCAACCAGTTGATTAGCTGGCTCAAACTGAGTCAGACCGATCGCCTCTCTGCGCATCAGGTGCAACAGTCCTTACGTCGTTACCAGAGTGAGCTGATTGCCGGCTTACTGCCAGCGGACGTCGCGGACGGGTTGATTAGCGCCTTCACGCATGACCTTGAGCGTCTGGCTGCCCTGCTGGACAGTGGTATTACCGACGCGGTGTATGCCGAGGTGGTCGGCCACGGTGAAGTGTGGTCTGCACGCCTGATGGCGGCCGTGCTGCAACACCTGGGCGTGGATGCGGCCTGGCTTGACGCGCGTGACTTCCTGCGCGCCGAACGCGCCGCTCAGCCGCAGGTGGATGAAGGCTTGTCATATCCGCTGCTGCAACAGCTGCTGGTTCAGCATCCGGGCAAACGTATTGTGGTGACCGGCTTTATCAGCCGCAGCAGTGCCGGTGAAACCGTGCTGCTGGGACGTAACGGCTCTGACTACTCAGCGACGCAAATTGGTGCGCTGGCAGGCGTTTCCCGCGTCACTATCTGGAGCGACGTGGCCGGTGTCTACAGTGCTGACCCGCGTAAAGTGAAAGATGCCTGCCTGCTGCCGCTGCTGCGTCTGGACGAGGCCAGCGAGCTGGCACGCCTGGCGGCACCGGTTCTGCATGCGCGTACGCTACAGCCGGTTTCCGGGAGCGACATCGACCTGCAGCTGCGCTGTAGTTACACCCCGGATCAAGGCTCTACCCGCATCGAACGCGTCCTGGCGTCCGGTACGGGGGCGCGAATTGTGACCAGCCATGACGACATCTGCCTGATTGAGTTCCAGGTCCCGGCGGGCCAGGATTTCAAACTGGCACACAAAGACATCGACCTGATCCTCAAACGCGCCCAGGTGCGTCCGCTCGCCGTTGGCGTGCATAACGATCGCCAGCTGCTGCAGTTCTGCTACACCGCTGAAGTGGCGGACAGCGCCCTGAAAATTCTTGATGAAGCGGGCCTGCCGGGCGAGCTTCGCCTGCGTCAGGGTCTGGCGCTGGTGGCGATGGTGGGGGCGGGCGTTACCCGCAACCCGCTGCACTGCCATCGTTTCTGGCAGCAGCTGAAAGGCCAGCCGGTTGAATTCACCTGGCAGTCGGAAGAGGGCATTAGCCTTGTGGCCGTACTGCGTAAAGGACCTACCGAGAGTCTGATTCAGGGGCTGCATACCTCTCTGTTCCGTGCGGAGAAACGCATTGGACTGGTGCTGTTTGGCAAAGGAAACATCGGCTCACGCTGGCTGGAGCTGTTCGCTCGCGAGCAGGTGACCCTCTCAGCGCGTACCGGGTTTGAATTTATTCTCGCGGGCGTGGTGGACAGCCGCCGCAGCCTGCTGAACTACGAAGGGCTGGATGCCAGCCGGGCGCTGGCCTTCTTTAACGATGAAGCGGTTGAACAGGACGAAGAGTCGCTGTTCCTCTGGATGCGCGCGCACCCGTATGACGATCTGGTTGTGCTGGACGTGACCGCCAGTGAACAGCTTGCCGATCAGTATCTTGATTTCGCCAGCCACGGTTTCCATGTTATTAGCGCCAATAAGCTGGCGGGGGCGAGCAGCACGGACAAGTACCGTCAAATCCACGACGCGTTTGAAAAGACAGGCCGTCACTGGCTGTATAACGCCACGGTGGGCGCTGGCTTGCCGGTTAACCATACCGTGCGTGATTTGATTGAAAGCGGCGACAGCATTCTGGCGCTGAGTGGCATCTTCTCCGGCACGCTCTCCTGGCTGTTCCTGCAGTTTGATGGCACCGTACCGTTCACTGACCTGGTGGATCAGGCATGGCAGCAGGGCTTAACGGAGCCTGACCCACGCGTTGACCTCTCCGGTAAAGACGTTATGCGTAAGCTGGTGATCCTGGCGCGCGAAGCCGGTTATGACATCGAACCTGATGCCGTCCGCGTTGAGTCGCTGGTGCCTGCTGGCTGTGAGGACGACTCTGTCGACCACTTCTTCGAGAACGGCGAAGAGCTGAACGAGCAGATGGTGCAACGTCTGGAAGCGGCAAACGAGATGGGCCTGGTGCTGCGCTACGTGGCGCGTTTCGAAGCGAACGGAAAAGCACGTGTGGGTGTCGAGGCGGTTCGTCCTGAACATCCGTTGGCGGCACTGCTGCCGTGCGATAATGTTTTCGCCATTGAAAGCCGCTGGTACCGCGATAACCCACTGGTGATCCGTGGCCCGGGTGCGGGGCGCGATGTGACCGCCGGGGCTATCCAGTCCGACATCAACCGTCTGGCTAAACTGCTGTAATCCTTCTTGTTCCCTCTCCCTATGGGAGAGGGACAGGGTGAGTGCGGTCTGATGCCCTCACCCGCCATCATGAACTCCCTTCATCTTCCCTGAGCATTCCTCACCATTCCTGGCGATTATTTCTGTTGACGTCCCTCCGCTTTTCCGTCATTTTTACATCTGGACGTCTAAACGTATAGAAGTTCGAAACACAACACACAATGACACGCGATTGATGAGGTAAGGTATGAGCTTTTTTCACGCCAACCAGCGGGAAGCCCTGAATCAGAGCCTGGCCGAAGTAAATGGTCAGATTAACGTCTCTTTTGAATTTTTCCCGCCGCGCACCAGTGAAATGGAGCAAACCCTCTGGAGCTCTATCGATCGCCTGAGCAGCCTGAAACCGAAGTTTGTCTCCGTCACCTACGGTGCCAACTCCGGTGAGCGTGACCGTACGCACAGCATCATTAAAGGCATTAAGGACCGTACGGGTCTGGAAGCGGCTCCGCACCTGACCTGTATCGACGCGACGCGCGATGAGCTGCGTGCCATTGCCCAGGACTACTGGAACAACGGTATTCGCCATATCGTCGCCCTGCGCGGTGACCTGCCGCCGGGGAGCGGTAAACCGGACATGTACGCCACCGATCTGGTCGCGCTGCTGAAAGAGGTCGCAGACTTCGACATTTCCGTTGCCGCTTACCCTGAAGTTCACCCGGAAGCGAAAAGCGCCCAGGCGGATCTGCTTAACCTGAAGCGTAAAGTGGACGCCGGTGCGAACCGCGCCATTACCCAGTTCTTCTTTGATGTGGAAAGCTACCTGCGCTTTCGTGACCGCTGTGTGTCCGCGGGCATCGACGTCGAAATTATCCCGGGAATTTTGCCGGTCTCTAACTTCAAACAGGCGAAGAAATTTGCCGATATGACCAATGTGCGCATTCCGCACTGGATGTCTAAAATGTACGAAGGGCTGGACGATGACCCGGAAACACGCAAGCTGGTGGGCGCAAACATCGCGATGGACATGGTGAAGATCTTGAGTCGTGAAGGGGTGAAGGATTTCCACTTCTATACGCTCAACCGCGCGGAAATGAGTTACGCCATTTGCCATACGCTGGGTGTACGGCCTGGCGCATAACAAATAGAAGCCCTCTTCGGAGGGTTTTTTGATTTATAAGGGTTTTATTTCCCCGCCATATCAGCAATGCTGCCTTTGACGTACAGAACGCACATACTTTCAATGGGAAATTAAACGGAATTAACTATCGAATCTGTGGGTTATCTCAACTATACCTTATCAACAAGGGCGTATATCGTAACGGTAACACTGTAAAAGGGAGCATAGCGATGAGCACGTCAGACGACAGCAATAATGCGGCATCAATCGGCAAGTGCCCGTTCCATCAGGGCAGCGTCGATCACAGCGCGGGGGGAGGCACAGGCAGCCGCGACTGGTGGCCAAAACAACTCCGCGTCGATCTTCTTAATCAACATTCCAACCGTTCTAACCCTCTGGGTGAAGACTTTGACTACCGCAAAGAATTCAGCAAACTTGATTACTCAGCGCTCAAGGGCGATCTCAAAGCACTTCTGACCGACTCTCAGCCGTGGTGGCCAGCCGACTGGGGCAGCTATGCGGGCTTGTTTATCCGTATGGCCTGGCACGGCGCAGGTACCTATCGCTCCGTTGACGGTCGCGGTGGCGCAGGGCGCGGTCAACAGCGCTTTGCCCCCCTGAACTCCTGGCCAGATAACGTAAGTCTGGATAAAGCGCGCCGTCTCCTGTGGCCTATCAAGCAAAAATACGGTCAAAAAATTTCCTGGGCTGACCTCTTCATCCTTGCCGGTAACGTGGCGCTGGAGAACTCTGGTTTCCGTACCTTTGGTTTTGGGGCCGGGCGTGAAGATGTCTGGGAACCGGATATGGACGTGAACTGGGGTGATGAAAAAGCCTGGCTCACCCACCGTGATCCGGAAGCACTGGCGAAGCGCCCACTGGCAGCCACCGAAATGGGGCTGATTTACGTTAACCCGGAAGGGCCAAACGCCAGCGGTGAACCACTGTCAGCGGCCGCGGCGATCCGTGCCACCTTTGGCAACATGGGGATGAACGACGAAGAGACCGTTGCGTTGATTGCAGGCGGTCATACCCTCGGTAAAACCCACGGTGCAGGTGAAGCGACCCATGTCGGTGCCGACCCGGAAGCCGCGCCAATTGAAGCGCAGGGTCTGGGCTGGACCAGTACGCACGGTACCGGCGTTGGCGCAGATGCGATCACCTCCGGGCTGGAAGTCATCTGGTCACAAACGCCGACCCAGTGGAGTAACTACTTCTTCGAGAACCTGTTCAAATACGAGTGGGTGCAGACCCGCAGCCCGGCGGGTGCGATTCAGTTCGAAGCCGTGGATGCACCAGACATTATGCCTGATCCGTTCGACCCGTCGAAAAAGCGCAAACCGACGATGCTGGTCACCGATCTGACGCTGCGTTTTGACCCCGAGTTCGAGAAAATCTCCCGCCGCTTCCTGAACGATCCGCAGGCCTTTAACGAAGCCTTTGCGCGCGCGTGGTTCAAGCTGACCCACCGTGATATGGGGCCAAAAGCGCGTTACATTGGTCCGGAAGTGCCGAAAGAAGATCTCATCTGGCAGGATCCACTGCCGCAGGCGGTGTTCAACCCGACCAAAGAGGACATTGAGAGTCTGAAAGCGGAAATCATTGCCTCGGGTCTGTCCGTGAGCGACCTGGTTTCCGTTGCCTGGGCGTCTGCATCGACCTTCCGCGGTGGCGATAAGCGTGGCGGCGCCAACGGTGCGCGTCTGGCACTGGCACCCCAGCGCGACTGGGAAGTTAACGCCGCAGCGGTTCGCGCGTTACCCGCCCTGGAAGCTATTCAGCGTACCACCAACAAAGCGTCACTGGCCGATATCATCGTGCTGGCAGGTGTGGTGGGTGTTGAACAGGCGGCGAAAGAGGCCGGCGTTTACGTCAATGTACCGTTCACGCCGGGCCGCGTTGATGCGCGTCAGGATCAGACGGATATCGAGATGTTTAACCTGCTCGAACCGATTGCCGATGGCTTCCGTAACTACCGTGCACAGGTTGATGCCTCCACTACCGAGTCTCTGTTGATTGATAAGGCCCAGCAGCTGACGCTCACTGCACCAGAACTGACGGTGCTGATTGGTGGTCTGCGCGTACTGGGGGCGAACTTCGATGGCAGTCAGAACGGCGTGTTCACCCATCGTGAAGGCGTGCTGAGCAACGATTTCTTCGTGAACCTGCTGGACATGAATACCCAGTGGAAAGCGACCGATGAATCAAACGAGCTGTTTGCCGGCAGCGATCGCGCCAGCGGTGAAGTGAAATACACCGCCACGCGTGCCGATCTGGTATTCGGTTCGAACGCCGTGCTGCGCGCACTGGCCGAGGTTTACGCCAGCAGCGACGCCCATGAGAAATTCGTCCGTGACTTTGTTGCCGCTTGGGCGAAGGTGATGGATTTGGATCGGTTTGATCTGCAGTAAATACAATCCCCGCTTCGGCGGGGATTTTTTTATTATCCGGCCATACCGGTTACGCCCACTCCCGCAGGAACCGTTGCCCGTACTGATCGGCCACCAGCAGCGCCGCGTAAACCTGATCCGGTGACACCCCGCCTGGCATGTTGTGAATGGTTTCACCCTCTGCGCAGGCTGCCTCGGCAATCAGCCGCATTTTAAGCGGAATATCCTCTTTAATGTTCAGTTGTGCCAGCGTGATGGGCAAACCTACGCTGTGACACAGCGCTGCGACGGTTTCAATTTCCTCTACCGGGGCATTTTCCAGCACCAGTTGCGTCAGCGTCCCAAACGCCACTTTTTCACCGTGATAGAACGAATGTGCCTCCGGCACGGCGGTCATTCCGTTGTGAATGGCGTGCGCGGCCGCCAGTCCACCGCTTTCAAATCCAACGCCGCTCAGATAGGTATTGGCTTCAATGATGCGCTCCAGCGCCGGTGTGACCACGTGCTGCCCGGCCGCGAGCATCGCTTTCTCACCCTCTTCAATTAACGTGTTGTAGCACAGCTCGGCGAGGGCTAGCGCAGCCTGGGTACATTTTCCGCCCGCCATGGTGATCGCGCCACTACGGGAACAGGCGCGCGCTTCAAACCAGGTGGCAAGGGCATCGCCTATCCCGGCGGCCAGCAGACGCGGCGGAGCGCCAGCTACCACCCGGGTGTCGACAATCACCATGTTCGGGTTATGCGGCAGCATCAGGTAGCGATCGAATTCACCGCTGTCGGTATAAATGACGGAAAGGGCGCTGCACGGGGCGTCGGTGGAGGCGATAGTCGGGGCGATGGCAACGGGCACGTCCATAAAATGCGCCAGCGCTTTGGCGGTATCCAGCGTTTTCCCGCCGCCGATACCGAGCACCGCCATACAGTCGGCGCCGTCGGCCCGTTTTTTCAGGCGATCGATTTCATTTTGCGAACATTCGCCACCGAAGGGCGCGATTTCAGCATAAATTTCCGCTTTTTTGAAACTCTCAAGCAAGGTCTCTTGTGCAAAACCCAGCACAAACTTATCACCCACAACCAGCCAGCGTGTTGCCAGTGGTTTCAGATAGTCGCCGAGACGGGTGAGAACATCAGCGCCCTGGATATATTTCCCCGGCGATTGAATGATACGGTCCATAACAGATCTCCCTTAGAGGTTGAGGTTACCAAACGCGTTTTTCCAGTCGTGCTCAAACTTCTCTATGGCTGACTCTACCGCCGGGGTGCCGAGCATTTGTTGCGCTACATCTAAAGGAAGCGTGATTGCTTCACATCCGGCGAGCAGGCAGTCCAGCGCCTGACGTGGTGTTTTGAAGCTGGCGGCCAGCACGCTGCTTTCTGGGGCGTGGCGTTCGAGCAGGGATTGCAGCTCCTGTACCATACGAATGCCGTCCCCGCCCTGAGCGTCGACGCGGTTAACATACGGTGCGACATATTTCGCTCCCGCCAGCGCGGCCAGTAAACCCTGGGCGGCGCTGTAAACGGCCGTGCCTAACGTGGTAATGCCCTCTTTTTTCAGCATTTTTATCGCCATAAGGCCCTGTGCGGTCACCGGGATTTTCACCACGATGCCAGGAATAGCGTTACTCAGGCGTTTGGCTTCTGCCACCATCCCTTCGGCTTCACGGCTCATGGTCTGGGCAAACAGCGTACCCTGTGGCCCGATGGCGTTTTGCAGACGCGGCAGTACGTTCCAGAGGGTTTCGCCGCTGGCGGCTACAATGCTCGGGTTGGTGGTGACGCCGGCAATCGGAAAAATGCGCGCCAGGTGCTCAACCTCTGCCACGTTGGCAGTATCCAGATACAGTTCCATTATTTTTCCTTAAGTCAGAAAGGTTAACTCAAGGATAAGGTGGGGCTGCTGGCCGGGGATACAGGTCAATTTTGCCAAATACTGGACAAATGTAATGTGCTTAGTGAAGTGAGAGGGCGATCACAATGCTAGTTTTTGGCAGTCAGCTGGCTGTGATACTGGCGGCGGTATTCAGAAGGGGAGCGTTCGGTATGTTTACGAAAGAGGCGACAGAAGTAGTTGCTGTCTGTAAAGCCGCAGCGGGCGGCAATGTCTTTGATTTTTAGGTCATAACCCTTGAGCAACTGGCGCGCGTGTTCCAGACGCGTTTGGGTCAGGTATTCATTGAACCCCACGTTCCCGGTCTTCTGAAACAGATGTGAAAGGTAGTTGGGTGAAATATAAAACGCCCGCGCCACGGAATCGCGGGTCAGCGGTGAGGCGTGATGTTCATCGAGATAGCGCCGGATGGCTTCAAACAAAGCGCGACTGCGGCTGTCAGTGTGAATGTCGCTGCCAAGAAGATCGCGACAGTGGCTGAGCATACTCAGTACCACCAGTCTGGCCGTTTCCTGTTCATCAGGCTGCATCTGCAGCTCGGCCAGCGTTTGCAGGAGAAACGCTCCGGTTCGGGGGCCGCGCCGGGCAACCTGCTGGTGCTGTATAAGCACGTTATCCCGATAAAGACGAAGCGACAGCTGCTGTTTACCGAAGCTGATGCTGAGCGCGTGACCGGTATGAAGTAACCCCTCCGCAGAGGAAGAAAACCACGCTTCGCAGGCATTATCGAGGTTAATGACCAGGCAAGGCGTTGTGCGGGAGTGTGGGTCGGGCGGGGTGAAAAACCGTACGTCACGTAGCGCGACGGTGCCATTAATGAGGTCGGTCAGAAGGGTGCTGATGTCGTGGTGCATGGCGTGAATACCGGATATCGCCCGGCAGCGTTAGCGCTGCCGGGCCTGTATGAAGCCAATGGATTAGCCTGTGTTACGCATACCTGCCGCAACGCCTGCAATCGTCACCATCAACGCCTGTTCGACGCGTGGATCCGGCTCTTTACCTTCCTCTTCCGCCAGACGTGAACGGTGCAGCAGCTCCGCCTGCAGGACGTTCAGGGGGTCGGTGTAGATATTACGCAGCTGGATGGACTCGGCAATCCACGGCAGATCCGCCATCAGGTGCGAGTCGTTAGCAATGTCCAGCACCACTTTGATGTCGTCTTCCAGCAGTTCGCGCAGCTCTTTACCCAGCGTCCACAGCTCAGGCTTCACCAGACGCTGATCGTAGTATTCCGCCAGCCACAGGTCTGCTTTCGAGAAGACCATCTCCAGCATACCCAGACGGGTGGAGAAGAATGGCCAGTCGCGGCACATGGTTTCCAGTTCGTTCTGTTTGCCATCTTCCACCACTTTCTGCAGCGCCGCGCCTGCGCCCAGCCAGGCGGGCAGCATCAGACGGTTCTGGGTCCATGCGAAGATCCACGGGATGGCACGCAGAGACTCTACGCCACCGGTCGGGCGGCGTTTAGCCGGGCGTGAACCCAGCGGCAGTTTACCCAGCTCCTGCTCAGGGGTAGCTGAACGGAAGTAAGGCACAAAATCTTTGTTTTCACGCACGTAGCCGCGGTACAGATCGCAGGAGATATCTGACAGCTCGTCCATGATATGGCACCAGGACTCTTTCGGCTCTGGCGGTGGCAGCAGGTTCGCTTCCAGAATCGCACTGGTGTAGAGCGACAGGCTGCTGATGGTCACTTCCGGCAGGCCGTACTTGAAGCGGATCATCTCGCCCTGTTCGGTCACGCGCAGGCCGCCTTTCAGGCTTCCCGGCGGTTGTGACAGCAGTGCCGCATGCGCTGGCGCGCCACCACGGCCAATCGAGCCGCCGCGTCCGTGGAACAGCGTCAGTTCGATGCCTGCTTTTTCACAGGTCTTGATCAACGCGTCCTGTGCCTGATACTGCGCCCAGGATGCCGCCATGACGCCCGCGTCTTTTGCGGAGTCGGAATAGCCAATCATCACCATCTGTTTGCCCTGAATAAAGCCGCGGTACCAGTCGATGTTCAGCAGCTGCGTCATGACGTCGTTGGCGTTGTTCAGGTCATCAAGGGTTTCAAACAGCGGTGCAACCGGAAGGGCATAGTCGATACCGGCTTCTTTGAGCAGAAGGTGAACGCCCAGCACGTCAGACGGTGTTTTCGCCATGGAGATCACATAGGCAGCCACCGATCCTTTCGGCGCATCAACGATCGCTTTACAGGTGTTGAGCACCTCGCGGGTTTCGTTGCTTGGTTCCCAGTTACGTGGCAGCAGGGGACGCTTGGAGTTCAGTTCGCGGATCAGGAAGGCTTGTTTGTCCGCTTCGGACCAGCTTTCATAGTCGCCGATGCCGAGATAGCGGGTCAGTTCGCCCAGCGCTTCAGTATGACGGGTGCTTTCCTGACGGACGTCAATACGCACCAGCGGCACGCCGAAACACTTCACGCGACGCAGGGTGTCGAGCAGTTCGCCATTCGCGATGATGCCCATTCCGCAGGCCTGCAGTGATTTATAGCAGGCATACAGCGGCTCCCAGAGCTGCTCGTTCTGGCTCAGCAGGCCTTCCGGCTTTGGCAGGCGCTGGCCTTTCAGACGCGCTTCCAGCCAGGCCTGCGTCGCCATCAGTTGGCCACGCAGTTTTTTCATCAGGAAACGATACGGCTCGCTGGCACCTTCTTCGCCGGCCAGCGCGCGCAGTTCCGGCGTGGCCTCTACCATCGACAGCTCGGAGATCAATACCTGAATATCTTTCAGGAACAGGTCGGTTGCTTTCCAGCGGCTCAACAGGAGCACGTGGCGGGTAATTTCCGCGGTGACGTTCGGGTTGCCGTCACGGTCGCCGCCCATCCAGGAGGTGAAGCGCACCGGCACAAAATCGACCGGCAGGCGGTAATCCAGATTCGCTTCCAGCTGCTCGTTCAGCTCACGCAGGTAGTTCGGCACCCCTTCCCACAGGCTATTTTCCACCACTGCAAAGCCCCATTTGGCTTCGTCGACCGGGCTTGGACGATGCTTACGAATTTCATCGGTGTGCCAGGACTGGGCAATCAGCTGGCGCAGACGGCGCATCAGCTGGTTGCGTTCGTAGTCAGCAATGTCTTTGTTATCCAGCTGCTTGAGGCAGTTGTTCACTTCCACCATTTTGTGGATCAGGGTGCGGCGAGTGATTTCGGTTGGGTGAGCGGTCAGAACCAGCTCCAGCGAAAGGGACTCCACCGCTTTTTTGATGATGTCTTCGTTGAGGTCTGGCTGGTCTTTCAGTTTACGAAGCGTACGGGCAATGACTTCCGGGTTGCTGGCAGCTTCGCCATTCGGCGAAATGCTGTGGTATTGCTCAGCGGTGTTTGCCAGGTTCAGAAACTGGCTGAAGGCGCGGGCAACGGGCAGCAGCTCATCGTTAGAAAGGTTCTGCAAGGTGGTGAGCAGCTCCTGACGACTGGCCTCGTTACCTGCACGGGAAGATTTTGACAGCTTGCGGATGGTTTCAACGCGGTCGAGAATGTTTTCCCCCAACGCATCTTTGATGGTATCTCCAAGCACTTTGCCGAGCATACTGACATTACTACGCAACGCGGAATATTGTTCGTTCATAAAAACCCAGTCACCCCATCATTTTTGTTTATGCCCAATCGAAAATCTTTTGGACAATATTTTGTCATCTCCCTTTATAAAGCCACGTAAAACCCCCGTCGTCAATTGCTGCGAAAACGGTTCAGCAAACGAATAAATGTGGGTAATTTACGAAATTTAATTCGCTTTGCGTCAGATAAGAGATGCTTATGGGAATGTGACGAAGATCGCGGGATTTGTTGCCCTTACCCTGACCCTCTCCCACCGGGAGAGGGAACCCTCAGGGGCATTTTAATGCCAGCAGAAGTGATGCACGACCTGGGTAATCAGTTCACGGGTCGGTTTGATAAAGCGCGTTTCCAGATATTCATCCGGCTGGTGGGCCTGGTTGATGGAACCCGGGCCAAGCACCAGCGTAGGACACAGGGTCTGAATAAACGGTGCTTCGGTGCAATAGTTCACCACGTCGGTTTTCTCGCCGAGCAGCTTTTCCACGACTTCAACCAGTTGATGATCCGGTGGACATTCGTAGCCAGGGATCGGCGGATGAAGCTCGGAGACCGTCAGGCGGCCCGGCCAGCGCTCGCTGACCGGCGCCAGCGCTTCGGTCAACAGGCCGTCGAGATCGCTCAGCGTCATGCCCGGCAGCGGACGGATATCCATATGCAGTTCGCAGCAGGCGCAGATACGGTTGGATGCATCACCACCGTGCAGGCTGCCGAGGTTCAGCGTCGGATAAGGCACGGTGAATGCGTCGTAGTGATAACGCTCTTTCAGCGAGTCGCGCAACTGCATGATGCGGCCGATGGCGTCGTGCATCAGTTCGATGGCGTTGACGCCGCGCGCCGGATCGCTGGAGTGGCCTGACTGGCCCAGCACGCGCACCGCCGTGGAGATATGGCCTTTGTGGGCGCGGATTGGCTGCAGTGACGTTGGTTCACCAATAATGGCGCAATCCGGGCGAATCGAGGTGTTTTCAGAGAAGTAGCGCGCCCCGGCCATGCTGGTCTCTTCATCGGCAGTGGCCAGAATGTAGAGCGGTTTCTTCAGCGTTGTCACGTCCACGTCACGCAGCGCATCGAGGATAAAAGCAAAAAAGCCTTTCATGTCGGCGGTGCCCAGACCGTAAAGCTTGTTGTCATGCTCGGTCAGGGTGAACGGATCGCGCGTCCAGCGGCCATCGTCAAAGGGAACGGTATCGGTATGACCGGCCAGCAGCAGGCCGCCGGCACCCTGTCCGGTACTGGCGAGCAGGTTAAATTTATGGCGTGTTCCGGGAACGGGCTGAACCTCAACGTTAAACCCAATATCGCTAAACCAACCTGCCAGCAGATTGATTAAAGACTCATTGCTCTGATCCAGCGCTTCTTCGGTCGCACTGATGGAGGGTGTGGCAATCAGGGCGCGGTAAATCTCGATAAATGGCGGTAAGTTCATTTTCATTGTTGACACACCTTAGGTCGTGATAGTATCAATATTCATGCAATAAATGTGAATAAAAATACATTAACGTTGAGCATAAAGGAACCCGATGTTGAATACGCTGATTGTAGGCGCTAGCGGTTATGCGGGCGCAGAGCTTGTAAGCTACGTGAATCGCCATCCTCATATGACCATAACCGCTTTGACCGTGTCAGCGCAAAGCAATGATGCAGGAAAGTTAATTTCCGATTTGCATCCGCAACTTAAAGGCATTGTTGATCTGCCGCTGCAGCCAATGTCTGACATCCGCGCGTTCACCGACGGCGTCGACGTGGTGTTTTTAGCTACCGCGCACGAAGTCAGCCACGACCTGGTTCCGCAATGTCTGGCGGCCGGCTGCGTGGTGTTCGACCTCTCCGGCGCCTTCCGTGTGAATGACGGCGCGTTCTACGAAAAATATTACGGTTTCACCCATCAACACCCTGAACTGCTGGAAAAAGCGGTATACGGCCTGGCGGAGTGGAGCACAGATAAACTGAAGGAAGCGGATCTGGTTGCCGTGCCGGGCTGTTATCCGACGGCGGCACAGCTTTCTCTGAAGCCGCTGATCGACGCAGACCTGCTGGATCTGAACCAGTGGCCGGTGATCAACGCCACCAGTGGTGTCAGCGGCGCGGGGCGTAAAGCCGCTATTGCCAACAGCTTCTGCGAAGTGAGCCTTCAGCCGTATGGCGTGTTCAATCACCGCCATCACCCTGAAATCACGACGCATCTGGGTGCGGATGTCATCTTCACGCCGCATCTGGGCAGCTTCCCGCGTGGGATCCTCGAAACTATCACCTGCCGCCTGAAACCCGGCGTGACCCACGAACAGGTGAGCGCAGCCTTTACGCAGGCCTATGCGGACAAACCGCTGGTGCGTCTGTACGACAAAGGCGTGCCGGCGCTGAAAAATGTGGTTGGCCTGCCATTCTGCGACATCGGTTTTGCCGTGCAGGGTGAGCACCTGATTGTGGTGGCTGCGGAAGATAACTTACTTAAAGGCGCTGCCGCACAGGCAATGCAGTGTGCAAATATTCGTTTCGGTTTCCCGGAAACCCAGGCTCTTATTTAAGGTGTGATGATGAACCCATTAATTATCAAACTCGGTGGTGTACTGCTGGACAGCGAAGAAGCGCTGGAGCGTCTTTTTACCGCGCTGGTGAACTATCGCGAATCACACCAACGTCCGCTGGTGATTGTGCACGGCGGCGGCTGCGTGGTTGATGAGCTGATGAAAGGGCTCAACCTGCCGGTGAAAAAGAAAAATGGCCTGCGCGTCACGCCTGCTGACCAGATTGATATTATTACCGGTGCCCTGGCGGGGACGGCGAACAAAACGCTGCTGGCGTGGGCGAAGAAACACCATATCGCCTCTGTCGGTCTGTGTCTGGGCGATGGTGACAGCGTAAAAGTGACCCAGCTCGACGAAGAGCTCGGACACGTTGGACTGGCACAGCCTGGTTCGCCTAAGCTGATTAACATGCTGCTGGAAGGAGGATTCCTGCCGGTGGTGAGCTCTATCGGGGTGACCGAAGAGGGCGAACTGATGAACGTCAATGCAGACCAGGCGGCAACGGCTCTGGCGGCTACGCTGGGCGCGGACCTGATTCTGCTCTCTGACGTAAGCGGTATTCTCGACGGCAAAGGCCAGCGTATTGCGGAAATGACCGCGGCGAAAGCCGAACAGCTTATCGAGCAGGGCATTATTACCGACGGCATGATCGTCAAAGTCAATGCGGCGCTGGATGCCGCGCGTACGCTTGGACGTCCGGTGGACATCGCCTCCTGGCGCCACGCGGAGCAACTCCCGGCGTTGTTTAACGGCACGCCGATTGGCACGCGTATTCTGGCGTAAGCAATTTACCGATTCTGCAGGCCCGGTCAGCGCAGCGCAGCCGGGCAATGAAATTCAAAGATATTAAGGAAGCATGTTATGGCACTTTGGGGTGGGCGTTTTACACAGGCAGCGGATCAACGGTTCAAACAGTTCAACGACTCTTTGCGCTTCGACTACCGCCTGGCCGAGCAGGATATCGTCGGCTCTGTGGCCTGGTCCAAAGCGCTGGTCACCGTGGGCGTCCTGACCGCAGACGAACAGCTGCAGCTGGAAGAGGCGCTGAATAACCTGCTGGAAGAGGTGCGTCTGGACCCGCAGCAGATCCTCGCCAGCGATGCGGAAGATATTCACAGCTGGGTGGAAGGGAAACTCATTGATAAAGTCGGCCAGCTGGGTAAAAAACTGCATACCGGGCGTAGCCGTAACGACCAGGTCGCGACTGACCTGAAATTGTGGTGTAAAGATACCGTTGGTGAACTGCTGGCAGCCAACCGTCAGCTGCAAGGCGCGCTGGTGGAAACCGCGCAGAACAACCAGGACGCGGTGATGCCGGGTTATACCCACCTGCAGCGTGCGCAGCCGGTAACCTTTGCGCACTGGTGTCTGGCCTACGTTGAGATGCTGGCACGTGATGAAAGCCGTCTGCAGGATACCCTGAAGCGTCTGGACGTGAGCCCGCTGGGCAGCGGTGCGCTGGCAGGGACGGCCTATGAAATCGACCGTGATCAGTTGGCTGGCTGGCTGGGCTTTGCTTCAGCCACCCGTAACAGCCTGGACAGCGTCTCTGACCGTGATCACGTGCTGGAGCTGCTTTCCAATGCGTCTATCGGCATGGTGCATCTGTCGCGCTTTGCCGAAGACCTGATTTTCTTCAACTCCGGTGAAGCCGGGTTTGTTGAGCTGTCTGACCGCGTGACGTCAGGCTCCTCCCTGATGCCACAGAAGAAAAACCCGGATGCGCTGGAGCTTATCCGCGGTAAGTGTGGCCGTGTGCAGGGCGCGCTGACCGGCATGATGATGACCCTGAAAGGGCTGCCGCTGGCGTATAACAAAGATATGCAGGAAGACAAAGAAGGGCTGTTCGACGCGCTCGATACCTGGCTGGACTGCCTGCATATGGGCGCGCTGGTGCTGGATGGCATTCAGGTGAAACGCCCGCGTTGTCAGGAAGCGGCGCAGCAGGGCTATGCAAACTCGACCGAGCTTGCCGATTACCTGGTGGCGAAAGGCGTACCGTTCCGTGAAGCGCACCATATTGTCGGTGAAGCGGTGGTTGAAGCCATTCGTCAGGGTAAGGCACTGGAAGCGTTGCCGCTGACCGACCTGCAGAAATTCAGTGCGGTTATCGGTGATGATGTGTATCCGATTCTGGCGTTACAGTCTTGTCTGGATAAGCGTGCAGCGAAAGGCGGCGTGTCACCGAAGCAGGTCGCGCAGGCGATTGCGGATGCGAAAAACCGGCTGGTTTGATGAGTGCGGGCTGGTGCCCTCACCCGCCCTCTCCCACGGGGAGAGGGCGTAAACACTAAAAATGGCAACTTCGGTTGCCATTTTACTTTTATCCCTGGGCTTTTTTACGCAAAAAAAAGCGGACCACGGGGTCCGCAAAAGTTCACGTTGGCTTTAGTTGTTCGAGTTTTGAGAGAAACTCGCTGACGGTGCGGGGACGTCAAGGGTCAAACACGTGCCGCCTCGTCTATGTGGTGTATTATTCAACAGAATGCTTGATAGGGATAATCGTTCGTTGCTATGCTATCTATCGCCATGAACTATCGTGGCGACGGAGGATGAATAATGAATATTCGTGATCTTGAATACCTGGTAGCGTTAGCCGAGCACCGCCATTTTCGCCGCGCGGCAGATTCCTGCCACGTCAGCCAGCCTACCCTGAGCGGCCAGATCCGCAAGCTGGAAGACGAGCTGGGCGTGATGCTGCTGGAGCGCACCAGTCGTAAGGTACTGTTCACCCAGGCAGGTCTGCTGCTGGTGGATCAGGCGCGCACCGTGCTGCGCGAGGTCAAAGTGCTCAAGGAAATGGCAAGCCAGCAGGGGGAGGCGATGTCCGGCCCGTTGCATATTGGCCTGATCCCAACCGTTGGCCCGTACCTGTTGCCGCACATCATTCCAATGCTGCATCAGACGTTCCCGAAACTCGAAATGTATCTGCATGAAGCGCAAACCCATCAGCTGCTGGCGCAGTTAGACAGCGGCAAGCTCGACTGTGCCATTTTGGCGCTGGTCAAAGAGAGCGAAGCTTTTATTGAGGTGCCACTGTTTGATGAGCCCATGATGCTGGCGATCTATGAAGATCACCCGTGGGCGAACCGCGATCGCGTGCCGATGGCCGATCTGGCCGGTGAAAAACTGCTGATGCTGGAAGATGGTCACTGCCTGCGCGATCAGGCGATGGGCTTCTGCTTCGAAGCGGGTGCTGACGAGGATACCCATTTCCGCGCAACCAGCCTTGAAACGCTGCGTAATATGGTGGCGGCGGGCAGTGGGATCACATTGCTGCCGGCACTGGCCGTGCCGCGCGAACGTAAACGTGACGGCGTGGTTTATCTGCCATGCATTAAACCAGAGCCACGTCGTACCATTGGTCTGGTTTATCGTCCGGGTTCACCGCTGCGCAGCCGCTATGAGCAGCTGGCAGAGGCCATCCGTGGTTCGATGGATGGCCATTTTGACAATGCGTTAAAACAGGCGGTTTAAGCCGTTCAGTGCCGCGACCCGATAGGCTTCCGCCATGGTCGGGTAGTTGAAGGTGGTGTTAACGAAGTACTCGATGGTGTTACCACCACCTTTTTGCTCCATGATCGCCTGGCCGATATGAATAATCTCCGCCGCGCGTTCACCAAAGCAGTGAATACCGAGGATCTCTTTCGTCTCGCGATGGAACAGGATCTTCAGTGTACCCACGCTCATTCCCACGATTTGCGCCCTCGCCAGATGTTTAAACTGTGCGCGACCCACCTCGTAAGGCACCTTCATTGACGTCAGCTGCTGCTCGGTTTTCCCGACGGAGCTGATTTCCGGGATGGTATAAATACCTGTCGGAATATCTTCGATCAGATGTGCCGTCGCTTCGCCTTTCACCAGCGCCTGCGCCGCGATACGTCCCTGATCGTATGCTGCAGAAGCCAGGCTTGGATAACCGATAACATCACCGACAGCATACACATGCGGCAGGGCTGTCTGGTACATGCTGTTCACCTTCAGCTGACCGCGGCTGTCGGTTTCGAGCCCGATATTTTCCAGAGTCAGAGAATCGGTGTTACCGGTACGGCCGTTGGCATACAGCAGGCAGTCTGCTTTCAGCTTCTTGCCCGATTTCAGATGCATGATCACACCGTCGTCGCAGCCTTCAATTTTCTCGTACTCTTCGTTGTGGCGAATCACCACGCCGCTGTTCCAGAAGTGGTAAGAGAGCGAGTCTGACATTTCCTGATCGAGGAAGGCCAGCAGGCGGTCGCGGGTGTTGATCAGGTCAACTTTCACGTCCATGCCCCGGAAGATCGACGCATATTCGCAGCCAATCACCCCTGCGCCATAGATAATCACATGACGGGGTTCGTGGTGCAGGCTCAGGATGGAGTCGCTGTCGTAAATGCGCGGGTGGGAGAAGTCCACGTCTGCCGGATGGTACGGGCGTGAACCACAGGCGATGACAAATTTTTCCGCCGTGATGGTTTCGACCGACCCGTCGTGGCATTCGAGTGCCAGGGTGTGTTCATCAACAAAGTGCGCATTGCCCTGCAAAATTTCACAGTGGTTACGCTCATAAAACCCCTGGCGCATCCGCGTCTGCTGGTTAATAACGGTATCCGCATGATTCAGGATGTCAGCAAAGGAGGAACGAAGAAGTCGGGAGTGGTCGCTGTAAAGAGGGTTCTGGTTAAATTCAATAATGCGGCTAACGGCATGGCGGAGGGCTTTGGAAGGGATGGTGCCCCAATGGGTGCAACCACCGCCAACGTTATGGTAGCGCTCTATCACCGCTACTCTGGCTCCCTGTTTCACCAGTCCCATAGCAGCGCCTTCGCCGCCGGGGCCGGAACCTATCACAATTGCGTCGTAATCGTAGGAATGTGGCATGGTAAGGCTTACCTGTTCTTATACATAAAAGCAACAGAATCATAACATCATTGCCCGAGTAACCCAATTATCGTTGTGCTTTTTTCCGGCAGTGGAGCACAAACCGTACGTAAACAATCATTCACAAAGCCAGGCAAACAGATTAATTTTATTCTCTGGTATAGTGCCATCAGGCCTTTGGAAGGATTCAACTATCGTGATGGGCGTAAGAGCACAACAAAAAGAGAAAACCCGGCGTTCGCTGGTGGAAGCCGCATTCAGTCAACTGAGTGCCGAGCGTAGTTTTGCCAGTTTAAGCCTGCGTGAAGTTGCGCGCGAGGCCGGGATTGCGCCAACGTCCTTCTATCGTCATTTCCGTGATGTGGATGAACTGGGTCTGACCATGGTCGACGAGAGCGGGCTGATGCTGCGTCAGCTTATGCGCCAGGCGCGGCAGCGTATCGCTAAAGGGGGGAGCGTGATCCGCACCTCTGTGTCGACCTTTATGGAATTTATTGGCAATAACCCCAACGCATTTCGCCTGCTGTTGCGGGAACGTTCCGGAACATCAGCCGCGTTCCGTGCCGCTGTGGCGCGTGAAATTCAGCATTTTATCGCGGAACTTGCCGACTATCTTGAACTCGAAAACCATATGCCGCGTGCGTTCACTGAAGCACAGGCTGAGGCGATGGTGACGATTGTTTTCAGCGCGGGTGCCGAAGCGCTGGATGTCAGCATCGAACAACGCAAGCAGCTCGAAGAGCGACTGGTATTACAGCTCAGGATGATCTCCAAAGGCGCGTACTACTGGTATCGCCGTGAACAAGAGAAACTGGCACATCAAACCGAAGAGTGAAGGTGAGTAATGAAACAGTCAGGTCAGGATAAGGGTACGCTGTTGCTGGCATTGATCGCTGGCTTATCAATTAATGGCACGTTTGCGGCTGTGTTCAGCTCGATCGTTCCATTTTCTATTTTCCCGCTCATTGCGCTGGTGCTGACGGTGTACTGTCTGCATCAGCGTTACCTGAACCGCACCATGCCGGTCGGGTTGCCTGGGCTGGCCGCGGCCTGCTTTATTCTTGGCGTGTTGCTGTATAGCACCGTGGTGCGTGCAGAGTATCCGGATATCGGTTCTAACTTCCTGCCGGCGGTACTTTCCGTGGCACTGGTGTTCTGGATTGGCTCGCGCATGCGTAGCCGCAAGCACGAGCTGCCGGAGTAAGAGAGTGGGGTTGCAGGCAGGTTGACCTGCCTGCCATCACGTTACTTCGCGGTAAGAAGTACGCCGCACTCCATATGGTGCGTATACGGGAACTGATCGAAGAGAGCCAGACGTTCAACATTATGCGTCTGGCTTAATGTTTCGAGATTCTTGCACAGCGTTTCCGGGTTACAGGAAATGTACAAAATACGCGGGTAAGCCTGCACCATCTTCTCGGTTTCGCTGTCCAGGCCACTGCGCGGCGGATCGACAAAAATCGTCTCACACTGGTAGCTCTTCAGATCGATCCCCTCCAGGCGATTAAACTGACGTACACCATTCATGGCCTGCGTGAACTCTTCTGCAGACATACGAATGATCTGCACATTGTCGATGTGATTGGCGGCAATGTTGTACTGTGCAGCGGCAACGGACGGCTTGGCAATCTCCGTCGCCAGGACGCGCTCAAAGTTACGCGCCAGCGCCAGGGAGAAGTTGCCGTTCCCGCAGTACAGCTCTAGCAGATCGCCCTTTGACCCTTCGGTCGCCTTCAGCGCCCAGTCCAGCATCTGTACGTTCATTGCTGCGTTTGGCTGGGTAAAGCTGTTCTCAACCTGGCGGTACACCATCTCTTTTCCCGCCACCGACAGACGTTCGTCGATGAAATCCTGATCCAGCATGATTTTGGTTTTTGTCGCACGACCAATCAGGTGAACGTTGATGTTCTGCGCGCGCAGGGCATCGCGCAGCGCTTCTGCCTGCTCGCGCCATTCGTCATTCAGCGCTTTGTGATACAGCAGAGAGACAATCGCCTGGTTGCTTTGTGTGGTCAGATAATCAATCTGGAACAGCTTGTGACGCAGCACAGGGTTGTTGCGTACGCCGTCGATCATCAGCGTCATGAGCTGGTTGATGAGTTCACTCGCCGCCGGGAAGCTGTCGACCCGAATGCGGGACTTCGTCTGCTGATCAAAAATGATGTGGTACAGGTCGTCACCGTCGTGCCAGATGCGGAATTCCGCACGCATGCGGTAGTGGCTAACGGGCGAGCGGAACACCTCAGGAACGGGCGCGTTGAAAGGCGTCATCATACTTTGCAGGCGGACAACTTTCTCTGCCAGCTGTGCGTCGTACTGTTCTGTTGGGAGGTGTTCGGGGGTCATGATGCGTCCTGAGTGATAAAGAATTACGCGGGGATTGTAGGGATTGTGCAGTGGATGTCCAGATTTAATGGCCAATAGCTATCTGGACATCTATACGTGTCTAATTGTAGCATTCTGTTTCCGGTCTCCTGAGAGTGAAAAGGGAATCCAGTGAAAATCTGGAGCTGACGCGCAGCGGTAAAGACTGGCGGGATGAGAATTGTAGACACTGTGAAAATGGGAAGTCTTCATCCGCAAAACGCCACCTAGCCCGAAGACCTGCCGGGATCACGTCGCATTTGGTTTCGTCATCGCGTGCTATAGATGAAGCCTGCGGCATCCTTCTTATATTGTGGATGCTTTAACAATGATTAAAAAAGTATCGCTGTTGACGGCGTTGTCCGTCACGGCATTTTCGGGCTGGGCGCAGGATAGCGACGACTCGTTGGTGGTGACAGCAAACCGTTTTGAGCAACCTGTTAATACCGTTCTTGCACCAACGTCTGTGGTGACGCGCGAGGATATTGATCGCTGGCAGGCAAACACCGTCATTGATGTTATGCGTCGCTTGCCTGGCGTGGATACCGCCCAAAACGGCGGAATGGGGCAACTTTCCTCTCTTTTTATTCGGGGGACTAATTCCAGCCATGTTCTTATTCTTGTCGACGGGATCCGTCTTAACCAGGCTGGGGTAACGGGGTCGTCCGATCTCAGTCAGTTCCCGATCGCCCTGGTGCAGCGCATTGAATATATTCGCGGGCCACGCTCTGCAGTCTATGGTTCTGATGCGATTGGTGGCGTAGTGAACATTATTACTACCCGCGCAAAGGACGGCACGACGTTGAATGCGGGCGTAGGCTCGCATGGCTACCAAAATTACGGCGGCGGCACCCAGCAAACCCTGGGTGACAGCACGCGCGTGACGCTGGCGGGTGATTATACCTATACCAAAGGCTTTGACGTGGTTGCGGATGGCAACAACGGTGGTCTGGCTCAGACCGATCGTGACGGCTTTATGAATAAAACCCTCTACGGTGCGCTGGAGCATGCTTTCTCTGATCAGTGGAGCGGGTTCGTTCGCGGCTATGGCTACAGCAACCGTACCGCCTATGACGGCTATTACAGTTCATTTACGCCTGATGTTTTGGTTGATACCCGTCAGCTCTATAGCCAGACCTGGGACGCTGGACTGCGCTTTAATAATGACATCGTCCATTCACAACTTCTCACCAGCTACAGCCACAGCAAAGATTATAACTACGACCCGCATCTGGGACGTTATGATTCCAATGCCACGCTGGATGAGATCAAACAGTACAACGTGCAGTGGACTAACTCCGTTGAGGTGGGCCATGGCAATATTGGCGCAGGTGTCGACTGGCAGAAGCAGAGCACCGAACCAGGAACAAGCTATGTCACAAACGGCTATGACCTGCGTAACACCGGCGTCTACCTGACTGCGCTGCAGCAGTTTGGCGACTTTACCCTGGAAGGGGCAGCGCGTAGCGACGATAACTCTCAGTTTGGTCGCCATGGCACCTGGCAGAGCAGTGCGGGCTGGGAGTTCATTGAAGGTTATCGATTCATTGCCTCGTATGGCACTGCCTATAAAGCACCCAACCTCGGGCAGCTGTATGGTTTCTATGGCAACGACCATCTTGATCCTGAGGAGAGTAAACAGTGGGAAGGCGCGTTCGAAGGCCTGACGGCTGGCGTAAACTGGCGCGTATCGGCCTATCGCAATGACGTTGATAACCTGATCGACTTTAATAACAACCTTCAGGAATACTACAACGTAGGCAAGGCGCGTATTAAAGGGGTTGAAGCCACAGCGTCCTTTGATACAGGTCCACTGACTCATACGGTCGGTTACGATTACGTGGATGCACGCAATGCGGCAACAAACCAGCTATTGGATCGCCGGGCTAAGCAGCAGGTGAAGTATCAGCTTGATACGCAGGTCTATGAATTCGACTGGAGCCTGACTTACCACTACCTGGGAACACGTTACGACACTGACTTTGGTACCTACCCGTCTGAAAAGGTGAAAATGGGCGGCGTAAGCCTGTGGGATGTCGCAGTTTCATATCCTGTCACCTCTCACCTTACAGTTCGTGGTAAAATAGCCAACCTGTTCGACAAAGATTACGAGACAGTTTATGGCTACCAAACTGCAGGACGGGAATACACCTTGTCTGGCAGCTACACCTTCTAATCCGCGTCCCACCGTGCTGGTATTTGATTCCGGCGTCGGTGGGCTTTCGGTCTATGATGAGATCCGACATCTTCTGCCGGATCTCCATTACATTTACGCCTTTGATAACGTCGCGTTCCCGTATGGGGAAAAGAGTGAAGACTTTATTGTTGAGCGTGTGGTTGAAATCGTCACCGCGGTACAAAAGCGTTATCCCCTCTCGCTGGCGGTCATCGCCTGTAACACGGCCAGTACAGTATCGCTTCCTGCATTGCGCGAAAAATTCCAGTTCCCGGTTGTGGGCGTTGTTCCTGCAATAAAGCCTGCCGCGCGTCTGACGGCAAATGGCATTGTTGGTTTACTGGCAACGCGAGGCACGGTGAAGCGACCTTATACGCGCGAGTTAATCGACCGCTTTGCCAACGAATGCCAGATTGCGATGCTCGGTTCGGCGGAACTGGTCGAGATCGCCGAAGCGAAGCTACACGGAAAGGCAGTGCCGCTCGAAGAGTTGCGCCGTATTCTCCGCCCGTGGCTGCGGATGCCGGAGCCACCGGACACCGTTGTGCTGGGGTGCACCCATTTCCCTCTATTACAGGAAGAGTTATTAGAAGTTCTGCCTGAGGGCACACGGCTGGTGGATTCGGGGGCGGCTATAGCCCGACGTACGGCCTGGTTGCTGGAACATGAAGCCCCGGATGCAAAATCTGCCGATGCAAACATCGCTTTTTGTATGGCCATCACCAACGAGACCGAGCAACTTTTGCCCGTTTTACGCCGTTATGGCTTTGAAACGCTCGAAAAACTGGCGCTGTAGCACGATTTTGAGCAAAAAAGAGACGGTTGAACGTTTTTTTTAAAAGAGGGGTTGTCAACGTCTGAGAACTCCCTATAATGCGCCTCCACTGACACGGAACAACGGCTTACAAGCCGCCGGGTTAGCGGGGTTCAGAGATGAACACCAACAGAGAAAAGCAAAAATAAATGCTTGACTCTGAATGAGGAAAACGTAATATACGTGACCTCGCGACGGTGAGCTGTAAGCCGCGTCGCAACTGCTCTTTAACAATTTATCAGACAATCTGTGTGGGCACTCAAAGTGACATGGATTCTTAATGTCTTCGGACACTAAATGAATACCAAGTCTCTGAGTGAACATACGTAATTCATTACGAAGTTTAATTCACGAGCATCAAACTTAAATTGAAGAGTTTGATCATGGCTCAGATTGAACGCTGGCGGCAGGCCTAACACATGCAAGTCGAACGGTAGCACAGAGAGCTTGCTCTCGGGTGACGAGTGGCGGACGGGTGAGTAATGTCTGGGAAACTGCCTGATGGAGGGGGATAACTACTGGAAACGGTAGCTAATACCGCATAACGTCGCAAGACCAAAGAGGGGGACCTTCGGGCCTCTTGCCATCAGATGTGCCCAGATGGGATTAGCTAGTAGGTGGGGTAACGGCTCACCTAGGCGACGATCCCTAGCTGGTCTGAGAGGATGACCAGCCACACTGGAACTGAGACACGGTCCAGACTCCTACGGGAGGCAGCAGTGGGGAATATTGCACAATGGGCGCAAGCCTGATGCAGCCATGCCGCGTGTATGAAGAAGGCCTTCGGGTTGTAAAGTACTTTCAGCGGGGAGGAAGGTGTTGTGGTTAATAACCACAGCAATTGACGTTACCCGCAGAAGAAGCACCGGCTAACTCCGTGCCAGCAGCCGCGGTAATACGGAGGGTGCAAGCGTTAATCGGAATTACTGGGCGTAAAGCGCACGCAGGCGGTCTGTCAAGTCGGATGTGAAATCCCCGGGCTCAACCTGGGAACTGCATTCGAAACTGGCAGGCTAGAGTCTTGTAGAGGGGGGTAGAATTCCAGGTGTAGCGGTGAAATGCGTAGAGATCTGGAGGAATACCGGTGGCGAAGGCGGCCCCCTGGACAAAGACTGACGCTCAGGTGCGAAAGCGTGGGGAGCAAACAGGATTAGATACCCTGGTAGTCCACGCCGTAAACGATGTCGACTTGGAGGTTGTGCCCTTGAGGCGTGGCTTCCGGAGCTAACGCGTTAAGTCGACCGCCTGGGGAGTACGGCCGCAAGGTTAAAACTCAAATGAATTGACGGGGGCCCGCACAAGCGGTGGAGCATGTGGTTTAATTCGATGCAACGCGAAGAACCTTACCTACTCTTGACATCCAGAGAACTTAGCAGAGATGCTTTGGTGCCTTCGGGAACTCTGAGACAGGTGCTGCATGGCTGTCGTCAGCTCGTGTTGTGAAATGTTGGGTTAAGTCCCGCAACGAGCGCAACCCTTATCCTTTGTTGCCAGCGGTCCGGCCGGGAACTCAAAGGAGACTGCCAGTGATAAACTGGAGGAAGGTGGGGATGACGTCAAGTCATCATGGCCCTTACGAGTAGGGCTACACACGTGCTACAATGGCGCATACAAAGAGAAGCGAACTCGCGAGAGCAAGCGGACCTCATAAAGTGCGTCGTAGTCCGGATTGGAGTCTGCAACTCGACTCCATGAAGTCGGAATCGCTAGTAATCGTAGATCAGAATGCTACGGTGAATACGTTCCCGGGCCTTGTACACACCGCCCGTCACACCATGGGAGTGGGTTGCAAAAGAAGTAGGTAGCTTAACCTTCGGGAGGGCGCTTACCACTTTGTGATTCATGACTGGGGTGAAGTCGTAACAAGGTAACCGTAGGGGAACCTGCGGTTGGATCACCTCCTTACCTTAAAGAACCTGCCTTTGTAGTG
>NZ_WCIM01000006.1:0-137246 GCF_009025585.1 Enterobacter sp. 198 | reverse complement strand
ATGTGTGTTCGAGTCTCTCAAATTTTCGCAAACCGGTGATGAATCGAAAGAAACATCTTCGGGTTGTGAGGTTAAGCGACTAAGCGTACACGGTGGATGCCCTGGCAGTCAGAGGCGATGAAGGACGTGCTAATCTGCGAAAAGCGCCGGCGAGGTGATATGAACCTTTGACCCGGCGATGTCCGAATGGGGAAACCCAGTGTGTTCCGACACACTATCGTTAACTGAATACATAGGTTAACGAGGCGAACCGGGGGAACTGAAACATCTAAGTACCCCGAGGAAAAGAAATCAACCGAGATTCCCCCAGTAGCGGCGAGCGAACGGGGAGCAGCCCAGAGTCTGAATCAGCTTGTGTGTTAGTGGAA
Organism: Enterobacter sp. 198; assembly: GCF_009025585.1. Taxonomy (NCBI): domain Bacteria; kingdom Pseudomonadati; phylum Pseudomonadota; class Gammaproteobacteria; order Enterobacterales; family Enterobacteriaceae; genus Enterobacter; species Enterobacter sp. 198. The sequence continues at coordinate 136,878 of NZ_WCIM01000006.1, read as the reverse complement.
GCGTCTGGAAAGTCGCACGGTACAGGGTGACAGTCCCGTACACGAAAGCACACAGGCTGTGAACTCGAAGAGTAGGGCGGGACACGTGGTATCCTGTCTGAATATGGGGGGACCATCCTCCAAGGCTAAATACTCCTGACTGACCGATAGTGAACCAGTACCGTGAGGGAAAGGCGAAAAGAACCCCGGCGAGGGGAGTGAAAAAGAACCTGAAACCGTGTACGTACAAGCAGTGGGAGCCTCTTTTATGGGGTGACTGCGTACCTTTTGTATAATGGGTCAGCGACTTATATTCTGTAGCAAGGTTAACCGTATAGGGGAGCCGAAGGGAAACCGAGTCTTAACTGGGCGTTAAGTTGCAGGGTATAGACCCGAAACCCGGTGATCTAGCCATGGGCAGGTTGAAGGTTGGGTAACACTAACTGGAGGACCGAACCGACTAATGTTGAAAAATTAGCGGATGACTTGTGGCTGGGGGTGAAAGGCCAATCAAACCGGGAGATAGCTGGTTCTCCCCGAAAGCTATTTAGGTAGCGCCTCGTGAACTCATCTTCGGGGGTAGAGCACTGTTTCGGCTAGGGGGCCATCCCGGCTTACCAACCCGATGCAAACTACGAATACCGAAGAATGTTATCACGGGAGACACACGGCGGGTGCTAACGTCCGTCGTGAAGAGGGAAACAACCCAGACCGCCAGCTAAGGTCCCAAAGTCATGGTTAAGTGGGAAACGATGTGGGAAGGCACAGACAGCCAGGATGTTGGCTTAGAAGCAGCCATCATTTAAAGAAAGCGTAATAGCTCACTGGTCGAGTCGGCCTGCGCGGAAGATGTAACGGGGCTAAACCATGCACCGAAGCTGCGGCAGCGACACTATGTGTTGTTGGGTAGGGGAGCGTTCTGTAAGCCGTTGAAGGTGTCCTGTGAGGGGTGCTGGAGGTATCAGAAGTGCGAATGCTGACATAAGTAACGATAAAGCGGGTGAAAAGCCCGCTCGCCGGAAGACCAAGGGTTCCTGTCCAACGTTAATCGGGGCAGGGTGAGTCGACCCCTAAGGCGAGGCCGAAAGGCGTAGTCGATGGGAAACAGGTTAATATTCCTGTACTTGGTGTTACTGCGAAGGGGGGACGGAGAAGGCTATGTTAGCCGGGCGACGGTTGTCCCGGTTTAAGCATGTAGGCGGAGGTTCCAGGTAAATCCGGTTCCTTATTAACGCTGAGGTGTGATGACGAGGCACTACGGTGCTGAAGTAACAAATGCCCTGCTTCCAGGAAAAGCCTCTAAGCATCAGGTAACATCAAATCGTACCCCAAACCGACACAGGTGGTCAGGTAGAGAATACCAAGGCGCTTGAGAGAACTCGGGTGAAGGAACTAGGCAAAATGGTGCCGTAACTTCGGGAGAAGGCACGCTGATATGTAGGTGAAGCCCCTGCGGGTGGAGCTGAAATCAGTCGAAGATACCAGCTGGCTGCAACTGTTTATTAAAAACACAGCACTGTGCAAACACGAAAGTGGACGTATACGGTGTGACGCCTGCCCGGTGCCGGAAGGTTAATTGATGGGGTTAGCGGTAACGCGAAGCTCTTGATCGAAGCCCCGGTAAACGGCGGCCGTAACTATAACGGTCCTAAGGTAGCGAAATTCCTTGTCGGGTAAGTTCCGACCTGCACGAATGGCGTAATGATGGCCAGGCTGTCTCCACCCGAGACTCAGTGAAATTGAACTCGCTGTGAAGATGCAGTGTACCCGCGGCAAGACGGAAAGACCCCGTGAACCTTTACTATAGCTTGACACTGAACACTGGTCCTTGATGTGTAGGATAGGTGGGAGGCTTTGAAGCGTGGACGCCAGTCTGCGTGGAGCCAACCTTGAAATACCACCCTTTAATGGCTGGTGTTCTAACGTAGACCCGTAATCCGGGTTGCGGACAGTGTCTGGTGGGTAGTTTGACTGGGGCGGTCTCCTCCCAAAGAGTAACGGAGGAGCACGAAGGTTAGCTAATCCTGGTCGGACATCAGGAGGTTAGTGCAATGGCATAAGCTAGCTTGACTGCGAGAGTGACGGCTCGAGCAGGTGCGAAAGCAGGTCATAGTGATCCGGTGGTTCTGAATGGAAGGGCCATCGCTCAACGGATAAAAGGTACTCCGGGGATAACAGGCTGATACCGCCCAAGAGTTCATATCGACGGCGGTGTTTGGCACCTCGATGTCGGCTCATCACATCCTGGGGCTGAAGTAGGTCCCAAGGGTATGGCTGTTCGCCATTTAAAGTGGTACGCGAGCTGGGTTTAGAACGTCGTGAGACAGTTCGGTCCCTATCTGCCGTGGGCGCTGGAGAATTGAGGGGGGCTGCTCCTAGTACGAGAGGACCGGAGTGGACGCATCACTGGTGTTCGGGTTGTCATGCCAATGGCACTGCCCGGTAGCTAAATGCGGAAGAGATAAGTGCTGAAAGCATCTAAGCACGAAACTTGCCCCGAGATGAGTTCTCCCTGAGACTTTAAGTCTCCTGAAGGAACGTTGAAGACTACGACGTTGATAGGTCGGGTGTGTAAGCGCAGCGATGCGTTGAGCTAACCGATACTAATGAACCGTGAGGCTTAACCTTACAACGCCGAAGATGTTTTGGCGATGAGAGATGATTTTCAGCTGATACAGATTACAGAATTTGCCTGGCGGCTTTAGCGCGGTGGTCCCACCTGACCCCATGCCGAACTCAGAAGTGAAACGCCGTAGCGCCGATGGTAGTGTGGGGTCTCCCCATGTGAGAGTAGGGAACTGCCAGGCATCAATTAAAAGAACCCCGTACCGTATGGTGCGGGGTTTTTTGCTTTTTGGGCTTCTTACTTCCTCCTTGAAACTTTCTCACCTTCCGCTTGCAGACTCGACATTCAGCCTGTTTCTGGGTATCGTTAGCTGTCTGGATGTCTAAACGTTTATACGTATGCTGTGAGGATATGAGGTTATGCCGATTCGGGTGCAGGACGAGCTACCAGCCGTCAATTTCTTACGTGATGAAAACGTCTTTGTGATGACGACTTCACGCGCTACAGGTCAGGAAATTCGCCCACTGAAGGTGCTTATTCTCAATCTGATGCCGAAAAAGATCGAAACAGAGAACCAGTTCCTGCGTTTACTTTCGAACTCGCCGCTGCAGGTTGATATCCAGCTGCTGCGAATCGATGCCCGTGAGTCGCGAAATACGCCTTCTGAGCATCTGAATAACTTTTACTGTAACTTCGACGACATTCGCGACGAAAACTTCGACGGGCTGATTGTGACCGGTGCACCGCTGGGCCTGGTCGAATTTAATGATGTTGCCTACTGGCCGCAGATCAAACAGGTACTGGAGTGGGCTAAAGATCACGTCACGTCCACGTTGTTTGTTTGTTGGGCGGTGCAAGCCGCCCTGAATATCCTCTATGGGATCCCCAAACAAACCCGCACTGAGAAGCTTTCAGGTGTTTACGAGCACCACCTTGTCCAACCTCACGCCCTGTTGACGCGCGGGTTCGATGACTCCTTCCTGGCCCCACACTCGCGCTACGCCGATTTCCCGGCACAGCTGATTCGTGATTACACCGATCTCGATATCCTGGCCGAAACCGAAGACGGGGATGCTTACCTGTTTGCCAGTAAAGACAAGCGCATTGCCTTTGTTACCGGCCATCCTGAATACGATCCGAACACCCTCGCGTCGGAGTATTTCCGTGACGTTGAAGCCGGTCTGAATCCGGACGTTCCGTACAACTATTTCCCCAAAAACGATCCACAGAACAAACCGAGAGCCACCTGGCGTAGCCACGGGAATTTGCTGTTTACGAACTGGCTCAACTATTACGTCTACCAGATCACGCCATACGATCTGCGCCACATGAATCCAACGCTGGAGTAATCTTCTGCACTAAACGATCCTAAAGCGTTTCAGCTATTCACATCAGGCACCTTCGGGTGCCTTTTTCATTTCCGAAACACCACTCAACAAACAATAAAACTTTAATTTCATATTAATCAATGTGTTAAATGCATTTAATAATTAAAATGGAAATTGTTTTTGATTTTGGAAAAAATATAGATAGTCTTAATTCTGCTGAGCGAAAACTACACAACGATCTTTCGTTCGCATCGGGGGCGTGATTTTGGATCTTTGATGAGGAGCAGAGTAATGACTCAACAGGCAACGACGGTCGATGAACTGGCCTTTACCCAGCCGCATGGCGAGCAAGAACAGCAAATTTTGACAGCAGACGCTGTCGAATTCCTGACCGAACTGGTGACCCGCTTTACGCCAACGCGCAATAAGCTGCTGGCGGCACGCATTCATCAGCAGCAGGAAATTGATGATGGCAAGTTGCCTGGGTTTATTTCGGAAACCGCTTCCATTCGCCGTGGTGAGTGGAAAATCCGCGGCATTCCGGATGATTTACAGGATCGGCGCGTCGAAATCACCGGCCCGGTGGAGCGCAAAATGGTGATCAACGCCATGAACGCGAACGTAAAAGTCTTTATGGCAGATTTTGAGGACTCACTGGCGCCGGACTGGCATAAGGTTATCGACGGGCAAATCAATCTGCGCGATGCCGTAAATGGCACCATCAGCTATACCAACGAAGCCGGCAAAATCTATCAACTGAAACCCAATCCGGCGGTTCTGATCTGTCGCGTACGTGGACTGCATCTGCCTGAAAAGCATGTCACCTGGCGTGGCGAAGCCATTCCGGGCAGTCTGTTTGACTTCGCCCTCTATTTCTTCCACAACCACAAGAATCTGCTGGCAAAAGGCAGCGGCCCCTATTTCTATCTGCCGAAAACACAGGCCTGGCAGGAAGCGGCCTGGTGGAGTGAAGTGTTTAGCTTCACGGAAGATCGTTTCAACCTGCCGCGCGGCACCATTAAAGCCACCCTGCTGATTGAAACGCTGCCTGCCGTGTTCCAGATGAACGAAATTCTGCATGCGCTGCGCGACCATATTGTTGGGCTGAACTGTGGACGCTGGGATTACATCTTCAGCTACATCAAAACCCTGAAAAATCATCCCGATCGTGTACTGCCGGATCGCCAGGTTGTCACCATGGATAAACCGTTCCTGAGTGCCTACTCACGCCTGTTGATTAAGACCTGCCACAAGCGTGGGGCCTTTGCGATGGGGGGAATGGCAGCATTTATCCCAAGCAAAGATGCTGAACGTAACAATCAGGTGCTCAACAAGGTGAAAGCCGATAAAGAGCTTGAAGCACGAAATGGCCATGACGGAACGTGGATCGCGCATCCGGGTCTGGCGGATACGGCAATGGACGTCTTCAACCGCGTACTTGGTGAGAACAAAAACCAGCTGTTTGTGACGCGTGATGAGGATGCCCCAAAGGCTGAAAAACACCTGCTGGCACCGTGTGCGGGCGAGCGTACGGAAGAGGGCATGCGCGCCAATATCCGCGTAGCCGTCCAGTACATTGAAGCGTGGATCTCCGGTAACGGCTGCGTGCCGATCTACGGCCTGATGGAAGATGCCGCTACCGCCGAAATCTCTCGCACCTCAATCTGGCAGTGGATCCACCATCAAAAAACGCTCAGCAACGGCAAGCCGGTGACCAAATCCCTGTTCCGTCAGATGCTGGCCGAAGAGATGCGGGTGATCCAGGACGAACTGGGTGAACACCGCTTCAGCAGCGGACGTTTTGATGACGCCGCTCGCCTGATGGAGCAAATCACCACATCTGATGACTTAATCGACTTCCTGACCATGCCGGGCTACCGCTTCCTGGCGTAATTCACCCCACAACAATATGGAGCATCTGCACATGAAAACCCGTACCCAACAAATCGAAGAATTGAAGAAAGAGTGGACCCAACCTCGCTGGGAAGGCATCCGCCGCCCGTATAGCGCGGAAGAGGTGGTGAAATTGCGTGGCTCGGTCAATCCGGAATGTACCCTGGCGCAGCGCGGCGCGGCGAAAATGTGGGATCTGCTGCACGGCGGTGCCAAAAAAGGTTACATCAATAGCCTCGGCGCGCTGACTGGCGGCCAGGCCCTGCAGCAGGCGAAAGCCGGCATCGAAGCCATCTATCTTTCCGGCTGGCAGGTTGCGGCGGACGCCAACCTGGCCTCCAGCATGTATCCGGATCAGTCGCTCTATCCGGCAAACTCGGTACCAACCGTGGTGGATCGGATCAACAACACCTTCCGCCGTGCGGATCAGATCCAGTGGGCGGCAGGCATTGAGCCAAACGATCCGCGTTTTATTGACTATTTTCTGCCAATCGTCGCGGATGCGGAAGCGGGATTCGGCGGCGTGCTGAACGCCTTTGAGCTGATGAAATCGATGATTGAGGCCGGTGCAGCGGCCGTTCACTTCGAAGACCAGCTCGCGTCAGTGAAGAAATGCGGACACATGGGCGGGAAAGTCCTTGTCCCAACCCAGGAAGCGATTCAGAAGCTGGTTGCGGCGCGTCTGGCGGCTGACGTGCTCGGCGTACCTACGCTGGTGATTGCCCGTACCGATGCGGATGCGGCTGACCTGATCACCTCTGACTGCGATCCTTACGACAGCGAGTTCATTACCGGTGAACGCACCAGCGAAGGGTTTTATCGTACCCATGCTGGCATTGAACAGGCGATCAGCCGTGGGCTGGCATATGCACCGTATGCGGACCTGGTCTGGTGCGAAACCTCCACGCCGGACCTGGCGCTGGCAAAACGCTTTGCCGATGCTATCCACGCCAAATATCCGGGCAAACTGCTGGCCTATAACTGCTCGCCGTCCTTCAACTGGCAGAAGAAACTGGACGATAAAACCATCGCCAGCTTCCAGCAGCAGCTGTCCGACATGGGCTACAAATATCAGTTCATCACGCTGGCTGGCATTCACAGCATGTGGTTCAACATGTTCGACCTCGCGCATGCCTACGCGCAGGGTGAAGGCATGAAACATTACGTTGAGAAGGTGCAGCAGCCGGAATTTGCTGCCGGTAAAGAGGGCTATACCTTCGTTTCGCATCAGCAGGAGGTCGGGACCGGTTACTTCGATAACGTGACCACTATCATCCAGGGGGGCACCTCCTCCGTCACCGCCTTAACGGGATCGACGGAAGAAGCCCAGTTCTGAGCCGTGTAACGCCCGGTAGCACGCTACCGGGCCTGTGAACATACTCCCTCTCCCGTCGGGAGGGGGCCGGGGTGAGGGAGCATGAACAATGTCGCGTGGTCTGGAATTACTGATTGCCCAAACTATTCTGCAGGGCTTCGATGCCCAGTACGGACGTTTCCTGGAAGTCACATCCGGCGCGCAGCAGCGTTTTGAGCACGCCGACTGGCATGCGGTTCAGCAGGCCATGAAGCAGCGAATCCACCTTTACGACCACCATGTGGGTCTGGTGGTGGAGCAGTTGCGCTGCATTACCGACGGCAAAATCCCTGACGCGGAGTTTTTACTGCGCGTGAAGGAGCATTACACCCATCTGTTACCTGATTACCCGCGCTTCGAGATTGCGGAGAGCTTTTTCAACTCCGTCTATTGCCGGTTATTTGACCACCGCTCATTATCTCCTGAGCGGTTATTTATCTTTAGCTCTCAGCCGGAACGCCGCTTTCGCACTATTCCGCGTCCGCTGGCGAAGGATTTCTTTCCCGATCGTGGCTGGGAAAAACTCCTGCATCGCGTATTAACGGATTTGCCGCTGCGTTTGCCCTGGGAGAATAAAACCCGTGATATCGGCTATATCTCTGCGCATCTCAAGGAGACCTTCGGCGAAGAGGTGCTCGGGCAAAGCCATTTGCAGGTTGCCAATGAGCTTTTTTACCGTAATAAGGCCGCCTGGCTGGTCGGTAAACTGATGACACCGTCGGCCATTGTGCCGTTTCTGTTACCCATCCATCGTACCGATGACGGTGAACTGTTTGTTGATACCTGCCTGACGACCAGCGCCGAGGCCAGCATTGTCTTTGGTTTCGCCCGCTCCTACTTTATGGTGTATGCCCCGCTGCCTGCTGCTCTGGTGGAGTGGTTGCGCGAGATCCTCCCGGGGAAAACCACCGCCGAGCTGTACATGGCCATTGGCTGTCAGAAGCACGCCAAGACGGAAAGCTATCGGGAATATCTGCGCTATGTCACCACGGCAGATGAGCAATTTATCGAAGCCCCCGGTATTCGCGGCATGGTGATGCTGGTCTTTACCCTGCCGGGTTTTGATCGGGTGTTTAAGGTCATCAAAGATACGTTCGCGCCGCAGAAGGAGATGACCGCTGCTCACGTCCGCGCCTGCTACCAGCTGGTTAAAGAGCACGATCGCGTCGGGCGAATGGCGGACACCCAGGAGTTCGAGAACTTTGTGCTGGATAAGCAGCAGATCGATCCGGCATTAATGGCGTTATTACTGCAGGAAGCGCCGGCGAAAATCACCGATCTGGGCGACAAAATTGCCATCAGCCATCTCTATATCGAACGCCGCATGATCCCACTCAATATCTGGCTGGAGCAGTCCGAAGGTCAGGCACTGCGTGATGCCATTGAAGAATACGGCAACGCTATCCGTCAGCTTGCCGCCGCGAATATCTTCCCGGGCGACATGCTGTTTAAAAACTTCGGGGTCACCCGTCACGGGCGGGTGGTGTTCTACGATTACGATGAAATTTGCTATATGACTGAGGTGAATTTTCGCGATATACCGCAGCCCCGCTATCCGGAAGATGAACTGTCCGGCGAGCCGTGGTACAGCATCTCACCGGGAGATGTCTTTCCTGAGGAGTTTCGTCACTGGCTGTGCGCTGACCCGCGCATCCGGCCACTGTTTGAAGAGATGCATGATGACCTGTTTCGTGCCAGCTACTGGCGGGGTCTGCAGACGCGCATCAGGAATGGGCATGTGGAAGATGTGTATGCCTATCGCCGCAAACAACGGTTTTGCATCCGATATGCGGTGTAATGCCCCCTCTCCCGACGGGAGAGGGATTCAGGTGCACCCGATGTTATCGAATCCCGCCATATGCCAGCGTGACCTCTTTCGCCGCCTTAATCACCAGCGCACCTAACTCCGTGACGCGGTCATCGGTCATACGGGAAATCGGTCCGGAGATCGAAATGGCGGCAAACGGCTCGCGGTGCTCGTCAAAGATGCAGGCCGCAATGCAGCGCAGGCCTAACGCATGCTCCTCGTCATCAAACGAATAGCCGCGCTTGCGGGTCAGGGCCAGATCTTCTTTCAGATGTACCGGTGAGACCAGCGTGGCGTGGGTGTAGGCGTGCAGCCCTTTCCGGTGCAGCAGCCCGGTGACCTGCTCTTCGCTGAGCTGCGACAGAAACGCTTTCCCCGCCCCGGAGGCATGCATCGGCAGCTTGCCGCCAATCGGTGCCGACATACGCATTAGCTGCGTGCACTGTACCTGATCGATGATAATGGCCTGATGGTCGCTCTGGTCGAGCACGGCCAGGTTTACCGTCTCGCCGGAATCTTCCATCAGCTTGCGCAGAATAGGGTGCACAATCGCCAGCAGGTTGCGGCTCTGCAGGAAGCTGCTGCCGACGATAAACGCATGTGCGCCCACCGCCCAGTGTCCCAGCTCGCCCACCTGGCGCACAAAGCCCAGCTGCTGCATCGTGGTCAACAGTCGATGGGTCGTTGAGTTCGGCAGGCCAGCCTGCTGTGCCAGCTCTGTCAGGGCCACGCTGCTGTGCGACTCGGCTATCCATTCCAGCAGCTTCAAACCGCGCGTGAGCGATTGAACCTGTCCGCCCTGAGAGGCGGCGGTGGTGGCAGCAGGTTTTCTGCCGCGTTTAGCGGGAACGGTCGTGACCATGACGAACTCCTTTTTCTGTATCGTGGAAATCATTTTCGTTTTATTTGGTGATTTTGCAACCGTTATCCTGACTGATCGGATGAGTGATAGTGAACATGTCTCATGTTACCGCTGTGTGACTTTTACACCCTGCGAGATTGTGCCAGTATGGACTGCTGGCCTTTTGGCCTGGTTGAGCGTTGTCGGGAGCAAGTGTGAGCAGCAAAGTAGAGCAACTGCGTGCGCAGTTAAATAAACGAATTCTGGTGCTGGACGGCGGCATGGGTACCATGATCCAGAGCTATCGTCTGAGTGAAGACGATTTCCGTGGCGAGCGTTTCGCCGACTGGCCATGCGACCTCAAAGGTAACAACGACCTTCTGGTGCTCAGCAAACCACAGGTCATTTCGGCGATCCACAACGCGTATTTCGAGGCGGGTGCGGATATCGTCGAAACCAACACCTTTAACTCGACAACCATCGCCATGGCGGATTACCAGATGGAATCCCTGTCGGCGGAGATAAACCTTGCCGCGGCAAAGCTGGCCCGCGCCTGCGCTGATGAATGGACAGCCCGTACGCCGGACAAACCGCGCTACGTGGCCGGGGTGCTTGGCCCGACCAACCGCACCGCGTCGATTTCACCCGATGTGAACGACCCGGCCTTTCGTAACATCAGCTTTGATCAGCTGGTGGCGGCGTATCGTGAATCGACCAAAGCGCTGGTGGAAGGCGGTTCCGATCTGATCCTGATTGAAACGGTATTCGATACCCTCAATGCCAAAGCCGCGATTTACGCGGTGAAAGAGGAGTTCGAGGCGCTGGGCGTCGACCTGCCGATCATGATTTCCGGTACCATCACCGACGCCTCTGGTCGTACCCTCTCCGGCCAGACCACAGAAGCTTTTTACAACTCCCTGCGTCACGCTGAAGCGCTCTCTTTCGGCCTGAACTGCGCGCTGGGTCCCGATGAGCTGCGCCAGTATGTGCAGGAACTTTCGCGCATCGCTGAATGCTATGTCACCGCACACCCGAACGCCGGCCTGCCGAACGCCTTTGGTGAATACGATCTGGATGCAGACACCATGGCGGCGCAAATCCGCGAGTGGGCCGAATCCGGTTTTCTGAATATCGTCGGTGGTTGCTGCGGTACCACGCCAGAGCATATTGCCGCGATGAGCAATGCGGTGGCGGGTCTGCCGCCGCGTCAACTGCCTACGCTGCCGGTTGCCTGCCGTTTGGCCGGCCTTGAGCCGTTGACCATCGGTGACGACAGCCTGTTTGTGAACGTCGGGGAGCGGACTAATGTGACCGGTTCGGCGAAATTCAAACGGCTGATTAAAGAAGAGAAGTACAGTGAAGCGCTGGACGTGGCCCGCCAGCAGGTTGAGAGCGGCGCCCAGATCATCGACATCAATATGGATGAGGGGATGCTCGACGCCGAAGCGGCGATGGTGCGCTTCCTCAACCTGATTGCCGGTGAGCCGGACATTGCCCGGGTGCCGATCATGATTGACTCCTCTAAGTGGGAAGTCATCGAGAAAGGGCTGAAGTGTATTCAGGGTAAAGGCATTGTTAACTCCATCTCGATGAAAGAAGGCATTGATACCTTTATCCACCACGCGAAGATGGTGCGCCGTTATGGTGCCGCCGTGGTGGTGATGGCCTTCGATGAAATAGGCCAGGCCGATACCCGTGCGCGCAAAATCGAGATTTGCCGCCGCGCATACAAAATTCTGACCGAAGAGGTGGGCTTCCCGCCGGAAGACATCATCTTCGACCCGAACATTTTCGCGGTTGCCACCGGTATTGAAGAGCACAATAACTACGCGCAGGACTTTATCGGCGCGTGTGAAGACATCAAACGCGAGCTGCCGCATGCGCTGATCTCCGGCGGCGTATCGAACGTGTCATTCTCCTTCCGCGGTAACGATCCGGTGCGTGAAGCTATCCACGCCGTGTTCCTCTATTACGCTATCCGTAACGGTATGGACATGGGGATCGTTAACGCCGGACAGCTGGCCATTTACGACGACCTGCCGGCGGAACTGCGCGACGCCGTAGAAGACGTGATCCTCAACCGGCGTGATGATGCCACCGAGCGCATGCTGGATCTGGCCGAGAAATACCGCGGCAGTAAATCCGATGCATCGGTAAACATTCAGCAGGCGGAGTGGCGTGCCTGGGACGTGAAAAAACGTCTGGAATACTCACTCGTTAAGGGAATTACCGAGTTTATTGAACAGGACACCGAAGAAGCACGGCAGCAATCGACGCGCCCGATTGAAGTGATCGAAGGGCCGCTGATGGACGGCATGAACGTGGTCGGCGATCTGTTTGGCGAAGGCAAAATGTTCCTGCCGCAGGTGGTGAAATCCGCACGCGTCATGAAGCAGGCGGTGGCCTATCTCGAACCCTTTATCGAAGCCAGCAAAGAGAAAGGCTCCAGCAACGGTAAAATGGTGATCGCCACCGTGAAGGGCGACGTGCATGACATCGGTAAGAACATTGTGGGCGTCGTACTGCAGTGTAATAACTACGAGATTATCGATCTTGGCGTGATGGTGCCGGCGGATAAAATCCTCAAAACCGCGCGCGAAGTGAATGCTGACCTGATTGGACTTTCCGGGCTGATTACCCCGTCGCTGGACGAGATGGTCAACGTGGCGAAAGAGATGGAGCGTCAGGGCTTTACCATTCCACTGCTGATTGGCGGGGCGACAACGTCCAAAGCGCACACGGCGGTGAAAATCGAGCAGAACTACAGTGGCCCGACGGTTTATGTGCAAAACGCCTCGCGTACCGTGGGCGTCGTGTCGGCATTGTTGTCTGCCACCCAGCGCGATGATTTTGTCGAGCGTACCCGCAAAGAGTACGAGACCGTGCGTATTCAGCATGGCCGTAAGAAACCGCGGACGCCGCCGGTGACACTCCAGGCCGCACGCGATAACGATCTGGCGTTTGACTGGGCCAGCTATACACCCCCCGTAGCGCATCGTCTGGGCGTTCAGGACGTCACTGCCAGCATCGAGACGCTGCGTAACTACATCGACTGGACACCGTTCTTCATGACCTGGTCACTGGCGGGCAAATATCCCCGCATCCTTGAAGATGAGGTGGTCGGGGAAGAAGCCAAACGCCTGTTCAACGACGCCAACGAAATGCTTGATCAGTTGAGTGCGCAAAAAAGCCTCAACCCGCGCGGCGTGGTGGGCCTGTTCCCGGCGAACCGTGTGGGCGACGACATCGAAATTTATCGCGACGAGACCCGCACGCACGTGCTGGCAGTAAGTCGCCATCTGCGCCAGCAAACCGAGAAAGTGGGCTTTGCTAACTACTGCCTGGCCGATTTCGTTGCACCGAAGCTTTCCGGCAAAGCGGATTATATCGGGGCGTTTGCCGTGACCGGGGGTCTTGAGGAAGATGCGCTGGCGGAAGCGTTCGATGCGCAGCACGATGATTACAATAAAATCATGGTGAAAGCGATTGTCGATCGTCTGGCGGAAGCCTTCGCAGAGTACCTCCACGAGCGCGTGCGCAAGGTGCACTGGGGCTACGCGGCCAATGAGAACCTCAGCAACGAGGAGCTGATCCGCGAAAACTACCAGGGGATTCGTCCGGCTCCGGGCTATCCAGCCTGCCCGGAACACACCGAAAAGGGCACTATCTGGACATTGCTGGATGTAGAAGCCCATACCGGCATGAAGCTCACCGAGTCTTTCGCCATGTGGCCTGGGGCATCGGTGTCCGGCTGGTATTTCAGCCATCCCGACAGCAAATACTTCGCCGTCGCGCAGCTGCAGCGCGATCAGATTGAAGATTACGCCCTGCGCAAAGGTATGAGTGTCTCAGAGGTTGAACGCTGGCTGGCACCCAATTTAGGCTACGACGCTGACTAACGTCACTTTTCCTTACAACAAACAGGGCGCTCATTGGGCGCCCTGTCTCTTTCTTACGTTTAAACCCTTATACTGAATCATAAAAACGTAGAACGATAAGGAGGAGAACCTTCCGTGCTGACCCTGTTACACTTGCTTTCCGCAGTAGCACTGCTGGTATGGGGCACGCATATTGTCCGTACCGGCGTTATGCGCGTCTTTGGCGCGCGCTTACGCACCGTTCTCAGCAGCAGCGTTGAGAAGAAGCCGCTCGCCTTCTGCGCGGGCATCGGCGTGACGGCACTGGTGCAGAGCAGTAATGCGACGACCCTGCTCGTGACCTCGTTTGTGGCGCAGGATCTGGTGGCGCTGGCACCCGCGCTGGTCATTGTGCTGGGCGCTGACGTGGGGACCGCGCTGATGGCGCGTATCCTGACCTTCGATCTCTCCTGGCTGTCGCCGCTGCTGATTTTTATCGGTGTCATCTTCTTCCTTGGCCGTAAGCAGACGCGTGCCGGACAGCTTGGCCGCGTGGGGATTGGCCTTGGGTTGATCCTGCTGGCGCTGGAGCTGATTGTGCAGGCGGTGACCCCCATCACCGAGGCCAACGGCGTTCAGGTCATCTTTGCCTCGCTGACCGGGGACATCATGCTGGATGCGTTGATCGGCGCGGTATTTGCCATCGTCAGTTACTCCAGCCTGGCCGCTGTGCTGCTGACGGCGACGTTAACCGCCGCGGGGGCGATCTCTTTCCCGGTCGCGCTGTGTCTGGTGATCGGGGCCAACCTTGGCTCTGGCCTGCTGGCGATGCTCAATAACAGCGCCGCAAACGCTGCTGCCCGGCGCGTGGCGCTCGGAAGCCTGCTGTTTAAGCTGGTGGGCAGCCTGATTATTCTGCCGTTTGTCTATCCGCTGGCCAACCTGATGGACAATCTCCCGTTACCGAAGGCTGAGCTGGTAATCTATTTCCACGTGTTTTACAACCTGGTGCGTTGTCTGGCGATGGTGCCTTTTGCTGAACCCATGGCCCGCTTCTGCGAACGGCTTATTCGGGATGAACCGGAGCTGGATGCGCGTCTGAAACCTAAGCATCTGGACACCTCCGCGCTGGATACCCCGGCACTGGCGCTGGCTAATGCCGCGCGCGAGACGCTGCGCATGGGCGATGCCATGGAAACGATGCTTGAAGGGCTGCAAAAGGTCATGCACGGAGAGCCGCGAGAAGAGAAAGAGCTGCGCAGGCTGGCGGACGATATCAACGTGCTCTATACCGCCATCAAGCTCTACCTGGCGCGTATTCCGCAGGATGAACTGGCAGAGGAAGAGTCCCGCCGCTGGGCGGAAATCATCGAAATGTCGCTTAACCTCGAACAGGCCTCGGATATCGTTGAGCGTATGGGAAGTGAAATTGCTGACAAATCCCTTGCCGCGCGCCGCGCCTTCTCGGTTGAAGGCCTGAAGGAGCTGGAGGCGCTGCACGAGCAGTTGCTGAGCAACCTGAAGCTGGCGATGCTGGTCTTCTTCTCCAGCGACGTACCGAGCGCCCGCCGCTTGCGTCGTAACAAACATCGCTTCCGTATCCTCAACCGGCGCTACTCGCACGCCCACGTTGAACGACTGCACCAGCAGAACGTCCAGAGCATTGAAACCAGCTCCCTGCACCTGGGGTTGCTGGGGGACATGAAGCGTCTCAACTCGTTATTCTGCGCGGTCGCTTATAGCGTCATGGAGCAGCCGGATGAAGACGACGATCGAGATGAATATTAATCTCTGAAAGCGCCTTTATAAGGTGGTTAACCACAAAACCAGCAGGTTTACGCCGGGCATGATGCCCGGTAACCGTCGGCTAATCTTTTTACCAGCCCAAACCTAAGGTATATTTCGCCTTTACAGGAGAAACTATGCTGCCAACTCAATCAACACGATTAAACAAATACATTAGCGAGAGCGGGATCTGCTCACGTCGCGAGGCGGACCGTTACATTGAACAGGGTAACGTGTTCCTCAACGGCAAACGCGCCACCATCGGTGATCAGGTCGTCCCCGGTGACGTGGTCAAAGTGAATGGTCAGCTCATTGAACCGCGTGATGCGGAAGACCTGGTATTTATCGCGTTGAATAAGCCGGTTGGCATCGTCAGTACCACGGAAGACGGCGAGCGGGACAACATTGTTGATTTCGTTAACCACAGCAGCCGTATCTTCCCGATTGGCCGCCTTGATAAAGACTCACAGGGGCTGATTTTCCTGACCAACCACGGCGATCTGGTGAATAAAATTCTGCGTGCCGGAAACGACCACGAGAAAGAGTACATCGTTACGGTCAATAAGCCGGTCACGGACGACTTTATCCGCGGTATGGGCGCAGGTGTGCCGATTCTGGGGACCGTCACGAAGAAGTGCAAGGTGAAGAAAGAGGCGCCATTTGCTTTCCGCATTACCCTTGTGCAGGGCTTAAACCGTCAGATCCGCCGGATGTGCGAGCACTTCGGTTATGACGTGGTGAAGCTCGAACGTACGCGCATTATGAACGTGAGTCTGTCCGGTATTCCACTGGGCGAGTGGCGTGATTTAACGGATGACGAACTGATTGAGCTGTTCAGGCTCATCGAGAATTCATCGTCTGAAGCGAAGCCAAAAACGAAAGCCAAACCGAAAACCCAGGCCATTAAGCGCCCGGTGGTGAAAGCGCCGCCATCAGAAGAGAAAAGCCGCGGCAAGCCTGCGGGCAAACGCTTCGTCCAGCCGGGGCGTAAAAAGAAAGGGCGCTAATTAGCGCCTTCCACGGGGTGAGGTATTGGCTGACCAGGAAAAGGTCGCTTCTTTATCGGGTTTATAAGCCTGCTCTTTTTTCAGCTTGCGGGCTTGTTTCGCCTCAGTTTCACGCTGAGCCATCAATTTATCGATGTACTCTTTTTTAACCTGATTAGTTTCGGCGTTAGTCAGCGTGCGGCCATGGGCGATACGAGCGCGGTCGAGGAGCGTTTTTAGTTCGCGCTGCTCAGCTTCCGTCATGTCTTTCTGGGTCAAACGTGGTGTAGCCATTGCTGAAGCCTCCTGAAGGGGAGGCTCCAGTGTAAAGCAAGCGAAGGAAATTAACCCTGTTTCACTGCATCTTTTTTCGCGGGCTCATTAATGGGTTTGCCTGACCAGTAGCCTGCCAGCAGCGAGCCGGACAGATTATGCCAGACGGAGAACAGCGCACCCGGCAGGGCTGCCAGCGGCGAGAAGTAGATCTTGCCCAGTGCTGCGGCCAGCCCCGAGTTTTGCATCCCCACTTCGATTGCCAGCGTACGACAGGTGGATTCGTCGAAACCAAACAGCTTCCCGCCCCAGTAACCGCCCAAAAGACCAAGGGTGTTATGCAACACCACCGCGATGATCACCACAAAGCCCACTGAGGCAATGTGCGATGCAGAGCCGGCAACCACGGCGCTGATGATAGCCAGAATACAGACCATCGAGAAGGCAGGCAGGTACGGTTCAACGGCTTTGACAACGCGTGGGAACAGATGGTGAATCACCAGGCCCAGCGCAATCGGGATCACCACAATCTGCAGAATACTGAGCAGCATCCCCATGACGTCTACCTGAATCTGCGCATCCACATACAGACGCGTTAACAGAGGCGTGGCAATCACGCCCACCAGCGTTGAAACGGAAGAGATGGTCACCGAGAGCGCCACATCACCTTTTGCCAGGTAAATCATCACATTGGATGCCGTGCCGCTGGCCACGCTGCCGACCAGCACCATACCGGCGGATAAATCTGGCGGCATTTTAAAGGCCATGGCCAGCAGCCAGGCCGCAAGCGGCATGACCAGATAGTGCAGGAAAATCCCTGCCGCTACGGGGGCCGGGCGCGACAGAACGCGTTTGAAGTCGTCAATTTTCAGGTGTACGCCCATGCCGAGCATAATCAGCATCAGCAGCGTCGTGACCCACGGGCCAATGCCCGTAAAGTGGGTGGGAGTGTAATACGCGAGTACGGAAAGCAGCAGTGCCCACAACGGGAACAGCCGGGTGATGGCGGATAACATAGATAGTCCTTGCAGTATTGTCGTGTTGTTTAGTTATAAAAAAGCCGGGTCTGTGCCCGGCTTATAGATATTGTTTATCGTGCTAACGAATTTTATTCAAACAAATTCTGATGAAGTTTTTGCACGACCTGCTCGGCCTGATCGGCTGGCACCAGGAAGCAGAGGTTGTAGCTGGAGGCGCCGTAGCAAATCATACGAATGCTGAACGGGTCGAGTACGCCGAAGACCTCTTTGCCCACGCCGCAGGCACGCGACAGCTTGTTGCCGATGATGGCAACCAGCGCCAGATCTTCTTCCACTTCCACGCGGCACAACTCAGAGAGTTCGATCAGCAACGACTGCGTCAGCAGGGTGTCGCCGGTTGACGTGGAGCCAGTGGTGTCCAGCGTCAGCGCGATGCTCACTTCGGATGTGGTGATCAAATCCACGGAGATATTATGGCGCGCGAGGATGCCAAACACTTCCGCCAGGAAACCGCGAGAATGCAGCATATTGTGGCTGTGCAGCGTCACCAGCGTCTGGCGGCGGCGCAGGGCCAGCGCTCGGAACAATGGCGGGTTTTCGGTTTTCTTGCACACCAGCGTACCGCCTGCTTTGGGATCCTTACTGGAGCCAACGAAGACCGGGATATCGCTGCGCACGGCCGGCAACAGCGTCGCCGGGTGCAATACTTTCGCGCCGAAGGTGGCCATTTCGGCCGCCTCTTCAAACGCGATCACATCAATGCGTTTCGCCGCAGAGACCACGCGCGGGTCGGTGGTGTAAATACCCGGCACGTCAGTCCAGATATCCACACGGGTGGCATGCAGCGCTTCGCCGAGCAGGGCTGCCGTATAGTCACTGCCACCGCGGCCAAGCGTTGTTGTACGGCCTTTGGCTTCGCTACCGATAAAGCCCTGAGTGATCACCATCCCTTCTGCCAGGCGCGGAGCCAGTTGCTGCTGGGTCAGTTCGGCCAGCATTTCAACATCCGGCTCGGCACGGCCAAAGCGATCGCTGGTGCGCATGACTTTACGCACGTCAAACCATTGAGCATGGACGTTACGCTCGCGGAGGATCTCCACGAACAGCAGCGTGGACATCAGCTCGCCGTGGCTGACCAGTTCATCGGTCAGCGCGGTGGAGGTCGCCAGAGAGGCGGCTTCAGCCAGGGTAGTGATATTTTCCAGCAGGCGTTCCACTTCCTCACGGATCACGTTCGGATTCTGCAGACGTTCAAGGATGTTGAACTGAATTTTGCGCAGTGCGTCCAGCTTAACGAAACGTTCGGTTGCTTCCAGTCCTTCAGACAGAGAAACCAGCAGGTTCGTCACGCCAGCAGAGGCGGAAAGCACCACCAGGCGGGTATTCGGATCGGCCAGCACCACATCGGCGCTGCGGTTCATGGCATCGTAATCGGCCACACTGGTGCCGCCAAATTTGGCGACCACAAAACTCGTCATAACAACCTCGTGTCAGGGAATGAATAAAGCGACCTTGGCACAAGAATGAAACGAGAACAGGTGCAGGCGCAAAATACGGCCCTATAAATAAAATGTGGGGGAGGTCCTGTCAATGCTGGGATTATGCGGATTTTTTATGGGGGGGTACCCCTCAGTAACAGGACTTATAACAGGGCCATATTTTATGCTCCTTTTTACCGCCTTTTGACCGACATTTCGCCGCCCCTGAAGGGCGTTTCAGCAGCTATACTTTTCGGGTCTTTTCACCTGTGTTTGATGCAGGCCAGGGCAATGGCATAAAAACCATCACAATTTTTATTTGCAGGCGCTACAATCGACCGCAGTCACAATTCTCAAATCAGAAGAGTATTGCTAATGAAAAACATCAACCCAACGCAGACCGCTGCCTGGCAGGCACTACAGAAACATTATGATGAAATGAAAGACGTCACCATCGCGGACCTGTTCGCGAAAGATGCCGATCGTTTCAATAAGTTCTCCGCGACCTTCGATGACCTGATGCTGGTGGATTTCTCCAAAAACCGCATTACCGAAGAAACGCTGGCGAAGCTGCAGGATCTGGCGAAAGAGACTGAGCTGGCCGACGCCATCAAATCCATGTTCTCCGGTGAGAAGATCAACCGCACCGAAGACCGTGCCGTGCTGCACGTGGCGCTGCGTAACCGTAGCAATACTCCGATTATCGTTGACGGCAAAGATGTGATGCCGGAAGTGAACGCAGTGCTGGAAAAGATGAAAGCTTTCTCTGAAGCGATCATCTCCGGAAGCTGGAAAGGCTACACCGGCAAACCGATTACGGATGTCGTTAACATCGGTATCGGCGGGTCTGACCTCGGCCCATTCATGGTCACCGAAGCGCTGCGCCCATACAAAAACCACCTCAACATGCACTTTGTTTCTAACGTCGATGGTACCCACATCGCCGAGGTGCTGAAGAACGTGAATCCAGAAACGACCCTGTTCCTGGTCGCGTCTAAAACCTTCACCACTCAGGAAACCATGACCAACGCCCACAGCGCGCGCGACTGGTTCCTGAAAACCGCAGGCGACAACAAGCACGTGGCGAAACACTTCGCCGCGCTGTCGACCAACGGGAAAGCCGTTAGCGAGTTCGGTATCGACACTGCGAACATGTTCGAGTTCTGGGACTGGGTGGGGGGTCGTTACTCTCTGTGGTCCGCTATCGGCCTGTCGATCGTCCTCTCCGTCGGCTTCGACAACTTTGTTGAGCTGCTCTCCGGCGCGCATGCGATGGATAAACACTTCTCCACCACCGCACCTGAGAAAAACCTGCCTGTGCTGCTGGCGCTGATTGGTATCTGGTACAACAACTTCTTCGGGGCTGAAACCGAAGCGATTCTGCCATACGACCAGTACATGCACCGTTTTGCGGCCTACTTCCAGCAGGGCAACATGGAATCCAATGGTAAATACGTTGACCGTAACGGTAACGCCGTGGATTACCAGACTGGCCCAATCATCTGGGGCGAGCCAGGCACTAACGGCCAGCATGCGTTCTATCAGCTGATCCACCAGGGCACCAAAATGGTTCCGTGCGATTTCATCGCCCCGGCCATTACCCATAACCCGCTGTCAGACCACCATCCGAAGCTGCTGTCTAACTTCTTCGCACAGACTGAAGCGCTGGCGTTCGGTAAGTCTCGTGACGTGGTTGAGCAGGAATACCGCGACCAGGGTAAAGATCCGGCCACGCTGGACCACGTTGTGCCGTTCAAAGTGTTCGAAGGCAACCGTCCAACCAACTCCATCCTGCTGCGCGAAATTACGCCGTTCAGCCTGGGTGCGCTGATTGCCCTGTACGAGCATAAGATCTTCACTCAGGGCGCTATCCTGAACATCTTCACCTTTGATCAGTGGGGCGTTGAGCTGGGTAAACAGCTGGCAAACCGTATCCTGCCTGAACTGGGTGACGATAACGCGATTAACAGCCACGACAGCTCCACAAATGGTTTGATCAACCGTTATAAAGCATGGCGCGCGTAATTAAAGTGTCATGAAAAAGTGCCGGCGAAATGCCGGCATTTTTTTATCGGATAATTCCTGATGTCTGTTATTAAACTCAAATTCCGGCAGTGAGTTTAATCTGAAAATAGCCGTTAACCTGTTAATTGCTGCGGTTTATTTTAGGAAAATACGGATAATTACCGTCACGGGATCTAATTCTATTTCATTGATTTATATAATTTATATTATTATCTAATCGTCCTTTTGTTTCCATTTTATCCAATTGTCCGAAAACCCTTCTTCTATTTACCCCTACGGCAAACCCTCTCCTTTAGTTGTGTATACTCGAATCCGCCTGAAATTCTTTTTGGGCAAATCTCCATTCATTAAATGAAGGGAAATTCTTATGAAGAAAGTACTGTATGGCATTTTCGCCATATCTGCGCTTGCGGCGACATCTGTTAATGCGGCTCCGGTTCAGGTCGGAGAAGCGGCAGGTTCGGCTGCGACGTCTGCGTCTGCGGGGATTTCTACCGCGTCCAGCGCCAGCACCGTAAGTTCAGCCGTGGGTGTCGCCCTGGCGGCAACCGGTGGCGGTGATGGCTCCAATACCGGAACCACGACCACCACGACCACCAGCACCCAGTAATAACGGGTGTTTTAATCATAACCACACTTCGGTGTGGTTATTCTGGCTTTTCAGTAGCCTTCGGGACCTGTAGACCGGGTAAGCGCAGCATCACCCGGCAATAATGCGGAGAAGAGTCGTGAAGCGACCTGGGATCATCCTGATTTGTCTGCTTTTGCAGGCATGCTCGGCCACCACCAAAGGGCTGGGCCATTCACTGTGGGAAAGCATGTTCGGTACGCCGGGCGTGCATCTGACCGATGACGAACTTCAGAACATGCCCTATGCCAGTCAGTACATGCAGCTCAACGATGGCCCACAGCTGTTTGTGGTGCTCGCTTTCGATGAAAACGGGCAGCAGAAATGGGTGACGCAGGATCAGGCCACCATCGTAACGCAGCATAGCCGTATCGTGAAAACCCTGCTCGGGGGCGACAACCTGCTTGAAGTCAACAATCTCGCCGCCGATCCGCTGAACAAGCCGAACCAGATAACCGACGGGGCAAGCTGGACCCGCACGATGGGCTGGACCGAACACAAGCAGGTTCGCTATGCCACCGCCCGCTCCACCTTCCGCTGGGATGGCACGGACAGCGTCAATGTGGGCAGCGACGAAACCCGGGTTCGCGTGCTGGATGAAGAGGTCACTACCGATCAGGCAACCTGGCATAACCGCTTCTGGGTGGACGATGACGGCCAGATACGCCAGTCGTTACAGTATCTTGGTGCCGGATTCTTCCCGGTCAAAACCACGCTGATCAAGGCCGCGAAATCATGAAAACACTAATTCGCGTGGCGCTGATCGCAAGCTTTGCTACGCCGCTCGCATGGTCTGCCGGGACGGTAAAAGTCTATACGCAGGACAATACGAAGCCTAAAACATTGACCAACGCCGGACACTTGATCGATCTCGTCGGCCAGCCAAGGCTGGCGAACAGCTGGTGGCCGGGTGCGGTCATCAGTGAACGACAGGCGACGGTGGTGGCGGAGCAACAACATAACGCGCTGCTCGCCAGGCTGACAGGGCTGGCGGAGCAGGAAGAGGGTGACGACGCGGCGGCCATTAACAGCCTTCGCCAGCAGCTTAAGGCGCTGAAGGTCACCGGACGGTTGCCGGTCAATCTCGATCCGGACCACGTTCGCGTCGCGGAAACGGCTAACCCGTCACTGGAAGGCGAGTACACGCTCTGGCTACCTGTTCAGCCTTCTACCATTACCGTGTTCGGGCTTGTCAGCAGTCCGGGTGACAAGCCGTTTATGCCGGGTCGCGATGTGGCGAGCTATCTCGATGAACAACATCTGTTGAGCGGTGCTGATAAGAGCTACGCATGGGTGGTGTACCCGGACGGCCAAACGCAAAAAGCACCGGTAGCCTACTGGAATAAACGCCATATCGAACCGATGCCAGGCAGCGTCATTTTTGTCGGTTTTGCCGACCATTTCTGGACGAAGGCATATGACGGGCTGAACGCCGATATCCTTCACTCCCTGAAACAGCGGATACCGGAATAATGAAAAGAACCTATCTCTATAGCATGCTGGCGTTGTGCGTGAGTGCCGCCTGCCATGCAGAAACGTATCCGGCACCCATTGGCCCGTCTCAGTCAGATTTCGGCGGCGTCGGTTTACTGCAAACGCCTACCGCGCGCATGGCGCGGGAAGGGGAAATCAGCCTCAACTACCGCGATAACGATCAGTATCGCTACTACTCCGCCGCTGTACAGCTGTTTCCGTGGCTCGAAACCACGCTGCGCTACACTGATGTGCGCACCAAACGGTACAGCAGCGTCGAGTCCTTCTCCGGCGATCAGACCTACAAAGATAAAGCGTTCGACGTGAAGCTGCGTCTGTGGGAAGAGAGTTACTGGATGCCGCAGGTCTCTGTTGGCGCACGGGATATCGGCGGTACCGGTCTGTTTGATGCGGAATACGTGGTGGCCAGCAAAGCCTGGGGACCGTTTGATTTCTCACTCGGTCTCGGCTGGGGGTATCTGGGGACCAGCGGCAACGTGAAAAACCCGTTCTGCTCCTACAGCGACAAATATTGCTATCGCGATAACAGCTATCAGAAAGCGGGCTCCATCAACGGCGACCAGATGTTCCACGGCCCGGCCTCGCTGTTTGGCGGCGTAGAGTACCAGACGCCCTGGCAGCCGCTGCGCCTGAAGCTGGAATACGAAGGGAATGATTATTCACAGGATTTCGCCGGCAAGATTGAGCAGAAGAGCAAATTTAACGTCGGTGCCATTTACCGTGTGGCTGACTGGGCTGACGTTAACCTCAGCTATGAGCGTGGCAATACCGTGATGTTTGGCGTGACGCTGCGTACCAACTTTAACGATATGCGGCCACACTACAACGACAACGCGCGGCCTGCCTACCAGCCGGAGCCGCAGGATGCCATTCTGCAGCACTCCGTCGTGGCGAACCAACTGACCCTGCTGAAATACAACGCCGGCCTGGCGGATCCGAAGATTCAGGTGAAAGGCGATACGCTGTACGTGACCGGCGAGCAGGTGAAATACCGCGACTCGCGGGAAGGGATCGAGCGCGCCAACCGGATTATCATGAACGATCTGCCGGACGGGATCAGCACGATCCGCGTGACCGAAAACCGTCTGAACATGCCGCAGGTCACGACGGAAACGGATGTCGCCAGCCTTAAGCGCCATCTGGAAGGCGAACCGCTTGGGCATGAAACCGAGCTGGTGCAAAAACGCGTTGAGCCAGTGGTGCCAGACACCACCGAGCAGGGCTGGTATATCGATAAGTCGCGCTTTGATTTCCATATCGATCCGGTACTGAACCAGTCTGTTGGTGGGCCAGAAAACTTCTACATGTATCAGTTGGGCGTCATGGCGACGGCGGATCTGTGGGTCACCGACCACCTGCTGACCACCGGCAGCCTGTTCGGTAACCTTGCCAACAACTACGACAAGTTCAACTATACCAACCCGCCGAACGACTCGAAGCTGCCGCGCGTGCGTACTCGCGTACGTGAATATGTGCAGAACGACGCTTACGTAAACAACCTGCAGGCCAACTACTTCCAGTACTTTGGTAACGGTTTCTACGGCCAGGTTTACGGCGGTTATCTTGAAACGATGTTTGGCGGCGCGGGGGCTGAAGTGCTCTACCGTCCGGTAGACAGCAACTGGGCGTTTGGTCTTGATGCCAACTACGTGAAACAGCGTGACTGGCGCAGCGCGCAGGACATGATGAAGTTCACCGACTACAGCGTTAAAACCGGCCATCTGACGGCCTACTGGACGCCGTCGTTTGCCCCCGACGTACTGGTGAAAGCCAGCGTTGGTCAGTATCTGGCGGGGGATAAAGGCGGCACGCTGGATATCTCTAAACACTTCGACAGCGGTGTGGTGGTCGGTGGCTATGCCACGATCACTAACGTCTCGCCGGACGAGTACGGGGAAGGGGACTTCACCAAAGGCGTGTACGTCTCCATTCCGCTGGATCTGTTCTCGTCAGGCCCAACCCGCAGCCGTGCGGCAATTGGCTGGACGCCGCTGACGCGTGACGGTGGTCAGCAGCTGGGGCGTAAATTCCAGCTGTACGACATGACCAGCGATAAGAACATCAACTTCAGATGATGCGTGAGTGCCCGGTAGCGTTACGCCTGCCGGGCACCTTACAAACGCCGCAACAGTCTCGCCGGGTTCCCGGCGTAAACCCCTTTCTCGGTGATGGACTTTGTCACCACGCTTCCCGCCCCAATCACCGCCCCATCGCAAATTGAGACAGCCAGAATGGTGGCCCCGCTGCCGATTGAAACGTCGTTGCCCACGCGAATGTGTCCCCAGCTGCGCCGGTCGGCATTGGGTTTACCGTCGCGGAACATATCGTTGGCGAACATCACCCCATGGCCAATGAAACAGCGCTCGCCGACGGTGACATACTCGCAGATGAAGGTATGGGACTGAATTTTGCTATCAGCACCGATGTGCGAGTTAGCCTGGATTTCAACAAACGGGCCGATAAAGACGTTATCGCCCAGCGAACATTCATAAAGATTCGCGGGTTCGTAAATGACGACGTTTTCGCCGCAGACAACATGACGAATAGCCGCCTGGCGTTGCTCTGGCATACATCTCCTTAGACTGGCATCGACATAATATGGAGGGTGCTGGTTTGTGCCGCAGTGACGAAGAGGGTGTCTTTGACATGTTTCAGCCCCTGCGCTTCGTAAAACCGGCGTGCGCGAGGGTTCTTTTCGAGGACTTCCAGCCACAGCAGATTTTCCGAACAGGCTTTTGCCTGGCGAATCACTTCCGCAAGGAGTTGCTCGCCGTAGCGGTGTCCCGTGGCATCCGGCAATAAATAGAGTTTATGCAGGAGCGTACCCGACAGCCCCTCGGGCTCGATGGTCTGCTGGGTTGAGAATTTTGCGAAACCGACGGGTGTCTGTGCGCTGGCAATGAGCCAGTAAGTGCCCGGCTGCATCAGGCTGTCTGCTATCGCCTGCGGCGCGTATTCCTGCTCAAGAAAGGCGGCAAGCTCTGTCTGGCTTTCCCATAGATGCCCAAAGTGATGCCGGTAGCTGGCATACCCCATTTCACTCAGCTGTTTTGCATCATCCACGGTGGCGCGTTGAATGGTTAATTTCATCATCCCTTCGTCGAAATAAGCGTGTCACAGTGCAACATGCCACAGCGCTGAACATAATATAAACAAAAAATATAGATCACCGTCACATTTTTGCGTTATACAGGAACCTCGCCCTGGAGAATGAGGTGCTCTATGACATCCCTGACTCGCCCGCGCGTTGAGTTTATCTCAACAATCCTCCAGACCGTGCTGAACCTCGGTCTGCTGAGCCTTGGCCTGATACTGGTCGTCTTTTTAGGCAAAGAGACGGTGCATCTGGCGGATGTGCTGTTCGCCCCTGAACAAACCAGCAAATATGAGCTGGTGGAAGGCCTGGTGGTTTACTTTCTCTACTTTGAATTTATCGCGCTGATTGTGAAGTATTTCCAGTCGGGCTTTCACTTCCCGCTACGCTATTTTGTTTACATCGGGATCACCGCGATTGTGCGGCTGATCATCGTGGATCATACCTCCCCGCTCGACGTACTGATCTATTCGGCGGCGATCCTGCTGCTGGTGATCACGCTCTGGCTGTGCAATTCGAAACGGCTGAAACGGGAATAAAAAAATGGCGGCCCGGAGGCCGCCTAACAACAGTCACAAGTTGGGTCAATACAATACGTCTAAAGTTGAGGGTTGCAGTGGCATAACAAATGAAACTTAACCTTTCACACCGCCCGCCGTCAGGCCATTCACCAGCCAGCGCTGCGCCAGCAGGAACACGACAGTGATAGGGATGGCGGAGAGTACAGCCGCCGCAGCAAAGTCGCCCCACAAATAGTTCTGCGGATTGAGGTATTGCTGCATACCGACGGCCAGCGTATAGCTGTTGACATCACGCAGTAACAGGGAAGCGACCGGCACTTCGGTGATGGCTGCGATAAACGACAGGATAAAGACCACCGCCAGGATCGGCACCGACAGCGGCAGAAGCACCAGACGGAATGCCTGCCACGGGGTCGCGCCATCCAGCGCCGCCGCTTCTTCCAGCGAGCCGTCAATGGTTTCGAAATACCCTTTGATGGTCCACACATGCAGCGCGATACCGCCAAGATAGGCGAAGATGACGCCACCGTGGGTGTTCAGGCCGATAAACGGCACATACTGGCCCAGTCGGTCAAACAAGGCATACAACGCCACCAGTGACAGTACCGCCGGGAACATCTGGAAAATCAGCATCCCTTTCAGCAGCGTGGCTTTACCCGGGAAACGCATACGGGCAAAGGCGTAAGCACAGGTCGTGGAGAGTGCGACAATACCAATCGCGGTAATCCCGGCAATTTTCACCGAGTTCCACAGCCATAACAGCACCGGGAACGGCGGTGGCGTGACGCGGCCATCCGCGTGTTCAACGCTGAAGCCCAGCGCTAACTTCCAGTGCTCCCAGGAGATTTCATCCGGGATCAGGCTCCCGGTCGCGAAGTTACCGGCACGCAGGGAGATGGCGATGACCATCAGCAGCGGGAACATGATTGCCGCGATAAAAATCAGCAGCCCTAAATGCGTCGCGAAGAGGCGCAGTTTCTGAGATTTGGGTTGGACCATAGACATATTCTGTGCCCTCCTTAGTCGAATTTCATGCGTGTTGCTTTCAGGTTCACAATCGCCAGAGCGCCAACCAGCAGGAAGATCAGGGTGGCAATCGCTGCCGCCAGACCGAAGTCCTGACCGCCGCCGCCTTCGAAGGCGATACGGTAGGTGTAGCTGACGAGCAGGTCGGTATAGCCTGCCGGCGTGGTGGTGCCAAGACGGTCAGGCCCACCGTTGGTCAACAGCTGAATCAGCACGAAGTTGTTAAAGTTGAAGGCAAAGCTGGCAATCATCAGCGGCGTCAGCGGCTTAATGAGCAGCGGCAGCGTAATCTTAAAGAAATTCTGGAACGGACCCGCGCCATCCATTGCCGAGGCTTCGTACAAATCGTCCGGAATCGCCTTCAGCAGGCCCATGCACAGGATCATCATGTACGGATAACCGAGCCAGGTGTTCACGATGATAATCATCGAGCGGGCGGTGATTGGGTCGCTGAACCAGGCCGGTTTGATGCCGAACAGCGCGCTCAGCATCATGTTGATTTCACCGAAGCTCTGGTTAAACAGCCCTTTGAAAATCAGAATCGAGATAAACGACGGGACGGCATACGGCAGAATAAGCAGCACGCGGTAAATGGCTTTCCCTTTCAGAGATTCCCACTGCACCAGACACGCCAGCACCATGCCCACGGCAACGGTCAGGATCACCGTCAGTATGGAGAACACTACGGTCCAGACAAAGATGGCGAAGAACGGTTTCTGGATCCCTTCATCGGTGAAGACGCGGGTGAAGTTGTCCCAGCCTATCGTCACGGTGTAGCCCGGGCTGAGCTTGTCATCACCCCATTTGCCATCAGCCGTAATGGACTGGTAGAAACCAATGTCGTTGTTTGGACGGTACTTCACGCCGCTCTGGTTGTTGGTCAGCGTGCCGTCGTCCGCCAGCGTATAGAGCGGTTGTGTCCCGGAGAACTGGCGCAGTGAACTCATGGTCACTTTGCTTTCGTCCGGCAGTTGGGCGGTAAGCTGCGTCAGCGCCTGACGGTTCTGCGTAATGATGCGCAGGTTAGCGCGTTCGCCTTCCGGCAGGGCCGCAGCCTCTTTTAAGGCCAGCTTCTGCTCGCCGCCAAATTTGAAAGCGTCAGAGACATAATTTTTGCCGGTTTCTTCGTCAGTGAGTGCTAACTTCCACTCGCTGCCCGCAGGATACAGGCCGAAGTTAAAGGTTTTGCCCGCCTGATAAGAGCGGTCCATCAGCACCTGTTGGGCGCGTTCCTGCGCAAGCTGGTTGGTGCTGCTGTAGTTGGTGAACGCGATAGCAATGGTACAAATCAGCGGGAACAGGACAAACAGGCCCATCCCGGCCACGCCCGGGTAAACATATCGCCAGGCATAGGCTTTACGGTTGGCGAAAATATACAGGCCAGCAGAGCTTAAAATCAGCGTCATGATGGCGAACAGATATTCCCCTTGTACGTACATTAAAACAACAAGGTAACCCACCAGCAGACACAGCAGACCCATTACAGACCACTTCAGGGCAGAGCTTTGCCACCAGTGTTTCTTTTTAATGACATCCATGGGGTTCTTCCTCTACAACACATTTTGTTCTCCCTCTCTCCGCAGGGGAGAGAGGGGATAAAAGCCTTACTTCGTGATACGACCCTGAGCATCTTTCAGCGCAGCATCAACCGTCTGACGACCGCTTGCTGCGTTGATGACGGCGGTACGGGTGGCGTACCAGAACGCTGCCATTTGTGGGATGTTCGGCATGATTTCGCCTTTCTGGGCGTTATCCATGGTTGCCGCGATACGTGGGTCTTTCGCCAGCTGATCCTGGAAGGATTTCAGCGCAACCGCGCCCAGCGGTTTGTCCTTGTTCACTTCATCCAGACCCTGATCGGTCAGCAGGTAGTTTTCCAGGAACTCTTTCGCCAGCTCTTTGTTCGGGCTGGCAGCGTTAATACCTGCGCTCAGCACGCCAACGAACGGTTTAGACGGCTTGCCTTTAAAGGTTGGCAGCAGGGTTACGCCGTAGTTGATTTTGCTCTTGTCGATGTTGGTCCAGGCCCACGGACCGTTGATGGTCATCGCGGTTTCGCCTTTGTTGAACGCCGCTTCTGCGATGGAGTAGTCGGTATCCGCGTTCATGTGTTTGTTCTTAATGAGGTCAACCAGGAAGGTCAGGCCTGCTTTCGCGCCAGCGTTGTCCACGCCCACGTCTTTCACGTCATATTTGCCGTTTTCAAATTTGAACGCGTAACCGCCGTCGGCAGCAATCAGCGGCCAGGTGAAGTACGGTTCCTGCAGGTTGAACATCAGCGCGCTCTTACCTTTCGCCTTCAGCTCTTTATCCAGTTTCGGGATCTCTTCCCAGGTTTTCGGTGGGTTGGGTACCAGGTCTTTGTTGTAAATCAGAGACAGCGCTTCTACCGCGATTGGGTAAGCGATGATCTTGCCGTTATAGCGAACGGCATCCCAGGTGAACGGGTACAGTTTGTCCTGGAAAGCTTTGTCCGGCGTCACTTCAGCCAGCAGACCCGACTGGGCGTAGCCACCGAAACGGTCATGTGCCCAGAAGATGATGTCCGGACCGTCACCCGTTGCAGCCACCTGCGGGAATTTCTCTTCCAGTTTGTCCGGGTGTTCAATGGTAACTTTGATACCGGTGTCTTTCTCGAATTTCTTGCCCACTTCGGCCAGGCCGTTATAGCCTTTATCGCCGTTAATCCAGATAACCAGCTTACCTTCTTCAATTTTGGCGAGAGCCGGTGCGGAAATCATCATTGCTGCAAGGGCGGACAATGCGAAAACGCGTGCGCCAGTCTTGATCTTCATATCTGCCATCCTTTTTTGGTGATGTGCTCGTGGATACACTGAGGTGGTTCAACGTGACTCAGTCTCCTTATTTGACATCCTCTTTCCATCCTCCCAACCCCTACGCCCCACCCCCCGTTTGTGTGATCTCCGTTACATAAATTTAAGTTATGAGTGCTGGCGCACATAAAAACACAGTGAATTTTGCAGGTGGCTTCACGAATTTCGCCTCAGCCCTCCAGCGGCGGTCGCAGAGCCTGCTCTCTCATCCTCCCGCCTCCTCCCCCATAAAAAAGCCGGGGGGTGGAGGATTCACGAAAGTAATGGATACCCCATAGTGAACTTATCTTGAATGTTTCTGTCGGTGACAGGTTGTAACGAAGGGAGAAGGGCATGGCGAGCGTACAGCTGCGTAATGTAACGAAAGCCTGGGGTGACGTTGTGGTGTCGAAAGACATCAATCTGGACATCCACGAAGGTGAATTCGTGGTATTTGTCGGCCCATCTGGCTGCGGTAAATCAACTCTGCTGCGTATGATTGCCGGTCTTGAAACCATCACCAGCGGCGATTTGCTGATTGGTGATACCCGAATGAATGACATTCCGCCTGCCGAACGTGGCGTCGGCATGGTTTTCCAGTCTTATGCACTCTATCCCCACCTTTCCGTAGCCGAGAACATGTCCTTCGGTCTGAAGCTGGCGGGCGCGAAAAAAGAGGTGATTAACCAGCGCGTCACGCAGGTGGCGGAAGTGTTACAGCTGGCACACCTGCTTGAGCGTAAACCAAAAGCCCTTTCCGGTGGTCAGCGTCAGCGTGTGGCAATTGGCCGTACGCTGGTCGCCGAACCGCGTGTGTTCCTGCTCGATGAACCGCTTTCTAACCTGGATGCCGCCCTGCGCGTCCAGATGCGTATCGAAATCTCCCGTCTGCACAAACGTCTTGGCCGCACGATGATTTACGTCACCCACGATCAGGTCGAAGCGATGACGCTGGCCGACAAAATTGTGGTGCTGGACGCCGGTCGCGTGGCGCAGGTGGGTAAACCGCTGGAGCTTTATCACTACCCGGCAGACCGCTTTGTTGCGGGCTTTATTGGCTCGCCAAAGATGAACTTCCTGCCCGTCAAAGTGACCGCGACAGCCATTGAACAGGTACAGGTGGAGCTGCCAAACCGTCAGCAAGTGTGGCTGCCGGTCGACAGCGCCAACGTACAGGTGGGGGCCAATATGTCCCTCGGTATTCGTCCTGAGCATTTACTGCCGAGCCACATCGCCGATGTGACGCTGGAAGGTGACGTTCAGGTCGTCGAACAACTTGGTCACGAAACACAGATTCATATCCAGATCCCCGCCATCCGTCAGAACCTGGTCTACCGCCAGAATGACGTGGTGTTGGTAGAAGAGGGTGCCACATTCGCTATCGGTTTGCCGCCAGAGCGTTGCCATCTGTTCCGTGAGGATGGCACCGCATGTCGTCGGTTGCACAAAGAGCCAGGCGTTTAAGCATTCCAATTACAAAGAAAAGCAATGATCTCAGGAGATAGAATGATGATTACTCTGCGCAAACTTCCTCTGGCAATCGCCGTGACGGCAGGCATTTTGTCTGCACACGCGGGTGCCGTGGACTTTAAAGGTTATGCTCGTTCTGGCATTGGCTGGACCGGGAGTGGCGGTGAACAACAATGTTTCCAGGCAACCGGTGCACAAAGTAAATACCGTCTTGGTAACGAATGTGAAACCTACGCCGAACTGAAACTGGGTCAGGAAGTGTGGAAAGAGGGCGATAAGAGCTTCTATTTCGACACTAACGTTGCGTATTCCGTTTCTCAGCAGAATGACTGGGAATCCACCAGCCCGGCCTTCCGTGAAGCAAACGTGCAGGGTAAAAACCTGATTGAATGGCTGCCAGGCTCCACCATCTGGGCCGGTAAGCGTTTCTATCAGCGTCATGACGTCCACATGATCGACTTCTACTACTGGGATATCTCTGGTCCTGGTGCGGGTATCGAAAACATCGATCTGGGCTTCGGTAAACTGTCTCTGGCCGCGACCCGTTCTTCTGAGTCCGGCGGTTCTGCAACCTTCGCCGATCGTGATGCGAACGGCGACCGTATTTATGACAACGTAGTACCAAACGATGTCTTCGACGTCCGTCTGGCCGGCCTGGAAACCAACCCGGGTGGTACACTGGAACTGGGTGTTGACTATGGTCACACCAACATTCCTGACGACTACTATCTGCAGCCTGGCGCCTCTAAAGATGGCTGGCTGTTCACCGCTGAACACACCCAGAGCATGTTGAAAGGCTTCAACAAGTTCGTGCTGCAGTACGGTACGGACTCCATGACCTCTAACGGCAAAGGTATTCCGCAGGGCGGTAGCATTGATAACGACGGTTCCATGTGGCGTGTGCTGGACCACGGTGCAATCACCCTGGCAGACCGTTGGGACCTGATGTACGTCGGTATGTACCAGAATATCGATCGTGACAACAACAATGGTACAGAGTGGTGGACTGTCGGCGTGCGTCCAATGTTCAAATGGACGCCAATCATGAGCACCCTGCTTGAAGTGGGCTACGACAACGTTAAGTCTCAGAAAACTGACGAGAAAAACAGCCAATACAAAATCACCCTGGCACAGCAATGGCAGGCAGGCGACAGCATCTGGTCTCGCCCGGCTATCCGTGTCTTCGCAACCTACGCGAAGTGGGATGAGAAATGGGGCTATGCGAACAACGACTCAGGCGCAGGTTACACCTCTGGCGTAGCGTATAGCGACACTTCCGCGAAAACCTTCAGCCGTGGCGACTCCGACGAGTGGACCTTCGGTGCCCAGATGGAAATCTGGTGGTAATTCGGTAGACCTGACGTAATGACCTAAAAAGAGGGGCGCAAGCCCCTCTATCCTTAGGGTGCTGCGCGCTATTGCCTGGCCACCGCAGTGCTCACGCTATCAGAGGTAATAACAATGAAAATGAAGAAAAGTCTCGTCGCGCTGTGCCTCTCTGCGGGGCTGCTGGCCTGTGTTCCGGCGATCACCTTCGCAGATGTCAATTTCGTGCCACAAAATACCAGCGCTGCGCCTGCCATCCCGGCGGCGGCGCTCCAGCAACTGACCTGGACGCCGGTTGACCAATCCAAAACCCAGTCAACCCAACTTTCTGCGGCAGGCCAACAGCTTAACGTGCCGGGGATTGCCGGTCCGGTTGCCGCTTTCAGCGTCCCGGCCAATATTGGTGAGCTGACCCTGACGCTGACCAGCGAAGTAAGCAAGCAGACCAGCGTATTTGCGCCTAACGTACTGATTCTGGACCAAAACCTGACGCCATCTGCCTTCTTCCCGAGCGACTATTTTGGCTACCAGGAACCTGGCGTCATGAGCGCTGACCGCCTCGAAGGCAAAATGCGCCTGACGCCTGCTCTGGGACAGCAGAAGATTTATGTCCTGGTCTTCACCACGGACAAAGATTTGCAGCAGACCACTAAGCTCACCGATCCGGCAAAAGCCTATGCCAAAGGAACCGGTAACTCTGTTCCGGACATCCCGGATCCGTTAGCGCGTCATGTCACCGACGGGTTGCTGAAGCTGAAAGTCTCAACAAACAGTGCTTCCAGCGTACTGGTTGGCCCTCTGTTTGGTTCATCCGGTACAGGCCCGGTCACGGTGGGGAACACTGCTGCGCCTGTGTATGCCGCACCCGTTGCTACGGCGGCGGCTCCGGCTGCAACCGCAGCCCCAGCCCCAGCTCCGGCGAAGAAAGCCGAGCCGGTACTGAACGACACCGAAGAATACTTCAATAACGCCATTAAGCAGGCGGTGAAGCGCGGCGATGTCGACAAAGCGCTGAAACTGCTTGATGAAGCCGAACGTTTAGGTTCAACCACTGCCCGTTCCACCTTTATCAGCAGTGTAAAAGGCAAGGGGTAACCGTTTCCCCACAGTGCTGATTTGTTAGTAGTTTAGTGCGCCTGAGTGGGCGCACTTTTTTTGGTGTCACACGCGCTGTTGCGCTCTTGTTGAGATCGTGATCGTTAAATAACGTTTGGCCCCCCTCAATCCGCTTTTCTGCGATACAATGCCATTACGTTATGTATCGGAGAGTCTGGCATGTCACACCCCGCGCTAACGCAACTGCGTGCGCTGCGCTATTTCGACCAAATACCTGCGCTTGACCCGGAGCAACTGGACTGGCTGCTGCTGGAAGATTCCATGACTAAACGTTTCGAGCAGCAGGGCAAAACCGTTACGGTAACCCTGGTTCAGGAAGGGTTTGTCTCTTGCGCTGAGATCGCCTCTGAGCTGCCCCTGTTGCCGCAGGAAGAACGCTACTGGCTGCGCGAAATTTTACTCTGTGCAGACGGTGAGCCATGGCTTGCCGGACGAACGGTTGTTCCCGAGTCCACCCTTTCCGGGCCAGAGCTGGCGCTACAACGGCTGGGGAATACGCCGCTGGGGCGTTATCTTTTCACGTCGTCCGAGCTTACCCGGGATTTTATTGAGATTGGTCGCGATGCCGAACTGTGGGGGCGTCGTTCCCGCCTTCGCCTGAGCGGTAAACCGTTAATACTGACGGAGCTTTTTTTACCGGCATCGCCGTTGTACTAAGAGGAAGAAAAAATGGAGTGGAGCCTGACGCAGAATAAGCTGTTGGCTTATCACCGCTTGATGCGTACAGATAAACCCATCGGCGCGCTGTTGCTGCTGTGGCCGACCCTATGGGCGTTATGGGTAGCAACACCAGGGGTACCGCCGCTGTGGATCCTGGGGGTGTTTATTGCAGGCGTCTGGCTGATGCGTGCGGCGGGCTGCGTGGTCAATGACTATGCGGATCGTAAATTCGACGGGCACGTAAAACGTACGGCCCATCGTCCGTTGCCCAGCGGGCAAGTGACCGAAAAAGAGGCCCGTACGCTGTTTATCGTACTGGTGCTGCTCTCTTTCCTGCTGGTGTTAACCCTGAACACCATGACCATTCTGCTTTCAGTCGCGGCCCTGGCTCTGGCCTGGGTTTATCCGTTCATGAAGCGCTACACCCACCTGCCTCAGGTGGTGCTGGGCGCGGCGTTTGGCTGGTCGATCCCGATGGCGTTTGCAGCGGTGAGTGAGTCCGTCCCGTTAAGCTGCTGGCTGATGTTCCTGGCGAACATTCTCTGGGCCGTGGCATACGACACGCAATACGCGATGGTAGACCGCGACGATGACCTGAAGATTGGCATTAAATCGACGGCGATCCTCTTTGGACGTCATGACAAGCTGATCATCGGTATCCTGCAGGTTGCGGTGCTGGCGTTGATGGTGACGATGGGTTACCTGAACGGGCTCAACTGGGCGTTTTACTGGGCCGTGCTGGTGGCGGGAATGCTGTTTGTCTACCAGCAGAAGCTGATTGCGAAACGGGAGCGTGAAGCCTGCTTCAAGGCGTTTATGAATAACAACTATGTCGGTCTGGTGCTGTTTTTAGGGCTGGCGATGAGCTACTTTTCGTAAAAAAACGGCAGCCAGAAGGCTGCCGTTTTTGCTTTCATCACAGGTCATCAGACCGCTGCACGCTTCACTCGCCTTGCGTCGCACTTTCAATCGTTAAACGCACATCAGACGTGATCAGTTCGGCCAGCATCTGGTACACCTTCAGCGTCTCTTCCGGCTCGGCATCGCCCGTATCACTGATAAACCCTTCATCACGCAGCGTCAGCACCAGAGAGCTGAAGACCGCTTTGTCGAAGAATTCCGGGGCGTTAATCCCGTGCAGAACAGACAGGCGCTGTGCCAGCGTCCGGCTCTCTTTCTCGAGCGTACCGCGGTTAATGGACGGATTCGCGCTCAGCAACCAGAAGGTGATGGCGTAGCGCTGCAGCGTTTCACGCGCGCCCGCCGCCAGCAGTTGCAGGGTACGGGACCGTGACGGATTGATATGCAGCTCGTCGTTCGTGACGGTAATCAGCCCCTGACGACGCAGCTCTTCGGTCAGTTTATCCAGCTCAGTCGCCAGTTCGTCCTTGTCCCAGCGCAGGAACAGCTCCGCTTTCAGCATTGGATAGAGCGTTTCAACATGACGCAACAGCTCCTGACGCGAGATGCGACGATGCTGGGTGATGATGGCCGCCATGAGCGAGGGCAGCATCAGCATATGCGCGATGTTGTTGCGATAGTAAGTCATCAGCACCGCCTGCTCACGCGGGAGAATGATGATGTCGCCGATGGTGTCCTTTTCGACTTCAAACTTGTTCATCTGCAGGGCATGCTCGATAAGCTCGCTTGCCGTGCTTACCGGTACGGTCGAATCCACCGAGTACGGCACGTTGCGCATCATATCCAGATAGCAATCCAGCTGCTCCGTAAGCTGTTCACGGGTCAGTGAACGCTGACGAGAGGCCAGAAGCGCCGTACAGCACAGGTTCATGGCGTTTGCCGCACCGGCGTTGTTAATACGCACCATCAGTTCAGAGGCGATGCTGTTGACCGTAGGCGTCAGCCAGGCCGGGCGAATCGCTTCGATAGGATCGATAGACTCGCGCCACTCCGGAACATGGTTGTTCAGGTAGGTCATCAGCGGCATCGGCTCGCCAAAGTTGACGTAGCCCTGGCCAAGGTTGCGTAACTTGCTCAGGCCGCGCAGCATCTGCGGCAGGCTCTCTTTCTCTTTGGTCGCACCGCGCAGCTCTTTGGCGTAGGTGCCCACTTCCATCACGTGCTCGTAGCCAATGTAGATGGGTACCAGCGTGATCGGGCGGGTTCCCCCGCGCAGCATCGCCTGAATGGTCATCGACAGCGTGCCGGTTTTAGGATCGAGCAGACGACCGGTACGGGAGCGACCCCCTTCCACGAAGTATTCAACGGAATAACCGCGGCTGAACAGCTCGCCAAGATATTCACGGAATACGGTGGAGTAGAGCTTGTTGCCCTTAAAGGTACGACGAATAAAGAACGCCCCCAGGCGACGGAAAATCGGGCCGGCTGGCCAGAAGTTCAGGTTAATGCCGGCAGCGATGTGCGGCGGTACCAGACCCTGGTGATAGAGCACATAGGAGAGGAGCAGATAGTCCATGTGGCTGCGGTGGCAGGGGACATAGACAATCTCATGGCCATCATGGGCCAGCTGGCGTACGCGCTCGGCGTTATGAACGTTGATTCCCTGATAGAGGCGGTTCCACGTAAAGCCCAGAATACGATCGGAAAGACGAATCATCTCGTAAGAGAAGTTCGCGGCAATCTCTTCCATCAGCGCAATAGCGTTCTGCTGTGCTTTCTCATGGGAAATCTTTTTGCTGCGCGCTTCGTCTTCAACGGCCCTGGCAATCGCTTTGGAGGCCAGCAGCTTGTTGAAGAGGTCCTGACGTGCAGGAAGACGCGGGCCGACGGCAGCCAGACGCTGACGGGCGAAGTGCATACGCGCCACGCGCGCCAGTTTCTGCGCGATAATCTTGTCGGTGCCGTGTTCGTCCGCCATACGGCGCAGCGAAACGGACGGGGAGAAACGCACGAAGCTGTCACGTCCCAGCCAGGAGACCGCGAAGAATTTCTGAATGCCGTTAAGCATGCGCAGCGGTGGGTTCTCTTCACCTTTCTCTCTGCCCGGGCGACGACCAAACATCACCGATACCGGCACCATCTGCACATCCAGACCCGGATTGCTGCGGTGCAGGTCGAGATAGTCGTGGAAAAGCTTGATGGACTCTTCCTTTGGCGTGTAATAGGTAAACACGCGCGGCCCGCCGTGAATGAACACATAGCGCGGCAGCAGAGTGCCGTCGACTTCGAGGGGTTCAAGCGGGTCAGGTAAATCATGCGCCAGACACTGGGCGCGAAGCGTC
Source organism: Enterobacter sp. 198 (assembly GCF_009025585.1). Lineage (NCBI taxonomy): Bacteria > Pseudomonadati > Pseudomonadota > Gammaproteobacteria > Enterobacterales > Enterobacteriaceae > Enterobacter > Enterobacter sp. 198. Next base: position 98,375 of record NZ_WCIM01000006.1, on the reverse strand, counting down.
AGTAGGTCTGCCTTCGAGTTATAAGGCAAAACGTACATAATTGGGCGTGACGTATCGAGCCCCAATTCCAGCGCGGGTTCCGCTGGGATAGACTTGCTTTTTACCAGGACGCTTAATGGTAAATTAAGTAATTTGTAGTAAATTCGTGGCCAGCCGGACATAAACGATGTAAAGCCTCTGGTTAATAATGCAATTGCGGCGCAAGGATAACAGAAAGCGCGCAAAATTTCTGTTGTTACCCGTCATACTTCAGGCAGCAGCGAAACACGCTGCGCCTACTGTTACTGACGCTATTTTAATTAAAAGGTTCTTTTAATGGCCAATAATACCACTGGGTTAACCCGAATCATCAAAGCCGCCGGCTATTCATGGAAAGGTTTCCGTGCCGCGTGGGTCAATGAAGCCGCGTTTCGCCAGGAGGGCGTCGCCGCTATCATCGCGGTGATTATCGCCTGTTTCCTTGATGTTGATGCGATTACCCGCGTTTTGTTGATCGGCTCCGTGCTGTTGGTGATGATAGTGGAAATTCTCAATAGCGCTATTGAGGCCGTGGTGGACCGTATCGGCTCTGATTTCCATGAGCTCTCCGGCCGGGCGAAAGACATGGGGTCTGCTGCCGTATTGCTGGCGATTATCACTGCGGTCATCACCTGGGTCACGCTGCTTTGGTCACATTTCCGATAAGCCTCGAGAAATAATTAAGTCCCTGGTTTTTTGTGCAGTTTTTGGTTCCAAAATCGCCTTTGACTGTATATACTCACAGCATAACTGTATATACACCCAGGGGGCGGAATGAAAGCGTTAACGACCAGGCAGCAAGAGGTGTTTGATCTCATCCGGGATCATATCGGCCAGACGGGTATGCCACCCACGCGTGCGGAGATCGCTCAGCGTCTGGGTTTCCGTTCTCCGAATGCTGCCGAAGAACACCTGAAAGCGCTGGCGCGTAAAGGCGTCATTGAGATTGTATCGGGCGCTTCGCGTGGCATCCGTCTGCTGGTGGAAGAAGAGACAGGCATTCCGCTGGTGGGCCGTGTCGCGGCAGGTGAACCTTTGCTGGCACAACAGCATATTGAAGGTCACTACCAGGTTGACCCGGGCATGTTTAAACCGAGCGCAGATTTCCTGCTGCGCGTCAGCGGCATGTCGATGAAAGATATCGGTATTCTGGACGGCGATCTGCTCGCAGTTCATAAAACCCAGGACGTGCGCAACGGGCAAGTTGTGGTCGCGCGTATTGACGATGAAGTTACCGTTAAGCGTCTGAAAAAGCAGGGTAACACCGTCCAGTTACTGCCTGAAAACAACGAGTTCTCCCCGATTGTGGTGGATCTCCGCGAACATAACTTCTCTATTGAAGGGCTGGCTGTTGGGGTTATCCGCAACGGTGAATGGCTGTAATCATGTCATAACAGGCTACGGACCTGCCGTAGCCTGATTCAATCTCCACTGCCGGTATTTTTCATGTCACTGCTGACGACATCAGATAAGGCATTGTGGCGTCTTGCACTGCCAATGATTTTTTCCAATATCACCGTCCCTCTGCTGGGACTGGTAGACACGGCTGTTATTGGTCATCTGGATTCCCCCGTTTATCTGGGCGGCGTCGCGATCGGCGCGACGGCAACCAGCTTCCTTTTTATGCTGCTGCTCTTTTTGCGCATGAGTACCACAGGGCTTACGGCTCAGGCGTACGGCGCAAAAGATCCGTTGCGTCTGGCGCGAGCGCTGGTACAACCCTTGATCCTTGCACTGGGCGCGGGTGCGCTGATCGTGGTGTTGCGCACGCCACTGATTGATCTGGCGCTGCATGTCGTTGGCGGGAGCGAGGCGGTACTTGAGCAGGCGCGACGCTTCCTTGAAATTCGCTGGCTCAGCGCGCCTGCATCACTGGCGAACCTGGTCCTGCTTGGCTGGTTACTCGGCGTGCAGTATGCCCGTGCGCCAGTCATTCTGCTGGTGGCAGGCAATCTTCTCAACATCGTGCTTGATGTCTGGCTGGTGATGGGTCTGCATATGAACGTGCAGGGCGCCGCGCTGGCGACGGCAATTGCAGAATACGGTACCTTTTTCATCGGCCTGTGGATGGTCTGGCGCGTGCTGGCCCTGCGCGGTATCTCGCTTGCGATGCTCAAAACCGCGTGGCGCGGTAATATCCGCACGCTGCTGGCGCTTAACCGCGACATTATGCTGCGCTCGTTACTGCTTCAGCTCTGCTTTGGCGCGCTGACGGTCTTTGGGGCGCGACTTGGGCCGGAGATCGTCGCGGTTAATGCGGTCCTGATGACGCTGCTCACCTTTACCGCGTATGCGCTGGATGGCTTTGCCTATGCCGTTGAAGCCCATTCCGGGCAAGCGTATGGTGCACGCGAAAGCGGCCAGCTCCGCGAGGTGTGGCGGGCCGCCTGTCGTCAGTCAGGCCTGGTGGCGCTGGCGTTTGCACTCATTTACGCCTGTCTGGGTGAACAGATCGTTGCCTTACTCACCTCCCTCCCATCGCTGCGCGAACTGGCGAGTCACTATCTCTTCTGGCAGGCAATCTTACCGGTGGTGGGCGTGTGGTGTTATCTGCTGGACGGCATGTTTATTGGCGCGACGCGAGGTGCGGAGATGCGCAATAGCATGGCGGTCGCTGCGGCGGGATTTGGTCTGACGTTACTGACGCTGCCGTATCTGGGCAACCACGGTTTGTGGCTGGCTCTGGCGGTTTTCCTCGCGTTACGTGGTCTGTCGCTGGCCTTTATCTGGCATCGTCACTGGCGAAATAACACCTGGTTGCCTTCCCGCCACGATATATCGTGACGGTTAAAGATTCCGAATATAAAAACAACTGCCGGATCCTTAACTACAATAATAATCACGTCCAGCAGAAAAGAACGAAGCGGGCGAAACTTACAGACGCTTAACACGAGGACACGATTATGAATAAAGACGAAATCGGCGGCAACTGGAAGCAGTTCAAAGGTAAAGCGAAAGAACAGTGGGGTAAGCTGACGGATGATGATATGACCATCATCGAAGGTAAACGCGATCAGCTGGTGGGTAAAATTCAGGAACGTTACGGCTACGAGAAAGATCGTGCTGAAAACGAAGTGAAAGACTGGGAAACCCGTAACGATTATCGCTGGTAATCCTTTACTCCCCCTGAGGGCGGCTTCGGGCCGCCTTTTCTTTTGCCGTTAACGCGGCTTTTTCTTCACCAGTACCGAATGGTCGTGCTGGCACTCATCCTGGTGTCGACAGGCTTCTACCTCTACGCAGGCTGAGCACAGGCCGTGCGCTTCAATCACGTTATGACGCAACGCAAAGCCCATTTTGGCTGCCAGCGTATGCATAATATCTTCAACGCCTTCCGCACCTTCTTCCTTCACGCTGCCGCAGCGATCGCAGATAAACATGGCCGACGTATGGGTTGGCTGATCGAACAGATGGCACAGCACATAGCTGTTTGTCGATTCAACTTTATGCACAAAGCCCTGTTCCAGCAGGAAATCCAGCGCGCGGTACACCGTTGGTGGTTTAGCCTGTGGCTCGCTTTCGCGCAGCAGATCAAGCAGATCGTACGCGCTGATCGCGCCCTGCTGCAGGCTCATCAAACGTAATACTTCAAGGCGCTGCGGAGTCAGGCGCACATTGCGTTGCACGCACAGCTTTTCTGCCTGCGCTAACAGCTCTTTTGTGGACTTATCCATTTAGCACCCCGGATGTTATAGGCTGGAAAACCCCCACTTTATCATGTTCTGCTAAAAACACCGAGATCCGCCAGGCTGTGCTATACCTGACGCAACGCAATCCGGGGAATAAACGATGAAAAGACCTGACTGTATTCGACACTGGCGCGACATAGAAGGCGCAGATGACTCAACCTATCCCGACAGTAGTGAACGTTTTTCCATTGGCGCACCGCTGGCGCGTAAGCTCGGTCTTGGACGCATTGGTATACACCATGAGCGTTTACCGCCAGGCCGACGGACCTCTTATCCACATGCTGAAAGCGACGAAGAAGAGTTTATCTACGTGCTTGAAGGCTACCCTGAGGCCTGGATTAACGGATATTTATGGAAACTTGAACCTGGCGACAGCGTGGGCTTTCCCGCCGGAACCGGGGTCTGTCATACCTTCATCAACAACACCGGCGAAGAGGTACGGCTTCTGGTGGTGGGTGAGGCCAACAAGAAGCATAACCGTATCTATTACCCGCTTAATCCGGAGTACGCCGCCACGCGCGACGATCGCTGGGTAGACCACCCTCCTCAGTTTTTCGGACCGCACGATGGAAAACCTGGGAAAAAATAATTTCCTCTTCTATAAATATTGAGGGCCGTCACAAATAACAACAGGCCTGGCGGGAATTTAACTTAAGGAAATGGCGGGTCTTTTTGCACTTATTCACAGCAATAGTTCGTTCCTGTTTGGGAGATAACAGACAGGGGTTATTTAATAACAGACTATAAGACGAGCATACTGTGAAAAAACATTTTAAATTTTCGGTGGTTAGCATCGCTGTCTCCTTGTTTATGGCAAATCAGGCGGGAGCAGCCAATACCTGGACAGAATCACGTAGCGACGCCATGGGGGGCACGGGTGTCGCGGCCGGAAACTATGGCAGCGGGGCGTTAATCAACCCTGCGCTACTGGCGAAGGCGAAACCGGACGACGATGTGACGGTCATTTTACCGTCCGCTGGCGTGCAGGTGACCGATGAAGACAATCTTCAGGATGAGATTGATACCATCAACGATAAAATCAACCATTACAAAGACGTGGTTGATAACCTTACACCGATTGAGATCATTACCAACCCGTTAGGTTCCATCAACCAGTTCCAGGGCGCGGCGAAAGATCTCGCCGATGAGCTGGATTATCTCAAGGGCAAAACGGCACGCGCCACGGCGGGTGCGGGGATAGCCGTCAGTATTCCTAACGATGTCCTTTCCGTGGCCTTTATGGCTAAAGGCTATGCCCACGGACGCGTCAGTTCTTCTATTGATCAGCAAGATATTGATTACCTGCGCGGTATTCAACGCAGCGATGCGGTGGCTGCCGGCGTTGCACTGGACGCTGCGCTGAACGGCACCGATCAAATCACGAAAAACCTCAACTCAACGGCGTCTGGCCGGGCGGCAATTGTCTCCGACTATGGTATCGCGGTGGCGCGTCAGTTCGAGCTTGGCGGTGTTCCGGTGTCTGTTGGCGTGACTCCAAAACTGCAAAAGACCTGGGTCTATAACTACACCACCTCCATTTACGATTATGACAGCAACAAGTGGAACGACAGCCGCTACCGTACTGACGACACCGGCTTTAACGTTGATGCCGGTATCGCGGCCGATTTTGGTGAGCACTGGACGGTCGGCGTGAGCGGACAAAACCTGATGTCACGCGATATCGACACCAAAGACATTCGCATCCGCAACGGGCGCACGGGGGAGGTGGTGAGCTATAAAGACACCTACCAGATCCGCCCTCTGGTTACCGCGGGTGCCGCCTGGCATAACGATCTGGTGACGTTAACCGCCGATGGCGATCTGACGGAAACCAAAGGCTTCAAAAGCGAAGACACTTCTCAGTATGTTGGCGTAGGCGCCGAAGTGACGCCGCTGAACTGGCTGGCGGTGCGTGCGGGTTTCCGTGCTGACATGAAAGGTAATGACAGCAATGTCTTCACAGGCGGTGTCGGTTTTGCACCGTTTAACACGGTCCATGTCGACCTGATGGGCCTGTATGGTGAAGACGAGACCTGGGGCGCAGGCGCCCAGTTGAGCATGACCTTCTAAAGTGCACCGGAGGCGCTGCGCCTCCGGCTTTTCTTTGTGCTATAGTAGCGCGCCCTTTTCACCAGATGCTTAAAACTTCGCCATGTCGTCAGAATTACAGACTGCTTTCCCTGCACACCGTTTCTCCATTGCGCCGATGCTCGACTGGACGGACAGACACTGTCGCTACTTCCTGCGTCAGCTCTCCCGCCATACGTTGCTGTACACCGAAATGGTGACCACCGGAGCAATTATTCACGGAAAGGGCGACTATCTGGCCTACAGCGAAGAAGAGCATCCGGTTGCGCTGCAGCTTGGCGGTAGCGATCCCGCTGCGCTGGCGCAGTGTGCGAAGCTTGCAGAAGCGCGCGGCTATGACGAAATTAACCTTAACGTTGGCTGTCCGTCTGATCGTGTGCAGAACGGCATGTTCGGCGCGTGTCTGATGGGCAATGCATCCCTGGTGGCAGACTGCATCAAGGCGATGCGCGATGTGGTTTCCATTCCGGTGACGGTCAAGACCCGTATCGGCATTGACGACCAGGACAGCTACGAATTTCTCTGCGATTTTATCAATACGGTCTCCGGGAAAGGCGAGTGCGAGATGTTTATCATCCATGCGCGTAAAGCCTGGCTCTCCGGACTTAGCCCGAAAGAGAACCGTGAAATCCCGCCGCTGGACTACCCGCGCGTGTACCAGCTAAAACGTGACTTCCCGCAGCTCACGATGTCGATCAACGGCGGCATTAAATCGCTGGAAGAGGCCAAAACACACCTGGAGCATATGGATGGCGTAATGGTCGGGCGCGAGGCGTATCAAAATCCAGGCATTCTGGCGACGGTCGACAGGGAAATCTTTGGCGTTCAAGGCGCAGATACCGACCCGGTGGCCGTGGTACGCGCCATGTATCCCTACATTGAGCGTGAGCTGAGTAACGGGACGTATCTTGGTCATATCACCCGTCATATGCTGGGCCTGTTCCAGGGGATCCCGGGAGCACGCCAGTGGCGTCGCTACCTTAGCGAGAACGCGCATAAAGCCGGTGCAGATATCGAGGTGCTGGAACACGCGCTACGTCTTGTCGCTGATAAGCGATAATTTTCGCTAAAAGATCGTCAAATTCACCACGCCTCGCACACCCGTGCGGGGCGTTTTGCTTTAAGAACAGCGGGTTATGGTTGGCATGATTCTTGTAATGATCGCGGTATCATTCGGGAACGCGTGGGAGAGCACCATGTTAGAACTACTTTTTGTGATTGGCTTTTTTGTCATGCTGATGATGACGGGGATTTCCCTGCTCGGGATTCTGGCGGCTATCGTCGTGGCGACGGTGGTCATGTTTATCGGGGGATTATTTGCCCTGACGCTGAAGCTCCTGCCGTGGCTGCTGCTGGCCATTGCCGTGGTGTGGGTAATACGGGCGATTAAATCACCAAAACTGCCCACTTATCAGCGCAATAACCGTTTTCGTTACTAAGGTATTGAGGTGTTCGTCACATACCTGCAACTTTTCCGGCAGCATTGCTTAGAACAGAATAGGATTTACTTATCGAATCTGTCACTATGACTGCCGCTAAAGAATTCATCGAGCTGTACCCTACATACAGCCGAACTAAAAAAAAGAAAGGGCTTCCCACGGGAAGCCCAATTTCTTTTTAGGGGTCAGGGAATTAACAGACTTGAACCCTGTGTCGCTCTGCTCTCCAGCACCTCATGTGCACGCCTGGCATCGGTTAGCGCGTATTTCTGCGCCTCCGCCACATCCACTTTAATCACACCGCTGGCGATCAGCGAAAAGAGCTCGTTGCTGGCCTCGATCAGCTCTTCCCGGTTAGTGATATACCCCTGCAGGGAAGGGCGAGTCACATACAGCGACCCTTTCTGATTGAGAATGCCAAGATTAATGCCGGTCACAGCGCCCGAGGCGTTGCCGAAGCTCACCATTAGCCCGCGACGCTGCAGACAATCCAGCGACGCCTCCCAGGTATCTTTACCCACCGAGTCATAAACCACGCGCACCTTTTTGCCGTTGGTTATCTCTTTGAGGCGCTCAGCAATGCTCTCTTCACGGTAGTTAATCACCTGCCAGGCGCCGGCCTGAAGCGCGCGCTGGGCTTTTTGTGCACTGCCCACCGTGCCGATAAGTTTTGCACCGAGCGCTTTGGCCCACTGACAGGCGATCAGCCCCACGCCGCCCGCTGCGGCATGAAACAGGAACTGCTCGTCAGGTTTGATCTCATAGGTTTTGCGCAGCAGATAATAGACCGTGAGCCCTTTCAGGAATGAGGCGGCCGCTTGTTCAAACGAGATGGCATTTGGCAGAAGGGCGGCTTTATCGGCCGGCACGTTGTGCACGGAACTGTAGGCACCCAGCGCGGATTGCGCGTACACCACGCGATCGCCCTCTTTAATATGCTTAACGGCGCTGCCCACTTTGAGCACGACGCCTGCCGCTTCCGTTCCCAGTCCGCTTGGCATGGAGGGAGGCGGATAGAGACCGCCGCGAATATAGGTGTCGATGTAGTTAATGCCGATGGCTTTGTTTTCAACCTGTACTTCGTTTTCACCAGGCGCTGCGGGGGTAAACTCCACCGCGTTTAACACTTCTGGCCCACCATGTTTCTGGAATTCAATGCGCGTTGCCATGCTCCCTCCGTCAGAAAAATATGGTAATCTTTCGACCCACTCTTTATCTCGGTAACTCCATTCACTATGGCAGGAAACAAACCCTTCAACAAACAGACTGAACCTCGCGAGCGTGATTTCCAGGTCGCAGGATTAAAAGTCCCGCCGCACTCGATTGAAGCGGAACAGTCGGTGTTGGGCGGTTTAATGCTGGATAACGAACGCTGGGACGACGTCGCCGAGCGCGTGGTGTCCGAGGATTTCTATACCCGTCCGCACCGTCATATCTTTACTGAAATGGCACGTCTGCAGGAGTCGGGCAGCCCGATTGACCTTATCACGCTCGCGGAATCGCTGGAGCGTCAGGGGCAACTGGACAGCGTGGGTGGGTTTGCTTACCTGGCGGAACTGTCAAAAAATACGCCAAGTGCGGCGAATATCAGCGCTTATGCCGATATCGTGCGCGAACGTGCTGTTGTTCGTGAGATGATCTCGGTGGCGAATGAGATCGCCGACGCCGGTTTTGATCCGCAGGGGCGTACCAGCGAAGACCTGCTTGATCTCGCCGAGTCCCGCGTCTTTAAAATCGCGGAAAGTCGGGCAAATAAAGACGAAGGCCCGAAAAATATCGCTGATGTGCTTGATGCTACCGTCGCGCGTATTGAGCAACTGTTCCAGCAGCCGCACGACGGTGTCACCGGCGTGAACACCGGCTATGACGATCTCAATAAGAAAACCGCGGGTCTGCAGCCGTCGGATTTGATTATCGTCGCGGCGCGTCCCTCCATGGGTAAAACGACATTTGCGATGAACCTCGTCGAAAATGCGGCGATGTTGCAGGACAAGCCGGTTCTTATCTTCAGTCTTGAGATGCCATCAGAACAGATCATGATGCGTTCTCTGGCGTCGCTGTCGCGCGTGGATCAGACCCGTATCCGTACCGGCCAGCTCGACGATGAGGACTGGGCGCGTATCTCCGGCACCATGGGTATCCTGCTGGAAAAACGGAATATTTATATCGATGACTCCTCCGGCCTGACGCCGACGGAAGTGCGCTCCCGTGCGCGCCGTATCGCCCGTGAACATGGCGGTATTGGCCTTATCATGATTGACTACCTTCAGCTGATGCGCGTGCCGTCGCTGTCCGACAACCGTACGCTGGAAATCGCGGAGATTTCCCGCTCGCTCAAGGCGTTAGCCAAAGAGTTGCATGTGCCCGTGGTGGCGCTGTCGCAGCTTAACCGCTCCCTGGAACAACGTGCTGATAAGCGCCCGGTCAACTCCGACCTGCGTGAATCGGGCTCCATCGAGCAGGATGCCGACTTAATCATGTTCATCTACCGTGATGAGGTTTATCACGAGAACAGCGACCTGAAAGGGATCGCCGAAATTATTATTGGTAAACAACGTAACGGCCCTATCGGTACGGTACGTCTGACCTTTAACGGACAGTGGTCGCGTTTCGACAACTACGCCGGTCCTCAATATGATGATGAGTAATTTCTAAGGAATTCAAATGCAAGCGGCAACTGTAGTCATTAACCGCCGCGCTCTGCGACACAACCTGCAACGTCTGCGTGAACTGGCTCCCGCCAGTAAACTCGTTGCAGTCGTGAAAGCGAACGCTTACGGACACGGTCTTATTGAGACCGCGCGAACGCTCCCCGATGCCGACGCCTTTGGCGTCGCCCGTCTTGAAGAAGCCATCCGCCTGCGCGCGGGTGGGATCACTCAACCGATTTTGCTGCTGGAAGGCTTTTTTGAAGCGGCAGATCTGCCGACCATTGCTGACCAGCATCTGCACACCGCGGTACATAACGAAGAACAACTCGCGGCGCTGGAAACTGCCGAACTGAGTGAGCCTGTCACCGTCTGGATGAAGCTCGATACCGGCATGCACCGTCTGGGCGTGCGCCCGGAAAAGGCGGACGCGTTTTATCAGCGTCTGTGTCAGTGCAAAAACGTCCGTCAGCCGGTGAATATCGTGAGCCACTTTGCCCGTGCCGATGAACCCGAGTGTGGCGCGACCGAGCAGCAGCTGGATATTTTTAATACTTTCTGCGAAGGCAAGCCAGGAATGCGCTCCATTGCCGCGTCTGGCGGTATTTTGCTGTGGCCGCAGTCGCACTTCGACTGGGCGCGTCCAGGCATTATTCTTTACGGCGTCTCTCCGCTGGAGAACAGACCCTGGGGGCCGGATTTTGGTTTCCAGCCGGTAATGTCCCTTGTGTCTAACCTGATTGCCGTGCGCGATCACAAAGCGGGTGAGCCCGTGGGCTACGGCGGAACCTGGACCAGTGAGCGCGACACACGCCTTGGCGTGGTGGCGATGGGCTATGGCGACGGTTATCCCCGCGCCGCGCCGTCTGGCACGCCGGTACTGGTCAATGGCCGTGAAGCGAACATCGTGGGCCGCGTGGCGATGGACATGATCTGTATTGACCTCGGGCCAGATGCACAGGATAAACCGGGTGATGACGTGGTGATGTGGGGTGAGGGTTTGCCTGTTGAACGCATCGCTGAAATCACAAAAGTGAGTGCTTACGAACTTATCACGCGCCTGACATCAAGGGTTGCGATGAAGTACATCGACTAACAGACCTTTCCAGGGAGGGGTAATGTCACCATCCGAAATGGCCGCTTGTCTGGCTTATGCCCTCTCGGTCTGGCTGGCTGCCAGAAACAGTATTCACACGTGGTGGATAGGCATCATCGGCAGTGGGCTTTATGGCTGGGTCTTTTATTCGGTTCAGCTTTACGCAGACGTTACCCTGCAGCTCTTTTTCATCATCACCAGCATCACCGGCTGGGTGCACTGGCTCAAAGGTCATCGCGGGGAGGTATTGCCCGTTCGGCGTACCCGGCTCAGACATTTCTTCATCCTGCTCGCCTGCGCCCTGCTGGTGGCCGCGATTTATGGCCTGATCTTGCATCGCTACACTAACGCCTGGGCCCCCTGGGTGGACTCCGTTATTTTGACATTCAGCGTGCTTGCACAGTTTATGTTAATGGGGCGACGCCTGGAGAACTGGTACGTCTGGCTGGCTGTAAACACGCTGGCGGTCCCGTTATATGCGATGAGAGATCTGCATTTGACCGCGGGTTTATATCTGGTGTTTTGGTTTAATGCCTGGCACGGTTTATATCAGTGGCGTAAGGAGATTCGCGCCCAGTGAAGCCTTATCGCGACGGTCTGGTTGTGGGCAAATTTGCGCCATTACACGTGGGGCATGAAGCGCTGATAAATGCTGCGCTGGCCCAGTGTGAGACGGTCTATATCATCAGTTATTCGCGTCCGGAAATCCCGGGTTATGACCCCGACAAGCGCCTTCACTGGTTAAGCGCGCGCTTCCCGCAATGTCATCACCTTGTGCTGACACCGGAGGTCATCGCGACCCATGCGCTTGAACCACTGCCGCATAATGATGCGGATGCCGATCTTCACCGGCATTACGTGGCAACGCTGTGTGAAAAAATACTTCACTGCCAGCCACAGGCCGTATTTACCGCCGAAGACTACGGCGACGGATTTGCGGCGGTGTTAAGCCAGCGTTTTGGCAAGCAGGTTACGCATGTCCGCCTCCAGCGTCCGAAGGGGCCTGATGCGCCCTCGGGAACCCTGATACGTTCTGACGTCCATCGCTACCGCACGATGATGTCCCCGGAGGTCTACCGTAGCTTTGTCTTTCGGATTTGTTTATTGGGGGGCGAATCGACAGGAAAAAGCACGCTTTCCCGCGCACTGGCGACGACGCTCAACGCCCCATTTGTCGCCGAGTTTGGCCGAGAATATTGGGAAGAGAAGAATGGCGTGCTGGGATGCGACGATCTGCTGCATATTGCCCGCGAGCAGGTGCGTCGTGAAGCGATGGCCAGCACGGCTCCCTTCCTGGTTTGCGATACCTCGCCCTTAACCACGCTGTTTTATATGCTCGACCAGTTTGGCAGCGCGCCACGCGAGCTAGAGGAATTAGCCGGGCGCGCATATTCTCTGGTGGTGCTCTGTGGCGATGAGTTTCCTTTTGTTCAGGATGGTACCCGTCAGGGGGCTGCATTCCGCCAGCGACAACAGGCATGGTACATCCGCGCGTTAACTGACAGAAATATCCCCTATCTGCCTGTTTCTGGTTCGCTTGCTGAACGCATTGAACAGATTCGACGACATCTGCAGGAACGGATCTGATATCGCTCTCGATCTTCTGTCATATCCGGTTTATTGTTGAAATCCCTGCCTCATCGAATTCCGGAGAATCATCGCGTGTTTCAGAAAGTTGACGCCTATGCCGGCGACCCCATTCTCTCCTTAATGGAGCGTTTCAAAGAAGATCCTCGCAGCGACAAAGTCAACCTCAGTATTGGTTTGTATTACAACGAGGAGGGCATTATTCCTCAGCTGCAAGCCGTAGCAGAAGCGGAAGCGCGTCTTAACGCCGTCCCGCACGGAGCCTCGCTCTATCTGCCAATGGAAGGGTTAAACAGCTACCGCAACACCATTGCGCCGCTGCTGTTTGGTGCCGATCACGCCGTGCTGACACAAAAACGGGTGGCGACCATCCAGACGCTGGGTGGCTCGGGCGCATTAAAAGTTGGCGCTGACTTTCTGAAAAAATACTTCCCGGATTCTGGCGTGTGGGTCAGTGACCCGACGTGGGAAAACCACGTGGCGATTTTTGAGGGCGCTGGCTTTACGGTGCAGACCTATCCGTGGTTTGACAGCGAAACCAACGGCGTGCGTGTTGACGCGCTGCTGGAAAAACTGAATACGCTGCCGGAGCGCAGTATTGTTCTGCTGCATCCGTGCTGCCATAACCCGACCGGTGCAGACCTGACTAATGCCCAGTGGGATGCGGTAATCGACGTGCTGAAGACGCGTAACCTGATCCCCTTCCTCGACATCGCCTATCAGGGCTTTGGCGCGGGCATGGAAGAAGATGCCTACGCTATCCGCGCCGTTGCCAGCGCCGGACTGCCTGCGCTGGTCAGCAACTCGTTCTCAAAAATCTTCTCCCTGTACGGTGAGCGCGTCGGCGGCCTGTCAGTGGTCTGTGAGGACGCTGAAGCGGCCGGACGCGTGCTCGGTCAGCTGAAGGCGACCGTGCGCCGCATTTACTCCAGCCCGCCAAACTTTGGTGCGCAGGTAGTCGCCACGGTGCTGGGTGACGATCGGCTGAAAGCGTCGTGGCTCGCCGAAGTAGAATCTATGCGCAAGCGCATCCTGACGATGCGTCAGGAGCTGGTCGACGTGCTGAAAGAGGCCGTCCCAGGGCATAATTTTGACTATCTGCTTAAGCAGCGTGGGATGTTCAGCTACACCGGCCTCAGCGCGGCTCAGGTCGATCGCCTGCGTGAAGAGTTCGGCGTCTACCTGATTTCCAGCGGCCGTATGTGCGTGGCGGGGCTTAATGCCAGCAACGTTCATCGTGTTGCGCAGGCGTTTGCCGCAGTGATGTAAGCACTCACTATCATCCCTCTCTCCCTGCGGGAGAGGGCCGGGTGAGAGCGTCAGGACGCACAAAAATCTTGCCCGGTGGCGCTGCGTCTACCGGGCTTTCAGACCTCATCCGCGCTTTGTGATCTTCTTCTTTTTATTCAGCTTCATAAGTAAAAACTCCTTCCCTTCATCTCCCCCCGGGGTTATGGTCGGATAGTTTTTTGACCATTCACTCAAAATAAAACGATAACAAACTGAATATTCAGGGGAAAACATGCGCAAGATCACACTGGCGCTCAGCGCCGCCTGCTTATTGTTCTCGCTAAATAGTGCCGTCGTCGCGCGCGCTTCCGCACCGACGCCGCTTTACACCGGCACAACCGCCGCCATGCTTGCCGAGCAAGCACCTGTTCACTGGGTATCCGTAGCCCAAATCGAAAATAGCCTGTTAGGGCGCCCGCCAATGGCTGTAGGCTTTGATATCGATGATACGGTCCTGTTTTCCAGCCCGGGATTCTGGCGGGGCAAAAAAACCTACTCACCGGACAGCGAAGCGTATCTGAAGAACCCCGAGTTCTGGGAAAAGATGAATAACGGCTGGGACGAGTTCAGCATTCCTAAAGAGGTGGCGCGCGCGCTTATCGCCATGCACGTTAAACGCGGCGACAGCATTTACTTTGTGACCGGACGCAGCCAGACCAAAACCGAAACCGTCTCTAAAACGCTGCAGGATGATTTTCAGATCCCGGCTTCCAGCATGAATCCGGTTATTTTTGCCGGCGACAAACCTGGCCAAAACACCAAAACCCAATGGCTTGAACAGAAGAACATCAAAGTCTTCTATGGCGATTCAGATAACGATATCACCGCCGCGCATGACGTCGGAGCCAGAGGGATCAGGGTGTTACGCGCCTCAAACTCTACGTATCGACCGTTGCCCATGGCCGGAAAGTTTGGCGAAGAAGTGATTGTTAATTCTGAGTATTAACCGCCGGGCGGCGAGGTTGCCTCTTTTTTAATCAAATCTCGCCGCTGTGGGTTTTACCTTTCGCTTTCTTGCTGCACACTTAGAAAGATTCATCTTTCATAACGGAGCAGCACATGTGGTATCAACAGACCCTGACCTTAAGCACGAAACCTCGTGGATTTCATCTGGTGACTGATGAAGTCATTGGGCAAATTCGCGACCTCTCGCGCATCAGGACGGGGTTACTGCATCTGCTGCTTCAGCACACGTCAGCCTCTCTCACGCTTAATGAAAATTGCGATCCCACCGTCCGGTCTGACATGGAGCAGCATTTTCTCAAAACCGTTCCGGACAACGCCCCTTATGAACACGACTATGAGGGAGCAGATGACATGCCGTCGCATATCAAATCCTCTCTGCTGGGCGTATCGCTGATGCTGCCGGTGCACAATGGTCGGTTACTGCTGGGAACGTGGCAAGGGATCTGGCTGGGAGAACATCGTATTCACGGTGGTTCGCGTAAAATTATCGCAACGCTACAAGGGGAATAAAGATGACAATTTCGGAGCTACTTCAGTACTGCATGAGTAAACCTGGCGCGGAGCAGAGCGTTCACAGCGACTGGAAAGCCACGCAGATTAAAGTGGGGGATATTCTGTTTGCGATGGTGAAAGAGGTTGAGGGTCGCCCGGCGGCGTCGCTGAAAACCAGCCCGGAACTGGCGGAGCTGTTACGCCAGCAGCACCATGACGTCCGGCCAAGCAAGCATCTCAACAAAGCGCACTGGAGCACCGTTTATCTCGACGGTTCACTGCCGGGTTCGCAAATTTACTATCTGGTGGACGCGTCTTATCAGCAGGCGGTAGAGCTGCTGCCGGAAGCGACCCGACAGCAACTCTCCGTGTGACAATTACAGCAACGGTTTGAGGAAGCGCGCGGTGTGCGAGGCTTCGCACTCTGCAACGGTCTCTGGCGTACCGGAGACGAGGATTTCACCGCCGCCGCTGCCGCCTTCCGGGCCGAGATCGACAATCCAGTCCGCGGTTTTAATCACGTCCAGGTTGTGTTCAATGACCACAATCGTGTTGCCCTGATCGCGAAGCTGATGCAGAACATCAAGCAGCTGCTGGATATCGGCAAAGTGCAGACCGGTGGTCGGCTCATCGAGAATGTACAGCGTCTGGCCGGTACCGCGTTTGGAGAGCTCACGCGCCAGCTTCACGCGCTGTGCTTCACCGCCAGACAGCGTGGTGGCAGACTGCCCCAGACGAATATAGGTCAGGCCCACATCCATCAGCGTCTGCAGCTTACGCGCCAGCGCAGGGACCGCGTCAAAGAACTCACGCGCCTCTTCGATGGTCATATCCAGCACTTCGTGAATAGTTTTGCCTTTGTACTTAATCTCCAGCGTTTCGCGGTTATAGCGTTTGCCTTTGCACTGGTCGCACGGCACGTAGATATCCGGCAGGAAGTGCATCTCAACCTTGATAACCCCGTCGCCCTGGCACGCTTCACAGCGTCCGCCGCGCACGTTAAAGCTGAAACGTCCTGGCGTATACCCGCGTGAACGCGCTTCCGGCACACCTGCAAACAGTTCACGTACGGGTGTGAACACGCCCGTATAGGTGGCAGGGTTGGAACGCGGAGTCCGCCCGATTGGACTCTGATCGATATCGATCACTTTATCGAAATGCTCCAGCCCCTGGATGTCACGGTATGGCGCCGGTTCGGCCAGCGTCGCGCCGTTCAGCTGCGTCTGCGCAATCGGGAACAGCGTATCGTTGATCAGCGTCGACTTACCGGAACCGGATACGCCGGTGATACAGGTAAACAGCCCAACCGGCAGCGTCAGCGTCACATCTTTCAGGTTGTTGCCGCGGGCGCCGGTCAGCTTTAGCACTTTTTCCGGGTTCGCCGGTACACGCTGTTTCGGCACTTCAATCTTGCGCTTGCCGCTCATGTACTGGCCGGTCAATGACTCCGGCACCGCCATAATATCTTTCAGCGTCCCTTCCGCGACCACCTGGCCGCCGTGTACGCCAGCGCCCGGGCCGATATCGATAACGTGGTCAGCGGCGCGGATCGCGTCTTCATCGTGCTCAACCACAATCACCGTGTTACCGAGGTTACGCAGGTGGACAAGCGTGCCGAGCAGACGCTCGTTGTCACGCTGGTGCAGGCCGATTGAGGGTTCATCCAGCACATACATCACGCCGACCAGGCCTGCGCCAATCTGGCTCGCGAGGCGGATACGCTGAGCTTCGCCACCGGAGAGGGTCTCTGCGGAGCGGGAAAGCGTCAGGTAATTCAGGCCGACGTTCACCAGGAACTTCAGACGATCGCCGATCTCTTTCAGCACTTTTTCCGCGATTTTCGCGCGCTGGCCGGAGAGCTTCAGGTTGTTGAAGAAGTCCATCGCGTGACCGATGCTCATGTCTGAGATGGTCGGCAGCGCCGTGTTTTCAACAAACACATGGCGAGCTTCACGGCGCAGACGCGTACCTTCACAGGTCGCACAGGAACGGTTGCTGATAAACTTCGCCAGCTCCTCGCGAACCGCGCTGGATTCGGTCTCTTTGTAGCGGCGCTCCATATTGTGCAGCACCCCTTCAAACGGGTGACGGCGCACGGAGGTATCACCGCGATCGTTCATGTACTTGAACTCGATGTTCTCTTTGCCGGAACCGAACAGCACCACTTTGTGCACGTTCGGGTTCAGGCTGGCCCACGGGGCTTCGACGTCGAATTTATAGTGCTCTGCCAGCGACTTCAGCATCTGGAAATAGTAGAAGTTGCGGCGATCCCATCCGCGGATCGCACCGCCAGCCAGCGACAGCTCCGGGTTTTGGATCACGCGGTCCGGGTCAAAATATTGCTGTACGCCCAGTCCGTCACACGTCGGACAGGCGCCCGCCGGGTTGTTGAACGAGAACAGACGCGGCTCCAGCTCGCGCATGCTGTAACCACAAATCGGACAGGCAAAGTTGGCGGAGAAGAGCAGCTCTTCCGCTTTCGGGTTGTCCATATCGGAGACCACGGCCGTACCGCCAGAGAGTTCCAGCGCGGTTTCGAAGGATTCGGCCAGGCGGGTCGCCAGATCGTCACGGACTTTGAAACGGTCAATCACCACTTCGATGGTGTGCTTCTTCTGCAGCTCCAGCTTAGGCGGATCCGACAGGTCACACACTTCGCCGTCGATACGGGCGCGGATATAGCCCTGGCTTGCCAGGTTCTCCAGCGTTTTGGTGTGCTCGCCCTTACGCTCTTTAATGATGGGCGCCAGCAGCATCAGGCGTTTACCTTCCGGCTGCGACAGCACGTTATCCACCATCTGGCTTACGGTCTGCGCGGCCAGCGGGACGTCGTGATCCGGGCAGCGCGGCTCACCCACGCGTGCATACAGCAGACGCAGGTAGTCATGAATTTCGGTAATCGTACCAACCGTTGAACGCGGGTTATGCGAGGTGGATTTCTGCTCAATGGAGATAGCAGGTGATAACCCTTCAATATGGTCTACATCCGGTTTTTCCATCAGTGACAGGAACTGACGTGCGTATGCAGAGAGTGACTCCACGTAACGACGCTGTCCTTCGGCATATAAAGTGTCGAAAGCCAGTGAGGATTTGCCAGACCCCGAAAGCCCGGTCACGACGATGAGTTTGTCGCGAGGGATTATGAGGTTGATATTCTTGAGATTGTGGGTGCGGGCGCCCCGAACTTCGATCTTATCCATTCACCTTTCCCGGTTGGAACACGGATTGCCTGGTTTGTTTGAAGGACAAACGGCTGTCAGAAACGGCTAATTATGACACAAAATGACCTGTTTGAATATACAGTATTGGAATGCATTTTCTGATTCACTGTGTAACAATGTCGAGTTCGCGAGAGATTTCGGAACCGACTACGCAACTATGCAAATTGCAGCGTGGAAATGGTACACTCGCGCGTTTACACTATTAAGAAACGTATTCAGGAGACACGAACATGGCCAGCAGAGGCGTAAACAAGGTGATTCTCGTCGGTAATCTGGGCCAGGACCCGGAAGTACGCTACATGCCGAGTGGTGGCGCAGTTGCCAACATTACGCTGGCTACTTCCGAATCCTGGCGTGATAAAGCGACCGGTGAGATGAAAGAGCAGACTGAATGGCACCGCGTTGTGCTGTTTGGCAAACTGGCGGAAGTGGCTGGTGAGTATCTGCGTAAAGGTTCTCAGGTTTATATTGAAGGCCAGCTGCGTACCCGCAAATGGACCGATCAAGCCGGCGCTGAGAAGTACACCACGGAAGTTGTGGTCAACGTGGGTGGCACCATGCAGATGCTCGGCGGCCGTCAGGGCGGTGGTGCACCAGCAGGTGGCGGTCAGCAGCAGCAGGGCGGTTGGGGTCAGCCTCAGCAGCCACAGGGCGGCAACCAGTTCAGCGGTGGCGCGCAGTCTCGCCCACAGCAGCAGTCCGCGCCAGCACCGTCTAACGAACCCCCAATGGACTTCGACGACGATATTCCGTTCTAGAGTTGACCTGAGAGTTATTTGTAAAGAATAAATACACAGCCCCCTGTTAATTCAGGGGTTTTTTATTTATTGAGCTTGGAAAATCGTCAAGCATTAATTGACAATCTTTGGTGCATCGTTCACCTTGCAATTATGTAAAGTTTGTTGGTTGTGTGCGCATGAAGAAACTCTACGGGGTTACAAAATTTGTTATGGATAGTGGTGAGCGCTACTGCATGGTGGTGGATCGTTCTTCTGGCCTTCCCCTGTATTACCCCACTCTGTTTCTAACAACTCAAATCCGCAATAGAGGGGATGCTTTTTCAACGATGTTGGCGGCGGCTAGCAACCTTGTTATGTTGTTAAGCTTTGTAGAGAGTCGAGACATTGACCTTGAGCAGCGGTTTTTGACCAAGGACTTCTTCAGACCACATGAGCTGGACGATCTGCGAGATTTTGCTCAGTGCAAACAAGGAAAGAGGCCATTAATAGCGTCCTCTACCCCTTGGTTGGCAGATGTGATGACCGATACCGTTGATAACGGGACACAGCATTCCCGGCTGACAACGTTTGCCAACTATTTACACTGGTATGCGATGCATATCTTAAAGACGGCAGAACTGGAAGTTGTCGAACAGATCAATGCTATGGCGCAGCAAATAAAGACGCGCCGACCGTCTAAAAAGCACAGAAGCAGTGAGTTGCAAGACAGGTCATTGAGTGATGTTCAATTGGATTCGCTATTTGAAGTCATCCAGCCTGGATCGGAGTCAAATCCTTTCTCAATAGATGTGCAGCGCCGGAATCGGCTGATGATCTTGCTTCTGTTTTATCTTGGTATTCGAGGTGGTGAATTATTGAATATCAGAATACAGGATGTTGATTTTAGTACTAACAGGATCCGTATCGTTAGGCGAGCAGATGAGCGGGTTGACTCTAGAACCAATCAGCCTAATGCTAAAACCAGAGAACGGCTCTTACCGTTGGCTGAATCCTTAGTTCAAGAACTGCATAGTTATATCATTCAAGACCGCCGGAAAGTCCGAAATGCGAAGAAAAATGACTACCTGTTTGTAACTTACAAGCCAGGGCCAACTGTGGGAAATCCTATCTCCAAAGGGGGATACCACAAAATTTTTTCTGTGGTCAGGACTGTATCACCGCAGTTGTATGCAGCGACAGGGCACTCGCTCCGTCACACCTGGAATCGCAAGTTTTCAGAAAGAATGGATGCCATGGATGAGCAAGTCAGCGAGGAACGCCAAGAACAACTCCGTTCGTATTTAATGGGCTGGAGGGATGGCTCAGGAACCGCAGCGACTTACAACAAACGCTTCATTCGGCAAAAAGGTTTTGAGGCCGCTCTGGCATTACAAGAAGGTAGCGGCACCCGCTTGCCAGAGGACATGAAGAATGATGACGAATAACTCCTTATCTGCATTAGCATCCGAGCAAATCCGTGCTAGCGCCAATGGCTACTCTTTTCTGCTGTATGACACATCGTGGACATTGGATAGAAATATCACTATTAACCTTGCTGATATTCACTATTACTTGCCAGATGGGTCGCTAGATGGCTGCCTGCGGACACTGGCGTTTTATGCTTCCAATCGTTCTTCTTCTCATACAAAAAATATTTTTGAACGGTTTCAGCACATGCTGCGAAAGACTGGCGCGAGAGAAATTACTGATATTGTATTGATTAATTATCGGTCGATGCTGTCGCCTGCAACAGAATGGTATCTGGCAACTATCCGTGGCTTTCTTCGATCCTGGCACGAACTGGGCTATCCCGGCATCAGTAAGGAGGTGATCCGATTGCTAGATGGCTGGACGCTAAAGGGTAATCGTAAGGGGGATGCGGTTAAGCGCATGGATCCTCGAGAGGGGCCTCTGACGGATAATGAGCTGACAGCAGTTAATGAGGGGGCTATTCGGGCTTATGAAAAGAGCTTAATTACGATAGCTGAGTTGGCTATGACACTTTGTATCAGTCATACGGGACGTCGTCCCATCCAAATATCGTTACTTCGTGTGGTCGATGTCCTTTGTGGCAAAAATGGTAAAGGAGAACCCTTCTATGTGTTGAATGTGCCGCGAGCTAAACAGCGCAGCAGCACTTTTCGAACAAACTTCAAGCCCTTCGCGATATCACTTGAACTATGGGCTATCCTGAATGCTCAGGCAAGGAATGCAATTGCACTGGTTGAGAAGCGTCTGGGGTTTGAATTGCAGGAAGATGATCGGCAGCAAATTCCTCTGTTTCCGGATCTTAATGTGTTAGCTGCCGTCCAATCTCCTTATGAATTCCGCCAACTGCTTGCTACCGACAAACTCCACATCCCCGCAGCAGAGATAACTTACACACTTCAGTACATCGTAGAAAAGTCCGATATCCGGTCGGAACGAACCGGTGAGCTATTGCATATCAATGCTCGTCGTTTTCGTTATACCACGGGCACACGAGCTGCCCGGGAAGGCTTTGGCGAGTTGGTGATTGCGGAACTGCTTGACCATACGGACACCCAAAACGCAGGCGTTTACATTAAGAATATCCCCGAACATGTGAAAAAGCTTGATGAGGCGGTTGGCTTCCAGTTGGCACCATACGCTCAGGCCTTTGTCGGGGTACTTGTCGATTCAGAGAGGGACGCGCATCGAGGTAACGATCCTACCAGTCGTATTCGGACCGAGATGGGCCAGGGTGTTGGTACTTGTGGAGAACATGGCTTTTGTGGTGCCAATATTCCTATTCCTTGCTACACCTGCATGCATTTCCAGCCTTGGCTGGATGGCCCACATGAGGAGGTCTATGAGGGTCTGCTCAACGAGCGTGAACGGGTGAAAGAGATAACTGGCGACATACAGATTGCTGCCGTACTTGATCGCAGCATTATCGCTGTGGCAGATGTGATCATACGTTGTGTAAAACGTCGCGAAGAGCTTAGTCCACAGGGGGAAATAACCAATGGCTGAGCTTTTCCTGTTCAAGCCAAAGGCTACACTGGCAGCAGCAGAAAACCTTGAAGCATTCATATCCAAGTGCCGAGATCAATTGACTGTATTCGGTTCTGATCTAAATTGGGAAGATGCTGTTTGGCCAAACATAACTGTGTTTTCCAAGTTAGGTATTATTACGCGAAAGCCCATGCAGGGAGAGGTACAAAACCCTGAGTTCATTGATTTCGCCAAAGCCTATTTCCGTTACCAGCAGGGGCATCATCCCACGGGGACAAAGAATGAAAGTAAGGCTCTCCGTTCGGTCGAAGCGGCTTTGCTTCAAGTAAACGGGAACGCAAATATTGATGGCATATCGATTTCTGTCCTGGACGAAGCAGCTGAATTGGCAAGGCAGCACTACTCCGATGGTTCAGCATATCATTGCGGCCGTGAGATTGAGCGGCTGGCTAAGTTTTTAACTGAAAACCAGCTTGTATCAAGTGCTATGCAAAATTGGGTCAATCCAATTAAGCGTGTAGAGGACAAGAACAAAACAGGCCGAGAGGCGAAGAAAAATAGGGAAGAGAAACTTCCGAGTGATATTGCTCTTAATGCGTTGGCGGAAATTTTTGCCAATGACCCAATTCATGAGCGAGACATATTTACAACATCGGTTTTTGCCATGTTGATGTCAGCACCTTCACGCATTACTGAAGTGTTAGCTCTGCCTGTGGATTGCGAGGTGTGTGAAACGGATCGTGAAGGGATAGAACGCTATGGCTGGCGTTTTTTCTCAGGAAAAGGCTACGAGGGCGATATCAAATGGATACCAACGGTGATGGTCTCAGTTGCTAAAACAGCCATCGCCAGAGCGAAAAAGTTGTCAGAGGATGCCCGTCAGCTGGCCAAGTGGATTGAGAAACACCCGAATAAGTTTTACCGACATGCTAGCTGCCCCGATATCGCTGATGATGAGCCATTGACGATGGAGCAGGCTTGTATGGCGCTAGGTTTCGCACATGACTCAAAAAAGACGTGTAGGTCGTCTCTTGGTAATCGACGTTTAGCTAAAGAAGATTATGTACATACGTTAAACAGCCTGTGGCAGCATACTATGGCGCGTTTGCCCGTTGACTTTCCGTGGTTTGATAAAGACAAGGAAATTAAGTACAGCAATGCCTTGTTTGCACTAAATGCTAATCAGCTCCACGGAAACCGAGGATGCCTACCGGTTGAATTACATAAGCCAACCAATAACTTCTGCAACAATGATCTGGTGCCTCGTGAGGCTCTGGATGGAAAACATGCCAGCATCTTTGATCGCCATGGTTATCGTGCTGAAAACGGAGAACGGGTTAAAATGACCTCGCATCAGGCACGGCACCTGCTCAACACCATTGCCCAGCGCGGCGGACTGTCAAACCTGGAAATTGCCAAGTGGTCAGGGCGGGCCGATGTTAAGCAGAATCGAACTTACAACCACATGACCGAATACGAGCTGGTTGGTATGGCTGAACGCCTAGACCCCACAAAAGCGCTATTTGGGCCTGTCGGCGAGGTGGCAAAGCATTTGCCCGTGACTATGCAGGAATTCAATACATTAGAGCATTCCTCAGTCCATGTGACGGAGTATGGCTACTGTGTACATGACTACACCATGAGCCCCTGTGAGAAGTTCCGAGATTGCGTCAATTGTATTGAGCAGGTTTGTATCAAGGGCGATGATACAGAAAAATTAGATCGAATTAAAAGACGGCTGGTGAAGTCGGAACGATTGTTTTCGCTTGCCGAAACGGCTGTGGCAAGCGGCGAGATGGGGGCTGATCGCTGGTATCAGTACCACAAGAAAACCGTCACCAGACTTCGGGAGTTAGTCGCTATTTTAGAAGAGCCAGATATTGAAAATGGTGCGCAGATTAAGCTTCGGGGCAATGATTTCAGTCAGCTTCGGCGTGTTGCAGAAAAGAAGTCCATTGAGTCCATTGAGCAGAAAGGAAAAGCAAGCGAAGAAGCTGTGATGTTAGATGATTTGACAACTTTTCTAGGAGGTGGTTTTGGCTAAACATCTGAATAATAGAGATATTGATTCCATCGTGAACCTAATTCGAGGATGGCAAGAACCAAAATTGTCTTGGTTAGCAATCTGTGAGGCGGCAGAGCCATTGGTAGGAAAGTTACCATCAAGGCAATCCCTTAATGCACATGAGGCAATAGTGACTGCCTATCAAACAAAAAAAGAGGCGCTGAAAGGCAGGGGCCGCAAAAATCCGCGCCCAGCTAGTTTGAATATTGCAGCCGCCAGGATTGTGAATCTTGGAAGTGAAATCGAAGAGCTTAAAGAAGAAAACCGGAGGTACAAACAGCAGTTTGTAATCTGGCAATACAATGCATACAAACATGGAATGACAGAACATCAACTTAATGCATCGTTGACAAAGATTGACCGTGAGCGTACTGACGGAGAAAAAAGATAGTTATTGAGTTTGTAGTGGCCATAATTAGTTGACTACTACAACCGGACGATATTTAAAAGTGAGTCGTTCTATTTACAGTGCTATCTCTGGTACGGTCTGAGGTCGCTATTGCATCTGCATTAAAAGCGGCCCCTTTAGCGGGCAGAGCATTGCGCGCTGTGGTACATATGAAAAACAGAAGAACACTGTTTCTCTTCAAGTCAAGTATCAGCTATAAAATAAGGGCTAACAACTCTCCGGTCATCGATATATATATTCATGTGATTTTTAGCGCGCGAAAATGCAACGAACATTAATCTTTTTGCGATGCTTTCTGAGTATTCAGCACCCTTTTCAACCGCCGAAGAATGGGGAACAACTTGATCATGATATCCAATAGATATTACATAATCGTATTCTTCACCCTTACAACCATGTATTGTTGTCACTTTCACAACGTTAGCCTCTTTATTTATTATTTTTCGTATTGAAATTATGTCAGCCTTTACTGGAAAAGCTGAAAGATTGGACTGACAGATCAAATAATCAGAATTTATTTTTGGAGAATGAGGTAAAGCAGATAAAAGGAACTCATAAAAATCTTTTAACCAAAGAATAAAAACAGTTCGCTTTGTATTGAATTGCTTTACTGCTTTTTTCAAGTCACTACAAGATAAACCATCAAATTCAGGAAGTTTGTCTTTTATAGAAATGCATAACGCATGTCTGGCTCTGTAATTATTAACTGACACATCAAGCAACACAAGACGAACAAGATCATTATAAATGGTATCTTTCAATGTATACAAAGGATTGGTTGAATAAAAATCAAATACAAACTCATTTGAACGTTCATAAATACTATTGATAAGATCATTTAAGTAATATCTATTCGGACCTATTATAGCCAAACTCTCAACACTACCTTTAGACTTATTATATGCCTCAATAAGATTCATCACCCTACCGGCCAAATCAGTTTGCAACGTGTGTCTAATAATAGGTGACTTACCTAAATCCTCACGGATAGATTCTATATTCGATTTCAAATAAGAATATTTTTTATAGTAATCTACTAATGATTTTGTAGATCTGTAACATCCCGTAAGTTGCCTTACCTCCAACTCATCGAGTTTGAGTATTTTCTTAATACTAACTTCATCTTTTATAGACACACCAAGATCTTGATATATAGCTTGATCATTATCACCCACAACAAGAACTATTGTTTTATTATATCTTGTAATAAATGAAAGAACTTCCAACTGGATATAACTAGTGTCCTGAGACTCATCCAAGTAAATATAACCTATAAGTTTCGATAAATACTCTGCGATCTTCTCGTTTTGAGTCAAAAATTCCAGGCTAAGAGTTAATATGTCGTTAAAATCTATGAGGCTTGCATCTATCTTATTTTTTTCATATTCCTCACACACTATTGCCTCGTTTTTTTGAGCATCAATTATTTTTTCAGGCTCATTTAATAAACAAAATGGCTCAACATGAGGATCACCATATTCATCCCATTTAAATTTTAATCTTGTACTGGGGAATTTTTCCTTCTCAATCTTACGTATTAAGTCACGATGTTCACGCTCAGATATTAACCTTACTCCATCTTTTGTTCTAGCCATTGCCCCCGCATATTTTCTTACCACCCACTCGAGTAAAAATGAATGTATTGTTCCACACCAAACTCTATCATTTAGAATGTTTTGGTTATCTAATCGTAAATTTATTTCATCGGCGGCAGCATTAGTATGTGTAAGAACTATATGCCACTTAAACCCTGAGTCACACCTAATATTATCGCCAAGCATACCCAAAAGAAACTTAGTTTTCCCTGCGCCTGGGCAAGCAGAGACAAAAAGATTTTTTTTGATCTTTAATAATTCTTTTTTTTCATCGTCCATTATTACGCCTCCATTAAAAGATGCACTAAAGGATCATTGCTATAGTGTCCTTTGAAAATATCCAAAACTGGTTCTATATTGTCAACAATATATTCAAGGCTATCATCTGAGAAAGCCACTTCGATTATATTATCACCTAAAGTTTTAGTGTAATAATCACACCTATATTTAATCACTCTTGCGAGAGTTAACTTATTAAAATCGCTGGTAAATCCAAGTGCTTTACACAAAGCCATAGGGATAGGGAAATTGTGGTCAAGTTTCTCAACAACTTTCATTGCAAACCAACCTTTCTTATGTTTATTTGCCAATTTTAAAGCAAAGGAACCAATTTTCGTATCGTCAGAAGATTGGAAAGCATCTAAGTAAGGAGTTAAATAAAAATCTTTTTCGAACGATTCTCGTGCTATTATCTCAAAATATTTTTTTGAACCGCTTAGAGCTAAATCAATTTCAAAGGTATGTTTTGTAAAATATGCTTTGAGAAGATTATTATTTGCAGTTAATAACTTTAACGCCTCAACTCTCTCTTTCCCTGATTTTTCTGAGGAAATGGCATCATCATACATTACCTGAGTGATGTACTCCGGTTTATCTTCGTTATAGATATTAATATCATCATCCGTGAGTATTGCGCATTTTTTAGTTATTCTCGATGGATGAAAAAGCGATGAGAGTAATTCAAACCCGGTTCCTCTCACAGAAATAAGAGATACTCCTAACTCATCCAGTGTTACACCGAAAGAGTTTTTTACTAAATGAGGTATTAGAATTTCCTCTGCATCCCCCTCAATTAATATCACATTTTTAGCAAATAAAATATCTGTACGTATCGCATCAAGAAAACGCTCTATCTTATTGATCGTTGGTTCATCGAGGCCTGAGGAAGGAGAACAAGCTTGAGTGTATCCAAGTTTTTTCACCAAAACATTAGTTGATGATATATTAGAGACTGATGAGATGTGTGTTGAATGCGTGGAAATAAAAACTTGAGTTTTTTTGTTTTTTAAATTACTGAAAAGTGTTTTTTGAATATGAGTATGAATATGCGATTCAGGTTCTTCTATGATCAGGAAGTTTGACAATAGATTCTTACTCACCCCTTCTTCATACTCATACAATTTAAGAGCAAGATATATTAAATTAGCTCCACCCAAGCTCATTTCGGATAAATCAGCCGTGTACCCATCACTCAACGAATCTCCTGCTTTGAGCTGTAAAACCTTCACAAGATCTTTGACGTCACTAGGAAGTTCTGATGAAATATTTACTAAGGGGGAATAAGTAGAGCCGACAGCATTAGTAATGGATGTTAGAATACCTGTAGAAAGCTTTCTAACCTCTGATATTGTTGATATCTTATTATTTACGTCTATAATATTACTTGTGAGCTCTTCATCATTTGAAATATCTTTAGAGATGAAATCCAATAGTTTTTGGAATGGATTGAATCTATTATTTTTTAACTCACTAACAACATCCCTCAGCGCCCTTGCGTATGTGCAACTAATATGGTCTAGTAAATTATATCCACGCTGCCTATTTCCTAATAAATCTATATATTCTACAGAAGGATTTGGGAAAATGAAGTTTGAAAAATCACCAGCAATCCTGACATATTCATTTTCATCGGAGAAATCACAGGTTCCTTGATAAACAGTCCAGGCCTCGTAGGTCGTTTTATCAATAATATATTCCTTTAGCAACTTATCATATGCCTCTCTCCTTTTTTGCAAGTCTGCAATAGATGATAAATTAAAAAGTTTCTCTCTAATATGGAATTGAGGTCGATATATGTATGTTACTCGACCTGTACCACCCGCATCAACTGTCGTATTTAATTGACATAAAATTTCAGACTCCTCATCTCCAGAAATGTCACCTAACTCCAAACTGATTAATATCCATTGACCAAAAACCGGCAAACATCCTCTGTGAAAATCTCTTTCAGTAAGGAATCTTTTATAATATGGGAGAGAATCATCTAGTATTAATCTCATAGCCTCAAAAACATTTGTTTTACCTGATGAGTTCTCTCCAACTATCGTATTCACACATTCCTTCTTAAAGTTCAACTTCGTACTTTGAAAATTTCTAAAATTACGTATTGATAAGTTTTTAATATACATTTATTAATTCTTCTGGTTAATTTTATTCGAATGCCATTGCATTATATCTATTCGGCTTTCGATATAATTAGCATGGTTATATATTCTGCGGATACTATTTCTATCAACATGAGCAAACTGTAACTCTATCCAAATACGGTTGAACCCTGCTTCATGCAATACTGTTGAAAAAGTATGTCGAAACCCATGGCCGGTAGGTCGTCCACCATAACCTATTCGCTTGATTAGTTGATTAATGCTCGCTTCACTCATCGATTTGTTCGGATCATTCCGCCTCGGAAAAACATAACGATAGTTCCCTGCCATCATTTTGAGTTCATTGAGTAAATCTAACGCTTGAGTCGATAAAGGCACAAGGTGTAGCCTGCGCATTTTTATCCTTTCAGCAGGAAGCGTTACCTAAATAGCTGCGCCTAATACCGCTACACTTTTGCCTGACCATGTTTTCCTCCGGGGAATGGGCTGGCGGTTTCCATAAAATGGCGGACCTTTTTCAGTAACTGCCACATTGAGCGGCACTGATGATTACGGGTTATCGTGTCATGAAGTGCCTGCCATAGCTGTTCCACATGATTCACCCACGGCGAGTAAACCGGCTGGTAAATTACCCTGAACTTGGGATTTGCTTTCAACCAGCGCTGTGTTTCGCGGCTTTTATGGATAATGTAGTTATCAACGATCAGCGTGATTGTTTTCGCCCGCCGGTAAGTGGCTTTCAGGTGCTTCAGCAGAGCGATAAACAGCGCTGAACTTTTGCTGTTGCCGCCCACGTAGCTGACTTTACCCGTGCCACTGTGCAGTGCGCCGGCCAGATAGTATTTTTCGTTCTGCCCCGGCGTCACTACCCGTTTCTGCTGTCCGCGCAACTGCCAGTCCGCACCGATTTTAGGATTAAGGTGGATATCCACTTCATCTTCATAAAATACCGGATGCTCTGCGCTGCATTCATCCAGCGCTTTGTGGATTACCGCCATCTTTTCATCTTTATGTGGGTCACGGATACGCAGAGTTGGCGCGGCCCTGCGCCATACAAGCCCCGCAGATGGCAACCAGCGGCGAACGGTTCCTGCATGTAACTGGCAACCGGTTATCTCATTGATTTTTATTGCCAGTAATTCGGTGCTCCAGCGTGAACGTTGATAACCAAAATCGCCGGGAGAATGCTTTATCAGCTCACGTAACAGGGTGCAGATATGTTCAAAAGGCCAGCGTCGGGAGCGCCCTGCGGGTAAGGATTTCAGGCCTTCAATACCTGAGTGCGTAAACCAGTTAATCCAGCGACCAACGGATGAACGGGCACAACAGAGAGTTCTGGCAACATCGCTGACCCGTTCACCCCGATGAAGCATCAGCATGGCCGTGAGTCTGCGGGCATGATTTTTATCACGCGTTTTATGAATAGCTTTCTGCATCAGGCGTCGTTCGCCACGGGGTATTGGTACTATGATCGGCATCGCTCAGTCCGGTTGGTGATTTTGGTTGGTTTGGCGATTGATCAGATCGCACAATCCGGGCTGAGTTCCCTTTCAGTGATCTACTATTCCGCGCAGCTATTTAGATCAAATTCCGACCATAATGCAGCACGTAATTCGATGGTTCTTACACCCGTAATCATCAGTAACCTTGGCTGTTCTGGCAACCATCTTTGACGCTTATTTTATACAAAGCTGACATCAATCAGACTGTAAGTACCCCGCTACAGCACATCAACGTCTGGTATTCAGTTTTAGTTAAAAATATATTTTAATCAATGATATGTGAGCATTATTGTACGGATGTGCTCAAGAGGGATCCTATATGACTTTTAGTCCAGTGATTCAGCTCACTGCTACACTTGCAGGATTATCGAAACTCTGTATGCGGATACCCATGAGGGGGCTATAATGGTTCTTATTATTGAAAAATGGAGGAGCAGCCCGATGGTTAGAGTCCCGGAGTTTGGTATGAAAAAATTTGGCTTAGGTGCAAATGATGTTATTGATATTAAAGACCAATATGGTTGCATCATCATTGGCCATACGGAACTGAAAATGTATTCCTTGGATACTCTCTTGGAAGGAATTTCCGCAGTTAATCTTCACCCAAAAATTGGCTTCGGTTTACCAACAGGTAAAGAGCAGCTCTGATTTTTTTTCACGCTGTTCCGAAAGGTTTTTATGTTCTTCCAACCTGCTGAAAATTTAGAAGGAGGGGCAGAGAATCCAGCGCTGAGTGTTGTCGGTGATTGTCATCATGCATTAATCATTTTATGTACAATAACATTGAACCGCGTTCATTCAGATATTCGTAGCGAAATCTTCGTTAAAGCTCTCAATATACATATTATGTGTTGGCTTACCGGGATGCTTATAATTTAATTAACTACTTTATCTGTAATGGTATTTTTCTCTCAAGACTCGATATTTTCCTTCTAATCTACAGCGGAAGTTTCTTGAAATACCTTGGTGTACGCTGGTTCATTCGAGACCCATTCTCGCTCACCTCGCGTAATGAAATCTGCGATAGCGGATTCAATGACGTCACGGCTCAAAACATCAACATCAACGATAATCTGCAAACCAATACCATTTGCATAGCCGGGTAGGATACGATAACCACTGTGAACTACTGGTGGGTTTTCTCGGGCTATTTCCTGTTCTCGCTTCTCAATATATTCCATCCATGTCAGCCCTGCGAATTCGGAGAGTGCTGGTTTATTGCACAAATCACAGAACCGTTCGCCATCATCCAGCATCGACCATGCTTCATTGAATGCGATTGATTCGACTCTATCACTAAATTCTACACTGGCCGTAATTATCTCCGCATTCCAGAAAACCGCAGAGTCTCTTCCCAAGAAAAGTATGTCGCTCCACTTCCAGTTTCCGCATGCAAATGCCTCATCTATATCGCACTCGTCATAGAATATACCACCACAGCGATGCCGTTCACGGTGGATAAGGTTTTTGATTTCTCGGGTTTTAGCGCGGCGTTTACGGCGCGAAAGGGAGGTGAATACTCTGTTTTTCCGCTTCATGTGTGCTAACTCCGCGTTTTTTCGCTGGAAAAAGCCCAGCCGGGTAGAATACATGTTTAATTAGGGCAACGGAAGTTTTATCCCGAAGAACGATTGCTTTATCTGTAAAAGGCAATTTATTCAATAAATTAATTGAGGCGGTGCTGTAATTATAGGCACTTTCTGTCCTCACGACGAGGTCTGCTCGAAGGGCCTTAGGCTGACACTACCGAGATGACTATCAAGACAAATCATGATTAATGTTAGTTAAAAAATAACACCTGATACCTGCACATAAAGCAAACAATTTTTCTATACACCGACAAATTTTATTGATATACAAATATCAAATATATTAATAATTGTAACGCGAGGTGTCTATGTCAGGCTCTGGTGGGGGTAGCTTTGGCGGCCAGTTCGGTCAGGATGATTTTGAAGTGACCTGTGAAAAACTTACGATTGATACTCAGCTAAGTTCGCCCGATCCGCAGGTCGTAGCGCAGCTGTCAGTCGGCGTGATTATGGGGATTATGCAAATCAATTCAAACGGAACTCTGCTAACGGTTGCTATGCACAACGGTTTGCAGGCTGGGGGTATCGCTTCTCCCTACATCCAGCGCCTCCGTGACTGTATGAGTAATGGTACAACCTACGTTGCCAAAGTAACCGCCATTAATGGTGGTCAGGTCAGGGTCAGTGTGTACGCGATATGAGCAACAGCAAAACGTTCAGTACGGAGATCATCACTATTGCAGGCGGTACATATCATGAAATTAGCCTTCATCCAGGAAATCACCAGGTTTACGGTTCAGCGGGAAGGGCGGCATCAGCACTGGCAACGCTCGGTGTAAACGTTGATTTGTACACCTACGCTGATGAAATAGTCAATTCGGTTCTTCGAGAACGCGCCTGTTTTGAAAACTTCACGCTTCATACGAATGAAGTACGTGAATCCGTCATATTCCATTATGAGCATGGGCTGGCGGAACCTCGAATTTTCAATTACCCGGACACCCCTTACCCGGTCATTACAGTGAAAGCGCCCTGTGTTCTACGCTATGGAATGCTGGAGGGATCCGCTGTAATAGACGCGGAATACGCAGTATATGACCCCCAGAATGTGACCAACCCGGAGCCATTCACAGCAAACGGATCCAGAGCAAAGCACCTCGCTTTGATCCTTAACCGCTATGAGGCGAAGTCCCTCAGTGGCCAGCGCGAATTATCCGACAGAGAGCATGCAGAGTTTCTTTACGAAAGCGGTCATGCCGAAGTCATCATTATCAAGCAGGGCCCAGCTGGTGCACTCATCTGCGATAAAGGTAACATATCCTATATCCCTGCCTATGAGACAAGTCGGGTCAACAAAATTGGCTCTGGTGACGCATTCGTAGCCTATTTTTCCCGTGAGTGGATGCTGAACAAAAAAACAGCCCACGATGCTGCGAATTACGCCTCACTTGCTACCGCATGTTACTGCGAAAGTGGGCTTTTTCCTTCAGCAGAAGGGCTGGCTGCTTTCAGTCCCAGCCCCATCAAGCTTTCTCAGGCGTTTATTGAGGGTGGCAACAGAAAAGTCTATCTGGCTGGCCCCTTCTTTACCTTGGCACAGCTCTGGCTTGTTGAGCAAGCGCGACGGAACCTGAGCGATCTTGGGCTGGACGTTTTTTCCCCCTATCACATGGTTGGACACGGACCCGCAGAAGAAGTAGTCGAAAAGGATCTTGATGCGATACGGCAGGCCGACATCGTTTTTGCAATAGGCGATGCGCTCGACTCCGGCACCATCTATGAAGTCGGTTACGCGCGGGCGCTAGGCACTCCGGTGGTGTTCTATGCCGAGAACGAATCGGAAGAGGATCAGAAAATGATGGAAGGATCAGGATGTATCTTGAGCAAAGATTACGTCACAGCAATTTATAAAACGCTCTGGGTGGCCGCTCAAAAATGAAAACCGCACTCTTACTTTCTGGCGGAATGGACTCCATTGCTATTGCCTGGTGGAAACGCCCGGATATAGCACTGACACTCGACTACGGTCAGCAAGCCGCCAATGCCGAAATTAAAGCTGCCACTGCCACCTGTGAGACCCTTGGAATTGAGCATCACATTATACGCATTGACTGCCGTTCGCTGGGATCAGGAGATATGGCTGGTACCGCTACGGATCCGAATGCACCATCGAGCGATTGGTGGCCGTATCGTAACCAGATGCTCATCTCTCTGGCGGCCATGAAGGCAATAACGCTTGGCGTCACGCACCTGTGGATCGGCACAGTGAAGTCAGATGAAACGCATCTAGATGGTACTATAGGCTTCATCAGCAGAATCAGTGAGCTTATGTCGTTTCAGGAAGGAGGCATGGTTGTCGAAGCTCCGGCAATTACGTTATCAACCTCTGAGCTGATCAGAATTTCAGATGTTACGCCAGGTGGCCTCGCTTGGGCCCATAGCTGCCATAAGGCAAACATCCCATGCGGCAACTGCCGGGGGTGCAATAAGTATTTTCAGGTTCTGGATGATGTCGGATATGACTTGGACCGTTCCCGCTAGTCCTGTTCCCCGTGAACAGCCACTCAGCTATCAACCCGTTAACTGGCCCGCCGGAGATCCGTTTTTTCTGCCGCCTCCTTCGGAGAATGCAGTGCTTCCCGGATTGAATGACGTGATCGAAACCCGTAGAACACAGCGAAACTTCAGCCACGTCAGTCAGGTCCAGCTATCTCACTGGCTATGGCTAACCGGCAGAGTGATGGCTGTGGGACATTCAGGCTATGGCTTTCCACTAACTCAACGCCCCGTGCCCTCCGCCGGGGCCATACATCCTATTCACATTGTTCTTTCCCTCCCTGAACGGGATGGGTGGCAGCTGTATCTGCCTGACATGCATGCGCTGGCACCGCTTCGGATCCCTGAGCAGACCCGATTCGAAATACGCGATGAGCTTTTGCCGGTAATTGATATCCAGAGCGGAATTATTGTCAGACTTATCGCTGAGCCAGGAAAAACGTCAGCAAAATATTCAGATGCTGATAGCCTTGTTTGGCGCGATTCCGGTGTTCTTGTAGGGCAGATGGCGCTTGTTGCCGAAGCGCTGGAATGCAATTTTTGCCCGCTGGGCATTACAGGCCATGACTGGTGCTCCGGATTAAAACTGGAAGGTCGTCTGGCTGGTACCGGACTGGCGGTTTTTGGCTCGCGATGAACGGGGGCGCAATTTCGCAAGAGGCTGGCCGCGCATGTTTTCGATAAGACTGAACACTGTACTGGAAGAGGCCTGCATTTCATACCAGATAAGCGCATCCAGCTCAGATGCTTTTACGCCCATAGCTTCACTGAACTTCAGAAAGATTTGTTCCAGCTTCAGGTAGTCACGTTCAACAGTAAGGTCTCCCGGGAAAAAACCTGCAAGTAGTCCCGCCCTCAGGATGTGAATGTCCAGAATAGCGACATCATCCGCACAGAGCCAGTTACGTGCTATCCATGATGCCGTTTTATGACCAATACCGGGAATGGAGGTCAGCCAGTCTCTGAGAGCACGGCCCGAATCCGTCGGCGGCATCTCTACATCCAGCCTGTTTAGCGCAACCGAGAGATAGCGCGATTTTTGCCGAGCGAAGCGGTAACGTACTGATTTTTTACCAGTTTTAATGGGCTCTGATAGCCATTCGTAAAGAGTGGCTTCAGATGGTGGCTGAGCATCAAACGCACCGCAATCCTTCAGCTTATTGAATGCGGCAAGGCCTATCGCAGCTGGTATGCCGTGTCCACCCAGCAGGCAGGCACCCACTTCCTCTTTGAGCGTTCGCCCAAGCTTGTAATTGACGGCGTTGACTTCCAGACGACGGGCGAGTATTTGATAGGCCCAGTACGCTGGCGATGGGAACGCCTCAATTCTTCCCCACTGAACACCCGGGAGGATATCCTGTTCCGGAGCCGGAAAGTCAAGATTGATAATTGTCGGTCCAATGAAGACCGCTCCGCGCTGTGTCATACAGCCTCCAGACCATAAGTTGCGTTCAGCCAGTTGATCAGTTCGTTGCGCTCTGCGGGTTCCATTCGTTCTATGCGGTCATAAAGCCGAGTGCGTCTGCGGGCCAGAGTCTGTCTTTCCCGATAACTGCTGCCCATGTATCGCGCGTCATGCAACCTGTCAGGAACATCAAAGTTCATCCATACGCATTCTTCACGCACGTTCGTATGAGTCTTGGCGTTAAATCGCTCGCAGCGCCATCCGCTGAGCATTTCGTCATAGATAGTATTTCCGTAACCGGATATCATGACCATGCAGGGCAACTTGGCAAGCACTTGCAGCAGCCGGCGATGATCGTCATCTGAATATTCATGACGATAGATTTTGCTACGTTTACGCGTGCTATGAACATAGGGTGGGTCGGCGTAAACTAGCTCACTACCCTGATACGGAAACGTACTGAGATACGCTATAGCGTCATCCTGAATGAGTTCGCAGGGAATATCCCCGCCGCGCCATACATCAATAACCTGTTGATCAATATCGATTCCAATATTACGGGCTGCGGGCCGTTTGTTGCGCATCACAGCTCCTCCACCAAGGTGGGTTTCAATATATGTCTCATGCACTGGCATCAGGTTGATGAGTCTCTGATAGCACTTGCCTTTACCACCGGGATATCTCATGCACTAATCATCGTCATTTCTGACGATGATGTCAATTTCAATCGATATTGGTGTTCGCGCTCCTTTACTACAAAGTACATAATCAATAACCTGATAGTTCGTTTTTTATAAACTCTATTGCAGAGCTGTTCACACTAACGCATAGCAACGTGATGATTTTAAAAAATAACTTTTCTCGTTACAGGAATAGATGTGATAGATAATTTATTCTGCTCAATGATGTATGCGACGGATGCATTTTCACTTCCAGAGTGCAGCACGGACGATCGCTCGCCCGGAACTCTTTAACGATGATAAAACCTGGGTAGTTTGCTGGCACAGAGGATTCATTCCGAATAACAGGGACGAAACTCAGCCCCGGGTTTACATTTCTCACGTCTGCACTTAAGCAGGCTGATTGCTATATCCTGCCCACAGGAGCCTGTATGACACACAGCAAAGAACAGATCTGGTCTGAACGCCAAGGGAGCAATACCCGTAGGCCAGATGAAATAAGGTCGGAATACGAACGCGATCTTTCCCGACTAATCCACTCTTCCGCGTTCAGGCGATTACAGTCGAAGACGCAGGTGCTGGGTCTGGGCGAGAGCGACTTCTACCGCACACGGCTGACTCACTCTATGGAGGTAGCGCAGATTGGCAGCGGCATCCTGTCGCAGCTGAATATACGCTATCCCGTTGGGATAGCGACTGAGGCGGAATTCCTGCCTCACCCAAGCCTTATGCAGGCTATCTGTCTTGCCCACGATATCGGCCATCCCCCCTTCGGTCATGGCGGTGAAGTTGCGCTTAACTACTGCATGAGAGCCTATGGAGGCTTTGAGGGTAACGGACAGACGCTGCGTATACTCACCCAACTGGATAAGTACACCGAGTCCAACGGGCTGGATCCCACGCGCAGGCTTATTCTAGGCGTGCTGAAATACCCGGCAAGCTACTCTGAGGTAGTCAACGAGAGCGCTTACGGCCAGCCACAGGCAGGAAGCCGTGAATGGCTGTTTAAATCCTCCGGCTTTAAGCCCCCGAAATGCTATCTGGACTCCGAAGCGGATACTGTCAGCTTTGCACTCCGACCTTTTGATGATGATGATGCGCTGTTATTCAGATCCGGAAGAAAGACCACCAAGCCGGTTGAGCACAGAAAAACGAAATATAAAGCGCTGGACACAACGATTATGGACTTAGCTGATGAGATTTCCTATTCACTCCATGATCTTGAGGACGCGATTTCGCTGAGAATGATCGACAAAAGCATGTGGATGGACTACTTCAGTGACAAGTCACACCTGTTTGAAGCATGCCAACGCAGCTCGTTTGACCTGACCGCTGAAGACGTAGCCGATAAGCTGTTCGGCAGAAGCTACCTTCGCAAGGAATGCATCGGAACGCTGGTCCACCTGATGATCACAAGCGTCACGCTTCAGGTGCAGCATCCTGATTTCAAGTGCGGAATGCTTCGCTATAAAGTGGCACTACC
Organism: Enterobacter sp. 198; assembly: GCF_009025585.1. Lineage (NCBI taxonomy): Bacteria > Pseudomonadati > Pseudomonadota > Gammaproteobacteria > Enterobacterales > Enterobacteriaceae > Enterobacter > Enterobacter sp. 198. The sequence goes on along the minus strand of NZ_WCIM01000006.1, from coordinate 60,538 downwards.
TGCCGAAGTCGAAGCCCTACGTGAGGCCATTTTCAGTCTGGTTGAGGACAAGGTGATCCGGCACGAAAACGTTCAGCTACTGGAGTTCAAAGGTCAGAAGCTGATTGTAGAACTGTTCAATGTGCTGGCAAGCGACCCCACACGTTTTCTCCCGGCTGAGACGTGCAAGAAGTATAGAGAAGCTGAAAAAGCTGACGATAAAAAAATGCGGGTCATCAGCGACTATGTTTCAGGTATGACGGACGAGTACGCGACTCGGCTGTATGAGAAAATCTTTGTTCCGCGCAAAGGATCAATCTTTGACAGACTCTGATGTTCCCTCTGCACATGGCAAACCGTGAGCACGATGAAATAGAAGTTGACCCTGGCCCTGTTTTCAGGGGGGCTCAATCCTTATCAGTATTGTCGGGTTTTATGGTTTTTTTGGATAGCATAAGCTCTATTGCTAACTCAGCATCCTGCGCGTCACTGGGCCGAAAGTCACGGTTACTGAATAAGTACCAGATACAAAAAAAGCGGGGGTAGCACCCCGCTTTGGTATTTTTGGTAAGTAGCAACCCGGAGGCGGGAAGCTTTGATTATCCTAACCTCAACTGCGCTATGTATACAAATTTTTGAGCCTGTCTGTAAGTTTGTGTAGATGTTCATTTGTTAAATGGTGATCGATCAGGAGGTTTCGGCACCGCAAGCCACTCCATTAAAAATCATTTTCCCACTACAGCACATCTGACTTTTTTCATCTGTTTTAACTTAAAATCATTTCTAATCAATTAGATACTATTTGGTTCGGACGATGTGCTGTAGCGGGATGTATCAATTATCTATTAATAAAAGATAGTTGAATTATTTTTACTAATACTGATTAGTGGAATGATGCGTACTAAATGGTTTGAAATCATGTGATATAAGTTGTTGATATATAAGTATAGTTATAGAAATGATGTGTGATGGTACTAGCGGGGGAGCTCTAATGATCCAGACAATTATTGAGAAATGCGGAGATAGCCCGGTATTCAAAATACCAGAAGCAATTATGGAAAAAGCTGGCTTCAGTATCGGCGATGCTATTGATATTGAAGTCAAAAATGGCTGTATCATTATTGGCCCAGCGGAACTGGTTAAATATTCCCTTGAAAATCTTATTGAGGGAATTTATGAGGTTAATCTTCACAACAGAGTTGACTTCAGGCTGCTAATAGGCAAAGAGTTGCTCTGATTCTCTTTTAGACTAATTCCAGAAAATTGGAATGATTGCGGTGAGCAACAGCCAAGAGAGGAAAGTAAAGTTTTTAGTCGTAATAAAGGCTATTTTTTACTAAAAACTTCACATAGTTAATAACTTATTATATAACAATATGAAATTATTATATTTTTTGTTTTATTTTCCACTATCAGGTAATTAGAACCATTTTGATATCCGACGGTTTAAAGCAAAAAACCCAGACCTCGGTCTGGGTTTTTTTCTTCATCTCTGGGATCAGGTAATCACCATCGGCCAGTCTGGCGGGGTATGGCTCATGGCTTCCACCATGACGACTTTAATATTTTCCCAGACGACAGCGAGATCCAGCAGGGTGATGCCAAGCAGGCCCGTTGCGAACCAGCATGCTGCGCCCAACCCCAACAGGGTGCTGATGACAGCAAGGCCAGCATAGTCAGATTTACGAAACTGAATGTTTAGCGTGCTGGCCAGGAACATCAGCACCGCACTTAACAAAGGCCAGCGCAGGAGAACCATGCTGGTAGTAATGGTTGCCATAAAACCCATCCTCAACAAAACAGACGAACTGAATGAAACAGTGTTTCTCGTTACACAATATGTGTGAACTATATCACATTTGTTGATTTATTCGCCAGCCTCAGACGGGTGAAAAAAGCAGGAATTATCACAGCCAGGCGTCGCACGAGGATTGAGGGGAAAATATATCTTTGCACGCTAATGACCCCCTTTTATCGCTTCCAGGTAATAAATTCATTGAGATAACAAATCCTCTGCAAATTGAGGTGTGCTGTAGAACGTTTACAGCAACAATCCTTTGGATTATGCTTGAGTGGATAAATAAATTTACTCGCATTCTATAATTCAGGTTTTTGAATTTTATTGGTTTTTTTCTCTTTGTACGTTTTTAATTACACACAACGTCTCGTACTCCAGCTGTGCTGATATTCAGCATCCTGCTCTGGCTCGCCGATTTTTGAATCTGAAGAAAGTTGCGTCCGGTTTAACGCTTAATAATCTGCGAAAAAAATGAAAGAAAAACGACGTGAGATTGTTAATGACAGCCTGCGGGCGTTGCATGCGCTGGCAGATCTGATGCCCCAGCTTCACGCCCATTGTTCGCTGGGTGAGATGCTTGAGACGATCAACCGGGCCTTCGGGGCAAGCCTGGCCTGGATTAGCGTTGATACTGACGGGCTACAGCGCGTGGTCTGTGCCGGTGAAGTGACCTGTCACTCATTTGAGGTGGCCGATTTTCTTGCCGGTACCCTGCTGGAGAAGCATCACCGTGCGTGGCGGGTCGTCTACTGGAAAGAGAATATCGGCCGCGCATTATTCTCCGCTCATCATCCTGGCTATTCGCAATTGCAAAGCGGGGTGTTATGCAAGCTTTCAACCCATAACGGACAAGGCAGCGGCTATTTCTTTCTGGCGTTTGCTGAACCGTTATATTCTCTGGCCATCCTGAAAAGTATTGTTGCGGTACTGGTCGAAAAATTAAAAGACTATTTTTCAGAAATTATCGTTCGTGAAAAAACAGCGCAGGAAATGCAGCGTGTGGTGACCCAATATAAAACCCTGTTTGAACGAGCGCCTGTTTTAATGAACTCATTCGATAAATTTAACCGCTGCGTGCTGTGGAATGCTGAGTGTGAAAAAGTGTTTGGCTGGACAATGGCGGAGATCAGCGCCCATGCCGATCCGCTCTCACTGTTTTACCCCGACCCGGAAGAGCGGCGACGGGTCAGGGAGTCGATAAATGTCTCGCCGCTAAAGGATATGTACGAGTGGCATCCACTGCGTAAAGACGGTACGCCGTTGACGGTTTTGTGGTCAAACATTCTGCTGCCGGACAGCTCAGTCCTGAATATCGGGCTTGATATTACCGAACGTAAAAAAGCCGAACAGCAGCTGGAAGTGAAAGCGACCACGGACGATCTTACCGGGTGTTTTAACCGTTCAACCATTTTACAGCAGCTGGAATCCGCGCTGGCGGCAAATGCCAGGCAGGATGCTGACAGCCATTTTTGCGTGCTCATGTTTGACCTGGATTTTTTCAAACAGATCAACGATCGGTGGGGGCATCAGGTGGGCGATCGGGCGCTTATCCACTTTTGCCAGGCTATCCGTGAGTTAAGCCCCGAGAACGCTGCGCTTGGCCGTGTGGGCGGCGAGGAGTTTTTGCTCCTGCTGGCACGAACCGACGGCAACGCGGGCGCCCTTTTTTCGGCGAGGCTACGTACTGCCCTCAAAACCAACCCGCTCGTGGTGGGAGAGAAAAAGCTGGTGCTGTCATTCAGCGCCGGGGCGGTGGAGGTTTGCCAGGGCCAACGCGATACTTCAGGATTACTGATGCGTGCCGATAAAGCATTATATGACGCCAAGCGTACGGGTCGGGGGAAAACGGTGGTGGCTGCTGATTATTTATAAATCAAAAAACAAAATACGCGCGAGTAAATAGCATAAAATGTCATGTTGCCGTTGTTGTTTTTTCACACTGCCAGAAGTTTGGCTTAATCAACGATCCTCTGTTGTGTTATCTTCAAACCTCCCGTACCCGCTGGATAATTATTTTCCTTAATTGAAACGGAACGAATACTTACAGTTTAGCTTACGGGAAAATATTATCGTCATAACGAAAATTAAGATTTTTAATACTAAAAGTCAGTTGCTAACTTCGCATGATTCATGCAACGTAATCACCTGTTAAACAAAGCATCCGGCCTTCATTACTACAGGCGTACAACATGCAGGGATATAGGGCGGGAAATGAATCGTAGCGCGCGGCGCAAGATGCTCAGGGTGGTAGGGATCATCATGGTAGTTATGCTGCCGGTGATGCTTGCGCTATGGTTTGCCCAGATAAGAGCCGTGTCGGAAACAAGCGCCCAACTACGCACCTTTGCTGAACTGGCGTTAGACAAAACAGAGCTGGTAATTCAACAGGTTGATCTGGCCCGCGACGAGGCTGAAAAATATCAGGGTGAGCGTTGTACACCAGAACATCGCCAATATATGTTGAACGTTGTTCGGGGTCGTCTGTTTGTTGCGGATTTAATTTATGCAGAAGGTCAGAATTTTCTTTGTTCGACCGTTTTTACACCCGCCAAACCTTATCTGATATCCACGGCTAATTACACACGTAAACCTGACGTTGCTATCTATTATTATCGCGATACGCCATTTTTTACTGGCTATAAAATGACATATATGCAGCGCGGAAATTATGTTGTGGTGGTCAATCCGCTTTCCTACAGCGAAGTAATGTCGACAGATCATTCCCTTTCGTGGGGGGTATACGACACGGTAACGAATGCATTCTTTTCCGTCAGTCAGCGCGCGAATGTTTCTTTATTAAGTTCGATGATTCGGGATAAGGAATCGGTATTTCAAAAAGATAACCGTTTTTATACAGTCGTCAAATCCCCAAAACGGCCTATTGCCGCTATCGTGTCGACGTCGAATAAACGTTTTTATGAAATGCTTTATCACCAGGCAACGTTGACGCTACCGCTGGGGATGATCTGCAGCATAATTATTTTGCTGGTGTGGTCTCGCACCCATCGTGAACTCAATTCTCCCGGGCGGTTACTGCAGCGAGCGCTCAATAAACGCCAGCTTTGTGTCCACTATCAGCCGATTATTGATATCAAGAACAACCAGTGCGTGGGAGCCGAGGCGTTATTACGCTGGCCTGGCTTTAACGGGCCGGTCATGAGCCCGGCTGAATTTATTCCGCTGGCGGAAAAAGAGGGCATGAGCGAGCGAATTACGGATTATGTTGTCGAAGAGGTATTCAGCGATCTGGGCACATTCCTGGCAACGCATCCGCATCTCTATATTTCGATTAACCTGTCGGCCACGGATTTCCACTCTTCACGGCTGATCGCCATGATTTCGGACAAGGCCAGACACTACGCCGTGCGTGCGCAGCAAATTAAAATCGAAGTCACGGAGCGCGGTTTTATTGATGTCCCTAAAACCACTCCGGTTATTCAGGCGTTCCGTCAGGCGGGTTACGAAGTGGCGATTGATGATTTTGGAACGGGTTACTCTAACCTGCACAACCTTTATTCGCTGAATGTCGATATTCTGAAAATCGACAAATCCTTTATCGACACCCTAACAACCAACAGCACCAGCCACCTTATCGCCGAGCATATTATTGAGATGGCACAAAGCCTGCGGCTTAAAACCATTGCGGAAGGGGTGGAAACGGCAGAACAGGTGAGCTGGTTGTTGAAACGTGGCGTTCAGTTCTGTCAGGGATGGCACTTCGCGAAAGCGATGCCGCCCCAGGAGTTTATGACCTGGCAGCAGCAACCTTTGCATTGAGAGTCATTAATTCAACTGGTGGCGATAGTCGCTCGGTGTGCGGTCAAACTCGCGGCGAAACACGCGGGAAAAGGTTTGTTGCGACACATATCCCAGATCCATCGCGATATCAAAAATGGGCCGCTGCGTTGAGCGTAAGGCCTGCGCCGCCAGCAGCAGTCTGCGCTGACGAATGTACTCACCCAGCGTCTGGTGCATAACGGTACGGAACATTCTCTGTAAATACCATTTCGAATAGCCGGATTTTTTAGCGACCACATCAATGTTCAACGGTTGGTCGATATGTTCATCAATCCATTCAATAAGTGTCTGAATAATTTGCTGATGCGACATAAGGTTGCCCCTCTGTAGATACAACTGCCCTGGTTGATTCGTCGTTTTCTCTGCGGGCGAGTATAATTCCTCAAGTTAACTTGAGGTAAAGAGGTTTTATGGAAAAGAGATTGCCGCGAATTAAAGCGTTGTTAACCCCCGGCGAAGTGGCGAAGCGAAGCGGCGTTGCGGTGTCGGCGCTCCACTTCTATGAAAGCAAAGGGTTAATTAAAAGCATCCGAAACGCCGGAAACCAGCGACGCTACACGCGTGATGTGCTCCGTTATGTCGCGATTATCAAAATTGCCCAACGAATCGGAATCCCCCTGGCCACCATCGGCGATGCGTTCGGCGTGCTGCCGGAAGGGCACTCTCTCAGCCCGAAAGAGTGGAAAGAGCTTTCCTCTCAGTGGCGTGAAGAGCTGGATCGACGCATTCACACGCTGGTAGCGCTGCGTGATGAACTGGACGGATGTATTGGCTGCGGCTGTTTGTCGCGCAGTGATTGTCCGTTGCGTAACCCGGGCGACAGGCTGGGTGAGCAGGGGACAGGGGCGCGGTTGCTGGAGGAAGACTGAGATCCGGCGGAAAACCGCACCTCATACCGCACCTCATAAAGAACTAAAGCGCCACAAAAGGGCGCTTTAGTTTTTCCCGGTCTTTGTCTTTCACTCTATCCCGCTGGTTCACGGGAGGGTTTCCCCCGACATCAGCACCCCTCATGTCGAGCGTGTTGGGGAGGTTCCGGATTGTGCTGACACTTTAATTCTATGCAAGACCCGTCTTTTCGCCAGTCGGTCAGGCCGTTTTTTAGGCGAATTTTTTTCGCGGTGTTGTTCGATTTTCTATAGTTAAAAAGTATGAATAAAAGGAGAACACAATGCTCACGGTACACCACCTGAACCAGTCCCGCTCACACCGTGTGATCTGGGCGCTGGAAGAACTTTCCCTGCCCTATGAGATTGTTCGTTACCAGCGCGAAAAGAGCATGCTGGCGCCTGAGTCGCTCAAAAAAGTGCACCCGTTGGGCAAATCGCCGGTTATTGAAGATAACGGCCTGATCCTCGCCGAGTCGGGGGCCATCCTCGAATATCTTCAGGAAACCTACGATCCGGAGTCGCGGCTTAAGCCTCTGGATCCTGCGCATAAGGTGCAATACCGCTTCTGGTTGCACTATGCCGAAGGTTCGCTAATGCCGCTGCTGTTGATGAAGCTGGTTTTCAGTAGCCTCGGTAAGCCGCCCGTGCCGTTTGGTATCCGCACGTTGGGTAAAGCGCTGGGGCAGGGAGTGCAAAAAGCGTATCTCAACCGCCAGCTTGAAACCCATGCACGCTTTATTGAGTCGCATCTTGCCGAAAACAGCTGGTTTGCCGGCGACGCGCTCAGCATGGCGGATATTCAGATGAGTTTCCCGATTTTTGCCCTGCTGGCGCGCGGTGGCATCGATAACCTCCCGCATACCCAGGCCTGGAAGAAAAAAGTAGAGAGCAGCCCTGGCTGGCAAAAAACGCTGGAGCAAGGTGGCCCGTTATCGATTCCGGGTGGGGAGTGAAATGTAAACAAATTGCGCACAGACGATAACGTTTGCGCATCCTCTGTTTATTTCTTCAGCGTCATAAGGGAATTTTAGCGAAAAACGATAAAGTTCAGTTGAAAAGGGCGGGGATTAGGCTAGATAATCGTTTGCCTTAATTTGACCACCCGTTTGTAAGCGCGGAGCTAAACGTTTGCTTTTTCTGTGACGCCCCTTTCGTCGCAAATGCAAAACACGGATTTGACGTTTAGCTGGCAGTGGCGTCTCCACCACGCTTACGGACTTTCTATAAAAACTCTCAGGGGATGTTTTCTATGTCTACGCCATCTGCGCGTACTGGCGGTTCGCTTGACGCCATCTTTAAAATTTCGGCTCGCGGCAGCACCGTGCGTCAGGAAATCGTTGCCGGTCTGACCACGTTTCTGGCGATGGTTTACTCCGTCATTGTCGTTCCGGGTATGCTGGGTAAAGCGGGCTTCCCGCCGGCTGCTGTCTTTGTTGCTACCTGTCTCGTGGCGGGCGTTGGCTCCATCGTGATGGGCCTGTGGGCGAACCTGCCGCTGGCGATCGGTTGTGCAATCTCGTTGACCGCCTTTACCGCTTTCAGCCTGGTTCTGGGTCAGCACATCAGCGTACCGGTTGCGCTCGGTGCCGTGTTCCTGATGGGTGTACTGTTTACCGTTATCTCCGCCACCGGCATCCGTAGCTGGATTTTGCGCAACCTGCCTCAGGGCGTGGCGCATGGCACCGGCATTGGTATCGGGCTGTTCCTGCTGCTGATTGCCGCAAACGGCGTCGGCCTGGTGATCAAGAATCCGCTGGACGGTCTGCCGGTGGCGTTGGGGCACTTCGCGAGCTTCCCGGTCATTATGTCCCTGATCGGTCTGGCGGTGATTATTGGTCTGGAAAAACTGAAAGTCCCGGGCGGCATTTTGCTGACCATTATCGGGGTGTCCATTGTTGGCCTGATTTTCGATCCTAACGTTCACTTCTCCGGGATTTTCGCCATGCCGTCGCTGAGTGATGACAAAGGCAACTCTCTGATTGGCAGTCTGGATATCATGGGGGCGTTGAACCCGGTGATCCTGCCAAGCGTGCTGGCGCTGGTGATGACCGCGGTGTTTGATGCAACGGGTACCATCCGTGCCGTCGCGGGTCAGGCGAACCTGCTGGATAAAGACGGTCAGATTATCGATGGCGGCAAAGCGCTGACCACCGACTCCCTGAGCAGCGTCTTCTCGGGTCTGGTGGGCGCGGCTCCGGCTGCGGTGTATATCGAGTCCGCTGCGGGTACGGCGGCAGGCGGTAAAACCGGCCTGACGGCCATTACCGTTGGCGTGCTGTTCCTGCTTATCCTGTTCCTCTCTCCGCTCTCCTACCTGGTGCCGGCCTACGCGACCGCACCTGCGCTGATGTACGTTGGTCTGCTGATGCTGAGTAACGTGGCGAAAATCGATTTTGCTGATTTTGTGGATGCGATGTCAGGCCTCATCACGGCGGTCTTTATCGTGCTGACCTGTAATATCGTGACCGGCATCATGATCGGTTTCGCGTCGCTGGTGATTGGGCGTCTGGTCTCCGGCGAGTGGCGCAAGCTGAACATCGGCACCGTTGTGATTGCCGTCGCGCTGGTGGCGTTCTACGCGGGCGGCTGGGCAATCTAAGTTGTCCATTGATGCGAAAACGGGTAGCTCAGGCCGCCCGTTTTTATTTTCAGGACTCATCCCGTTGTCTTTTGCGTTACTCTGGGGAAGATAGAATAACAGGCACGACGCCTTAGGTTTGGCTTTTAAGAAACACAGCAAACAGGGAACGCATGGAAATCTTCTTCACAATACTCATCATGACTCTTGTGGTCTCGCTATCCGGGGTAGTCACACGCGTACTGCCCTTTCAGGTCCCCCTGCCATTAATGCAAATTGCCATCGGCGCGCTGCTGGCGTGGCCGACGTTTGGCCTGCACGTGGAGTTCGACCCCGAACTGTTCCTCGTGCTGTTTATTCCGCCGCTGCTGTTTGCCGATGGCTGGAAAACGCCCACGCGTGAATTCCTTGAGCACGGGCGAGAGATATTAGGTCTGGCGCTGGCGCTCGTGGTGGTCACGGTGGTCGGGATTGGCTTCCTGATCTACTGGGCGGTACCGGGCATTCCGTTAATTCCGGCCTTTGCGCTGGCCGCGGTGCTGTCACCAACCGATGCCGTGGCGTTGTCCGGCATTGTCGGTGAAGGCCGTATTCCGAAGAAAATCATGGGGATTTTACAGGGTGAGGCGCTGATGAATGACGCCTCTGGCCTGGTTGCCCTGAAATTTGCCGTGGCCGTCGCGATGGGCACGATGATCTTTACCGTAGGCGGCGCGACCCTGGAATTCTTCAAGGTGGCGATTGGCGGTATCCTGGCCGGGTTTGTGGTGAGCTGGCTGTATGGTCGTTCGCTGCGCTTCCTCAGCCGCTGGGGCGGCGATGAACCGGCGACACAGATTGTGCTGCTGTTCCTTCTGCCGTTTGCCTCTTACCTGATTGCCGAACATATCGGCGTGTCGGGCATTCTGGCGGCGGTGGCGGCAGGGATGACCATCACCCGCTCCGGCGTAATGCGCCGCGCGCCGCTGGCCATGCGCCTGCGTGCGAACAGCACCTGGGCGATGCTGGAATTTGTCTTTAACGGTATGGTGTTCCTGCTCCTGGGCCTGCAGTTGCCGGGCATCATGGAATCCTCGCTGGTGGCGGCCGAGGCCGACCCGAACGTCGAAACGTGGATGTTGTTCACCGATATCGTGCTGATCTACATGGCGCTGATGCTGGTGCGTTTCGGCTGGCTGTGGACGATGAAAAAATTCAGCATGCGCTTCCTGACGAAAAAACCGATGGAGTTCGGCTCGTGGACCACGCGGGAGCTGCTGATTGCTTCTTTTGCTGGCGTTCGCGGGGCGATTACGCTTGCCGGTGTGCTATCCATTCCGCTGCTGCTGCCCACGGGCGATGTCTTCCCGGCGCGCTATGAACTGGTGTTCCTGGCGGCAGGGGTGATTCTGTTCTCACTGTTTGTCGGCGTGATAATGCTGCCTCTTCTGCTGCAGCATATTGAGACGGGTGACTCGACTCAGCAGCATAAAGAGGAGCGTATTGCCCGCGCGGCGACCGCCGAAGTGGCGATTGTGGCCATTCAGAAGATGGAAGAACGTCTTGCGGCGGACACGGAAGAGAACATCGACAACCAGCTGCTGACCGAAGTGAGCTCGCGCGTGATTGGTAACCTGCGTCGTCGTGCCGATGGCCGCAACGATGTGGAAAGTTCGCTGCAGGAGGAGAACCTGGAGCGCCGGTTCCGTCTGGCGGCGCTGCGCTCAGAGCGTGCCGAGCTGTACCATCTGCGCGCCACGCGGCAAATCAGCAATGAGACGCTGCAAAAACTGCTGCACGATCTGGATTTGCTGGAAGCCTTGCTGATTGAGAATCAGTAGTCCGTGCGGGCTGATGCCCTCACCCTGACCCTCTCCTCCCGGAGAGGGTCAGGGGACCCAAAACCCTTCACAGCATTTCAGCCACGCCTGCGCGCTGTGCGATAAATAAACCCCTTCGCGCCAAATCATCCCTAACTGCCAGTGCAAATCGCTTTCCAGCGGGATCCAGCGCAGGGTGTTTTTATCGAGCCGTTCGCAAATCGGCTGCGGCAATATCGCAATGCCGACGCCTGCCTGCACCATCGCGGCCAGGAAATCCCACTGCCCGCTGCGCACCGCAATGCGCGGCTTCACGTTGTGTTGATTAAACAGCGCCATCAGCTGGCGGCTGAGGGCGAAATCTTCGTTGTAAATCAGCAGCGGGTGTTCACCGAGCCGTTCGGGTTTCACCGTGTCGACCTTCAGCCAGTCACCAGAGCGGGGTACCAGCACGCACAGCGGGTGGCTAAAGAGCGGCAGCGTCGCCAGACCGCTCTCTTCCTCCACGGGGAGGGCGGTCATGGCGACATCCAGCTCGCCGTTGGTGACCGCCTGTTGAACCGTTAAGCCGCCAAACTCGGAAATCTTCAGCTCAACGCCGGGATAACGCCGGCGAAACAGGCTGATGGGGCCGGCCATCATCATCCCAACCATCGGCGGGATGCCGAGGCGCAGCAGCCCTTTTGTCAGGTGATTGATATCGCCAAGCTCCGCTTCCAGCTGGCGGAACTCCGCCAGGATCGCCAGCCCGCGTTCAAAGACGACCCGCCCGGTATCGGTCAGCAGCAGCTTGCGTCCGTCGCGGATAAGCAGGGTGCAGTTCAGTTCATCTTCGAGGTTTTTCAGCATCTTGCTGATGGTGGGTTGGGTGACAAACAACTTCTCCGCTGCGCGGGTAAAACTTTGCTGACGAACCACTTCGACAAAATAGCGCAGCGTTCTTATGTCCATGATTATTCCTCGGAACTATACCTTTGATGATTTTAATTCATTTCAGTCCATTACGTGCGCTCACTATACTGGCGCCTCGTCTCATTTTTGAGGAAAATCCCCATGGCCGTGGCGTTAAGCCGTGTTACGCCTGCCGTTGTGCAACGACTTCAGGTACCGGTTCAGGTACTGCTTTATGCGGGACTGTTTGTTTTCGCTGAATATCTTGTCAACTGGTTGCATCTGCCGCTGCCTGCCAACCTGGTCGGAATGGTGCTGATGCTGACGCTTATCCTCTGCCGCGTTATCCCCCTCAACTGGGTACGCGCCGGCGCGCGCTGGCTGCTGGCGGAGATGCTGCTGTTCTTTGTGCCTGCCGTGGTCGCGGTGGTGAACTATGCGCAACTGCTGAGGGTAGATGGCTGGCGTATCTTCGCGGTCATTGCGCTGAGCACGCTGATGGTGCTGGGGGCCACCGCCTGGGTGGTTGATAAAGTGTATCGGGTTGAAATCAGCAGGCAAAAGCATGACTAACTTCCAGATAAGCGTGTTGTGCCTGATTGCCACCCTGGCGATCTACTTTGCCAATAAACGGCTGTATCGCCGTTTTCACGCGCTGCCGCTGATGCCGCTGGTCTTCACGCCGATCCTGCTGGTCCTGATGCTGGTCTTCGGGCATATCTCCTGGCAGAACTACATTGGGGAATCCCACTGGCTGCTGTGGCTACTGGGGCCTGCGACCATTGCCTTTGCGGTACCGGTGTATGACAACCTGGCGATCATCAAACGCCACTGGATGTCGCTCAGCGCTGGCGTGATCACGGCCACGGTGGTGGCGGTCTGCAGTTCCGTCTGGCTGGCCCGGCTGTTTACGCTGCCCGATGAAATTCAGCGCAGCCTGGCCGTCCGTTCGGTCACCACCCCGTTTGCGCTGGCCGCGGCCAAGCCGCTCGGCGGACAGCCGGATCTGGTCGCGTTATTTGTGGTCGTGACGGGCGTCTTCGGGATGGCGGTTGGCGACATGCTTTTTTTGCGGCTGTCGATCCGTGAAGGAATGGCGAAAGGGGCGGGATTTGGCGCGGCATCGCACGGTGCGGGAACGGCACGTTCGTATGAACTCGGGCAGCAGGAAGGGGTGGTGGCAAGCCTGGTGATGATGCTCTCGGGCGTGGTGATGGTATTGATTGCACCGCTGGTGGCGTGGGTGATGTTCTGATTTCCCCGGCCAGTAATGCCGGGGAGACGAGGTTAGTGCGCGCGGCCTTGCTCGACGCCCAGACCCGTTTGTGAGCGGATAAACTGGGCGCGGAATTTCTCACGCTCCAGGTTACCTTCCGGCGAGTTATCGGTCGCGGAGAAGACCCAGATACCAATAAACGCCACGGCAATGGAGAACAGCGCCGGGTATTCATACGGGAAGATAGCGCTTTCGTGACCGAGGATCTGTACCCAAATCGTCGGGCCAAGGACCATCAGAATCACTGCCGTCAAAAGCCCCAGCCAGCCGCCAATCATCGCCCCACGGGTGGTCAGTTTTGACCAGTACATGGAGAGCAGGATGATAGGGAAGTTACAGCTTGCGGCAATGGAGAAGGCCAGCCCCACCATAAAGGCGATGTTCTGCTTCTCGAACAAAATCCCCAGCAGAATAGCGACCACGCCCAGCACCAGCACGGTGATTTTCGAGACTTTCAGCTCATCACGTTCGCTTGCCCCTTTGCGGATAACGTTGGCATAGAGGTCGTGCGATACCGCAGACGCGCCCGCCAGCGTCAGCCCGGCAACCACCGCGAGGATGGTGGCGAAGGCCACGGCCGAGATAAAGCCAAGGAACAGGTTACCGCCTACCGCGTCGGCCAGATGCACTGCCGCCATGTTGTTACCGCCAATCAGCCCGCCCGCCGCGTCTTTAAACGCCGGATTCGCCCCCACCAGCATGATGGCGCCAAAACCAATGATAAAGGTCAGGATGTAGAAGTAACCCATAAAGCCCGTGGCGTAGAAGACGCTTTTGCGCGCTTCACGCGCATCGCTCACGGTGAAGAAACGCATCAGGATGTGTGGCAAGCCAGCCGTACCAAACATCAGACCCAAACCGAGCGAAAGCGCAGAAATAGGGTCTTTCACCAGCCCGCCAGGGCTCATGATCGCTTCCCCTTTCGGGTGTACCGCCATCGCTTCAGTGAACAGATTATTGAAGCTGAACCCGACGTGTTTCATGACCATAAAGGCCATAAAGCTGGCGCCGAACAGCAGCAGGACCGCTTTGATGATTTGCACCCAGGTCGTGGCCAGCATGCCGCCGAACAGGACGTACATCACCATCAGCACACCCACCAGCACCACCGCGATGTGGTAGTTCAGGCCGAACAGCAGTTCGATCAATTTACCCGCGCCGACCATCTGCGCAATCAGATACAGCGCGACCACCACCAGCGAGCCGCAGGCGGAGAGGGTACGAATCGGCCCCTGCTTCAGCCGGTAGGAGGCCACGTCTGCGAAGGTATAGCGGCCCAGGTTGCGCAAGCGTTCTGCGATCAGGAACAAAATAATCGGCCAGCCCACGAGGAAGCCGAGGGAGTAAATCAGACCATCGTAGCCGGAGGTGTACACCAGCGCGGAGATACCGAGGAAGGAGGCAGCGGACATAAAGTCGCCTGCAATCGCCAGCCCGTTCTGAAAACCGGTAATGTTGCCGCCTGCGGTGTAGTAATCATTACGGGAGCGCACGCGTTTCGAGGCCCAGTACGTGATGTACAGCGTCAGCAGCACGAAAATCAGGAACATGATAATCGCCTGCCAGTTGGTTGGCTGGCGCTGCACCTCGCCGGTGATGGCATCAGCGGCGTTGGCGGCAAAGGGAAGTGTGGCGGCAAGCGCCGTCAGGACTCTCTTCATGATGCTTTTACCTCTGCCAGGACTGCTCTGTTGAGACGATCGAATTCGCCATTGGCGCGCCAGACGTACACGCCGGTCAGCACAAACGAAATGATTATCACGCCAATCCCAATCGGAATTCCGCGCGTGACGCTGGTGCCCGCGTGCAGCGGCGTACCGAGCCAGTGTGGGGCAAAGGCAATCAGCAGAATAAAGCCGACGTAAATAATCAGCATGATGATGGAAAGTAAGAAGGCAAACCGTTGCCGTTTATCCACGAGCTCCCTGTAGTGCGCACTATTCTCTATCTGCTGACAAATATCGTTATTCATCAGAGGTCTCCAGAAGTATTTATAGGGGAGGTTTTTTTATTCCCTCTCCCGGGGGGGAGAGGGGGGATCGCGTTACGATGGCATTGCGATGGACTGCTTCTCTTCGAGCAGTTTTTCCACCACGCCAGGATCGGCAAGCGTTGAGGTATCACCGAGGTTGCTGGTGTCACCGGCTGCGATTTTGCGCAATATGCGGCGCATAATTTTGCCTGAGCGGGTTTTCGGCAGAGAGTCGGTCCAGTGCAGCACGTCCGGCGTGGCAAGCGGGCCAATCTCTTTACGTACCCAGTTGCGCACCTCGGCATACAGCTCTGGTGACGGCTCTTCGCCATGATTCAGCGTGACGTAGGCGTAAATCGCCTGGCCTTTAATGTTGTGTGGGATCCCGACGACGGCGGCTTCGGCGATCTTCGGATGAGATACCAGCGCGGATTCAATCTCCGCGGTACCCAGACGGTGGCCGGAGACGTTCAGCACATCGTCCACGCGCCCGGTTATCCAGTAATAACCGTCCTCGTCACGCCGGGCGCCGTCACCGCTAAAGTACATGTTTTTAAAGGTCGAGAAGTAGGTCTGCTCGAAGCGCTCGTGGTCGCCGAACAGGGTACGCGCCTGGCCCGGCCAGGAATCGGTGATCACCAGATTGCCTTCGGTGGCCCCGTCCAGCGGATTGCCTTCGTTATCCACCAGAGCAGGTTGTACGCCGAAGAACGGTTGAGTTGCTGAACCGGCTTTTAACTGCGTCGCACCCGGCATAGGGGTGATCATAAAGCCGCCGGTTTCGGTCTGCCACCAGGTGTCCATTACCGGACATTTTTCGTTGCCGATTTTCTTCCAGTACCACTCCCAGGCTTCCGGGTTGATGGGCTCGCCAACGGAACCGAGGATGCGCAGCGAAGAGCGGTCAGTGCCTTCAATGGCCTTATCGCCTTCCGCCATTAATGCGCGGATCGCCGTTGGGGCGGTATAGAGAATATTGACCTTGTGTTTGTCGACCACCTGACACATGCGTGCCGGCGTTGGCCAGTTCGGTACGCCTTCAAACATCAGCGTAGTGGCACCACAGGCCAGCGGGCCGTATAGCAGGTAGCTGTGACCGGTGACCCAGCCTACGTCGGCAGTACACCAGTAAATGTCGCCCGGATGGTAGTCGAATACGTACTTGAAGGTGGTAGCGGCATAGACCAGATAGCCGCCGGTGGTGTGCAACACGCCTTTCGGTTTGCCGGTTGAGCCGGAGGTGTAAAGAATAAACAGCGGGTCTTCCGCGTTCATCTCTTCCGGCTGATGCTGGTCGCTGGCTTTTTCAATCAGATCGCTCCACCACAGGTCGCGTCCTTCATTCCAGTCGATCTTGCCGCCGGTACGCTTGAGAACGATGACGTTGCTGACAGTTTTCACGTTCGGATTTTTCAGCGCTTCATCGACGTTTTTCTTCAGGGGAATGCCACGGCCAGCGCGCACGCCTTCATCGGCCGTGATCACCAGTTTCGAGCTGGAGTCGACAATACGTCCGGCTACCGCTTCCGGTGAGAAGCCGCCAAAAATCACCGAGTGAATCGCACCGATGCGCGCGCAGGCCAGCATGGCTACGGCCGCTTCAGGCACCATTGGCATATAGATAGCCACCACGTCGCCTTTTTTAATGCCCCTTTCCAGCAGAACGTTGGCAAAGCGGCACACGTCGCGGTGCAGTTCTTTATAAGTAATGTGTTTGCTTTGAGAGGCGTCGTCGCCCTCCCAGATAATGGCCGTTTCATTACCGCGTTCGGCAAGGTGGCGGTCAAGACAGTTTGCTGCCAGGTTCAGCGTGCCGTCTTCGTACCATTTAATGGAGACGTTGCCGGGCGCAAAGGAGGTGTTCTTCACCTTCTGATAAGGTTTAATCCAGTCAAGAATATGGCCCTGCTCACCCCAGAAGACGTCAGGGCTGGAGACGGATTGCTGATACTTCTCGTGGTACTGCTCCGGGTTTATCAGGCAACGGTCCGCAATGTTTGCGGGAATGTCGTGTTTATGTACTTGGCTCATGGCTTTTTTTCTCCTTGTAAGATGTTAATAATATGTCGCAAAAACGTTAATAGTAGGGGCTTTACAAGCTTTGTTTATTATTTGGGCTACAGATCACGCATTGTTTGAAGAGTATGAAAAATGAGCGAATGAAACTTTGAAGGAAAATAATTCACCGTGCCGATTATTCACAATTTCCATTAAAAAAGCCTTTTTATAACAAAAAGTTATTGATGGGAATTGTGACAAACTCACGTCATGACCGCTTTTTGCAGCGAAATGTGCCGTTCTTTAAGGCTTGCGCAACATGCCGCGCAAATGATACTCATACGCCGCGTTAAAAAATCCCATAAACCAACGCAACACAATTCATACCCTTTCAGTATGTATCCATATTCATGCACTTTATGTGAATAGGGCGCTTCATTGAGGAAGTCAGTTTCTATGAAAAACGTTAAAGTCAGCCTGGCCTGGCAAATCTTGCTAGCCCTTATGCTGGGTATCCTGCTGGGTAGCTACCTGCATTATCACAGCGACAGCCGCGAGTGGCTGATTGCAAACCTGCTCTCGCCGGCAGGGGATATCTTTATTCATCTGATCAAGATGATTGTCGTACCGATTGTTATCTCAACGCTGGTCGTCGGCATTGCCGGTGTGGGGGATGCAAAACAGTTAGGCCGTATCGGCGCGAAGACAATTCTTTATTTCGAAGTGATCACGACGATTGCCATCATTCTGGGGATCACGCTGGCGAACGTGTTCCAGCCAGGATCCGGGATCGATATGTCGCAGCTGGCGACGGTGGATATTTCGAAATATCAAAGCACTACCGCTGAAGTACAGAGCCACGCGCATGGCCTGATGGGAACCATCCTTTCGCTGGTGCCGACCAACATCGTGGCTTCCATGGCGAAGGGCGAGATGCTGCCGATCATCTTCTTCTCGGTGTTGTTTGGTCTGGGTCTCTCCTCCCTGCCTGCCACGCACCGTGAACCGCTGGTCACCGTGTTCCGCTCAATTTCTGAAACCATGTTCAAAGTGACTCACATGGTGATGCGCTACGCGCCGGTTGGGGTGTTTGCGCTTATCGCGGTAACCGTGGCGAACTTCGGTTTCGCCTCCCTGTGGCCGCTGGCGAAGCTGGTGATTCTGGTTCACTTCGCCATCCTGTTCTTCGCGCTGGTGGTACTGGGAATTGTGGCGCGCCTGTGTGGGCTGAGCATCTGGATCCTGATCCGTATTCTCAAAGATGAGTTGATTCTCGCGTACTCCACGGCAAGCTCTGAAAGCGTACTGCCGCGTATTATCGAGAAGATGGAGGCCTACGGCGCGCCGGCGTCGATTACCAGCTTTGTGGTGCCAACCGGCTACTCCTTTAACCTGGACGGCTCAACGCTGTACCAGAGTATTGCGGCTATCTTTATTGCTCAGCTGTACGGCATTGACCTGTCTCTGTGGCAGGAGATCGTGCTGGTGCTGACCCTGATGGTGACCTCAAAAGGCATCGCAGGCGTACCTGGCGTCTCCTTTGTCGTCCTGCTGGCAACCCTGGGCAGCGTAGGGATCCCGCTGGAAGGTCTGGCGTTTATCGCCGGTGTCGACCGTATCCTCGATATGGCGCGTACGGCGCTGAACGTGGTGGGTAACGCCCTGGCGGTGCTGGTTATCGCTAAGTGGGAGCACAAATTCGACCGTAAAAAAGCGCTGGCGTATGAACGCGAAGTGCTGGGTCGTTTTGATAAGACCGCAGACCAGTAAAATAAAAAGGCCGGGGTTAACCCGGCCTTTTCGCATTCCCTCTCTGTCCAAAAGAGAGGGCCGTGTAAGAGACTTTACTCCCCACTCAACGCGTCAAATTCTTCACATCCCGTATCAAACCCTTCGGTACAGCTCAGGTTCAGCCAGTAGAGCGCTTTCTGCTTATTCGGCGTTATAAAGCCTTTCTCGCCCTGCTGGAATAGCATTCCGGCCCAGTACTCCGCGTAACCCGTACGCGAAAGGGAGGAGCTGCGTTTGAACCACGACGCGGCTTTGACGTCGTCCTGCGCCACCTCAACGCCGTTGGCATAAATCATCCCCAGCAGCATTTGCGCATCCACCGCGGAATCGTTGTCGATATCTTCGGTTGCCGTTTGCAGCAGTGCGATGGCCTGTGGGTAGTCGGTTTTCCCTGCCTGGGTGTTGACCAGCACGCGTGCCAGCATAATTGCGCCGCGTTTACTGCCGGCGATAGTGGCCTGCTGCGCCAGCGCTTTGGCCTGCGCGTAATCGCCCTGTGTAAACTGGATTTGCGATAACAACGCCATGGCGTCGACATCGCCCCCTTTTGCTGCTTTCTCTGCCCACTGCGCGGCCTGCTTGCTGTCGCCGGAACTGAAGTAGGTATCGGCAAGGTAATACTGGGCGCGGGCGTCACCCGCTTCCGCCTGTTGCTTGTACTGGCTGCCAATCTCATCCGCGTGGACGAGTGACGTAAAAAATAACAACATCAGAAAAATTGATTTCATGGATTCTTATCATCTGGGTACACGCCGCGCAGTATAATCGTCGTCGCAGAAGAAAAAAACGGGCGCGGTAAAGGTGAATGAACATTTCCCGGTGTCCGCCGCGTTTCGTCTCACAATAATGCTTGTGAAAGAGGGCATTAGACGCTCGCGGGGGAGATTCTCTCACTGAATTAAAATACAAAGCCGGGTATTTATTTCGGTGCTAATGACATTATTGCTGCGGGGCAGCGTGCACAATATATATTGATAATATAAATAGCTTATTAAGAAATAAAAAAGGGGTGAATAAGTCACCCCCTTTTATTCATCGATTAATTAACAGCATTAACCCAACGCGCTTTCGCGCAGTCTGGCTTTCAGCTTGCTATATTCGTCAATCACATACTGTTCCGCGGCGTGCTGGTCAGCAATCGGCTCCACGCGTACGGCGCAGTACTTATATTCCGGCGTTTTGGTTATCGGGCTTAAGTTCTCCGTCACCAGTTCGTTGCAGGCACCAATCCACCACTGGTAGGTCATATAGACCGCCCCTTTGTTAGGTCGGTCGCTGACCTGCGCACGGGTAATGATGCGTCCTTTACGCGAGTGCACCCAGATCAGGGCTTCATCTTCAATACCCAGACGCTCTGCGTCAGCGGTGTTGATCTGCGCATAGCCCGGTTCATCCGCCAGTGCCGCCAGCGCAGCGCAGTTACCGGTCATCGAACGACAGGAGTAGTGGCCCACTTCACGCACGGTAGAGAGCACCATCGGATACTCATCGGTGAGTTTATCGATTGGCGCGACCCAGTCGCAGGTGAAGAACTGCGCCAGTCCGTTCGGGGTGTCGAACTTCTCTTTAAAGAGATACGACGTGCCCTGATCGGCCTCTGACTCATCGCGGCACGGCCACTGGATATACCCCAGTTCACCCATTTTCTCATAGGTGGCACCGGTGAAGTCCGGACACAGTTTGCGCAACTCGTCCCAGATTTCCTGAGTGTTGTTGTAGTGCATCGGATAACCCATGCGGGTGGCGATTTCGCTGATGATCTGCCAGTCGGTTTTCAGATCCCACTTCGGCTCCACCGCTTTGAAGAAGCGCTGGAAGCCGCGGTCTGCCGCCGTGTAAACACCTTCATGCTCGCCCCATGACGTTGACGGTAAAATCACATCCGCCGCCGCCGCGGTTTTGGTCATAAAGATGTCCTGGACAATCACCAGTTCGAGATCCTCAAAGCCTTTACGCACCGCTGACAGCTCGGCGTCGGTCTGCAGCGGATCTTCACCCATAATGTAGGCGGCACGCACTTCACCGTGCGCCGCACGGTGCGGCAGCTCGCTGATGCGATACCCGGTATGTTCCGGCAGGCTCTCCACGCCCCAGGCCCTCGCGAATTTCTCCCGATTTTCCGGGAACTTAACGTACTGATAGCCCGGATAGGTATCCGGCAGTGCGCCCATGTCACACGCACCCTGCACGTTATTCTGACCACGTACCGGGTTCACGCCCACATGCGGTTTGCCCAGATTTCCGGTCAGCATCGCGAGGCTTGTCAGGGAGCGTACGGTTTCCACGCCCTGATAGAACTGGGTTACGCCCATGCCCCACAAAATGGCCGCGGTTTTCGCCCCGGCGTACATCCGCGCTGCCTGGCGGATCTCTTGCGCGCTTACGCCGGTTATCGCTTCGACGGACTCCGGCGTGTAGCCTTCGACAATTTTCCGATACTCGTCAAACCCTTCCGTACGGGTCGCGACGAACGCCTGGTCGTACAGATTCTCCTCAATAATGACGTGGCCCATCGCATTCAACAGCGCGATATTCGAGCCGTTTTTCAGGGCAATGTGCATATCCGCAATACGTGCCGTTTCAATTTTGCGCGGATCGCAGACGATGATTTTCGCCCCATTCTGTTTGGCGCGAATCACGTGGTTCGCGACGATAGGGTGAGAATCCGCCGGGTTATAGCCAAAAATAAACACGAGATCGGTGTTATCTATCTCGTTGATCGCATTACTCATAGCGCCGTTACCGACCGACTGGTGCAGACCTGCAACCGATGGGCCGTGTCAGACGCGAGCGCAGCAGTCGACGTTATTGGTACCAATAACGGCGCGCGCGAATTTTTGCATTACATAGTTGGTTTCATTACCGGTACCGCGTGAAGAGCCGGTAGTCTGGATCGCATCCGGGCCATACTTGGCTTTGATGGCGCTCAGGCGCGTGGCGACATAATCCAGCGCCTCGCTCCAGGAGACGGCTTCCAGCTTGCCACCGCGCTCGCGGCGGATCATAGGGGTTTTCAGGCGTGGGGTAAGGATTTGGGTATCGTTAATAAAATCCCAGCCGTAGTAGCCTTTCAGGCACAGCGTGCCCTGGTTGGTTTTCCCCTGGGCGGCCTCCGCCCGGACGATTTTGCCGTTATCGACCACCAGGTTGATCTTGCAACCCGAGGCACAATAAGGGCAAACCGTGACGACTTTTTTCATCAGTCTGCTCCAGTTAATCAATGCTTACGCCCCACTATGCAGCTTCTATGCCATGTTTTTATTGTGGGTATCAACAGACTTTACGGCCAACAGAGGGGCAAAACCCTGACGAAAAACAGCCAATCGTCAAAATTGACGTGTCGAATGGGCAGTGGATGTGACATGGGTTGTAATTCCGTCATGTAAAAGTCAAATTGGCTGGAGCCGACGGCAGAATAGTTCAGACTTAACATAATCCCCTGATGGAAGCATGCGATGAAACCGGCGATTCTGGTGGTTGATGACGATACCGCAGTCTGCGAGCTGCTGCAGGATGTGCTGAGTGAGCACGTCTTTAGCGTGCTCGTCTGCCATAACGGCCAGGACGCGCTGAGTCTGGTTCAGCATGAGCCACACATCGCCCTTGTCCTGCTGGATATGATGCTGCCGGATATCAACGGCCTGCAGGTATTACTGCACCTGCAAAAGCAACGTCCGGAGCTGCCGGTGGTGATGTTGACCGGGCTGGGCAGTGAGTCAGACGTGGTGGTGGGGCTGGAGATGGGGGCCGACGATTATATTGGCAAACCGTTTAACCCGCGCGTGGTGGTTGCCCGGGTTAAAGCCGTGCTTCGCCGGACCGGGGCGCTGGCCGCAGACACCCCGGTGCCACGCGTGGCGGGCGTGACGTTCAATGGCTGGACGCTGGATACCTCCCGCTGTGAACTCAGCGATCCGCAGCGTAACCCCGTACCGTTGACCCAGGGAGAATATGGTCTGCTGCTGGCGCTCACCCAGAACGCCCGGCGGGTGCTCAGCCGGGAACAACTGCTCGAGCTGACGCACAGCGAAAGTGCCGAGGTGTTCGACCGCACAATCGATGTGTTGATCATGCGCCTGCGCCGTAAAATAGAAGCCAACCCGCATCAGCCCGTACTCATTAAAACCGTCCGTGGGCTGGGCTACGTCTTTGCTGCCGATGTGTCTCACAGCGAGAAAGCGGCTTAAATATTCTCTTTAATAAACAGCTGCAGCTCGGCCAGCGTTTTTGCCCCATCAATGGCGTTCGCAGCCAGCAGGCTTGCCCGCGCGCAGGCATGGGCCAGGTAAATACTCTCGACCAGCGGCAACGCTTCATGGCAGCCGTATAAGAAGCCTGCGCAGAAGGCATCACCCGCCCCGACGCTGCCGATAATCTCTTCCCGCTCCAGCAACCAGGAGGGGATCCAGCGCCCTTCATCGTCCGGTGTTAACCCCCACGCCCCTTCCGGACAGTGGATCACCACCCGCTGACGCACGCCAGCCGCCAGAAGCTGTGAGGCGGCTTCCGCGATATGGGCAATGTGCGGGGCATCGTTCTCGTCGCGCATCTCCAGCCCGCTAAACTCGCCGGCTTCCAGTTCGTTGATGACCAGATAATCAAGATGGCGCAGGGCAGGGAGAACCAGCGGCTGATAGCGAGGGTCACCCTTTCGCGAGACCAGATCGAGCGATGTTTCATACCCCTGATCGCGCATCTGGGCCAGCAGCCGTGCGCTGCGGGTGCCGTACTCGTCATCGGGCATATCCAGGCTGTCGAGCAGTAACAGGTAGCCGAGGTGGAAAATCTTCATCGCGCCGTCGAGGCGGTCGAAGGCGGGCAGATCCAGAAGACGGTTGGCGCCCGGGGAGTGGAAAAAAGTGCGCTGCCCGCTGGGGTCGGTCATAACCTGCGACATAGAGGTTGGCGCAAAGGTCGTGCGCTGCACCCGCTGGCGGTTGACGTGATACTGGTCGAGCATCGCCAGGATGTAATCGCCGTCGCTATCTTCGCCAATCAGGCCGACGGCCTGCAGCGGCAGGCCAACGTGCATTTTGGCCAGCGTCAGCAGGACGTTCAGCGGCGCACCGCCGGTTGAACGTTCGCTGTGGGTAATTTCCGCCAGCCAGCCGCGCTCCGGCCATTGCACAATCTGGTGGACATGATCCACCAGCATATTGCCGGCGGCGATAATCCCTTTACGTTCCATTATGCCTGCCCCGCGCTGCCAAAGATGCGCATTTGCGCGGCGACCGTATCGGTAATCGCCTCTTCTATGCCCAGCAACAGTTCTGCAAATTCATCGTACAGAGGCTGACGTTTTGCCATCCGTTGCTCAACGGCAGAGAGCGCGGCCTGTGACATGCCGGTATAAAAGTTGATTTTATGGATCCCCAGTTCGATGGCGCGACGAAAATCGGCATCGCTGATGCCGGAGCCGCCGTGTAAGACCAACGGCAGGCCGGTCTGCTGGCGAATGGCGTCCAGACGAGGGAAATCGAGTTTCGGCTCGCCTTTGTATTTACCGTGCGCGTTGCCAATGGCGACCGCCAGCGCATCAATGCCGGTGGCATCGACAAACTCGCGCGCCCGCAGCGGGTCCGTAAACAACGCTTCATCCGCCTGGCCATACAACGCGCCACCTTCATCACCGCCTACCGCACCCAGTTCCGCTTCTACCGATACGCCAACCGCGTGGCACATCTTCACCACCTCCCGCGTCTGGCGAATGTTTTCTTCATAGCTCAGGGTGGAGCCATCAAACATCACGGAGCTGAAGCCTACGCGCAGCGCACGTACCACCGCCTCGAAATGCAGGCCGTGATCGAGGTTGAGCACCACCGGAATATCATGACGGGCGGCTTCAAACCTGACCGCTTCGACCAGCGACTCCAGGGAGACATACTTAAAGTGGACTTCCGCAATATTAATGATAAACGGCGAGCGTTCCTGTTTCGCGGCAGCAAACAGCGCGCGCAAAAAATGGGAGTCGAGAACGTTAAACGCGCCGAGCGCGTAGCGGTGTTTCCTGGCGTGCTCAAGACCGTCGGCAAGAGAAATCAATGGCATTATTTACTCCTTATTTCCGAAACAGGTGGTACTCGTTGCACAACACCAGCACCGCCGGTTCGTCTTCTTCGATATTGTTATAGCGGGCAATGGGCTGTAAAAAATGGTTATCGTGTTCATCGTCATTCACCGATGACACTTCCCCCACCAGTACGTCGCCAAAGCCGCGTTCGCCCCAGAAACTGTGGTACAGGCCGGGGGGGAGGCAGATGCTGTCCCCGGGTTGCAGGCGTAACTGACTGCCGGGCGCGTGGGTCTGCAGACAGCCGTCGAGGGTAACGGTCACGTCGGTATTTTCAGGTTCTTGATGTGCGCCGGCATTCCATAACTCGACGATCAGGTTTCCGCCGCCACGGTTGATGATGTCTTCCCGTTTACGCCAGTGAAAATGCATGGGCGTCACCTGACCATCCCGGACGTGCATGATTTTTTCGGCATAGCACTTTTCATAGGGCACGCCGTTCGGTGAGCCATTGCGCAGGGTAAAGAGCGTTAGCCCCTGTCCGGCAAAATGGTCGCCGCCGAATGCCGTTACGTCCCAGCCAAGCCTGAGATCAAACACTTCCTGCCAGGCGGCCGGGTCAAGCTGCTGCCATTTCGTCGGCGGAAAACTGGCAAAGGGAGGGAGATGCACATCGTGCATGGAGAAGAATTGCCGCGTGTGGCCAAGGATTTCATTGATTTCGGAGCGTTTCATGGGGCCCCCTGGACGCTATGTCAGGCCTCACCCCAACTCTCCCGCGAAGAGAAGATCAGGGTGAGGGCATCAAACCGCACTACATCACTTCACTGTCCACCCCTTATAGGATCCGACGTTCTTTTTATCGATCATCGTCACCGGGATCAGCACAGGCTCTTTAGGCGCAGGTTTGCCCTGCAGAATGTCATAGCCGATCTCAACCGCTTTTGCCGCCATTACCTGCGGATCCTGAGCCGGCGTCGCGACAAACAGGGAGTTCTCACGCTTAAGCGCTTCTTCGCCGTCCGGGCTGCCGTCTACGCCAACGATAAAGAATTCATTGCGTTGGGCCTGTTTTGCCGCCAGATCGGCACCGATCGCCGTCGGATCGTTAATCGCGAACACGCCGTCGATCTTCGGATTGGCCGCCAGCAGTGAGGTCATCACTTCCAGACCGCCTTCACGGCTACCTTTGGCGTTCTGGTTATCAGAGAGCACCTTGATATCCGGATGTTTTTTGAACTCGGTCTGGCAGCCTTCGACGCGGTTTTGCACCGCGGACACTGGCGGCCCGTTGATGATGACCACGTTGCCTTTGCCTTTCAGGCGGTCAGTAATGTATTTACAGGCCATTTCCCCCGCCTGGGTGTTATCGGAGGTGATGGTGGCATCCGCCCCTTCCGCCGCGACGTCAACCGCGACAACCACGATCCTGGCCTCTTTCGCGCGTTTAACCGCCGGGCCGATCCCTTTGGAATCCGCGGCGTTAAGGATGATCATGTCCACTTTGGCCGCAATAAAGTTGTCTATCTGCGCTACCTGCTGGCCGAGATCGTAACCGCTGGAAACCAGCGTCACTTTGACGTTATCCCCCGCCAGTTTGCGCGCTTCCAGCTCGGCACCTTTGGTGATCTGCACGAAGAATGGGTTGGCCAGGTCGCCCACCGTCACGCCGATGGACTTCAGATCTTTCGCCTGCGCAAACGGCGTTGCGGCAAGCAGCGCGCCAGCACAGAGCGCGGTCACTAACGGTTTCAAACGCATCTTCTCTTCCTCGCTTGTAGGGTATTGTTGTTATGCACTTTGATGGTGTCGGGTACGGTATTTGTCGATCAGCACCGCTATGATGATCACCGCCCCTTTGATCACCAGTTGCCAGAAGTAGGAGACGCCCATCAGCGTCATGCCGTTGTTAAGCGTGGCGATGATCAGCGCCCCCACCAGCGTGCCGGTGATCGTGCCGATCCCGCCGACAAAGCTGGTGCCGCCGAGGATCACCGCCGCGATCGCATCCAGCTCGTAGCCCATGCCCAGGTTGCCGTTGGCGCTGTAGAGACGCGAGGCACTCATCACGCCGCCCAGGCCCGAGAGCAGCCCGCTCATGCCGTACACAAACAACAGCACCAGCCAGACCTTAATGCCTGTCAGACGCGCCGCCTGCATGTTGCCGCCAACCGCATAAATGTGAACGCCAAGCGTGGTGCGGCGCAGAATAAACCAGCACAGCACAATGACCGCCAGCGCGATCACCACCAGCCACGGAATGGGTCCAAGATAGTTATTGCCGATCCACTCAAAGCTAATGTTGGAGTTAATGACGGTCGTACCGTCCGCCAGCAGGTAAGCCGCACCGCGCAGGGCCGTATAAGTACCGAGCGTCACGATAAACGGCGGCAGCCCGGCAAAAGCCACCAGCGCGCCGTTGAACAAACCCAGCACCAGGCCGAGCATGAGCGCTGCCGGAATAGAAAGCATGGCGAACTCAGGTATTAACGACACCACCATCGCCGCCACGGCCGTGGTGCCCAGAATGGAGCCGACGGAGAGGTCGATCCCGCCGGTCAGAATGATGAAGGTCATCCCTGCGGCCAGTACGATGTTGATCGACGCCTGGCGGGTGATATTGAGCAGATTACTTTCGGTAAAGAAGTTAGGCGCGATAAAACCAAATACCGCCACAATCAGGATCAAGATGGGCAAAATGCCGACCGTCTGCATCAGATCGCTCATCAGCATTTTTTTGGCAGAGGCGGACTTCGCCACCTGCTGCGGATGGGTTGAATTTGTCATAGTTGCACCGCCTGATGATGAGAGTCGTTCACGCCGGTCGCCAGCGTCATGATGTTTTCCTGAGAAATTTCTGCTCCGTGAAGTTCACCTGCAATGCTGCCTTCACGCATGACATAGACGCGGTCGCTCATGCCGACGATTTCCGGCAGCTCGCTGGAGATCATCAGGATCGCCACGCCCTTGCGCGCCATCTGGTTCATGATGCGGTAGATTTCACTTTTCGCCCCGACGTCGACGCCGCGCGTCGGTTCGTCCAGAATCAGAATGCGTGGGCCGATGGCCACCCAGCGGGAGATAAGCAGCTTTTGCTGATTGCCCCCAGACAAGCCACCCGCGCGGACCTGTGAATGCGGCACGCGGATGTTAAGCAGGGCGATCGCATCGTCAGAAATGGTCTGCGCTTTTTTGCGGTTCAGCATGCCGAAGGTGGCGTCGCGCTCCAGCGTCGCCATGGTGATGTTCTCCTGTGCGGCCAGCTCGAGGAACAGCCCTTGTTCTTTGCGGTTCTCGGTGAGAAAACCGATCCCGTTGTCGATGGCTGCACGCGGGGAGTGGATCACCACCGGTTCGCCGTCGACCTCAATCATGCCGCCCGTGGCTTTGCGCGCGCCGAAGATCAGCTGCGCCAGTTCGGAACGTCCGGCGCCCACCAGACCTGCCAGCCCGACAATTTCTCCGGAACGCACCTGCAGACTGCAGGGGAGCACTTTCTTGCCGTCGGTAAGGTGATGCACGTTAAGACGCGGGCTGCCGAGCGGGATATCGCGCTCTTTGTTAAACAGATCGCTTAGCGGACGGCCGACCATCATCTTCACCAGCTCAGAGGCGTTCAGTTTGTCGCGCGTCAGGCTACCGACGTACTGCCCGTCACGCAGAACGCTGACGCGATCGGAGAGTTCATACACTTCCGCCATGCGGTGGCTGATATAGATAATCGCCATTCCTTCCTCTCGCAGGCGCAGTATCAGCTCGAACAGGCGATGGGTTTCACGTGAGGAGAGGGCGGCGGTGGGTTCATCCATCACCAGAATGCGGCTGTTGCGGTGTAGCGCGCGGGCAATTTCAACCTGCTGCTGCTCGGCGATGGTTAGCCTCATTACCAGGTCGGTCGCCTTGAAGTGCGCGCCCAGACGGTCAATCACCGCCTGCGCCTGTGCGGCCATCTCTTTGCGCTGTACCAGCCCGGCGCGCGACAGCTCGCTGCCCAGGAAAATGTTTTCAGCGACGGTCAGATTGGGGGCAAGCTGCATCTCCTGATAAATGAGGGTGATACCCGCGGCCAGCGCATCCTTTGGCCCTTTGATGTGAAACGGCTGTCCGTCAATCAGGATCTCGCCGCTGGTGGCGGTATAGGCCCCCGCGAGGATCTTCATCAGGGTACTCTTTCCTGCGCCGTTTTCCCCCATCAGCGCGTGGATCTCACCGGGGTATACCGTCAAATCCACACCCTTGAGCGCGTGGAAATGGCCAAACGTTTTGGCAATGTTGCGCATCTCCAGTACCGGGGTTCTGCTCATGGCGGATCTCCTTGAATGTCGATATCCGCACTTCATCACAGGTTGGTAAATGCAAAATGTCAGAAGCCGTTCATATTTGTCATAGTTATGAATAGTTAACTTACATCACAATTCCCCGCTTTTTCCCTCTCAGCAGGAGAGGGCCAGGGTGAGGGCATCACATTGCACCGGAGCTTACCGTATGCCATCACACCGTCCGCCCTTCTTTGCCAGCGCCCGTGGTCGCCTGCTGATTTTTAATCTGCTGGTGGTGGCGGTGACGCTGATGGTCAGCGGCGTGGCGGTGCTCGGCTTTCGTCATGCCAGCCAGATCCAGGAACAGGTGCAGCAGCAGACGCTGGATGACATGACCGGCAGCATGAACCTCGCCCGCGATACCGCCAATGTGGCAACGGCGGCGGTGCGGCTCTCGCAAGTTGTAGGCGCGCTGGAATACAAGGGCGAAGCCGAGCGCCTGAAGCAGACGCAGATGGCGCTGCGTCACTCGCTGGAACAGCTTGCCGATGCGCCACTGGCGCAACAGGAGCCCGCGCTGGTGGCGCGAATTATTCAGAGAAGTAATGAGTTACAGCAGAGCGTGACGGGCATGCTGGAGCGCGGGCAGCGGCGTCATCTGGAGCGTAATGCGCTTCTCAGCGCGCTCTATCAAAGCCAGAGCTATTTGCGCCATCTGCAGGACATCAACCGCCGTTACGCCAGCAACGTCCCGGATGCGCAACAGCTTATGGAAATGGACAGGCTAATCATCGCCGCTATTGAAACGCCCTCGCCGCGCGCCACGGTTCAACAGCTGGATGCCGTGACGGCAACGCTGCCCCGGAGCGTGACGCAGCCCGTGGTGAACGCTATCCTGCCCGATTTTAATGCCGAGCTTCACAAGCTTGTTCCGCTCTCGACGCAGCTGGAGGAGAGCGATCTGGCGATCAGCTGGTATATGTTCCACATCAAGGCGCTGGTGGCGATATTAAACAGCGACATCAATCAGTACGTTGAACAGGTGGCGCAGGCCTCCCGGCTGCGCACTGCCCAGAGTCACCAGGAGCTGCGCTCCATCAGCGTATTTATCAGCGTGTTCGCCGTGCTGGCGCTGATCATCACCGGGTGCGCCTGTTGGTATATCTACCGTAATCTGGCCTCCAACCTGACGGCCATCTCCCGGGCGATGTCGCGCCTTGCTCATGGTGAGCAGGATGTTTCTGTCCCCGGGCTGCAGCGCCGTGATGAGCTGGGTGAGCTGGCGCGAGCGTTTAACGTTTTTGCCCGCAACACCGCCTCGCTTGTCCACACCACCCGCCTGCTGAAAGAAAAAACCACGCAGATGGAGATCGACCGCATCGAGCGTCAGGGGCTGGAAGAGGCGTTGGTGCACAGCCAGAAGATGAAGGCCGTCGGGCAGCTGACGGGCGGTCTGGCTCATGACTTTAACAACCTGCTGGCGGTGATCATTGGCAGTCTGGAACTCACCGATCCTGACTCACATGACGCCCCGCGTATCACCCGGGCACTCAAGGCCGCCGAGCGTGGTGCGGTGCTGACCCAGCGCCTGCTGGCGTTTTCCCGCAAGCAATCCCTGACCCCGCACGCGGTAGAGATGAAACCGCTGCTCGAGAACCTGCGGGAGCTGATGTACCACTCGCTGCCGGCCACCCTGACGCTGGAAATTGAAGCGCAATCACCGGCGTGGCCGGCGTGGATAGACGTCAGCCAGCTGGAAAACGCCATTATTAACCTGGTGATGAACGCCCGCGATGCGATGGAGGGACAGACGGGGGTTATTAAGATCCGCACGTGGAATCAGCGCGTGACCCGCAGTGACGGACGCAGGCAGGATATGGTGGCGCTGGAGGTTATTGACCGGGGAAGTGGAATGTCGCAGGAGGTCAAATCCCGGGTCTTCGAACCGTTCTTCACGACCAAGCAAACCGGGAGCGGTAGCGGATTAGGCCTGTCGATGGTCTACGGTTTTGTGCGCCAGTCCGGTGGGCGCGTGGAGATTGAAAGCGCGCCGGGGCAGGGGACCACCGTGCGGCTGCATCTGCCACGCTCGACGCTGCCTGTTCGTTCTGCTGATGAGACTCAGGCCGCCGCGGCTGCCGTTGAAAATGAACGCCTGGTACTGGTGCTGGAAGATGAAGCCGATGTCCGCCAGACCCTGTGCGAGCAGCTGCATCAGCTGGGCTATCTGACGCTTGAAGCGGACAACGGCGAACAGGCCCTGAAGATGCTGGACGCGTCACCGGATATTGGCATGTTTATTAGCGATTTAATGCTGCCCGGCAACCTCAGCGGTGCCGAGGTGATCAACCATGTGCGCAGCCATTATCCGCAGCTTCCGGTGTTGCTGATCAGCGGCCAGGATCTGCGTCCGACGCATAACCCGCAACTGCCGGACGTGGCGTTACTGCGTAAGCCTTTTACCCGTGTACAGCTGGCGCAGGCGTTGCGCAAGGTGATGACAGGAACTGGCTGAGAGCCAGGGTCGCCGCCCCCTGAGCACCGTTAAAGGATGACGATGATGCTGTAATGAAACGGACTGCCTCATACGGCAGCGGACGGCGCAGATGCTGTTTAATTCTGGCAATCAGCGCGTCGCGTGGAAAATCGACCATATCCATCACGCCGCCGCCGAGGATCACCGCATCCGGGTCGAAGAGATTTACGCTGGTGGCAATGGCTCGGGCTGCATGATTTAAGAGCTGTATGACAAAGGGGTCATGACATGCTGAGGTAAAAATCTCGCCAATCGCGTAATCACGGGGCTGTTGTTCATACCACTGTTTCAGGGCAATACCGGAACAGACGGTTTCCAGACATCCTGTGTTACCACAACCGCAATGGCGTGACATATCGCCCTGCGGAATATGTCCAAGCTCGCCCGCGACCCCGTGTGCACCTGTCCAGGGCGCGCCGTTCAGCCAGATGGCGAACCCCATGCCGGTACCGAGATAGGCTGCCAGAACCTGCTGATGCTGCAAGTTGTGCTGCATAACATCAAAAGAGAGCTGGAGGTTAACGTCACGGTAGAATTCGACCGGGCATCCCAGCGCGTCCGCCAGTTTGCCCGCCAGGTCCCGTCGGTCTGTTGCCTGTAATGGCAGGTTTGGTGTCGAGATAATGGTGCGTTTGTCTTTGCCGACCAGTGCAGGAAAACCCATCACCAGACCCCGACAGCGAACCTGATAGTGACGAAGCCTTGCAACGATCATTTCTGCGACGCCGCACATGACGCCTGAACGGATAATGTCTGCTGTACGGTGTTTTTCACAGTGCAGCACGGCCCCGTCGGCTGTAAGCAGGCAAAAACGGATATGGGTAGCGCCCATATCCACTCCGGCAACGACATCAGGCTGTTTTTGCATGAGGAAGGGCCTCGTTCTTTGCCGAAAGAATCTGTCCGGCCATCAGTTGCCATGCGTCGTCGATATTCTCTGCGTGGTTGAACAGTCCTGACGTCCCGACGATAAAGACATCAGCCCCGGCGGCCATCAGTTTTTTGTAGGTGGACTGATTGCAGGAGCCATCGATCTCAATCTCATAGCGCAGCCCTTCACGTTCGCGCCAGGCTTTCAGCTCGGCAATTTTTTCGAGCATTTCCGGAATGAAAGGCTGCCCGGCAAAGCCAGGATCGACGGTCATGACCGTAATTTTGTCCGCCTTGTGAATGTAATATTTCATCGCTTCAACGGGCGTTTCAGGGTTGAGGATCAGACCGACTCTCATGCCATGACGGCGAATTTCGTCAATCAGGCGGAAGGCCTGACCGTTAATCGTTTCCGGATGCAGGGTGATGAAATCCGCTCCGGCCTGTGCCAGTTGACTAATGTAATCCTGGGGGCGCGTCACCATCAGATGGCAATCCAGCGGTTTGGTGGCGAGCTTCTTCACCTGGCTGACAAAGAACGGTGATAGTGTCAAATTGGGCACAAAGTGACCGTCCATGATATCGATATGGAAGTAGTCCGCGTGCTGGTCTATGAATTCGATCTGCTCTTTGAATTTCAGCAGGTCCATACACATCAGGGAGGGGGAAATTTTCATCGTCAATTCCTTACTTACTGATCAATCTATCGAGGGCGACAGCGGCGATAATCAACCCGCCCATCACCACCAGCTGGTAGTAGGTTTGTACTTGTAAAATATTGAGTCCGTTATTGATGGTGCCGATGATGAGCCCCCCAATCACGACAGAGAAGATGCGCCCTTTACCGCCAAAGAAGCTGGTTCCGCCGATAATGGCGCTGGCAATGGCGTAGGTTTCAAAGCCCATCCCAGCCAGCGGCTCTGCTGCCCCCAGTCGTGCCGTTGACACCACGCCTGCCAGCCCTGCACACACACCGGAGATAATGAAAACCACCAGGATATGAAACTTCACGTCAATACCGGAGTAGAACGCCGAGTTCTTGTTACCGCCCAGCGCGTAGATGTTGCGTCCCAGCCGCATACGGGTGGTGAGGAACCAGAGGATCACCGCCACTACCAGCGAGAAGATCACCGGCACGGGAATACCTAAGAGATTGGCGGCAAAAAAGTTTACAAAGTCGAACGAGAAGCCGTATACCGAGTTGGCATCCGAAATCACCAGCGTAATGCCGCGAAAAATGGCGTTAGTGCCCAGGGTGATAATGAACGGATGCAGCCCGGTCCAGTTGACCAGACAGCCGTTGATCGCGCCTAACGCACCGCCAACCAGCACGCCGCCAATGAGCGCTGCCAGGAACGGGTCGACGCCGGCCAGCATGAGCTTGGCGGTCACCATCCCGGACAGCGCCAGAATCGCCCCGACGGACAGATCGATACCTGCCACCAGAATGGCAAAGAACTCGCCCATCCCGATCAGCACCGTCACCGAACTCTGGACAAAAATTTGAGTGATGTTGTTGGTGGTCAGGAAGTATTCCGACGACAGCGTGCCAAAGATGGCAACGATGATCGCGAGGATGAAAAAGGTGCCGTACTTGTCCCAGAACAGCGCGAAATTAAACGGTTTTTTTTCGTCCATATCGCGTTTCACTCTTGTGGTAATGCCCATGCCATAATCTCCTCTTCGCCCATGTCGTCGCGATTGGTCAGGATTTGCGTCAGTCGCCCTTCGCAGAACACGGCGATGCGGTCGCAGACGGCGATAATTTCAGGTAGCTCGGATGACACCATCAGGATGACCTTGCCCTCGTCAGCCAACTGGCGCATCACCTTGTAGATTTCGGCCTTTGCGCCGACGTCGATGCCGCGGGTAGGTTCATCAAAAATGATGACGTCCGGGTTGCAGCACAGCCATTTGGAAATCAGCACCTTCTGCTGGTTTCCGCCTGAGAGCTCAGTGATGTTTTGCTCCACGCTATGGCACTTTAACGCCAGCAGCTGGCGCTGCGTTTCAGCAGTTTTGCGCTCTTCATGTTCGCGAAACAGGCCCATGGCGCCTTTGTAGCCGCCATTTTTCAGGCTTTGGCTGACCGCCATGTTCTGAGCAATAGAGAAGTTGGGGAAGAAGCCGTTTTCCCGACGACTTTCAGTGATGTAGGCCATCCCTTTTTTCAACGCATCCAACGGCGAGTGTGGGGAGATGGTTTTACCGTTGAGACGGATTTCACCGCTAGCGCGTTTATCCACCCCGAAGAGGCAGTCCATCAGCTCGGTGCGGCCTGAGCCGACGAGTCCTGCAAAGCCAAAGATTTCACCGCGGTTCACGCTGAACGAGATATCACGTACTTTTTTCTTGTCCCGGCTGGTGACGTTTTTCACTTCGAACACGGTATCGCGTTCGAGGTTGCCGGTACTTTCTTTCATCGCGTTAAAGCGGTTTTGCAACTCGCGGCCCACCATCAGGCGCACAATATCGTCGTTTGTGACATCACTCACCATGCCCGTGCAGACGCTGCTTCCATCTTTCATCACGGTAAAGCGGTCGCAAATGCGGCGGATTTCTGCGAGCTTATGCGAGATATACACAATTGCTGTGCCCTCTTTACGTAATTGATTCATGATCAGGAAAAGATAATCCACCTCTTTATTGGTTAAAGACGATGTGGGCTCATCCATAATGATCGCTTTAGCGTTGAGCATTAATGTTTTTGCAATTTCCAGCATTTGCTTGTGGCTGATGGATAAATTCGCCACCTTTTCATCTAAATCGACTTTCAATCCCACGCGTAAAAGCATCATTGCGCCGCGAATACGCATCTCTTTCCAGTCGATGATATTGACGCCACAGACTTTTTTCGTCAGATGACGGCCAATATATAAATTCTCCAGAACGGTTAATTCATCGATAACGCTAAGCTCCTGGTAAATTATGCCAATGCCCAACTGTGCTGCCAGTTTATGATCGAGCTTGTCGTAATTTACCTCGTTGATAGTAATAGTTCCTTTGGTCGGTTCATGTATTCCCGACAATACTTTCATTAAGGTTGATTTACCGGCGCCATTCTCCCCTAATAACGCATGAATCTCGTGGGGATAAATAGTTAAATCAACCGACGTTAATGCGTGAACCGGACCAAAGGATTTGCCGATCCCCGCCATTGAGATATATGGCGTGACCATGTTTACTCCTTATGTTTTCCCTCTCATCCTGCGGGAGAGAGCTGGGGTGTGGGCTTCTGACCGCACCGGATATCAGTTATTTCGTCACCAGAACCGAATCAACCAGTTTGAATTCAGGCGTTTTTTCTAGGGGGATCACGTTGCCGGTTTTCGCCGCATCCACCATCAACTTCAGGCCCGTAGCACCAATATCCGCTGGGTTCTGCGCGACGGTGGCGGTCATTTGTCCGGCATCGACCATCTTACGTGCTTCAGGAATGCCATCCGTGCCAACGACCAGTACTTTTCCTGTTTTACCGGCGTTTGCCACCGCCTGTGCCACGCCCATTGCCATGGTATCGTTTGCACAGTAGAAGGCTTTCAAATTCGGGTTGCGTTGCAAAACGTTGGTGGCGACATCCAGGGCTTTAATGCGATCCCAGTCGGCGGGTTGGCTGGCAACGAGCTTGATTTGACTTGCTTTTTTGAAGGTTTCTGTAGCGCCATTGCGGCGTGCCTCTCCCGATGCATTTCCGGCTTTCCCTTCAATAATCGCGACTTCACCGCCCTGCACACCGAGTTTATCAATGATAAAGCCTGCGCCTTTTGCCCCAACGGCTACGTTATCCGTCGTGACAAAACCTTCAACGTTACCGCCGGCTTTTTTCAGGTTATCCATATCGATTTTTTCATCGAGGTTGACCAGAAAAATGCCTTTCTGCCAGGCGCGTGAGACGGGCATCACCAGGTTGACCGAGGAGAGTGGGGCAAAGGCAATGCCTTTGTATTTCTTATTACTCAAGTCTTCAAAAAGCTGCAGTTGAGACTGAAAATCCCCCTCTGACGGCGAAGCAAAAATATCAACACTTACCCCCAGGGTTTTTGCTTCATCTTCGATCCCTTTCTTCATATCCACCCAGAATGGATTGTTCAATGTTTTTAATACTATTGCATATTCTGCGGCAGCAAATGCGCTGGTAGATAACATTAAGCCCATAGCGGCGCCGCTGAAATATTTCAGATATTTATTCATAGCAGTGTTCTCAATGTAGGGTATATTTTGTTGATCCCGCTAATACGGGATCAACATTTTATAGTTACTTCAGGGCGCCAGGGGAGAAGAAATCCACAATAGCACCGGTTTTTTGCATATTAAGTGTGGCCTGTTGAATATTCTGTTGTGCAACGGATACAAATAAAGCATCTAATAGTGTGAGTTGTAATATACGCGCGGAGGCGTTACGCCCTAATAAAGGGGTCTCTGGTGCTGGCGAACAAATAATATAATCAGCGAGTTTGGCAATGGGTGAATGATAGCTATGGGTAATGCAGATAATCTTCGCACCGTTCTTTTTCGCTAACTCTACTGCAGCTTTCACATCGCTGGTGCGTCCTGAGTGTGTTACCACCAGCACTACGTCTCCCTCTTTCAGCAGCGATGCTGACATCATCATGATATGGGCGTCCTGATAGGACTGGCAGCGCACGCCGATACGTAAAAACTTGTGCTGGATGTCGGCACAAATGGCGTTAGAGCCGCCGACGCCGTACAGATCGCGCTGGTTAGCCTGAGCGAAGAAACGTGCTGCGCGATGAATTTCATCCACATTAACAATCGACTGGCCTTCCATAATGGTGCGAAGCGTAATGTTGAACACTTTATTAACCACATCCTGTGGTGCTTCATCAAAGGCGAGTTCAGCGGGGAGCACCTGCTCGGATTGAGAGAAATAGTCCACAAGCGCTGCGCGCAGAGTACGAAAACCGCTAAACCCGAGCAGCTTGGCTACTTTGACGATCATCGCTTCCGAGACCAGCAGTGTTTCGGCAACATCTTTAATTGCCGGCGCACCGCTCAGGTTACCTGGCTGAAGCAGCCAGTCGACGATACGG
This sequence comes from Enterobacter sp. 198, assembly GCF_009025585.1. Classification (NCBI taxonomy): domain Bacteria; kingdom Pseudomonadati; phylum Pseudomonadota; class Gammaproteobacteria; order Enterobacterales; family Enterobacteriaceae; genus Enterobacter; species Enterobacter sp. 198. The sequence goes on along the minus strand of NZ_WCIM01000006.1, from coordinate 23,042 downwards.
CTCTCGTTGTCGGTCATCCCTTCCTGTTTCATACGCAGGTAAGGTGCCAGACCGATGCCATTAGGCAGCTCTTTTTCAAATTCTGACTGACTCATCGCTCTCTGTTGTCCTTAAAAATGAAGACGACACTATATCATCACAACCTCCCCGGGAAATATGCTGTCAACTTCACAATATTTATAAATTCATAAAGTTTTATTGCTTGTGAAGTTTTGGGCTGTGTGTTGTTGCTTCATTCGTTGTAAATCAATCATTTAATTTCTTCTGCATTTAATGGCCTAAGACTTACAGGCAAACTTAACCATCAGGTCAGGGTTGAAATGCGATCCTCAGGGGTGTAGAACACGCTCAGAACGCGATGTTTTTGTGGTTTTATTGCACAACTAACCGGTCTTAAATCACAAAATACATCGCGTTTGTAAAGTTTACTCACTGAGAGGCAAATCATGAAAAGGATTGCGTTTGGTTGCGATCACGTTGGCTTCATACTGAAAGAGGACATACTGGCCCATCTGCGTAGGCGTGGTGTAGAGGTGGTGGATAAGGGCACCTGGTCGCCCGAACGCACCGATTACCCGCATTATGCCAGCGCTGTTGCGACGTCCCTGCTCGACGGTGAGGTTGATGGCGGTATCTTAATTTGTGGTACCGGCGTTGGGATCTCTATTACGGCCAACAAATACCCCGGCATTCGTGCAGTGGTATGTAGTGAGCCTTATTCTGCGCAGCTTTCAAGGCAGCATAACAACACCAATATCCTGGCATTTGGCTCACGTGTTGTTGGCCTTGAGCTGGCAAAAATGATTGTCGATGCCTGGCTCAATGCAGAATTTGAGGGCGGGAGACACCAGGTGAGAGTGGAAGCGATAGGGGTGATTGAACAGGCGCAGAAATGAGATTCCTCCGCTACCCCAGCCAGCTGTTGTTCATTACCGTAAGGCCAGTCCACCTGCGAGTCTGGTCTTATGAAACGTTACTCTACCGCTCTGTTATTTGGTCTGCTGTCACTTACCAGCCAACTGGCTCACGCCGATGTTATTGATGAAGCCATTGGCAATATTCAGCAGGCGATCAACGATGCCTATAACCCCAGCAGCAGTCGCAGTAGCGATGATGACGACGATCGCTACGATCGCAGCCGCCAGACCGACAGCCGTCAGTATGACGATCGCCGCAGGCAACTGGAGGATCGCCGTCGCCGTCTGGATGAGCGTCAACGCCAGCTGGATGATGACAGACGTCAGTTAGAAGAAGATGAGCGCCGGTTAGAAGACGATTACGATCGCTGATACGCGCGGCTTAGCATCCATACGCTTCGCCCTCTCATTCAGAGAGGGAGTGACCTAATCCAGCAACAACGTCATTCCGTCATATCCCGCCTCGAACCCGTCGGGTAGCGGGTTATCCATCATCCATACGTCGAACTGATGACTGATATGGGTCAGGATCACCTGCGGACAGCCGATGATCTCATTTAAGGCAATAACCGTATTCAGATCGCAATGGTTGCGCGGCGTTTCGTCACGCGGCTCGTGGCTGCAGTCGATGATCATCGCCTGCGGCCGGTTATTGAGCAGGAATTTTACCGTTTTATCGGGTAATCCGGCGGTATCGGAGAGCCAGGCCACGCGGCTGTGGGCGGACTCCAGCAGGTAGCCAAAGGTGATTTTCGAGTGATTCAGCGGCAGCGGCGTGACCCGCAGGCCCTGCAGTTCACACACCACAAACGGCTCTACCGTATGGCTGAAATCCAGAATTCCCGGGTGTTTAAACAGGTCGTCACACCCCGACTCGTCTGGCGGACCGTACACCGGAACAGGGGCACCGACGCCCCAGCGCAGGGGGAACAGCCCCTGGACGTGATCCATATGGTAGTGGGTCAGTAAAAACTGCTGAAAGCTGCCTGCCGGCCAGTCGTCCATCAGGTGCGGGATACCGGCGTCCAGCAGCGTTACCGCATCGTTGAATTTGACTACCGCGCTACAGGGGCGACGGCGATGGTTATCCTGCAGACGCGCCCGGCGACACGCGGCGCAGTCGCAGCCAAACACCGGCACCAGCTGAGCGCTACCGGTTCCCGTTAACGTAATCGTCAGACTCATCGTGCACCTCTACAACAGTTTGGTGAAACGAAAATGGCTCTGCGTATACCCTTCACGCGCATAAAAACGGTGAGCGTCCAGGCGCTTCACGCTGGTGGATAGCTCTGTCAGTTCAGCGCCCGCCTGCCGCGCCACGTTCTCCGCCCAGGCCAACAGCTGGCTGCCCACCCTGAGACCGCGCGCCTGCGGCATGACCACCAGCTCCTGGATCTCGCCAATCCATCTGGCGTGGTGCAGGTGAAACTGCATATGCAGGCCAATCATGCCCACCACCTGGCCGTTTAATTCAACCAGCTGGTAACGCATATTGTGGTCCTGCAGATTGGCAAGATACCCGGCGTGGAACGCCTGATGATCAAACTCACTCTGCTTGAGTTCGCAAATCAGCGCGTAAACAATCTGCGCATCGTCGGCAGTGGCGGGGCGAAGCTGGCAGTCAGGCATGCTGTTTCTCCTTCTGACGGATAAGCGTTAAAAAGTTATCGACTGACTGTAGCAAACTTCCGTCGTTATTGAGGATATGACAGTTCGATGGGGTATAGCGCGCCGCACGTTCAAGCCGCTGCTCGATCTCTTTGGCGTTTTCGCGACCCCGGCTCTGCAACCGGCTGCGCAGCACATCAGGCGAGACCTGCAGACAGACCGGCAACAGCGCTGCTTCATAGCGAGCGCGCGCTTGTTGAAGGTGTGCGCGTGAGCCGTTGACCAGCACGTCGAACCCGGCGTGCAGCCACAGGTCTGTCTCGATGCCTATCCCGTAGTAATAACCGTTGGCGTGCCAGCTAAGCGCCAGCAGATTTTGCCCGGCGCGCGTGAAAAATTCCGGCTCGCTCAGGGCGATATGGTTCTCACTCCCGGCATTCGCCGCACGGGTGATATAGCGGTGCGCAACCAGAAACTGGGGATGTTCCCGCTGCCGTAACGCGGACAGCAGGCTGTCCTTACCGGAGCCTGACGGCCCCATTAGCCAGATTAGTCTTCCCATCAGAACACCCGTTTTCCCTGACGCCAGACGTGGTCGATATGGATGTGCTCACCCTTACGGTGAACCAGCACCAGATCCGCCCGTTTACCTTCAGCTATCTCTCCACGATCGTGAAGATTAAGCGCCGTTGCCGGGTTTTTCGTTACCAGACGAATCGCCTGCGGCAGCGTAAAGCGATTGTTTTCGTCAGCCGCGACCCGGAAGGCGGCGTCCAGCAGGCTGGCGGGGTAGTAGTCGGACGAGAGGATATCCAGCAGACCTAGCGACGCGAGCGCGCTTGCCGCCACGTTGCCGGAGTGTGAGCCACCGCGCACGATATTCGGCGCCCCCATCAGGACGTTCATGCCATGGGTGCGGGAGGCTTCTGCTGCCTCAAACGTGGTGGGAAATTCAGCGATTACGCTGCCAAGCTGGTGTGATTCGCGCACATGTTCATGCGTCGCATCATCATGGCTGGCTAAGGCAATGTTGCGATCCCGACACATAGCGGCAATGGAGAGCCGGTTTGGTTGAGACCACTGGGCAGCAAGCTGTCGCTGTTCCTCTTCATAACGCGCCATTTCCTCGTTGGTCAGTGCGTATTTTCCCTGATAGTACTCGCGGTATTTCTCTATTCTGGCGAACTGACGCTGCCCCGGCGAGTGGTCCATCAATGAGACCAGTGAGACCGGTTCGCGGTCCACCAGCTTTTCAAACAGCGGCAGAGTAGTGTGATGCGGGAGTTCACACCGCAGGTGCAAACGATGCTCGGCGCGGTTAAGGCCGCGTTTTTGCGTCTCTTCTACGGCGTTGATCATCTTCTCAAGGTTTTCCAGACGGTCGCCGCCGTCGCGCACGTCGCCAATCGCTACGGCGTCCAGCACGGTGGTGATGCCGCTGGCGACCATCAGCGCGTCATGGCTGCTCATTGCGGAATGAGCTGGCCAGTCGACTTTCGGACGCGGGGTAAAGAATTTATCCAGATTATCGGTGTGCAGTTCGATAAGGCCCGGCAGCAGCCAGCCCCCTTCACCGTCCATCGCTTCCGGGGCGCGGCTCTGGGTTTCCGCAAAGGCGCGGATCTCTCCGGCCTGGATCTCAATCGAGCCATCAACGACTTCATTTTCCAGCACCAGCTTTACGTTATTCACGATCATGCGAGCGTCCCCATCGGGTGCAGCCTGTCTGCGACGCGGGAGCGAACGGTGTCGTCGTGGAAGATCCCCACGATCGCCGCGCCGCGTGCTTTGGCCTGTTCGATCAGTTCAACCACCGCCGCGCTGTTCTTGCTGTCGAGCGAGGCAGTGGGTTCATCAAGCAGTAAAATCGGGTAGTCGACGATAAACCCGCGGGCGATATTCACCCGCTGCTGCTCGCCACCGGAAAAGGTCGACGGGGCAAGGTGCCAGAGGTGTTCCGGCACGTTCAGGCGCGTGAGCAGGCCGGCGGCTTTCGCGGCGCAGGTCTCGCGCGGAACGCCCAGGTCCAGCAGCGGCTGCATGACCACGTCCAGGGCGGAGATCCGTGGGATCACCCGCAAAAACTGGCTGACCCAGCCGATCGTCGAGCGGCGCACGTCCAGCACCTTACGCGCCGGCGCCTGCACCAGATCGACCCATTCATTGCCATGACGAATATAGATGTGGCCTTCGTCCGGCAGATAGTTGGCGTACAGGGAGCGCAGCAGCGTCGATTTGCCGCTGCCGGAATGGCCGTGCAACACCACGCATTCACCCTTGCTAACCTCCAGAGAGGCGCTGTGCAGGACCGGCAGGCGCACGCCGTTTTGCTGGTGGAGTACAAAGGTCTTACTGACATTTTCTACGCGGATCATGGGGGCCTCTTAATTCTGCAATACCGATGACACCAGCAGCTGGGTGTACGGATGGTGGGGATCGTCGAGTACGCGGTCGGTCAGCCCACTTTCCACCACCTGACCCTGCTTCATCACCAGAAGACGGTCCGCCAGCAGGCGGGCAACGCCTAAATCATGGGTGACAATCACCACGGCCAGGTTCAGTTCCACCACCAGGCCGCGCAGCAGGTCGAGCAGACGCGCCTGAACGGAGACGTCCAGCCCACCGGTGGGTTCGTCCATAAACACCAGCTTCGGGTGAGTGACGAGATTGCGGGCAATCTGCAGGCGCTGCTGCATACCGCCGGAGAAGGTGGTGGGCAGGTCATCAATGCGCGAGGTGGGGATCTCCACATCGCTCAGCCATTGCTGTGCCGTGGCGCGGATGTTGCCATAATGGCGTGCGCCGGTGGCCATCAGCCTTTCACCGATATTGCCTCCGGCCGAGACCTGCCGGCGCAGGCCGTCCATGGGATGTTGATGCACCACGCCCCATTCGGTGCGCAGCAGGCGACGGCGTTCGGCCTCGCTCATGCCGTACAGCGACCGGCCCTCATATAAAATGTCGCCCTTTTGCGGCGTCAGTCGTGCAGAGATAGATTTCAGCAGGGTGGTTTTGCCCGAGCCGGACTCGCCGACAATGCCCAGCACCTCGCCCGGCCACAGCTCAAACGAGACGTCGCTGAAGCCTTTGCCCGGCGCGTAAAGGTGGGTCAGGTTATTAACCGAAAGCAGCGGTTTCATTCGCTTTTCGCCTCGCTCTGTTGGCGGCAGAAGTCGGTGTCGGAGCAGACAAACATCCGTTTGCCCGTGTCATCCAGCACCACTTCGTCCAGATAGCTGTGTTTTGAGCCGCAAATGGCGCACGGCTCGTCCCACTCCTGCACCGTAAACGGGTGGTCGTCGAAATCGAGACTCTCCACGCGGGTGTAAGGCGGTACGGCGTAGATGCGTTTTTCACGCCCGGCACCAAACAGCTGCAGGGCAGGCATCATGTCCATCTTCGGGTTGTCGAATTTGGGGATGGGGGACGGGTCCATCACGTAGCGTCCATTGACCTTGACCGGATAGGCGTAGGTTGTGGCGATATGGCCGAAGCGGGCGATATCCTCATACAACTTCACCTGCATGACGCCGTACTCTTCCAGGGCGTGCATGGTGCGGGTTTCCGTTTCACGCGGCTCGATAAAGCGCAGGGGCTCCGGAATAGGCACCTGAAAAATCAAAATCTGATCTTCCGTCAGCGGCGTTTCCGGAATGCGGTGACGGGTCTGGATCAGCGTCGCATCTTCGGTTTTTTCGGTGGTATTGACGCCCGTCACGCGTTGAAAGAACTGGCGAATCGACACGGCGTTGGTGGTGTCATCAGCCCCCTGGTCGATGACCTTCAGCACGTCCGACTCGCCAATGACGCTGGCGGTCAGCTGAATGCCGCCGGTACCCCAGCCGTATGGCATGGGCATTTCGCGACCGCCGAACGGCACCTGATAACCGGGGATAGCCACCGCTTTCAAAATGGCGCGGCGGATCATGCGTTTAGTTTGTTCATCCAGATAAGCAAAGTTGTAGCCGCTTAAGTTAGTCATGTGCGCGCTCCCGTTGCAGGCGTTTCAGCAGTTCCAGTTCGGCCTGGAAATCGACGTAGTGCGGCAGCTTGAGGTGGGAAACGAAGCCCGCGGCCTCGACGTTATCCGCATGGGCCAGCACGAACTCCTCGTCCTGCGCCGGGCCGGAGACCGCTTCGCCGTAGTCCGGTGCCTGCAGGGCACGGTCGACCAGCGCCATCGCCATCGCCTTGCGCTCACTCATGCCGAACACCAGCCCGTAACCGCGGGTAAAATGCGGGGCCTCGTTCTCGGGGGCGACAAATCCATTCACCATTTCGCATTCGGTCATGAGCAGTTCGCCGACGTTCACCGCAAAACCCAGCTCTTCGGGCACGATCTCGACGTTAAGGTAGCCGCTACGAATCTCCGCCGCGAACGGATGGTTGCGGCCGTAGCCACGCTGGGTGGAGTAGGCCAGCGCCAGTAAATACCCCTCGTCGCCGCGCATCAGCTGCTGCAGGCGCGACGAGCGTGAACAGGGGTAAACCGGCGGCGTGCGGGTGATGTCGTCAGGTTGCGCGCCAGTATCGTCTTCGGCCTTCGCCAGACCCTGTTTCGCCAGCAGGCTAAAAACGTGCGGGGAGGGAACCTGCTCTGCATCCGAGGTGCTCAACTGGGGCGTTTCGCCGTTCGCCAGCAGGGTGAAATCCAGCAGACGGTGGGTGTAGTCATAGGTGGGCCCAAGCAGCTGGCCACCGGGGATGTCTTTATAGACCGCCGAAATACGACGTTCCAGACGCATTTCTGCCGTATTGATCGGTTCGCTCACCGCCAGTTTCGCCAGTGTGGTGCGATAAGCACGCAGCAGGAAGATGGCTTCGACGTTGTCGCCGCTGGCCTGTTTCAGCGCCAGCGCCGCCAGTTCGCGATCAGCGACGCCGCCTTCAGTCATTACCCGGTCGACGGCCAGATTGAGCTGCTGCTCAATCTGGGTGACGCTGAGCTCGGGAAGCGCGTCATCACCCCGTCGTCTGTGCGCCTGCAAGGCATGGGCGGCGGCGATAGCCTTCTCGCCCCCTTTGACGGCAACGTACATCAGCACACCTCCACATGAGTGGTACGAGGGATGGCCAGCAGGCGTTCTCCGCAGGTGAGGATCAGGTCAATACCGAGCGGGAACGGGTGCGGGCGTTCGGTCAGTTCATGAATGATGCACTCCGGCAGCTGTGGCGCGACCATGCGCTCTTCGGCAATACCCGCCCCCGTGAGTCGCAGCATGCGGCCACCGCTCAGGCTTGATACCTGCAAAATCAGCGTGGCGCTGGTCTCCGGTGCCACCGCGCTTCCTTCGCTCAGGGCATTAAGCTGCTCGTGGCTGATTTGCTCGTCGGCCACGGCAAACACCGCCTGCCGGGGTTGTTCAACCAGCGGGGCGTTGGTGTGAAAGCGCAGGTTCTGGCTGGCGATATCATTCGATAACGCGCCAGAGAGCCACACCGGGGTGTCGTTGTCGGCGAGCGTCAGCAGTACGCTGGTGGTCGCCAGATTCAGCGGCAGCCAGCCCTGAGAGAGCTGATGCAGCGAGACGATGACGCCCGGTTCGCTCATGGCTTTCAGCAGGCGACGAAAACTTTGTTGGGCATCCTGGACGGCCAGGGTAAAAGCGGGTTGAAGCGTCATGCGTTATCTCCGCGAACGAGCGTAAAGAAGTCGACCCGGCTGGTGTTTATCTGGGCCTGGCGGGCGGCAATCAGTGCGGCACGGTCGGCTTCCAGCGGGGCAATAAGGGTTTCCATCAGGGTCTGGAAATGAGGTTGTTCCTGTAACAGGGCGTCAATCACCGCGCAGCGTTCGGCGTGTGGTTTGTCGCGCCCGAGCACGTAGCTGTAGCCCAGCGTGCCGCTGTTCAGGCGGATCGCTGCGCGGGTGAGGGTGGCATCGCCGGCGAAGAAGCGCTCACCGGTACCGCCCATACGCGCCTGGATCTGCACCAGACCGATTTCCGGCGCGCGGATGAGGTCATATTCCGGCGTCAGATTCAGCGCCTGCATGCGGTCCGAAAGCGCAGCGGGCTGGCTGTGCGCCAGGACGCCCATCCAGCGCTGGCGGGTGGAGGTATCGAAATGCATTCAGTGCTCCATGGTGAATTCGATCATGTCGGCGCGGGTCAGGCTGACGGAGTATTCCGTCGCGTCTATTTCGCCGTCACGGTGGTTGAGGGTGCGTACGCAGAGCAGCGGAGCCATGTTGGGGATCTCCAGCACGTTGCTCTCTTTGGCCTGCGCGCGGCGGGCGCTGATCCGCGTCTGGGTACGTTTAAGCGCGATGCCCGTGGCATCCTGAAGAAAATCATGCAGCGAGCCGCTGGAGAAATTTTGCAGCACCGGCCACAGCGCCAGGTCGGCGAAGTAGTGGTCTATCTGGCACACCGCCACGCCGTTGACCCGACGCAGGGTACGCAGGTGGATGACATTGTCGCCCTCCTGAATGCCCAGCGCGTCCGCGACGTGGCTTGAGGCCGGACGCAGCACCGACAGCAGTTTTTCGCTGGTCGGGTGGCTGCCCTGATCCAGCAGGTTCTGGCTAAAACGCGCCTGCGCATTGAGCGGATAGTCAAACGGACGCATCAACACCAGCACGCCGACGCCCTGACGGCGCTGCACCCAGCCGCGCTCGACCAGCTGATCAATGGCGCGGCGCAGCGTGTGTCGGTTCACTTCGTAGCGGTCGGCAAGCTGCTGCTCGGCAGGCAGGTAGTCTCCGCAGCGGTAGTGGGTGCGAAGTTCCACCTCGAGCTTTGCCGCTATCTCTTGCCAGCGGGTGGGGTAACTGGTCGGATGTCTGGATAAGTGCATACAAATCAAAGCCTCGCTTCTCAGATGAAGTGCTTACGCAAACGTTGAGACATAAAATCCAGCAGGCTGACGGTGATGATAATGAGCACCATCAGGGCGCAGGTTTGCTGGAACTGGAACCCGCGAATCGCTTCCCACAGCGTGACGCCAATACCGCCTGCGCCCACCATGCCGACGACGGTGGCGGAACGAACGTTGGATTCGAAACGGTACAGGGAGTAGGAGATCAGCAGCGGCATCACCTGGGGCAGTACGCCGAAGAGAATCTCTTCAATTTTGTTGGCGCCCGTTGCGCGGATGCCTTCGACCGGGCCCGGCTCGATAGCTTCCACCGCCTCGGAGAGCAGCTTGGAGAGCACGCCGGTGGTATGAATAAACAGCGCCATCACCCCGGCGAACGGACCCAGGCCGACGGCCACCACGAACAGCATGGCAAAGACCATTTCGTTAATGGCGCGGCAGGCGTCCATCAGGCGACGCATCGGCTGGTAAATCCACCACGGTACGATGTTCTCGGCGCTCATCAGGCCGAACGGAACAGAAAGGATGACGGCCAGGGCGGTGCCCCAGACGGCGATTTGCAGAGTGACCGCCATTTCACTGAGGTAATCCTGCCACTGGCTGAAATCAGGCGGGAAGAAGTCGGCGGCAAAAGTGGCCATATTGCCGGCATCTTTAAACAGCAGCAGCGGATCCATTTCCGCGCCCTGCCAGGAGATAACGAGCACCGCAAGCAAAATGGCCCAGCTAAAAAGCGAGAACCAGCTGCGTTTCGGCGGTGGGAGGGTGATGGTTTGCATGTGTGCCCCTTTGGTCTGAATGCCCTCTCCCACCGGGAGAGGGCGGTAAGCGTTATTGCACCGCTTTATTCACGCTGCTCATGGCGCCGAGCGCCGCGGTCAGGCGGTCAAGGTCTTCGAGCTGAGCCTGAATCGCAGCCACTTTGCTGCTCTTCTCCTCCTCCTTCAGGCCCTTGTTGTCCTTCACGCCCTGCATCTCTTTAAACAGCGCCAGCTGGCGAATCGGGACCAGCTGCAGGTCGCTTGACGGGCGGAAAGGTGCCCAGCCCAGGCGTTCCAGAACCGTTTTTTCTTCCGGCGTTTTGCCGTAATTCATAAAGAAGTCGTACACCTTGTCTTTGGTGGTCTCAGACAGGTTTTTGCGCCAGACGATGGGGTCGCCCGGGATCAGAGGGGATTTCCAGATAACCTTCAGCGCTTTCAGCTTGTCCGGTGCCGAGGTTTTCAGCTTGTCGAGGTTCTCGGTGTTGTTCGTGGCGACATCCACCTGCTTATTGGCCACGGCCAGCGCGTTGGTTTCATGGCTGGCGTTCACGGTGCGCTTAAATTCGCTGGCAGAGGCGTTGTTTTTAGCAAAGACGTAATAGCCCGGCACGAGGAAACCAGAGGTGGAGTTGGGATCGCCGTTACCAAACGTCAGCTCTTTACGTTTGGCGAGCATGTCGTTCAGGTTGTTGATGGGGCTGTCTTTATTGACGATCAGCACGCTCCAGTAACCCGGAGAGCCATCCGCGGCAACGGTCTGGGCAAAGACCTGGCCGTTCGCGCGATCCACCGCTTCCATGGCGGAGAGGTTACCGTACCAGGCGATGTCGACTTTGTTAAAGCGCATCCCCTGGATGATGCCCGCATAGTCCGGGGCGAAGAAGGCGTTCACTTTGATCCCCAGTTTGGTTTCCATATCTTTCAGGAACGGTTCCCACTGAGGTTTCAGGTTCTGCTGTGATTCCGTCGAAATAATGCCAAAGTTCAGCGCTTTTTCCTGCTCCTGGGCGTACGCAGGGCTTAACAGAGTGCTTATGCTGAACATGCTGGTAAACGCCAGCGCGGCAACGGCTTTGTAGCTCATGTACTTTCCTCGGATCGGTTTTAATTAAGCAGCCTGCGCGTTCTCTTCGACGCGGTTAATGCTGCGGTAGAGATGGTCGAAACGGTCGTTATCAAACTGATGGCTTGGGCCATCAAAGAACACATGCCCCTGACGCAACGCGACGATGCGCTCGCAATAGCGCAGGGCGTAATCCACCTGGTGCAGCGTCACCACCACGGTGATGCCGTCGTTGAGGTTGATGTCGCGCAGGGTTTCCATCACGATGCGAGCCGATTCCGGGTCCAGCGAGGCGATGGGTTCATCGGCAAGAATGATTTGCGCTTTTTGCATCAGGGCTCGGGCGATAGCCACGCGCTGCTGCTGTCCACCGGACAGGGTGGAGACGCGCTGGTGGGCGAAATGCGCCATTCCGACGCGGGTCAGCGCCTGCAACGCTTCCTGCTTTTGAGAGGGGGAGAACCAGCGCAGACAGGTGCGCCAGAACGGGGTGCTGCCGATCGCGCCAATCAGCACGTTCTCCAGTACCGTCAGGCGATTGACCAGGTTGAACTGCTGGAAGATATAGCCCGTCTGGGCGCGGCTTTTGCGGATATCCCGCGCCAGGCGTCCTGCACGCTGCACGGTGTTGCCCAGCAGCTCGACGTGGCTTTCTGAGGTCTTATCACAGGTGATAAGGCCGCTTAAATGACGCATAAGGGTGGATTTACCAGAGCCGGATGGCCCCAGGAGCGCCACCATTTCGCCCTGCTGGACGGTCAGATCAACGGCATGCAGGGCCTTGTTGTGATGAAAGGTCTTGCTCAGTTTCTCGACGCGGATAACAGTTTGCATATGCTGGGCCTCACAATAAATGTGGCCTCATGCTGGCGCATCAATATGACATTTGGGTTAAGTCTCGGTTGCGGGAGTTTGAAGAGTTGAGGGGAGTTTGATGACAGGCGGGGGCAGACTGCCCACCGCCAGAAGATCACTGCTGTTGCTTAACGACGTTAATCATCCACGGCACGCCGTATTTGTCGGTGACTTTACCGAAACCGTGCGCCCAGAAGGTCTCCTGCCAGGCCATTTCGATATGGCCTTCCGCGGCCAGATTGTCGAACCAGCGTTTGCCTTCTGCCACGTCCTGGGTGTCCAGCACCAGCGTGAACCCGGCATACTGCGCTTTGCTGCCGGGCGGCTGCCCATCACTCATCATGATATCGCTGCCCGCAATGCGAACATTCGAGTGGGCGATCGCCGAATCCGGAAACTGCATGCCAGACGGACAGCCTTCTTCGCTGCTGTCGCCTTTTGGCATTTCACCGAAGGTGATTTTATAGAGGAGCTCTGCGCCGACGGCGTGCTGATAAAAGGCGGAGGCCTCGGCACAGTTACCGGCGAAAGAGATGTAGGGACTTAACGGCATAATCTATACCTCACGTAAGAAGAGCCCGTTAAGTGTAGTTCTCGCCAGCCCGGTAAGCGAAGCGCCACCGGGCGGGTAAATCAGTTCTTTTTCACAAACTCTGATTTCAGTTTCATCGGGCCAAAGCCGTCAATTTTGCAGTCAATATTATGGTCGCCTTCTACCAGACGGATATTCTTCACTTTAGTGCCGATCTTCAGCATGGAAGAGCTGCCTTTAACCTTCAAATCTTTAATCACGGTGACGCTGTCGCCATCAGCCAGCAGATTACCGTTCGCATCTTTTACAACAAGCGTATCAGTATCGTGCGACGGCTCGGCGTCATTCCATTCGTGAGCGCATTCCGGGCAGATGAACATGCCATTATCTTCATAGGTGTATTCAGAATTGCATTTCGGGCAGTGTGGGAGTTGCATTAGGGTATCCTCAAAAAGTGCGTAACACGCTGGAAAGTGCCAGCAAAATGACGGCTGGGTGCCGAAAAAGGGGGCAAGTATAACGCAAATCCACACCGTTGTCGGTGATATTCTATTTAAAAAAAAAGCAAAAAGCGTGTCGCCAGTGACATTTTCTGTCAGTCAGTTAAGCGATGCTTACGGCATTAACACGGTGGAAAGAAATGGCAGTAAATATATCGAATATTTTATTGCAGCAAATTGCTACGCACCTCCATTTCGGATAAGGTGAAGCGACACATTGTTATTTATCTCCTGACTTCCCCGTCATCCATATCTTATGGCGGTGACGCATTACCTCTCTTTTTAGGTGGGTAAATAATGATGATATATCCTGAAGTTTCTTAAAAATGGGCCAGGCTTTTATCTTTTGGCTGTCATGCCAGAGGGGAAGCTTTACACGCCATGCAAGGATAGCGATTTATTTCTGATTATCTTCAATCAGTTATATTTCGGTGAACATGTTTTCCACACGTGATCATATAAGCCTGAACAACATAATTAAAACCAGTGGCTTAATAAAAGTAATAAATTTGCGTTAAGGAAAGGCTTTTATCATGCACACACAGACCATTTTTGAATTAAGCCAGGAAGCAGAGCGTTTGTTACAGCTCGCCCTGCAAAATCTTGATACGTTGAAATCAATGCCGACGGCGAAGCTGGAAAGCACCGCCGCAGCCATTACGGGTGAAAAGAACAACGTCTTACCTTTGCATTTTAGTGCGCGGGGTGTCGAAGCCCAGCAGGCTATGCTGAATAATGAATTACGAAAAATAACCCGTCTGGAAATGGTGCTGGCAATTGTGGGCACCATGAAAGCGGGGAAATCGACCACCATTAATGCCATTGTCGGAACCGAAGTGTTGCCGAACCGCAACCGACCGATGACGGCGCTTCCGACATTGATCCGTCATACGCCGGGTCAGAAAGAGCCGGTGCTCCATTTTGCTCACGTCTCTCCTATCGATGAATTAATCCTCCTGTTACAGAAAAAACTCTGCGATTACGATCGCGGGAAGCTGGCGCAGCGTCTGGAAATTGATAAGGACATGATTACGCTGCTGGAAAGAATTGAAAAAGGTGAGGCTTTCGAGAAGCATCACCTTGGTGCGCAGCCGATATTTCATTGTCTGAAAAGCCTTAACGATCTGGTGAGGCTCTCACAGGCGTTGGGCGTCGAGTTTCCGTTCTCTGAATATGCGGCCATCGAACACATTCCGGTGATTGAAGTGGAGTTCGTGCATCTCGCGGGTCTGGATGCCCACCTTGGGCAACTGACGCTGCTTGATACCCCCGGGCCGAATGAGGCCGGGCAACCGCATCTGCAAAAAATGCTGAGCGAGCAGTTATCCCGCGCGTCGGCGGTGCTGGCGGTGATGGATTACACCCAGCTCAAATCGATTTCCGATCACGAGGTCCGGCAGGCCATTTCAGTCGCCGGTAAATCGGTTCCGCTGTATGCGCTGGTCAATAAATTCGATCAGAAAGATCGTAACAGCGACGATGAAGAACAGGTTAAAGCGATGATCTCCGGCACCTTAATGAAAGGGAATATTTCGCCGGGGCAAATTTATCCCGTTTCGTCGATGTGGGCGTATCTGGCGAACCGCGCCCGTTATGAGATGACTACCCACGGTCAGCTACCGGATCACAAGGAGCAGCGCTGGGTTCAGGATTTCGCCGAAGCCGCGCTGGGACGCCGCTGGCGTACGGAGGATTTGGACGACATCGACCATATTCGTCATGCTGCCGATTTGCTGTGGGAAGATTCGTTATTTGAACAGCCGATCCGCAAGCTTATTTATGCCGCCTATGCCAATGCATCGCTCTTCGCTCTGCGTTCGGCATCGCATAAGCTGCTTAACTATGCCCAAAATGCCCGGGAGTACCTCGACTTCCGCTACCAGGGGCTGACGGTCGCTTTTGAGGCGCTGGAATTGAATATCGCGCGCCTGGAAGAGGACATGGCCCTGCTGCATACGCGTCAGCGCGTGGTGAGCGACGAAGTGAAGCATGAAGTGGAGCAGGCGCTTAACGCCACCGCTGACTTTATGATGTCGCAGAATACTTCACTCCAGCAGGCAATTAGCCATGTGTTTAGCGCCCGCTCTGTTCTCGACCTGGCGGGCATCGAACCGCGGGATCTTCGCCGTGACGAGCCGCAGGCGCTGAAACAGCTGGTACTGGATGATGAAGGGCAGGCGCAAATTGCGCTGAGTAAAATCCGCTCCTCCTGCGAGCTGATCATGCTGGATGCGCAGACGAAGATCGGCCGGGAGCTGGCATTACGCTTCGATCAACTGGAGTCGACGCTGGCGCGCTCGCTGAATGAAGCCATGCGGCCAATCGAAACGCGTATTAAAGAACAACTCAGCCATGCGGGTTTTCGCGCGCGGATAAGCTTCCCGGCGTTTCAGGCGCATCAACTTAACTTCAACACCCGGGCGCTGTTTAACGATGCCATTGCGCAGGACCACCGCCCGGCAGGCCAGCCAGCGGGCGCGGCGAGCATGCGTGAAACCGTCTCTCGCTGGCTGAATAACCCGGGCTGGGGCTGGGAAGATTATGTTGTCGCACGAACACGCTATGTCATTGACATTGAACAGCTGCATGAAAAATTCAAGCAGCATATCGACCAGTTCTGTGAACAAATCCGTAAAGCTTTGACCGCCCAGGTCGATGTCTCTGTTACGGCGGGGATGGCAACGTTCTTTGCGGAATTTTCGTTATGCCTGACCGGGTTACAGGAAAGTTTGCGTGATAGCCTCGCAGTACGTCAGCAAAATGAGCATTCGACCCGAGCGCTCAGCCAGCTGTTAAAGCAAAGTATCACGACTGCGACGTGGATACAGGAAGATACCCGACTGTTACGCGATGATATTCAAACCCTATTCGCGGCAGAACAACCATGACAACACAACTACTGGACGGCCCCGGGCGAACGCTGGAGTGTATTCATCCAAAATTTATGGTCGATCTGGTTCAGGGGGTAGACGCGGCACGTCATCCCCACCCGGGACCACAACAGCTGCAGTTTCGTGAGCGTTTGACCCAGGAGATCATGACGCATACCCGGCTACGGCCCTGGGCGATGGCGGGTATGCTTAATGAAAATGCGGCGCTGCGCCTGGGGCTGGCGGAAAAGCTGGCCGGTATGCTTGACCCCGGGCACCTTGCGCTGACGCTGATGGCAGACAAATTGATTGCGCTGCGTCAGCAGACTAACCCGCGGGCCCAGCAATCGCCCGGCCTGATTCAGCAGTACGCTGAGCTTTCCGCTCATTTTACGCAACGAGCCGCCTATAAAGAGAAGGCGCTCTCCCAGCGAGGGCTGACGGTGCAGGCGGGTGAGCACAGTGAACAAATTTTTACCCGCTGGCGAGCCGGCCACTACGATGGCTGGTCGCTGGCCGGGCGTTGCTATGTCGTCCTGGAAGAGCTGCGCTGGGGTGCATTTGGTGATGCCTGTCGCCTGGCGAATGAAGACGTGGCGGCGATGCTCAAGGATAACTTACGCAGTATGGCGGCAAACTATCTTGCGCAGGGCATCAACGCTTCTCCTTCCACCCGCCATTTCTACCATCAGTGGCTGACAACGCCCGCGTCGCCGGGACTGATAGATCATAAAGACATGCTCGGCTGGCTGGGCGACTGGTGTCAGGCGGATAACCATCCGGTGAGCTGGTCGGTGACGCAAAGCTGGCATACTGTCGCGCTGGGTATGCCGAGGCTGTGCTCGGCAAAACGGCTTGTGGATGGGATGGTGGAAGAGATTTTTGGTAGCTGAAATCCCCCTCTCACCGGGAGGGGGAGCACCGGTTAGTGGTGTGTTTCAACAGGCTTAGGCTCTGTCTGAACCTCAGCAACATGTCCGACGCGTTTTGCGTACAGTGCGGTGATGATGGGAACCAGAATCGCGGTCACAATCACGCTGGCTGCAACCAGTGCCGTCGCGGACGCGGCCACCGGTTCAAAAGCCGGGTTAATCTGCGCAATGATCACCGGGTTGGCCACGGCTGCACCTGCGGCTGAAGAGGCGGCGATCCCCGCCGTTCCGTTTCCTCCCCCAATGACCCGGTCGGCAATAATCAGCGGAATACCGGTGATGATGATAACCGCCACGCCCAGCACGATACCCAGCAGACCCGTATCGAGGATGACATTCAGGTTGATGGTGTTACCCAGCGCAAAACCGAAGAACGGGATCAGCACCGGCGTGGCTTTGCTGAAGAAATCACGCAGATCGTGATCCAGGTTACCCAGAGCAAAACCGATCAGGAAGGGCAGGATCGCGCCGATAAAGTGGTGGGGTTCAAAGGACGCCAGGCCAGCAGAGCCCAGAATCAGCATGGTCATCAGCGGACCGGACTCCAGAGACATCAGGACAAATGCACCTGACTCTTCTTTGGTGCCGTACTGGTTCATCAGGCTGGCATACAAACCGCCGTTGGTCATATCCATCGCAGAGACAATTGCCAGAACCGATAATCCGGCGAAGAATCCGGTCTGAATTCCATTCTCCGGAATGAACATCGCACAGATCATTGCCACTACCCAGGCCACGGCAATTTTCGTAATCACCAGCGTGCCGGATTTCCGTAATACGGTGCCTGTTGCCCGTAAATTAATTGAGGCGCCGATACAAAAGAACCAGACGGCCAGAATGGGAACGGTGCCCGTAATCATCCCTTTTGTGAACCCGCCAAAATAAGCGCCGGTTTCAGGAGCCAGGGTATTCAGGATAGCGCCCAGTACAAGCGGAACCAGCATCATACCACCCGGTATGCGTTCAATCGTGGCTTTAATCTTCATAGATAACCCTCAAATCGTATCCCGCATGGCGGGCGGCAAAAACTAAAAAATAAATCAATAAATTCAATGAATTGAATGTCTTTGGGTTCGATGGTGTCATTACCCATGCAATAAAACTAAAAAAGCGATCCTGGTAAACGCGGTGCCACAGCACCGGGAACGTGGTATTCGGAATTATCATGCGATCATTGGAATGATGATTCAATGAAAATAAAACAGTGTTTTAGTTATCTGCATCACATATTGACGTAAACGTTTTAAACGCGCGTCGGAGGGTTAGAATTTATGTAAATCTGATGTGAAGTAATGGGGTTTCATTTTCCGTTTTCCGGGAAATAATGACGTGTGTGAGGATGTGTTTTTATGGCGATTGAGAACGTGTAGATTTGCGCTAATTGACAAAAACTGCAGCCAGCTGACGTAACATAAATATATGTGTGAAGTTGATCACAAATATAAACGCTGGTAGGGTAAAAAGGTCATTAACTGCCCAGGCAGGCGTCAACAGGTTCGGTTGTATCGACGTAAAACGTCAATGTAAGTAAACCTGCTACGCTTGAATAAGGCGATTCGCATGGAGCGGATCCCATGGTTCACAGATCGCATACGGGACTGTGAAACGGACAGGGCCGAGTCTACGAGGATAGCTATGCTCAGAAGGAAAAAAATCAAACCCATCACGCTTCGCGACGTCACCATTATTGATGACGCCAAACTGCGCAAAGCGATCACCGCCGCCTCGCTGGGTAATGCGATGGAATGGTTCGATTTTGGTGTTTACGGCTTTGTGGCCTATGCGTTAGGTAAAGTGTTCTTCCCCGGCGCCGACCCCAGTCTGCAGATGATTGCCGCGCTGGGTACGTTCTCCGTCCCCTTCCTGATTCGCCCGCTGGGTGGTCTGTTCTTCGGTATGCTTGGCGATAAATATGGTCGCCAGAAGATCCTTGCCATCACCATTGTCATTATGTCGATCAGTACGTTCTGTATCGGCCTGATACCGTCCTATGCCAGCATCGGCATTTGGGCTCCGATTCTGCTGCTGCTTTGTAAGATGGCCCAGGGCTTCTCCGTAGGCGGTGAGTATACGGGTGCCTCTATCTTTGTCGCAGAGTATTCCCCGGACCGTAAGCGCGGCTTTATGGGAAGCTGGCTGGACTTCGGCTCGATTGCCGGGTTTGTCTTGGGTGCGGGCGTGGTGGTGCTGATTTCTACCGTCGTCGGTGAAGAGAACTTCCTCTCCTGGGGCTGGCGTATTCCGTTCTTCCTGGCGCTGCCGTTAGGGATTATCGGTCTTTACCTGCGTCATGCTCTTGAAGAAACGCCGGCGTTCCAGCAGCACGTTGAGAAGCTGGAGCAGGGCGACCGCGAAGGACTGCAGGATGGCCCGAAAGTCTCCTTTAAAGAGATTGCGACGAAGCACTGGCGCAGCCTGCTGACCTGTATTGGTCTGGTCATCTCCACGAACGTGACCTACTACATGCTGTTGACCTACATGCCGAGCTATCTGTCGCATAACCTGCACTATTCCGAAGACCACGGTGTGCTGATTATTATCGCCATCATGGTGGGTATGCTGTTTGTGCAGCCGATTATGGGGCTGTTGAGTGACCGCTTTGGCCGTCGACCGTTCATTATTCTGGGGAGTGTCGCGCTGTTTGCCCTGGCAATCCCGGCCTTTATTCTGATTAACAGTAATGTGCTGGGTCTGATTTTTGCCGGTCTGCTGATGCTGGCGGTGATCCTCAACTGCTTTATCGGGGTGATGGCCTCGACGCTGCCTGCGATGTTCCCGACACACATTCGGTACAGTGCGCTGGCGGCTGCCTTTAACATCTCGGTGCTGATTGCCGGTCTGACCCCGACGCTTGCCGCCTCGCTGGTGGAAAGTACGCAGAACCTGATGATGCCGGCTTATTACCTGATGGTTATCGCGGTGATTGGTTTGATTACCGGTATTACCATGAAGGAGACGGCGAATCGTCCTCTTAAAGGGGCCACGCCTGCGGCGTCTGATATCCAGGAAGCGAAAGAGATCCTGCGCGAACACTACGATAATGTAGAGCAGAAGATTGAAGATATTGATGCAGAGATTGAAGAGCTGCAGCAAAAACGCTCCCGCCTGGTGGACCAGCATCCACGAATCAACGAGTAATAAAAAACCCGCCGCTGGCGGGTTTTCTTTTATTAGCAGCCTGCGGCGATGTAATCGCCATTGGCGCTGATGGGGAGTACCGTCAGGAACAGCACGGTCGCGAACAGGATCAGGACTATCCCTCCGGCTATTTTAAAGACCGGGACCAGCCAGCTGAGTGAAGCCCCGCCGCCAAACCAGGCCACCGTCCGCTCTCGGGCATAACGTACCGCCAGTGAGAGGCCCATAATCGACAACGCCGTTCCCAGCGACATGGTCATGACCGCGGCCATCCCCCAGGTAACAATACCCAGCGCATTTGAAAACATCAGGATCATGATCGCCCCGCTGCACGGACGCGCACCAATCGCCAGTATGACGCCCAACCGGGTTTTCCAGTCGCCTTGCGCCAGGTCTGCACCTACACCGTGATGACCACAACCACAGTGTTCATTATGTTGATGAAGGGGCGTGATGGCTGAGATAGCCATCCGGCGAGGTCGCAGGCTTTTCAGCGCCTGGTAAATGACAAATACACCAAATGCACCGATGAGCACCGCGGTTATCTTCTCGACGTACCAGCGGCTGGTACTGATATCCCCCGATGCGAGGTTAAACCCTACCGCCAGAATAAAGACAAAGAGAATGGCGCTGACGCCCTGCATCAGGCTGCCAAGAAAAGGAACGACCCGGGCGGCCCGTTCGCTTTCTTTATTTGTCGTGAGGTAGGTCGTCACAATGAATTTCCCATGCCCCGGCCCGATGGCGTGCAATACGCCATAGAAGAAGGCGCCGGTTAATAGCCATAACCCGCCGCTGTACTGGTGGTTGTTAAGCTGGAGCAGGTACATCACCAGATAACGGTGCAGGGTAATTTGCGTGGCAAGGCACCACTGAAGAAAGGTGTTCCAGTGCGTATGCAGGGTAAACCCGGCTAAGAGGATCGCCAGCAACATGATGCCTGCTGTAGGAAGGCGCCAGTCACGCGTCAGTTGTTGTGTGGTCATGGGGTGGCCTGCTGGGGGAATATTTGTCGCTAGTATAGTTGATCTTGCCTGTTAATCCGTAGGATCGCACAGAGATCCCGCCTCAATTGTGGATAACTCTGTGCGTAAAAGGGTATAAAGCGGGGTTTTGCTGGGGAATACAGCAGTCAGTCATCTTTTTGCAACTTTTAGGTTGCGGCCTGCAGAGAACTCCCTATAATGCGCCTCCATCGACACGGCGGATGTGAATCACTTCACAGATAACCCGGTCGGTTGAAGAGAAAAAATCCTGAACATCAGGGTTGACTCTGAAAGAGGAAAGCGTAATATACGCCACCTCGCGACGGTGAGCTGTAAGCCGCGCCGCAACTGCTCTTTAACAATTTATCAGACAATCTGTGTGGGCACTCAAAGTGACATGGATTCTTAATGTCTTCGGACAAAAAATGAATACCAAGTCTCTGAGTGAACATACGTAATTCATTACGAAGTTTAATTCACGAGCATCAAACTTAAATTGAAGAGTTTGATCATGGCTCAGATTGAACGCTGGCGGCAGGCCTAACACATGCAAGTCGAACGGTAGCACAGAGAGCTTGCTCTCGGGTGACGAGTGGCGGACGGGTGAGTAATGTCTGGGAAACTGCCTGATGGAGGGGGATAACTACTGGAAACGGTAGCTAATACCGCATAACGTCGCAAGACCAAAGAGGGGGACCTTCGGGCCTCTTGCCATCAGATGTGCCCAGATGGGATTAGCTAGTAGGTGGGGTAACGGCTCACCTAGGCGACGATCCCTAGCTGGTCTGAGAGGATGACCAGCCACACTGGAACTGAGACACGGTCCAGACTCCTACGGGAGGCAGCAGTGGGGAATATTGCACAATGGGCGCAAGCCTGATGCAGCCATGCCGCGTGTATGAAGAAGGCCTTCGGGTTGTAAAGTACTTTCAGCGGGGAGGAAGGTGTTGTGGTTAATAACCACAGCAATTGACGTTACCCGCAGAAGAAGCACCGGCTAACTCCGTGCCAGCAGCCGCGGTAATACGGAGGGTGCAAGCGTTAATCGGAATTACTGGGCGTAAAGCGCACGCAGGCGGTCTGTCAAGTCGGATGTGAAATCCCCGGGCTCAACCTGGGAACTGCATTCGAAACTGGCAGGCTAGAGTCTTGTAGAGGGGGGTAGAATTCCAGGTGTAGCGGTGAAATGCGTAGAGATCTGGAGGAATACCGGTGGCGAAGGCGGCCCCCTGGACAAAGACTGACGCTCAGGTGCGAAAGCGTGGGGAGCAAACAGGATTAGATACCCTGGTAGTCCACGCCGTAAACGATGTCGACTTGGAGGTTGTGCCCTTGAGGCGTGGCTTCCGGAGCTAACGCGTTAAGTCGACCGCCTGGGGAGTACGGCCGCAAGGTTAAAACTCAAATGAATTGACGGGGGCCCGCACAAGCGGTGGAGCATGTGGTTTAATTCGATGCAACGCGAAGAACCTTACCTACTCTTGACATCCAGAGAACTTAGCAGAGATGCTTTGGTGCCTTCGGGAACTCTGAGACAGGTGCTGCATGGCTGTCGTCAGCTCGTGTTGTGAAATGTTGGGTTAAGTCCCGCAACGAGCGCAACCCTTATCCTTTGTTGCCAGCGGTCCGGCCGGGAACTCAAAGGAGACTGCCAGTGATAAACTGGAGGAAGGTGGGGATGACGTCAAGTCATCATGGCCCTTACGAGTAGGGCTACACACGTGCTACAATGGCGCATACAAAGAGAAGCGAACTCGCGAGAGCAAGCGGACCTCATAAAGTGCGTCGTAGTCCGGATTGGAGTCTGCAACTCGACTCCATGAAGTCGGAATCGCTAGTAATCGTAGATCAGAATGCTACGGTGAATACGTTCCCGGGCCTTGTACACACCGCCCGTCACACCATGGGAGTGGGTTGCAAAAGAAGTAGGTAGCTTAACCTTCGGGAGGGCGCTTACCACTTTGTGATTCATGACTGGGGTGAAGTCGTAACAAGGTAACCGTAGGGGAACCTGCGGTTGGATCACCTCCTTACCTTAAAGAACCTGCCTTTGTAGTG
>NZ_WCIM01000005.1:0-86049 GCF_009025585.1 Enterobacter sp. 198 | reverse complement strand
ATGTGTGTTCGAGTCTCTCAAATTTTCGCAAACCGGTGATGAATCGAAAGAAACATCTTCGGGTTGTGAGGTTAAGCGACTAAGCGTACACGGTGGATGCCCTGGCAGTCAGAGGCGATGAAGGACGTGCTAATCTGCGAAAAGCGCCGGCGAGGTGATATGAACCTTTGACCCGGCGATGTCCGAATGGGGAAACCCAGTGTGTTCCGACACACTATCGTTAACTGAATACATAGGTTAACGAGGCGAACCGGGGGAACTGAAACATCTAAGTACCCCGAGGAAAAGAAATCAACCGAGATTCCCCCAGTAGCGGCGAGCGAACGGGGAGCAGCCCAGAGTCTGAATCAGCTTGTGTGTTAGTGGAAGCGTCTGGAAAGTCGCACGGTACAGGGTGACAGTCCCGTACACGAAAGCACACAGGCTGTGAACTCGAAGAGTAGGGCGGGACACGTGGTATCCTGTCTGAATATGGGGGGACCATCCTCCAAGGCTAAATACTCCTGACTGACCGATAGTGAACCAGTACCGTGAGGGAAAGGCGAAAAGAACCCCGGCGAGGGGAGTGAAAAAGAACCTGAAACCGTGTACGTACAAGCAGTGGGAGCCTCTTTTATGGGGTGACTGCGTACCTTTTGTATAATGGGTCAGCGACTTATATTCTGTAGCAAGGTTAACCGTATAGGGGAGCCGAAGGGAAACCGAGTCTTAACTGGGCGTTAAGTTGCAGGGTATAGACCCGAAACCCGGTGATCTAGCCATGGGCAGGTTGAAGGTTGGGTAACACTAACTGGAGGACCGAACCGACTAATGTTGAAAAATTAGCGGATGACTTGTGGCTGGGGGTGAAAGGCCAATCAAACCGGGAGATAGCTGGTTCTCCCCGAAAGCTATTTAGGTAGCGCCTCGTGAACTCATCTTCGGGGGTAGAGCACTGTTTCGGCTAGGGGGCCATCCCGGCTTACCAACCCGATGCAAACTACGAATACCGAAGAATGTTATCACGGGAGACACACGGCGGGTGCTAACGTCCGTCGTGAAGAGGGAAACAACCCAGACCGCCAGCTAAGGTCCCAAAGTCATGGTTAAGTGGGAAACGATGTGGGAAGGCACAGACAGCCAGGATGTTGGCTTAGAAGCAGCCATCATTTAAAGAAAGCGTAATAGCTCACTGGTCGAGTCGGCCTGCGCGGAAGATGTAACGGGGCTAAACCATGCACCGAAGCTGCGGCAGCGACACTATGTGTTGTTGGGTAGGGGAGCGTTCTGTAAGCCGTTGAAGGTGTCCTGTGAGGGGTGCTGGAGGTATCAGAAGTGCGAATGCTGACATAAGTAACGATAAAGCGGGTGAAAAGCCCGCTCGCCGGAAGACCAAGGGTTCCTGTCCAACGTTAATCGGGGCAGGGTGAGTCGACCCCTAAGGCGAGGCCGAAAGGCGTAGTCGATGGGAAACAGGTTAATATTCCTGTACTTGGTGTTACTGCGAAGGGGGGACGGAGAAGGCTATGTTAGCCGGGCGACGGTTGTCCCGGTTTAAGCATGTAGGCGGAGGTTCCAGGTAAATCCGGTTCCTTATTAACGCTGAGGTGTGATGACGAGGCACTACGGTGCTGAAGTAACAAATGCCCTGCTTCCAGGAAAAGCCTCTAAGCATCAGGTAACATCAAATCGTACCCCAAACCGACACAGGTGGTCAGGTAGAGAATACCAAGGCGCTTGAGAGAACTCGGGTGAAGGAACTAGGCAAAATGGTGCCGTAACTTCGGGAGAAGGCACGCTGATATGTAGGTGAAGCCCCTGCGGGTGGAGCTGAAATCAGTCGAAGATACCAGCTGGCTGCAACTGTTTATTAAAAACACAGCACTGTGCAAACACGAAAGTGGACGTATACGGTGTGACGCCTGCCCGGTGCCGGAAGGTTAATTGATGGGGTTAGCGGTAACGCGAAGCTCTTGATCGAAGCCCCGGTAAACGGCGGCCGTAACTATAACGGTCCTAAGGTAGCGAAATTCCTTGTCGGGTAAGTTCCGACCTGCACGAATGGCGTAATGATGGCCAGGCTGTCTCCACCCGAGACTCAGTGAAATTGAACTCGCTGTGAAGATGCAGTGTACCCGCGGCAAGACGGAAAGACCCCGTGAACCTTTACTATAGCTTGACACTGAACACTGGTCCTTGATGTGTAGGATAGGTGGGAGGCTTTGAAGCGTGGACGCCAGTCTGCGTGGAGCCAACCTTGAAATACCACCCTTTAATGGCTGGTGTTCTAACGTAGACCCGTAATCCGGGTTGCGGACAGTGTCTGGTGGGTAGTTTGACTGGGGCGGTCTCCTCCCAAAGAGTAACGGAGGAGCACGAAGGTTAGCTAATCCTGGTCGGACATCAGGAGGTTAGTGCAATGGCATAAGCTAGCTTGACTGCGAGAGTGACGGCTCGAGCAGGTGCGAAAGCAGGTCATAGTGATCCGGTGGTTCTGAATGGAAGGGCCATCGCTCAACGGATAAAAGGTACTCCGGGGATAACAGGCTGATACCGCCCAAGAGTTCATATCGACGGCGGTGTTTGGCACCTCGATGTCGGCTCATCACATCCTGGGGCTGAAGTAGGTCCCAAGGGTATGGCTGTTCGCCATTTAAAGTGGTACGCGAGCTGGGTTTAGAACGTCGTGAGACAGTTCGGTCCCTATCTGCCGTGGGCGCTGGAGAATTGAGGGGGGCTGCTCCTAGTACGAGAGGACCGGAGTGGACGCATCACTGGTGTTCGGGTTGTCATGCCAATGGCACTGCCCGGTAGCTAAATGCGGAAGAGATAAGTGCTGAAAGCATCTAAGCACGAAACTTGCCCCGAGATGAGTTCTCCCTGAGACTTTAAGTCTCCTGAAGGAACGTTGAAGACTACGACGTTGATAGGTCGGGTGTGTAAGCGCAGCGATGCGTTGAGCTAACCGATACTAATGAACCGTGAGGCTTAACCTTACAACGCCGAAGATGTTTTGGCGGTGAGAGACGATTTTCAGCTGATACAGATAACAGAATTTGCCTGGCGGCTTTAGCGCGGTGGTCCCACCTGACCCCATGCCGAACTCAGAAGTGAAACGCCGTAGCGCCGATGGTAGTGTGGGGTCTCCCCATGCGAGAGTAGGGAACTGCCAGGCATCAAATTACGTAGTAAGCCGGTGCATAAATCCGGTGGTTACAGCAGTCTTCGGTGGAGCGGTAGTTCAGTCGGTTAGAATACCTGCCTGTCACGCAGGGGGTCGCGGGTTCGAGTCCCGTCCGTTCCGCCACTTATTAAGACATTAAGCCTGCCTACCCGGCAGGCTTAATGGCAAAAGACTTTAGGGGCGTAGCTCAGTTGGTAGAGCACCGGTCTCCAAAACCGGGTGTCGCGAGTTCGAGTCTCTCCGCCCCTGCCATATATAATCCTTTGCTTCGGCAAAGGATTTTTTTTGCCTGAAAGACGCCAGTCCCCTCTTCAGACGTTGCCGCCAGCATTTCTGCTGGCGCATGCATCAATCCATAATGTTGATTTTTAGAAGATCTTTTATCTGCGATTGCTTATCGCTGTTCTGGAGCCAGATGGCATACAGCGGTCTGGAAAGCGTGGTGGAGTCCACAACGGTATGCAACCCGGGTTTCGTGTCTGCCCAGCGAACAGGTAACCAGGTGCACCCCTTCAGCAAGGAGAGCTGCTGACAGGCGATCTCCGCAGAGCTGGTTGTTAACTGTGGCACATCATCCGGAGCAATCAATCCCGCCTCGTGTTGCTGGAAATCTGGCCCCCACTCCAGACGCAGATAGGTCAGGTCGGCTTTCATCATTGAAGGCTCGGAGGCATAAAGCGCAAGGCCAAACTGGCCAACAATCTGGCTGCTAAATTCGTCCATTTTGGGGGCTTCGGTCGTGATCAGAAGATCCAGCTGGCGCTCGTGCAGTTGCTTAACGAGCGACTGACGTTGCGCAATCCGCGCTTCAAATTGCAAATGGTTGTGGGAAGGGTAGAGCCGGGTAAGCCACTGACTGAGCATACATTCCCACAACGATGCGCTGGCCCCAATGGAGAACTCGTTATGCCTCGAGGTGTGCGCAACCTCTTTACGTGCCGCCTGCCAGGTATTCATCAGTGTTTCTGCATACGGCAGCAGTTTTTCACCGGCTGGCGTGAGGCGTATGTTGTTACGGTGGCGGGTAAAAAGATTCACACCCAGTTGATTTTCCAGCTGTCGAATACGAAAACTGACCGCTGACTGCGTCAGGTAAAGGGCTTCCGCTGCTCGCCCAAAGTGGCGCGTTCTGCTCACTTCCAGGAAAGTTTTTAGCAATTCCGTATCCACATCTTTCTCCGCAAAATAATTTGTCGTTATGATTTAAATGTTTTGTTTTACACTCTGTCAAGCGTAACTAATACTCCGCGCCATAAATAGCTCGGCCAAAGAATTAGGAGCGTGTAGGATGGCGGAAAGCTTTACGACGACTAATCGTTTTTTCGACAATAAAAATTATCCACGCGGGTTCTCTCGTCACGGCGATTTCACCATCAAAGAGGCGCAGATGCTTGAGCGTCATGGTTATGCCTTTAACGAGCTGGATCTGGGTAAACGTGAGCCTGCAACTGAAGACGAAAAACAGTTTGTCGCAGTCTGCCGTGGCGAGCGTGAGCCACAGTCTGAAGCAGAACGTGTATGGATCAAGTATATGGCACGCATTAAGCGTCCAAAGCGTTTCCATACGCTGTCTGGCGGTAAGCCGCAGATGGAAGGTGCTGAAGACTACACTGAGTCTGACGACTAACAAGAAAAGGGGCTGTGGCCCCTTTTTTTATGCCAGTAACTTTTGCAGGTGCAGGAGCAAGCGATCGATCGCACGATAGCTTAACGCTTCCTGCAGATGCCGCCTCTCAATGTCAGGGCACTTTTCCACATCGGCGATGGTGCGGGCGACTTTTATAAGACGCTGCCATGCGCGAATGGAAAGCCCAAAGCGCGTCAACGTATCCTCCAGCCAGCATGAATCTTCAGTCTTAAGAGGACAAAACTGCCGAATCTCAGCGTTATCCAGACGGGCATTCAGCTTATGTTGACGCATATACTGCCGGGCCTGCGCGGCGATAACCCGCTCGCGAACCTCCACCGTACTCTCTCCTCTGGCGCTGCTCTGGCTGAGCAGGCCGGGAGGAGGCAAGGGGATTTCCAGCGACAAATCGAAACGATCCAGGAAAGGACCAGATAACTTCCCCAGGTAGCGCAGCGTCTGTTCAGGCGTGGAGCGATTGTGGTTTCCCTGATAATGGCCCGATGGGCTGGGGTTCATTGCCGCTACCAGCTGGAACCGCGCGGGATAGCTTATTTTGGCGCGTGCACGGGAGATATGGATCTCACCCGATTCGATGGGCTCCCTCAGCGCATCCAGAACGCGGCGTTCAAATTCAGGCAGTTCATCCAGAAACAGGATGCCGTTGTGCGCCAGAGAGATCTCTCCCGGCCCTGGTATGGTGCCACCGCCGACCATGGCCGCCAGTGAGGCACTGTGGTGCGGAGAGCGAAACGGGCGACGTCGCCACTGTTTTTGCAATGACACTGAACTCACCAGACTAAATATCGCCGCGCTTTCCAGCGCTTCATGGTTATTAAGTGGAGGCAATAAACCATTCAATCTGCTCGCCAGCATCGTTTTTCCTGTACCCGGTGGGCCAATCAGCAACAGGTTATGTCCGCCAGCAGCGGTGATCTCCAGCGCCCGCTTCCCCTGCTCCTGGCCGAAAATATCGCTCAGATCGTCCGGGCTTTCTGCCAGGGGATCGCCTGATTCTTCCGGCTCTGACAGCACATGTTGCCCCTCAAGATACGCGCACACTTCCTGTAAATGCCCGGCTAGCAGACATCCTCTCTCGGCTATCAGGCTCACTTCTGCACCATTTTCATTGGCAACAATGATTTGTCGACCTGCGCGAATGGCCTCCAGCGCACCCGAGATGGCACCAGGAACGCCCCTCAGCGCGCCTGTGAGCGCCAGTTCACCGATGAACTCATATGCGCCTAGTCTGCTGCTGTTAAGCTGCTCAGAGGCGGCGAGGAGCGCTATAGCGATAGGTAAATCATATCGCCCTCCCTCTTTAGGCAAGTCTGCAGGCGCAAGGTTGATGGTGATTTTCTTTGCCGGAAAGGTATAACCGCTATTAATAATCGCACTGCGCACCCGATCTCTGGCTTCCTTTACCGTGGTCTCCGGCAATCCAACCAGCGTCAGCCCGGGCAGCCCGTTGCTGAGATGAACTTCTACCGAAATAAGCGGTGCTTTTACGCCAATGGCCGCTCGGGTATAAACAACTGACAGTGACATAAGCACCTCCTCAGGAGATGACTATGCCTGTGACCGATATGCATGTTTAGCAGCATTTAGCGGATTTACGCATCCTCTTCCGAGTTTTTAACGTCAAGATGTAACCTTTTCTTTTCTGCGGAACCCTGCTCGCAAAAAAATGTACAGGCGACATACCGCTCTGTCCGTGCTGAAAAAATGAAAAATATTCACTATCTAATTTCTTTATATAAAACAATGCGTTCATAAAATATGATTCGCAGGCTAACGAAAACAGCCATAAATAAATCTTGTGTTTGATTTAAAAACTGTGATAACTCTTTAGGTATTCCTTCGAACAAGATGCAAAAAGAACTGAAAATGACAGCCCTTCTACGAGTGATTAGCCTGGTCGTGATTAGCGTGGTGGTGATTATTATCCCACCGTGCGGGGCTGCACTTGGACGAGGAAAGGCTTAGAAATCAAGCCTTAACGAACTAAGACCCCCGCACCGAAAGGTCCGGGGGTTTTTTTATGACTAAAAAACTTACACGAGGAGCAGAGAATGACTAATAGCACAAAATTCTGTTTCTCCCGATTTATGACGGGGAACTAACTATGAATGGTGCACAGTGGGTAGTACATGCGTTGCGCGCACAGGGAGTCGACACTGTCTTCGGTTATCCGGGGGGCGCAATAATGCCGATTTACGATGCATTGTATGACGGCGGCGTGGAACACCTCTTGTGCCGACACGAGCAGGGCGCAGCGATGGCCGCCATTGGCTATGCACGTGCCACCGGTAAAACCGGTGTCTGCATGGCAACCTCAGGGCCGGGTGCCACAAACCTGATCACCGGCCTGGCGGATGCACTGCTTGATTCCGTTCCCGTTGTCGCCATCACCGGTCAGGTGGCCTCGCCCCTCATTGGTACTGATGCCTTCCAGGAAGTGGACGTGCTCGGCTTGTCACTGGCCTGCACCAAACACAGCTTCCTCGTTCAGTCTCTGGAAGAGCTGCCGCGTGTGATGGCAGAGGCGTTTGAGGTGGCAAACTCTGGTCGCCCTGGACCGGTTCTGGTTGATATCCCGAAAGATATCCAGGTTGCTCTGGGCGATCTGGAACCGCACTTCTCCACCGTTGAAAGCGACGATGCATTCCCGCACGCCGCGGTGGAAGAGGCGCGGCAGATGATTGCCCACGCTAAACAACCGATGTTGTACGTAGGGGGTGGGGTTGGTATGGCACAGGCCGTTCCCGCCCTGCGCGAATTCATCGCGGTTACGCAAATGCCCGCCACCTGTACGTTGAAAGGTCTTGGCGCGGTAGATGCGGACTATCCGTATTATCTGGGCATGCTGGGGATGCACGGTACCAAAGCGGCGAACCTGGCCGTGCAGGCGTGTGACTTGCTGATCGCCGTAGGTGCCCGTTTTGATGATCGTGTCACCGGCAAGCTGAATACCTTCGCGCCGAATGCCAACGTGATCCACATGGATATCGACCCGGCGGAGATGAACAAACTGCGTCAGGCGCATGTGGCCCTGCAGGGCAATCTCAACGCGTTATTACCGGCTTTACAGCAGCCTCTGAAAATCGACGCATGGCGTCAGCACACCGCCGAAATGCGCGTTGAACATACCTGGCGTTACGACCATCCTGGTGACGCCATCTATGCGCCACTGCTGTTAAAGCAATTGTCCGACCGTAAACCGGCAGACTGTGTGATCACGACGGATGTAGGCCAACACCAGATGTGGTCAGCACAGCACATGACTTACACGCGCCCGGAAAACTTCATTACCTCCAGCGGCTTAGGGACGATGGGCTTCGGTCTCCCTGCCGCGGTAGGGGCGCAGGTTGCCCGCCCGAACGATACGGTTATCTGTATCTCCGGTGACGGCTCTTTCATGATGAACGTTCAGGAGCTGGGCACCGTTAAGCGCAAGCAGTTACCGTTGAAAATCGTCTTGCTCGATAACCAGCGTTTAGGAATGGTTCGTCAGTGGCAACAGCTGTTTTTCCAGGAACGCTATAGTGAGACTACCCTGACGGATAACCCCGATTTCCTCATTCTGGCCAGCGCCTTTGGTATCCCTGGCCAGCACATCACCCGTAAAGACCAGGTTGAAGCGGCACTCGACACCATGCTGTCAAGCGAAGGGCCGTACCTGCTTCATGTCTCAATCGACGAGCTTGAGAATGTCTGGCCGTTGGTACCGCCAGGTGCCAGTAACTCACAAATGCTGGAGAAATTATCATGATGCAACATCAGGTCGCCGTGCAGGCTCGCTTCAATCCAGAGACATTAGAACGCGTTTTGCGTGTGGTGCGTCACCGTGGCTTTCAGATTTGCTCTATGAATATGGAGACGGCCACTGATGCTCAAAATATCAGTATCGAATTAACCGTTGCCAGCCCGCGGTCGGTCGACTTACTGTTTAGTCAGTTAACAAAACTGGTAGACGTTGCACATGTTGCCATCTGCCAGAGCACAACCACATCACAACACATCCGTGCTTAAGCGCGACAGGAAGAGAAAATGACGACAAAAAAAGCTGATTACATTTGGTTCAATGGTGAGATGGTTCGCTGGGAGGACGCGAAAGTCCACGTTATGTCCCACGCGCTGCATTACGGTACCTCTGTCTTCGAAGGCATCCGTTGCTACGACTCACACAAAGGGCCAGTGGTGTTCCGTCATCGCGAACACATGCAGCGTCTGCATGACTCAGCCAAAATTTATCGTTTCCCGGTTTCTCAGAGCGTGGATGAGCTGATGGAAGCCTGCCGCGACGTGATTCGTAAGAACAACCTCACCAGTGCCTATATTCGTCCGCTGGTGTTTGTAGGTGATGTGGGCATGGGCGTGAACCCGCCAGCCGGTTATACCACCGATGTGATCATTGCTGCGTTCCCGTGGGGTGCTTATCTGGGGGCTGAAGCTCTGGAGCAGGGGATCGACGCAATGGTTTCTTCCTGGAACCGCGTGGCACCAAACACGATCCCGACGGCGGCAAAAGCGGGCGGTAACTACCTCTCCTCACTGCTGGTCGGTAGCGAAGCGCGCCGTCACGGTTATCAGGAAGGTATCGCGCTGGACGTGAATGGCTATATCTCTGAAGGTGCAGGTGAAAACCTGTTCGAAGTGAAAGACGGCATCCTGTTTACGCCGCCATTTACCTCTTCCGCTCTGCCGGGCATTACCCGTGACGCCATCATCAAGCTGGCAAAAGATTTGGGTATCGAAGTCCGTGAGCAGGTCCTGTCCCGCGAATCCCTGTACCTGGCCGATGAAGTGTTCATGTCCGGTACCGCGGCGGAAATTACGCCGGTTCGTAGCGTAGACGGTATTCAGGTTGGTGCTGGCCGCTGTGGTCCGGTCACCAAACGTATTCAGCAAGCCTTCTTTGGCCTCTTCACCGGTGAAACGGAAGATAAATACGGCTGGCTGGATCAGGTTAATCAATAAGCATAAATATGGGACGGCACGCACCGTCCCATTCAATAGTCAGACGGGAGTAAATAAAGCATGCCTAAGTATCGTTCCGCCACCACCACTCATGGCCGTAATATGGCAGGTGCCCGCGCACTGTGGCGCGCCACCGGGATGACCGACGCCGATTTCGGTAAGCCTATTATCGCCGTGGTGAACTCCTTCACCCAGTTTGTGCCGGGCCACGTGCACCTGCGCGATCTCGGCAAACTCGTTGCCGAGCAAATCGAAGCCTCCGGCGGTGTGGCGAAAGAGTTCAACACCATTGCGGTGGATGACGGTATCGCGATGGGTCACGGGGGTATGCTCTATTCACTGCCGTCGCGTGAGCTGATCGCCGACTCGGTGGAGTATATGGTGAACGCCCATTGCGCGGATGCCATGGTTTGTATCTCCAACTGCGACAAAATTACTCCGGGGATGCTGATGGCTTCCCTGCGTCTGAACATTCCGGTGATCTTCGTCTCCGGCGGTCCAATGGAAGCGGGTAAAACCAAGCTTTCCGATAAAATCATCAAGCTCGACCTGGTCGATGCGATGATTCAGGGCGCGGATCCAAAAGTTTCTGATGAGCAAAGCGATCAGGTTGAACGTTCTGCGTGCCCAACCTGTGGCTCCTGCTCAGGTATGTTCACCGCGAACTCCATGAACTGTCTGACCGAAGCGCTGGGTCTGTCTCAGCCGGGCAACGGCTCGCTGCTGGCGACCCACGCCGACCGTAAACAGCTGTTCCTTAATGCCGGTAAACGCATCGTTGAGCTGACCAAACGCTACTACGAGCAAGATGATGAAAGCGCGCTGCCGCGTAATATCGCCAGCAAAGCCGCGTTTGAAAATGCCATGACGCTGGATATCGCCATGGGCGGTTCCACCAACACCGTTCTCCACCTGCTGGCCGCTGCGCAGGAAGCTGAAATCGACTTCACCATGAGCGATATCGACAAGCTGTCCCGCAAAGTACCGCAGCTCTGTAAAGTTGCGCCGAGTACCCAGAAATACCACATGGAAGATGTCCACCGTGCGGGTGGCGTACTGGGTATTCTCGGTGAACTGGATCGCGCCGGGCTGCTGAACCGCAACGTCAAAAACGTGCTCGGCCTGACGCTGCCGGAGTCGCTGGACAAATACGACGTCATGCTCACGAAAGACGATGCGGTGAAAAAGATGTTCCGCGCCGGCCCGGCAGGTATTCGTACCACCCAGGCCTTCTCACAGGATTGCCGCTGGGACACGCTGGATGACGATCGTGCAGAAGGCTGTATTCGCTCACTGGAACATGCCTACAGCAAGGACGGCGGTCTGGCCGTGCTCTACGGTAACTTTGCAGAAAACGGCTGTATTGTAAAAACCGCAGGCGTGGATGACAGTATTCTCAAATTCACCGGCCCGGCAAAAGTGTACGAAAGCCAGGACGACGCGGTAGAGGCTATTCTCGGTGGCAAAGTGGTGGAAGGCGACGTGGTTGTCATTCGCTACGAAGGGCCGAAAGGCGGGCCGGGTATGCAGGAGATGCTCTATCCCACCACCTTCCTGAAATCCATGGGCCTCGGTAAAGCCTGTGCGCTGATCACCGACGGACGTTTTTCTGGCGGTACGTCTGGTCTCTCCATTGGCCACGTGTCACCGGAAGCGGCAAGCGGCGGCAACATCGCGATTATTGAGGATGGCGATCTGATCGAAATTGATATCCCGAATCGCGGTATTCAGTTGAAACTGAGCGACCAGGAGATTGCGGCGCGTCGTGAAGCCCAGGAAGCTCGCGGTGACAAAGCCTGGACGCCAAAAGATCGCCAGCGCGACGTCTCCTTCGCCCTGCGCGCCTATGCGAGCCTTGCCACCAGTGCAGATAAAGGCGCGGTGCGCGACAAATCGAAACTTGGGGGCTAATGATGGCCGAGTCGCAACCGTTATCCGCCGCCCCTGAGGGGGCGGAATACCTCAGGGCGGTGCTACGTGCACCGGTCTATGAAGCCGTACAGGTCACGCCGCTGCAGAAGATGGAAAAACTCTCCTCGCGCCTCGACAACGTGATTCTGGTGAAACGCGAAGACCGCCAGCCGGTACACAGCTTCAAGCTGCGTGGCGCCTACGCGATGATGGCCGGGTTGACCGACGAGCAAAAAGCGCGGGGGGTGATTACCGCCTCTGCGGGCAACCACGCGCAGGGAGTCGCGTTCTCCTCAGCGCGCCTGGGGCTGAAAGCGCTGATTGTTATGCCGGTTGCTACTGCCGATATCAAAGTGGATGCCGTACGCGGTTTCGGCGGTGAAGTGTTGCTCCACGGCGCAAACTTTGACGAAGCCAAAGCCAAAGCGATAGAGCTGGCGCAGCAACAGGGGTTTACCTGGGTGCCGCCGTTCGATCATCCGATGGTCATTGCCGGACAGGGGACGCTGGCGCTTGAGCTGCTGCAGCAGGATGCGCATCTCGACCGCGTCTTCGTGCCGGTTGGCGGTGGCGGCCTCGCGGCGGGCGTAGCGGTGCTGATCAAACAGCTGATGCCGCAAATCAAAGTGATTGCCGTTGAGGCGGAAGACTCGGCCTGTCTGAAAGCAGCGCTGGATGCCGGTCATCCGGTGGACTTACCACGCGTCGGGCTGTTTGCTGAAGGCGTGGCGGTTAAACGCATTGGCGATGAAACCTTCCGTCTTTGCCAGGAGTATCTCGACGATATTATCACCGTCGACAGCGACGCCATCTGCGCCGCAATGAAAGATCTGTTCGAAGATGTGCGTGCGGTAGCGGAACCTTCCGGTGCGCTGGCGCTGGCGGGGATGAAGAAATACATCGCGCAGCACAACATCCGCGGCGAGCGTCTGGCGCATGTCCTTTCTGGTGCCAACGTGAACTTCCACGGTCTGCGCTATGTTTCCGAACGCTGCGAGCTGGGTGAGCAACGCGAAGCGCTGCTGGCGGTTACCATCCCGGAAGAAAAGGGCAGCTTCCTGAAGTTTTGTCAGCTGCTGGGCGGCCGTTCAGTCACGGAGTTTAACTACCGTTTTGCCGACGCCCGAGATGCCTGCATTTTTGTCGGCGTACGGTTAAGCCGTGGTCTGGAAGAGCGTAAAGAGATCCTCCACCTGCTCCACGAAGGTGGCTACAGCGTCGTGGATCTCTCTGACGATGAGATGGCGAAACTGCACGTGCGTTACATGGTGGGCGGGCGTCCGTCGAAGCCGCTGCAGGAACGTCTCTACAGCTTCGAGTTCCCGGAGTCACCGGGCGCGTTGCTCAAGTTCCTGCATACGCTGGGCACGCACTGGAACATCTCTCTGTTCCACTACCGCAGCCACGGTACGGATTATGGGCGCGTGCTGGCCGCCTTCGAACTGGGCGAGCACGAGCCTGATTTCGAAACGCGGCTGAACGAGCTGGGCTATGAGTGTCACGATGAAACCCATAACCCGGCGTTCAGGTTCTTCCTGGCGGGCTAGTGGTTAGGCAGTATCTGCCAGAAGGCATCAATAAGCGGCTCCTGCAGCCGCTTTTTTTGTGCGCACACGCCAAGCTCAAACGGCGTTTTTTCGTCGCTGCGCTCCAGAATCATCACGCGATTACGCACCGGTTCCGGGCTGTTCTCCAGGACCACTTCCGGCAGCAGTGCCACGCCGCAGCCCAGCGCCACCATTGACACCATCGCCTCATGCCCGCCAACCGTCGCGTAAATCGACGGGTTGCTGATCTTCTGGCGACGAAACCAGAGCTCAATACGACGGCGCACCGGCCCCTGATCGGCCATGATAAAAGGCACCGTTGACCAGTCTGGCTTTTCCACCGACACCTGATTACGCACCGGGCAGGGTAACGCGGGGGCAATCAACACGACCGCCAGGTTTTCCAGCATTGAGAACGCGACAGCGCCTGGCAGGGTTTCGGGTTTCCCGGCAATGGCAAGATCCGCCTCGCCTGTCACCACTTTTTCCATTGCATCGGCGGCATCACCGGTGGTGAGTTTAATTTCCACCGACGGTTGTTCTGCGCGAAAGCGGTCAAGAATCGGCGGCAGATGGCTATAGGCCGCGGTCACGGAGCAGAAAATATGCAGCTCGCCGGACAGCGATGGCCCTTTCTGGTCAATGGTGTGTCGCAGCTGTTGATACTGCAGCAGCGTTTGTTGGGCAAAGACCCGTAACTCCTCACCGGCTTCCGTCAGGGTGACGGTGCGGTTGTCGCGTACAAACAGGGGCTGACCGAGGTCTTCCTCAAGGCGCTGGATCTGGCGCGAAAGCGTGGAGGGACTGACGTGCATCGCCCGGGCGCTGCGTCCAAAGTGACGGCTTTCCGCCAGATGCAGGAACATTTTCAGATCGCGTAAATCCACTGATTTCACTCCCCCTTTTTACATTGCAAATATTGCAACGTGACGTTGTGAATATATCAATTTCCGCAATAAATTTCCTGTCATATAGTAAGTTCATTCTCGCAAAAGCGAACCGAACAATAAGCACAACAACACAACATCACGGAGTCCATTATGGCTAACTACTTTAATACACTGAATTTGCGCCAGCAGCTGGCGCAGCTGGGCAAATGCCGCTTTATGGCGCGCGACGAATTTGCCGATGGCGCGAGCTACCTTCAGGGTAAAAAAGTGGTCATCGTCGGCTGCGGCGCCCAGGGTCTGAACCAGGGCCTGAACATGCGTGACTCCGGTCTGGATATCTCCTACGCCCTGCGTAAAGAAGCGATTGCTGAGAAGCGTGCGTCCTGGCGCAAAGCGACCGAAAATGGTTTTAAAGTCGGTACCTACGAAGAACTGATCCCCCAGGCAGACCTGGTGGTTAACCTGACGCCAGACAAACAGCACTCTGACGTTGTGCGTTCCGTGCAGCCGCTGATGAAAGACGGTGCGGCGTTGGGTTACTCCCACGGCTTTAATATCGTTGAAGTGGGCGAGCAGATCCGTAAAGACATCACCGTTGTGATGGTGGCGCCGAAGTGCCCGGGTACAGAAGTACGTGAAGAGTACAAACGTGGCTTCGGCGTGCCAACGCTTGTCGCCGTTCACCCGGAAAACGATCCGAAAGGCGAAGGTATGGCGATCGCCAAAGCATGGGCTGCAGCAACGGGTGGCCACCGTGCGGGCGTTCTGGAATCGTCTTTCGTCGCGGAAGTTAAATCTGACCTGATGGGTGAGCAAACCATCCTGTGCGGTATGCTGCAGGCGGGCTCTCTGCTGTGCTTCGACAAGCTGGTGGAAGAGGGTACAGACCCGGCATACGCAGAAAAACTGATTCAGTTCGGCTGGGAAACGATCACCGAAGCGCTGAAGCAGGGCGGTATCACGCTGATGATGGACCGTCTGTCCAACCCGGCGAAACTGCGTGCTTACGCGCTGTCTGAACAACTGAAAACGATCATGGCACCGCTGTTCCAGAAACATATGGACGACATTATCTCCGGCGAGTTCTCTTCCGGCATGATGGCGGACTGGGCTAACGACGATAAGAAACTGCTGACCTGGCGTGAAGAGACCGGTAAAACCGCTTTTGAAACCGCCCCACAGTTTGAAGGTAAAATCGGCGAGCAGGAGTACTTCGATAAAGGCGTTCTGATGATTGCGATGGTGAAAGCTGGCGTTGAGCTGGCGTTCGAAACCATGGTGGATTCCGGCATCATCGAAGAGTCTGCCTACTATGAATCACTGCACGAGCTGCCGCTGATTGCGAACACCATCGCCCGTAAGCGTCTGTACGAAATGAACGTGGTTATCTCTGATACCGCCGAGTACGGTAACTACCTGTTCTCTTACGCTTGCGTACCGCTGCTGAAAGAGTTCATGACGACTCTGCAGCCGGGCGACCTGGGCAAAGCGATTGCGGAAGGTGCAGTGGATAACGCGCAGCTGCGTGATGTAAACGAAGCCATTCGCGGCCATGAAATCGAGAAAGTGGGCCAGAAACTGCGTGGCTACATGACCGATATGAAACGTATCGCGGTAGCAGGTTAATACCCGGGCGGGCTGATGCCCTGACCTGATTCAACGCACAAGGCCTTCTCTCAGAGAAGGCCTTGCTGTTATTTGCGGTACAGAACCTTAATAACATGGTAGCCAAACTGCGTGTGCAGTGGGCCTGTGGGTTCCAGCACCGGGCAGGAAAAGACCACTTTATCGAACGCCGGAACCATTTGACCCTGACGGAATTCACCTAAATCACCGCCGCGTTTACCTGACGGACAAATAGAGTGTTTCTTCGCCAGCTTGCCGAAGTCGGCGCCGTTTTTGATCTGCTCGAGAAGATCCAGAGCCAGTTTTTCTTCTTTTACAAGGATATGCAGTGCTGCCGCGGTTTTTGCCATGATCGTGCCTTGAGTGGTATGGATTAGGCTCGCTATACTACCACGCTGTTATTCTCCCCTCCTGACTTTCATTGAGTGATCATTTATGCGTTTAAACCCCGGACAACAACAAGCCGTCGAATTTGTCACTGGACCCTGTCTGGTGCTGGCGGGCGCGGGATCCGGCAAAACGCGCGTCATCACCAATAAGATTGCCCACCTGATCCGCGGCTGCGGGTATCAGGCTCGCCACATCGCGGCGGTGACGTTTACTAACAAAGCAGCGCGCGAGATGAAAGAGCGTGTCGGCCAGACGCTGGGGCGTAAAGAGGCGCGCGGTCTGATGATTTCCACCTTCCATACGCTGGGGCTGGATATCATCAAACGTGAATACGCCGCGCTGGGGATGAAATCCAACTTCTCACTGTTTGACGATACCGACCAGGTGGCCCTGCTCAAGGAGCTCACCGAGGGGCTGATCGAAGATGATAAGGTTCTGCTGCAGCAGCTGATCTCAACGATCTCCAACTGGAAAAACGATCTGATGACCCCGGCCCAGGCCGCGGCGATCGCCAAAGGCGAGCGGGATCGGATCTTCGCCCACTGCTACGGTCTGTACGATGCGCATATGAAAGCCTGTAACGTGCTGGATTTCGACGACCTGATCCTGCTTCCCACGCTACTGCTGCAGCGTAATGAAGAGGTGCGTGAGCGCTGGCAGAATAAAATCCGCTACCTGCTGGTGGATGAGTATCAGGACACCAATACCAGCCAGTATGAACTGGTGAAACTGCTGGTGGGACAGCGCGCGCGTTTCACGGTGGTCGGAGATGACGATCAGTCCATTTACTCCTGGCGCGGTGCGCGTCCGCAAAACCTGGTCCTGCTGAGTAAAGATTTCCCGGCGCTGCAGGTGATCAAACTGGAGCAGAACTACCGTTCCTCCGGGCGTATCCTTAAAGCCGCGAATATCCTGATCGCCAACAACCCGCACGTGTTCGAAAAACGCCTGTTCTCCGAACTGGGTTACGGTACAGAGCTTAAAGTGCTCAGTGCCAACAATGAAGAGCACGAAGCGGAGCGGGTCACAGGCGAACTTATCGCCCACCACTTCGTCAATAAAACCGAATACAAAGACTACGCGATCCTCTATCGCGGCAACCACCAGTCACGCGTCTTTGAAAAGATGCTGATGCAAAACCGCATCCCGTACAAAATTTCGGGCGGGACCTCCTTCTTCTCGCGGCCCGAAATCAAAGATCTTCTGGCCTACCTGCGTGTGCTCACTAACCCGGATGATGACAGCGCGTTTCTGCGTATCGTGAATACCCCGAAACGGGAAATTGGCCCGGCGACGCTACAAAAGCTTGGCGAGTGGGCGATGACGCGTAATAAGAGTCTCTTTACCGCCAGCTTCGATATGGGGCTGAGTCAGACACTCACCGGACGCGGCTACGATTCATTAACCCGCTTTACCCACTGGCTTGGTGAAGTGCAGCGGCTGGCAGAGCGCGAACCTATCGCCGCCGTGCGCGACCTTATCCACGGTATCGACTACGAGTCCTGGCTGTATGAAACCTCCGCCAGTCCGAAAGCGGCCGAGATGCGCATGAAAAACGTTAACCAGCTGTTCAGCTGGATGACTGAAATGCTGGAAGGCTCGGAGATTGATGAACCGATGACCCTGACGCAGGTGGTTACCCGCTTTACCCTGCGCGATATGATGGAGCGAGGCGAGAGCGAAGAAGAGGCCGATCAGGTTCAGCTGATGACGCTGCATGCGTCAAAAGGTCTGGAATTCCCGTATGTCTATCTGGTTGGCATGGAAGAGGGGTTACTGCCGCACCAGAGCAGCATTGATGAAGATAACGTCGATGAGGAGCGCCGTCTGGCCTATGTTGGCATCACGCGCGCTCAGAAAGAGCTGACCTTCACGCTGTGCAAAGAGCGTAGACAATATGGTGAACTGGTGCGCCCGGAGCCGAGCCGTTTCCTGCTGGAACTTCCGCAGGACGACCTCATCTGGGAGCAGGAGCGTAAAGTGATTACGGCTGAAGAGCGGATGCATAAGGGGCAGGCGAACGTCGCTAACATCCGCGCCATGCTGGCGAAAGCCAAAGAGAAGGGGTAGGTTGTTACACGCCCGGCAAGCGTAGCGCTACCGGGCATGTCCGCCCTGTTATTTCACCTCAAGCACCCAGTGTACGTAGCTTTGCCACTGACACTCCTGCTCGACCATCTCCGCCCCAAGCGGATGATTATCCAGCCAGTTTTCCGGCAACGTCAGCGAAAGTTTTTCGTCATCCGCCACCAGATTGAGTGCCGGCAGCAAATCATCGCGGCGGCGGCTGGCAAACAAAATAGCCAGACGCAGCAGGCGGCACATATGCTCGGCTACGCGCGGCGGTACGGCGTTTTGCTGATGCAAAGAGGAGAGGTCAACGGCATTGGTCTGGTTCAGCAGCAGCGTTGCCAGCAACTTTTTTTGCGCAGGGGTATAGCCGGGTAAATCGAGGTTACGCACCAGATAAGCGGCATGAGCCGGGGCCTGTTTGAAATCAATGCTCAGTCCGATTTCATGCAGTGCACAGGCACTTAGCAGCAGATCACGACTCAAAGGGTCCAGATCCCAGGCGTTAGCCACATGATCGGCGAAGCGTGACGCCAGCTGTGCCACGCGGCCTGCCTGATCGATATCAACCAGGAAACGACGCTGCACGTTTCGCAGGGTACGGCTGCGAATGTCCTGATCGACCGACAGGTGCAACATCCCGTAGACCAGACCTTCACGCAGCGCGCCGCCCGCCAGCGTCATACATTTGATGTTCAGCTCGGTGAAAATGGCGATCAGGATCGCGAGCCCGCTCGGGAATACCAGCGCGCGTTCAAGCGTCAGGCCTTCAATTTCCAGCTCTTCCAGACGCCCGCACTGAATGGCCCGCTGTTTAAGCTGCTGAAGCTTGGCAAGCGTGATCCGCTCATCCATGCCCTGCGCCATCATAATTTCCTGCAATGCCTGCACGGTACCGGAGGCCCCCACGCAGACTTTCCAGCCGTGGTAGCGCAGTTCGTCCATCACCGGGCGTAACACCTCGCGTGCGGCAGTTTCCGCCTCGTCGAAGTTCTCCTGACCCAGATTGCGGTCAGTAAAGTAGCGCTCAAGCCAGGTTACGCAACCCATCGACAGGCTGAATAGTGACGTTGCCTGCGCACCGGTGCCGGTCACGAGTTCGGTACTGGCGCCCCCGATATCCACAACCAGACGACGATCGTCGCCTCCCGTGGTGTGCGCAACGCCCTGATAAATCAGGCGCGCTTCTTCTTCACCGCTGATAACCTGCACCGGACAACCGAGAATTTCCTGCGCTTTGGCAATAAAATCCACGGCGTTAACCGCCAGGCGGAGTGTCGCTGTGGCGACGACGGTGATTTGGGAATGCGGGATATCCTGCAGACGCTCTGCAAAGAGTCGCAGGCACTGCCAGCCACGTTCCATGGCTTCAGGAGAGAGGTGATTATCGCTGCTCAGGCCCGCCGCGAGGCGGACCTTGCGCTTAATGCGCGTCAGCGTTTGTATGCTTCCCGCCACCTCGCGCACAACCAGCATATGAAAACTATTCGAACCGAGATCAATTGCCGCATAAAGCGAGGTGGAGCTGAGCATAATTTTTTAACCTGAGCGACGACGATTACGCGGCGCGCCAGATCGACGCGGGCCATTGCCGGATCGGGCGCGGGTAAGGCGCTTAGCCGGCGGCAGTTCGCTTAGTAGCGCATCCGGGTTGTACTTACTCACCGGAATAGAATGGCCGATGTACGTCTCAATCGCCGGCAGGTTCAGCGCATACTCTTCACACGCGAGACTGATAGAGTGGCCGCTTGCACCCGCACGACCGGTACGACCGATACGGTGTACATAGTCTTCGCAGTCATCCGGCAGGTCATAGTTAAAGACGTGCGTAACGGCTGGAATGTGCAGGCCGCGCGCTGCGACGTCGGTGGCGACCAGAATATCGAGATCGCCACGGGTGAATTCTTCAAGAATACGCAGGCGTTTTTTCTGCGCAACATCGCCCGTCAGCAGGCCAACACGGTGACCGTCTGCAGCCAGATGGCCCCAGATATCTTCACAGCGGTGCTTGGTGTTCGCGAAGATAATGGCGCGGTCTGGCCACTCTTCTTCGATCAGCGTTTGCAGCAGACGCATTTTCTCTTCATTGGAAGGATAGAAGAGTTCTTCTTTGATGCGGTGGCCGGTTTTCTGCTCGGGTTCCACTTCCACATACTCGGCGTTGTTCATCTGCTCGAATGCCAGTTCGCGTACGCGATACGACAGGGTCGCAGAGAACAGCATGTTGAGGCGCTGATTCGCGGGTGGCATGCGGCGGAACAGCCAGCGGATATCTTTAATGAAGCCCAGATCGTACATACGGTCAGCTTCATCCAGCACCACAACCTGGATGGCACCAAGGTTAATGTGGTTCTGTTTTGCGTAGTCGATAAGACGGCCGGTG
The DNA here is from genome assembly GCF_009025585.1 of Enterobacter sp. 198. Classification (NCBI taxonomy): domain Bacteria; kingdom Pseudomonadati; phylum Pseudomonadota; class Gammaproteobacteria; order Enterobacterales; family Enterobacteriaceae; genus Enterobacter; species Enterobacter sp. 198. The sequence goes on along the minus strand of NZ_WCIM01000005.1, from coordinate 65,462 downwards.
GTACCGATCAGGATATCCACACCGCTTTCCAGCACTTTCAGCTGTTTATCGTAACCATCGCCGCCATAAGCCAGGCCGATTTTCAGGCCCGTAGCCTGCATCAGGGGTTCAGCGTCTGCGTGGATCTGTACCGCCAGTTCTCGCGTCGGGGCCATAATTAGCGCGCGCGGCTGGTTAACTTTGCGGTCTGCAATCGCTGGATGAGAAAGTAAATAATGAAACGTTGACGTTAAAAACGCCATCGTTTTGCCAGTACCGGTTTGCGCCTGCCCTGCTACGTCACGTCCCGCCAGCGTCAGCGGCAGGGCGAGAGCCTGAATGGGCGTGCAGTTATGAAACCCTTTATTTTCAAGGGCTTCGATCACTTTTGGGTGCAGGGCGAAGTCGGAAAACTTCTGTTCTGTTAAATGTGTTTTGCTCATAGTGTGGTAGAATATCAGCTTACTATTGCTTTACGAAAGCGTATCCGGTGAAATAAAGTCAACCTTTAGTTGGTTAATGCGACATCAACACGTCGTTGATGAGGGCGAAACCAACGCACCAGGCTTATTCCTGTGGAGTTATATATGAGCGATAAAATTATTCACCTGACTGACGACAGTTTTGACACGGACGTACTTAAGGCTGACGGGCTGACACTCGTCGATTTCTGGGCTGAATGGTGTGGTCCTTGCAAAATGATCGCCCCGATTCTGGATGAGATCGCTGACGAATATCAGGGCAAACTGACCGTTGCCAAGCTGAACATCGACCAGAACCCGGGCACCGCACCAAAATACGGTATCCGTGGCATTCCGACCCTGCTGCTGTTCAAAAACGGCGAAGTGGCAGCGACCAAAGTGGGCGCACTGTCCAAAGGTCAACTGAAAGAGTTCCTCGACGCTAACCTGGCGTAAGGTTTCTTTGCTGCGCGTCCAGAGCGCCTAAATTATGTGGAACTCTGGACGCCCGGCTGAAGTCGTGCTAAGTTAGCTATGACTTCGTTTTAAACATATCTTGTTGTTTGAATCTTGTTTTACCCGATACTTCCCGTTGTTGACACAAACAGTGCGTGAAGTTGCTAAATTCCGGGCTTGTCACTCAATCCGTCTTGTCGTTTCAGTTCTGCGTTTTTTCCCTGTGACCAGACAGCGAACAGACATGAGTTGATGGCCGCTAAACAGGCATGGATGACCCTGCCATACCATTCACAACATTAAGTTCGAGTATCACCCCGAGTTTAAGAACCCACACCATTATGAATCTTACCGAATTAAAGAATACGCCGGTTTCTGAGCTGATCACTCTCGGCGAAAATATGGGGCTGGAAAACCAGGCTCGTATGCGCAAGCAGGACATCATTTTCGCCATCCTGAAGCAGCACGCTAAGAGTGGCGAAGATATCTTTGGCGACGGTGTGCTGGAGATATTGCAAGACGGATTTGGTTTCCTCCGCTCTGCAGACAGCTCCTACCTCGCCGGCCCTGACGACATCTACGTATCCCCTAGCCAAATCCGCCGTTTCAACCTCCGCACTGGTGACACCATTTCAGGTAAGATTCGTCCTCCAAAAGAGGGTGAACGCTACTTTGCGCTGTTGAAAGTGAATGAAGTTAACTTCGACAAACCGGAAAACTCCCGTAATAAGATCCTGTTTGAGAACTTAACGCCGCTGCACGCGAACTCTCGCCTGCGCATGGAGCGTGGTAACGGCTCAACTGAAGATTTAACCGCTCGCGTCCTGGATCTGGCATCGCCAATCGGTCGTGGCCAGCGTGGTCTGATCGTCGCACCGCCAAAAGCGGGTAAAACCATGCTGCTGCAGAATATCGCGCAGAGCATCGCTTATAACCACCCAGACTGCGTACTGATGGTACTGCTGATTGACGAACGTCCGGAAGAAGTGACCGAGATGCAGCGTCTGGTTAAAGGTGAAGTGGTTGCTTCTACCTTTGACGAACCCGCATCTCGCCACGTTCAGGTTGCGGAAATGGTTATCGAGAAGGCGAAACGCCTGGTTGAACACAAGAAAGACGTGATCATCCTGCTCGACTCCATCACCCGTCTGGCGCGTGCCTACAACACCGTCGTTCCGGCTTCCGGTAAAGTGCTGACGGGGGGTGTGGACGCTAACGCCCTGCATCGTCCAAAACGCTTCTTCGGTGCGGCACGTAACGTGGAAGAGGGTGGCAGCCTGACCATCATCGCTACGGCGCTGATCGATACGGGTTCCAAAATGGACGAAGTTATTTACGAAGAGTTTAAAGGTACAGGTAACATGGAACTGCACCTCTCTCGTAAAATTGCTGAGAAACGCGTCTTCCCGGCTATCGACTACAACCGTTCCGGTACCCGTAAAGAAGAGCTGCTCACCACCCAGGAAGAGCTGCAGAAAATGTGGATCCTGCGCAAAATCATCCATCCAATGGGTGAAATCGACGCAATGGAGTTCCTCATTAACAAACTGGCGATGACCAAAACTAACGACGATTTCTTCGATATGATGAAACGCTCGTAACGCAAATAAAGCCAGCAAGCGCCACGTTTTTACGTGGCGTTTTTCTTTTATGGCTTATACGCTATTAATGCAGACTCCCATTTCAGACCAGTCAGTGCGACAATAAGACTGTTTGTGCAGTTAATGAAATAATTGATTGAAAAATATACAAAGGGAGTTGTAAGAAGCCTTCTTTATTACTTCTGAGGCAGGGGCTTCATGGTTATACTTCCGGGACTAACTTTTGTTGAGAGCAATCCATTGTGAATCTACTCACCGCCGTTACTGAGCTAATCAGTATTTTTTTATTCACAACCTGTTTTTTGTTCATCGCGCGCAAGGTGGCCAAAAGAATAGGGTTGGTGGATAAGCCTAATTTTCGTAAACGTCATCAGGGACTTATTCCTCTGGTTGGAGGGATTTCTGTTTACGCTGGTATCTGTTTCACGTTTGGTATTGCGGATTACTATATTCCACACGCCGCCCTCTACCTTGCCTGCGCCGGTGTCCTGGTGTTAGTCGGGGCGCTGGATGATCGGTTCGATATCGCGGTAAAAATTCGCGCCACCGTCCAGGCCGCCATTGGCGTGATCATGATGGTCGTTGGTGGGCTATACCTGAGAAGCCTCGGTTATGTGTTCGGACCCTGGGAGTTAGTACTGGGTCCCTTTGGTTTCTTCCTGACACTGTTTGCCGTCTGGGCGGCGATAAATGCGTTCAACATGGTGGATGGTATTGACGGCCTGCTCGGTGGATTGTCGTCGGTTTCGTTTGCCGCAATCGGCATCATTTTATGGTTCGATGGTCAGTACAGCCTGTCGATGTGGTGTTTTGCCATGATTGCCGCCATTCTGCCTTATATCCTCTTAAATCTCGGTGCGCTCGGTCGTCGCTATAAAGTGTTTATGGGTGATGCGGGCAGTACGCTGATCGGCTTTACCGTTATCTGGATTTTGCTGGAGACTACTCAGGGTAAAACCCACCCGATTAGCCCGGTAACAGCGCTGTGGATTATTGCCATTCCGCTAATGGATATGGTGGCGATTATGTATCGTCGTCTGCGTAAAGGAATGAGTCCTTTCTCTCCCGATCGTCAGCATATTCACCATCTCATCATGCGTGCCGGTTTTACTTCGCGTCAGGCGTTTGTGCTGATTACCCTGGCTGCCGCTATTCTGGCCGCAATTGGGGTGGCTGCGGAATATGCTCATTTCATCCCTGAATGGGTCATGTTGGTATTATTCTTGCTAGCGTTTTTCCTGTACGGCTACTGCATTAAGCGCGCATGGAAAGTGGCGCGGTTTATTAAACGTCTTAAACGCAGGATGCGTCGCAACAGTGGCAACAATACAACATTAACTAAGTAAAACCGGGACTATGATGACTCAACCGTTGGCGGGAGCGAAATCAGTGGTAACTGAGAATGAGCTGGATATTCGGGGTTTGTTTCGCGTGTTGTGGGCAGGCAAACTTTGGATTGCGGGGATCGCGCTGGGGTTTGCATTGTTAGCGCTGGCCTACACCTTCTTTGCAAAACAAGAGTGGAGCGCTACGGCAATCACTGATAAACCAACGGTTAATATGCTCGGGGGGTTCTATTCCCAGCAGCAGTTCCTGCGTAACCTGGATATCAAAGCCAATCTGGCCACCCCAGATCAGGCTTCCGTCATGGATGAGGCCTATAAAGAGTTTGTGATGCAGCTGGCTTCCTGGGATACACGCCGTGATTTCTGGAGCCAGACGGATTATTACAAGCAACGGATGGTGGGCAACAGTAAAGCCGATGCCGCGCTGCTGGATGACATGATTAACAACATTCAGTTTATGCCGGGAGATGCGCTGCGTAACGTCAACGACAGCGTCAAGCTGATTGCCGAAACCGCGCCGGATGCCAATAACCTGTTGCGCCAGTACGTTGCCTTTGCCAGCCAGCGTGCGGCAAGCCACCTGAATGAAGAGCTGAAAGGTGCCTGGGCTGCCCGTACTATCCAGATGAAAGCGCAGGTTAAACGTCAGGAAGAGGTGGCTAAAGCCATCTTCGCCCGCCGTGTACACAATATTGAGCAGGCGCTAAAAATTGCCGAACAGCACAATATTTCCCGCACCGAGACGGACGTGCCGGCAGATGAACTGCCTGATTCAGAAATGTTCCTTCTCGGGCGCCCAATGCTGCAGGCTCGACTGGAAAACCTCCAGGCCGTTGGCCCTGATTTTGACCTCGACTACGATCAAAACCGCGCGATGCTGAACACCCTGAATGTCGGTCCAACAATGGACCCGCGTTTTCAGACCTATCGTTATTTGCGAACGCCTGAAGAACCTGTAAAACGCGATAGTCCGCGCCGCGCATTCCTGATGATCATGTGGGGGATTGTGGGTGCACTGACTGGCGCAGGCGTGGCGTTAACGCGTCGTCGCACTAACTAAGAACGCCGTCTACGATGAAGGCTGCGGCCTTCATCGTTTAATCGAAGAGAATCGATGTGAAAGTACTTACCGTATTTGGCACCAGGCCGGAGGCCATTAAGATGGCACCTCTGGTTCATGCGCTGGCCAGTGATCCTGATATTGAAGCGAAAGTGTGCGTCACTGCCCAACACCGTGAGATGCTCGATCAGGTCTTAACTCTCTTTTCTATCGTCCCGGATTACGATCTCAATATTATGAAACCGGGGCAGGGGTTAACGGAGATAACCTGCCGTATTCTGCAAGAGCTCAAGCCGATTCTGGAGTCCTTCAAACCTGACGTGGTTCTGGTGCATGGCGATACCACCACCACGGTGGCAACCAGCCTGGCTGCGTTTTACCAGCGAATTCCTGTCGGCCACGTTGAGGCGGGTCTGCGTACCGGCAACCTTTATTCGCCATGGCCCGAAGAGGCCAACCGCACACTCACCGGCCATCTGGCGATGTACCATTTTGCGCCCACCGAAAATTCACGACAGAACCTGCTGCGTGAAAATATTGCCGACAACAAAATCTTTGTCACCGGGAATACGGTGATTGATGCCCTGATTTGGGTTCGTGACCGCGTGCTGTCAAACAACGATCTTCAGAAAGAACTCGCCGCACGCTACCCCTTCCTGAACAATGGCAAAAAAACCATTCTGGTCACCGGCCACCGTCGCGAGAGCTTTGGACGCGGCTTTGAGCAAATCTGTCATGCCCTGGCGGAAATCGCCGCGCAGAATCAGGATGTGCAGATTGTCTACCCGGTGCACCTTAATCCTAACGTCAGCGAGCCGGTCAACCGTATCCTTGGGCATATAGAAAACGTCCTGCTGATTGAACCGCAGGACTACTTGCCGTTTGTCTGGCTGATGAACCACGCCTGGCTGATCCTGACCGATTCCGGTGGTATTCAGGAAGAGGCGCCGTCTCTCGGTAAGCCTGTGCTGGTCATGCGTGAAACGACTGAACGCCCGGAAGCGGTGAAAGCGGGCACGGTACGTCTGGTCGGCACCAATACACAGCTGATCGTCGAAGAGGTGACGCGCCTGCTGCACGACGACGAAGAGTATCAGGCGATGAGCCGGGCCCATAACCCGTATGGTGATGGGCAGGCTTGTGGCCGTATTTTGCATGCACTTAAACACAATCGGGTATCGCTATGAGTTTTACTACCATCTCTGTCATTGGTCTTGGCTACATTGGCTTGCCCACAGCGGCAGCGTTTGCCTCCCGTCAAAAACAGGTTGTGGGCGTGGATATCAACGCGCGTGCGGTGGAAACCATTAACCGTGGCGAAATTCATATCGTGGAGCCCGATCTCGACCGCGTGGTGAAAGAGGCGGTTGATGGCGGATTCCTGCGTGCCAGCACGACGCCGGTCGAGGCGGATGCATATCTGATTGCGGTGCCAACCCCCTTTAAAGGCGACCATGAGCCCGACATGGCTTACGTCGAAGCGGCGGCAAAATCGATTGCACCGGTCCTGAAAAAAGGGGCTCTGGTGATCCTGGAGTCCACTTCGCCCGTCGGTGCTACCGAACAGATGGCGCAGTGGCTGGCGCAAGCCCGACCTGACTTACGCTTCCCGCAGCAGGCGGGCGAGCAAGCTGATATCAATATTGCTTACTGTCCTGAGCGCGTGCTGCCAGGTCAGGTGATGGTAGAGCTGATTAAAAACGATCGCGTGATCGGCGGCATGACGCCAGTCTGTTCTGCACGCGCCAGCGCGCTTTACAAGATTTTCCTTGAAGGCGAATGTGTGGTGACCAACTCCCGCACCGCCGAAATGTGCAAGCTCACGGAAAACAGTTTCCGGGACGTGAATATCGCCTTCGCGAATGAACTGTCGCTGATTTGCGCCGATCAGGGGATTAACGTCTGGGAGTTGATTAGCCTGGCGAATCGCCATCCGCGCGTGAATATCCTCCAGCCTGGCCCGGGCGTGGGCGGTCACTGTATCGCTGTCGATCCGTGGTTTATTGTGGCGCAAAACCCGGCGCAGGCCCGCCTGATCCGCACCGCGCGTGAAGTGAATGACAGCAAGCCACACTGGGTGCTCAGTCAGGTGAAAGCCACCGTAGCGGACTGTCTGGCTGAGAGCGGCAAACGCGCCAGTGAGCTGAAAATTGCCTGCTTTGGTCTGGCATTCAAACCGAATATTGACGACTTACGCGAAAGCCCGGCGATGGAGATTGCAGAGATGATCGCTGGCTGGCACACCGGCGAAACGCTGGTGGTTGAACCTAATATTCATGAACTGCCGGCAAAACTGGCGGGCCACTGTACGTTGACCGCGCTGGATGAGGCGCTGGCGACGGCGGATGTGCTGGTGCTGCTGGTGGATCATAAAGAATTTAAAGCGACGTCCGGTGATGCCGTACGCCAACAGTACGTGGTTGATACGAAAGGTGTCTGGCGTTGAGCCACCTGAAGGGGGTTCTCGAGTCCCTTGAGTGGGAGAGTGCCTTTTTTGGTCTGCCATCAGCCATCGTGCGCCTGCGCGACGATGCGCCGGTTCTGACTGACGCCGATTTCACCGCCTGGCCGCGGGTACAGGCCAGGATCCCCGCAGACCGTGCCGACCTGCTCGATGCGCTCCAGCAACAAGGTTTTCAGCTGGTTGAAGGCGAGGTTGATCTGTCCCTTACGCTCGCCCGCCATGATTCGCCCGGTGCGGAAGTGGCAACGGAGCAGGATATCCCCGCGCTGCGTCAGATGGCAGCGCAGGCATTTGCCCGGAGCCGTTTTCGCGCACCGTGGTATGCATCGGACGACAGCGGGCGTTTCTACGCCCAGTGGGTTGAGAACGCGGTAAAAGGCACCTTTGACCATGTGTGCCTGGTGTTTCGCACTGCAGACGGCCAGATTGAGGGATTTGTCTCGCTTCGTAAGCTCAACGCGAACGAGGGGCGTATTGGTTTATTAGCCGGGCGCGGCATGGGCGAAAAACTCATGCAGGCGGCGCTTCACTGGGCGCAGCAGCAACAGCTTTTGACTCTGCGGGTGGCAACTCAGATGGGCAACACCGCCGCGCTTAAACGTTATATCGCGAGTGGTGCCAACATCGACGCCACCGCTTACTGGTTATACAGGTGACAAGATGATTCCATTTAACGCACCACCCGTCGTGGGCACTGAACTCGACTATATGCAGTCTGCTATGGGCAGCGGCAAACTCTGTGGTGACGGTGGTTTTACCCGTCGCTGCCAGCAGTGGATGGAGCAGCGGTTTCACAGCGCTAAAGTCCTGCTGACCCCGTCTTGTACCGCATCGCTGGAAATGGCGGCGTTGTTGCTGGATATCCAGCCGGGCGATGAAGTGATCATGCCGAGCTATACCTTCGTCTCTACGGCGAATGCCTTTGTCCTGCGTGGTGCGAAAATCGTCTTTGTGGATATTCGCCCGGATACCATGAACATTGATGAGACGCTGATTGAAGCGGCAATCACGGACAAAACGCGCGCGATTGTGCCGGTTCACTACGCGGGTGTGGCGTGTGAGATGGACACCATCATGGCGATCGCCAAAAAACATGACCTGTTCGTGGTTGAAGATGCCGCTCAGGGCGTGATGTCGACCTATAAAGGTCGAGCGCTGGGAACGATCGGCCATATCGGCTGCTTTAGCTTCCACGAAACCAAAAATTATACCGCCGGTGGCGAAGGTGGTGCGACGCTGATTAACGACCGTGCGCTGGTCGAGCGCGCGGAAGTGATCCGTGAAAAAGGCACCAACCGCAGCCAGTTCTTCCGGGGGCAAGTAGACAAATATACCTGGCGCGATATTGGCTCAAGCTATCTGATGGCCGATCTGCAGGCGGCATACCTGTGGGCGCAGCTGGAGGCAGCGGACCGTATTAATCTTCAGCGCCTGTCCCTGTGGCAAACTTATTACGACGCGCTGCAACCGCTGGCACAAGCCGGGCGAATTGAGCTGCCGACCCTTCCGGCTGATTGCGTCCATAATGCCCATATGTTCTATATCAAACTGCGCGATAACGACGATCGCAGCAAGTTGATTGCCTGGCTAAAAGAAGCCGAAATTCTGGCGGTGTTCCACTATATCCCGCTGCACTCCAGCCCGGCAGGAGAGGCATTTGGGGTCTTCGCGGGTGAAGATCGCTACACCACGAAAGAAAGTGAGCGTTTGCTTCGTTTGCCACTGTTCTACAACCTCGCGCCTGTTAACCAGCGTACGGTGATTAACACCCTTCTGAGTTATTTCGGCTGATATGTCTTTGGCAAAAGCATCGGTGTGGACCGCCGCGTCCACACTTGTCAAAATTGGCGCCGGGCTACTGGTCGTCAAGCTGCTGGCCGTCTCATTCGGCCCTTCAGGCGTCGGGCTGGCAGGGAATTTCCGTCAGCTTGTGACCGTCCTTGGGGTACTGGCCGGCGCAGGGATTTTCAACGGCGTCACGAAATACGTTGCGCAGTACCATGATGATGCGGCCCAGCTTCGCCGTGTTGTCGGTACATCCTCGGCGATGGTCACCGGCTTTTCGACCCTGATGGCGGTTATTTTCCTGCTTGCAGCGGCACCCATAAGCCAGGGGTTATTTGGTCACACCCATTATCAGGGGCTGGTTCGTCTGGTCGCGCTGGTTCAGCTGGGCATTGCCTGGGCTAATCTGCTGCTGGCGCTGATGAAAGGCTTTCGTGATGCGGCCGGAAACGCACTGGCGTTAATCCTCGGCAGCGTCATCGGCGTGATTGCCTACTATTTTTGTTATCGGCTGGGCGGCTATGAAGGCGCGTTGCTGGGGCTGGCGCTGGTACCGGCATTAGTGGTCGTTCCGGCGGCGTTCATGCTAATGCGTCGGGGCACCATTCCGTTGAGTTACCTGAAACCTCAATGGGACAAGGTGCTGGCAAGCCAGCTGGGAAAATTTACCCTGATGGCGCTCATCACCTCCGTCACGCTCCCTGTCGCCTACGTGATGATGCGAAACCTGCTGGCGGCGCATTACAGCTGGGACGAAGTTGGGATTTGGCAAGGGGTGAGCAGTATTTCCGATGCCTACCTCCAATTTATAACGGCTTCCTTTAGCGTCTATTTGCTGCCAACCTTATCGCGCCTGACCTCCAGGCAGGATATCACGCGCGAAATTTCCCGCTCACTGCGGTTTGTCCTTCCCGCCGTTGCGGCAGCCAGTTTAACCGTATGGCTATTGCGCGATGTCGCCATCTGGCTGCTCTTCTCCGCGAAGTTTACCGCCATGCGCGATCTGTTTGCCTGGCAACTGGTGGGCGATGTACTGAAAGTGGGGGCTTACGTTTTTGGTTATCTGGTGATTGCGAAAGCCTCGCTACGGTTGTATATCCTGGCGGAAATCAGCCAGTTTGCATTACTGACCGCATTCTCACACTGGTTGATCCCGGCACACGGTGCGCTGGGGGCGGCTCAGGCCTATATGGCAACCTATATCGTTTATTTCGCTGCCTGTTGCGGCGTATTTTTACTTTGGCGTAAACGCGCATGACTGCACTGATTCACATACTGGGATCGGATATCCCACACCATAACCAGACCGTGTTACGGTTCTTCAATGATGAACTGGCATCGGGGGATCCCGACGCTCGTGAGTTTATGGTTGCCGGTCAGGATAATGGCCTGAGCGTGGCGTGTCCGGCGCTGACTCTCTCTTTCTGGCCGGATAAGGCTGCGCTGGCGAAGGCGGTTGTTGCCAAAGCCAAAGCGGATCGTGAGCAACGTTTCTTTTTCCATGGGCAGTTTAATACCGGCCTGTGGCTGGCGCTCCTGAGCGGGGGGATCAAACCTTCGCAGTGCAGCTGGCATATCTGGGGAGCCGATCTCTACGAAGTCTCCAGCGGCTGGAAATTCCGTCTTTTCTACCCGTTGCGGCGTATGGCGCAGGGGCGTGTGGGATGCGTTTTCGCGACCCGTGGCGATCTCAATTATTTTGCTAAACGCCACCCTGACGTACGCGGTGAGCTACTCTATTTCCCGACCCGAATGAACCCGGCGCTGAACAACATGGCGAATGATACGCCGCGCGAGGGTAAACTGACGATTCTGGTGGGTAACTCAGGCGATCGCAGCAATGAACATCTTGCCGCGCTCAGGGCGGTACATCAGCAGTTTGGCGACACCGTCAATGTGATTGTGCCGATGGGGTATCCGGCCAATAACGATGCCTATATCAATGAGGTCCGCCAGCAGGCACTCGCGTTATTTAGCGCCGGGAATGTGCACATTCTCCACGATAAGCTGGAATTTGATGAGTATCTTGCGCTGCTGCGTCGGTGCGATCTGGGCTATTTCATCTTTGCGCGTCAGCAAGGAATTGGCACGCTGTGTCTGCTGATTCAGGCGGGTGTGCCCTGCGTACTCAATCGCGAAAACCCATTCTGGCAGGACATGGCGGAGCAGCATCTGCCGGTGCTGTTTACTTCCGATGTGCTTAACGAAGAGGTGGTCCGCGAAGCGCAGAGACAACTGGCGCTGGTGGACAAAAGTGCCATCGACTTCTTTAGCCCGAACTACCTCACGCCGTGGCATCGCGCGCTGCGTATCGCTGCAGGAGACAAAGCATGAGCCAGTTGCAATTCAGCGGCTTACTGATCGTTTGGCTTCTGAGCACTTTATTCATCGCCACGCTCACCTGGTTCGAGTTTCGCCGGGTGCGTTTTAACTTTAACGTCTTCTTCTCGTTACTGTTTCTTCTGACCTTCTTTTTCGGATTCCCGCTGACCAGCATTCTGGTCTTCCGGTTTGACGTGAGCGTTGCCCCGCCCGAGATCCTGCTTCAGGCGATCCTGGCAGCGACCTGCTTCTACGCCGTCTACTACGCCACCTATAAAACGCGCCTGCGTTCAGCGCAATCCACCGCGCCGCGCCGGGCGCTCTTCACCATGAACCGGGTGGAGACGCACCTGACGTGGGTGATGCTGATGACGATCGCGCTGGTAAGCGTGGGTATCTTCTTCATGCACAATGGTTTTCTGCTGTTCAAGCTCCAGTCCTACAGCCAGATTTTTTCTGCCGAAGTGTCGGGCGTGGCGCTTAAGCGCTTCTTCTACTTCTTCATTCCGGCGATGCTGGTGATCTTTTTCCTGCGTCAGGACAGCAAAGCCTGGCTGTTTTTCCTGGTGAGTACCGTCGCCTTCGGTTTCCTGACCTACATGATTGTGGGAGGGACGCGTGCAAACATCATCATCGCTTTCGCAATCTTCCTGTTTATCGGCATCATCCGCGGGTGGATCTCTTTATGGATGCTGGTGGCTGCTGGGGTGTTTGGCATTGTTGGTATGTTCTGGCTTGCCCTGAAGCGCTACGGGCTCAACGTAGCCGGTGACGAGGCGTTTTACACATTCCTCTATCTCACGCGCGACACCTTCTCGCCGTGGGAAAACCTGGCGTTGTTGCTGCAAAACTACGACAAAATCGATTTCCAGGGCCTTGCGCCTATTGTGCGCGACTTTTATGTCTTTATCCCAACCTGGCTGTGGCCAGACCGTCCCGGCGTCGTACTCAACACGGCAAACTATTTTACCTGGGAAGTGCTGAACAACCACTCAGGCCTTGCGATCTCACCTACGTTGATTGGCTCGCTGGTGGTGATGGGGGGAAGCTGGTTTATCCTGCCGGGGGCGGTGGTGGTGGGGCTGATCATCAAGTGGTTTGACTGGCTCTACGTGCGCGGCAACGAAGAAACAAACCGCTATAAGGCGGCTATTTTGCACAGCTTCTGCTTTGGTGCCATTTTCAATATGATCGTTCTGGCGCGAGAAGGGCTGGATTCATTCGTGTCGCGCGTGGTTTTCTTCATGGTCGTTTTTGGCATCTGCCTGTTACTGGCCAAACTATTGTACTGGCTGTTTGACAGTGCAGGGCTTGTGCATAAGCGCGAGCCGCAGGGCAGCACAACGCTGTCGCAAGTGTGAGTAGGGAAAGTCATGACGGATAAAACTTCTGCACCGCGCTATACGCTGCGCGGTCTGCAGCTTATTGGCTGGCGCGATATGCAACACGCGCTGGATTTTCTGTTCGCTGGTGGTCAGATGAAATCCGGTACGCTGGTCGCCATCAATGCGGAAAAGATGCTGGCGGTGGAAGACAACGCCGAAGTGAGAAGCCTGATAGAAGCGGCTGAATTTAAATATGCCGACGGTATCAGCGTGGTGCGTTCAATCCGCAAAAAGTATCCTGGCGCTAATGTATCTCGCGTGGCAGGGGCCGATCTCTGGGAGCAACTGATGGCACGCGCAGGGGCGGAAGGCACGCCGGTATTCCTGATTGGCGGTAAGCCGGAGGTACTGGCGCAGACCGAAGCGAAATTGCGCAGTCAATGGAATGTTAACATCGTGGGCAGCCAGGATGGCTACTTCAAACCAGAGGCCCGGCAGGCGCTGTTTGAACGCGTTCGCGACAGTGGAGCGAAAATCATTACCGTGGCGATGGGCTCCCCACGCCAGGAGATCCTGATGCGTGACTGCCGTCAGGTGTGTCCGGATGCCCTTTATATGGGCGTCGGCGGAACGTATGACGTCTTTACCGGCCACGTTAAGCGCGCGCCCAAAGTCTGGCAAAACCTGGGGCTGGAGTGGCTGTATCGCCTGCTATCTCAGCCGACGCGGATTACACGACAGATCCGTCTGCTTCGCTACCTTACCTGGCACTACACCGGGAAAATGTAATCAAAATGTAGCGCGATATGCTGTTCGCGCTGCAACTCCCCTGCAAAACTGCTGCGAATCTGTGCAATGCATTCATTTTTTTTATGCATCGTTTGCCATTTGCCGCATTTTAAGAAACCATTCGCCCCGTATTTTAGTACCCCTAAAAAACAATACCCGGCCTTAAGTCGGGAAACAGCAAACACAATCGAGGATCTATGGCAGAGAAAAAACCGGAGCTACAGCGTGGGCTGGAGGCTCGTCATATTGAACTGATAGCGCTGGGCGGCACTATCGGCGTGGGCCTGTTTATGGGCTCCGCAAGCACGCTCAAATGGGCAGGACCTTCGGTCTTGCTGGCTTATATCATTGCGGGATTGTTCGTTTTCTTCATCATGCGTTCGATGGGCGAAATGCTTTTCATGGAGCCCGTCACGGGTTCCTTCGCCGTTTACGCGCACCGATATATGAGCCCGTTCTTTGGCTACCTGACGGCCTGGTCATACTGGTTTATGTGGATGGCGGTTGGCATCTCTGAAATCACGGCGATAGGGGTCTACGTGCAGTTCTGGTTCCCGGACATGGTCCAGTGGATACCGGCGCTGATTGCCGTGGGGCTGGTGGCACTGGCAAACCTTGCTGCCGTTCGTCTTTATGGTGAAATCGAATTCTGGTTTGCGATGATCAAAGTCACCACCATCATCGTGATGATTGTGGTCGGGCTGGGCGTTATCTTCTTCGGCTTTGGTAACGGCGGGCACGCCATTGGCTTTGGTAACCTGACCGAAAACGGCGGCTTCTTTGCGGGCGGCTGGAAGGGCTTCCTGACGGCACTGTGTATCGTTGTGGCCTCTTATCAGGGGGTCGAGCTTATCGGTATTACCGCGGGTGAAGCGAAAAACCCGCAGGTTACGCTGCGCAGCGCCGTAGGCAAGGTGCTGTGGCGTATCCTGATTTTCTATGTGGGGGCGATCTTCGTTATCGTAACCATCTTCCCGTGGAATGAAATTGGCACGACCGGTAGCCCGTTTGTCTTGACCTTCGCGAAGATTGGCATCACGGCGGCAGCAGGCATCATTAACTTTGTGGTTCTGACGGCGGCGTTGTCAGGCTGCAACAGCGGGATGTATAGCTGCGGACGTATGCTCTACGCGCTGTCCAGAAACAACCAGCTGCCAGCGGCAATGGCGAAAGTTTCGCGTGCGGGCGTACCGGTTGCGGGGGTGGCGGTGTCGATTGTGATCCTGCTGATTGGCTCTTGCCTGAACTACATCATCCCGAATCCGCAGCGCGTGTTCGTTTATGTCTACAGCGCCAGCGTGCTGCCAGGCATGGTGCCCTGGTTTGTTATCCTGATTAGCCAGCTGCGTTTCCGTCAGGCACATAAAAAGGCCATCGCCAGCCATCCGTTCCGTTCCATTCTGTTCCCGTATGCCAACTATTTGACGATGGCGTTCCTGGTTTGCGTATTAATCGGAATGTACTTTAATGAAGATACGCGCATGTCGCTGTTTGTCGGGATGATCTTCCTGGCGGCGGTGACCGCAGCGTATAAGCTTTTTGGTCTGGGCCGCCGCGCTACCTCGCAGAAAGTGGAGGAATAAGCGGCAAAATGTGCAAACCATAACCAAACGCGCATTTTTTTCAAAAAAGCACTAGACAGCGGGGTCGGAGGTACGTAATATCCAGCCCCGCAACGGCGCTAAGCGCCCGTAGCTCAGCTGGATAGAGCGCTGCCCTCCGGAGGCAGAGGTCTCAGGTTCGAATCCTGTCGGGCGCGCCATTTTAGTCCCGGCGCTAGAGCTGCGGTGGTCTGAGAAGTAGTCAGTACCGCGTGAAAGAATACAGTGGTGGCTATAGCTCAGTTGGTAGAGCCCTGGATTGTGATTCCAGTTGTCGTGGGTTCGAATCCCATTAGCCACCCCATTATTGAAAGAGTTGTGAATTGCGAAGGTGGCGGAATTGGTAGACGCGCTAGCTTCAGGTGTTAGTGTTCTTACGGACGTGGGGGTTCAAGTCCCCCCCCTCGCACCACGACTTTTTAATGAATTGAACTAAAAATTCAAAAAGCAGTACATCGGCGAGTAGCGCAGCTTGGTAGCGCAACTGGTTTGGGACCAGTGGGTCGGAGGTTCGAATCCTCTCTCGCCGACCAATTTTGAACCCCGCTTCGGCGGGGTTTTTTGTTTTCTGCGCCTTTCTTTCCTCTGTAGTGATTCCACGACAACAGCCGGCTTTCTTGTCGCGATTCAGCGACACATAACACACTGAAAGTAAAAGATATAATAATTTGGCGGCTTTCGTGTCTCCTCCAGACGACATTTCGTCGTGTTTATCAGCAGGTTGTAGGGTCTAAGATACCGCTCAACAACATAATTTCCTTTTATCTTAAAATGTTGCGCGATGTAAAAGTTCTGCGTGTCAAGTTGGCACGTTACGTGCAATAATATACGTGTAGATGCTCATTCCATCTCTTATGTTCGCCTTAGTGCCTCATAAACTCAGGAATGACGCAGAGCCATTTACGGTGCTTATCGTCCACTGACAGATGTCGCTTCGGCCTCATCAGACACCATGGGCATAACGTTGAGTGAAGCACCAAATATGTTGTCTTACAGACCTGTTTTAACGCCTGCTTTTATAGCAGGCGTTTTTTTATGCCTTATTCCCGGTAAACGTACATGATCAGGGCGACCAGTATCAGAGCGGCTGACGAAACGCTGTAAAGCGCTTGTATGGAGCCAAACCCTGCTGCCGCCATCGCGGCAATACCGGTGAAAAGCGAGGCACTGAGCGTTTGCCAGCGCCAGGCTTTACTGCTTGCCGAAGCCATGTGCGTGGTTTGAAAACTGCTGAGTACGGCAAACGTGCCAGCCGCAAAGAGAACATTTGAGGCCAGGTGTGCGACAAAAATCATCCCCAGCGCGCATGCCATCCACCCGGACAACAGCGGGAGCATCCCATACGCGGCAAGGAAGATGCCAAGACACAGTAAAATCCGTGGCGTGCGTGCTGCAAAACGCGTCAGGCTGTCTCTTTTTAGCAGCAGGGGACCGCAAAGTTGCCCCATGCTCCTTGCAAAAAGCAGTGGCAAAGCAAGGCTGGCCGCATCCTGAGGATGGATCTGCTGTGCCATTGCCGGAAGAAGTGCCATGGCCGGTGAACCGACGGCGGCCAGCGCAGGCAAAATCAGCAAACTGCGTTTCTGCCGGATGGTCAACATCTGCCAGCGTAAAGTCGCAGGCGCTTTCTCTTCAGCGGGGACTGCCAGTGTGGGCGCTAAATATACACGACCCGCCAGCCAGAGCATGAACAGCGATCCGAGAAAGCTGGTGGCATCAATGGCCAGCAAGGCGAGGATGGCGATCTTCTGGAAAAGTACCATCCCCAGCCCGGTGCCTAACAAAACCTGAGCGGCAAAAATCACATTCTCGAGGCAGGTTGCGGCAGGCAGTTCTGCTTCTCTGAGTCCGCGTTTAAAGAGCAGCGTCAGGGCAGGCCAGCTCATTCCGCTAAGCAGTGCTTCGGTGGACTGCACGGCCAGTAACGCAGGGATACTGTGATAGTGCACGCCGAGCAGGGGAAAGAGCAGGGCCAGTAAGCCAAGCCCCTCGGTGAGTATCAACAGGGATATCGGAGAATAGCGCGCGCACAGCTTTTCACTGATGAGGCTGCCGATAAAGCCAGGTAGCGTGGCGAAAAGAAAGGCGAGGGTAAGCAGTGCGGGCGGGGCGGACCATGCTAACAGTAAGCCGAAGACCACCACCTGGGTTACGCCATTTCCCAGTGATGTAAAGATAAAGGCACAGGCCAGCAGGCGCAGCCAGCGGTGGCAGCGCAGCGCTTCAATAAGCGCGTACAAAAGGGAGTTCATGACGATTTCCTTTCAAAAACGATTCAGTCCACGCGGCACTCGTCGCGTGTAGGGAAAAAAGTTAATGAAAAGACGTCGTTACATTGGCGGGTTCGTTTTCAGATGACGTGGTAAAGAATGTAGCAGGCGAAGGGGAATAAAAAAAGGAGGCCGTCTGGCCTCCTTGTTATTTATTGCTGGCTGCCATTATTTTGCAGCGTTAATAACAGCCCATCGCGGCGCATGGCGGCAGCCTCTTCCGGCTTGTGCTGCTTGTCCAGCGAATCGGCAAGCCACGCGTAGTCAAACGCGTCCGGGCGCTGTTTCAGCGCTGCACGGAAGGCGAGACTCGCTTCCTGCCATTCACCGTGCTTCATCAGAGACTGGCCCAGCGTACTCCACAGCAGTGGACGGTCGCCGACGGCTTTAATCTGCTGACGCAGCATTTTTTCAATTTGCTCAGGGTTATTGGTTTTCAGACGCGGGATCACCATAACCAGGCGATCGTCATACTGTCGCTTCAGTCCGTCAAGGAGGATCTCCTGCGCCGTGTCATGATCGTCACATTCAATCAGATGTTCTGCCATCGCAACCTGCAACGGAACCTGCTGACGCGTTTTCCGGCTCTGATTCTTCCACCAGGTTTTCAGACCATCGCTGCCGAGATCGGCACGCGCCTGATCCATCAGGCCAATCCATGCCAGACGCTGAAGTTCATCACGATGTTCATCATCACCGACGTCGGCTTTGGCCATCGACGGAATGATATCCAGCAGTGAACCCCATGCACCGGTGCGAATATAGGCCTGCTCGGCAAGACGCAGCACTTCCGGGTGGCGTGGCGAGACTTCCAGCAGACGGTCGATACCGTGACGTGCGGCGTGGTTTTCGTTGCGGGCCAGCTGCAGGCGAACGCGGGTGATCTCAACGGGAATCGGGTCTTTCGGAGATAGTTCTGACGCGCGTTCCAGGTGCTGGTTGGCGCGGGCTTCGTCACCCCGCTGTTGCGCTGCCTCGGCGGCCAGCAGATAGTTCACCACCGGCTGTTCGGCATGGTCAGCATTTTTCGACATCAGCTTTTCAACCTGCTGATAGTCACCCTCGGCCAGCTTAAGCAGTGCCTGCTCAGTCTGCTTACGGGCGCGGCGGCGTTTACGGCCAACGAACCAGCCACGCGTATGCGCACCGGTACGGAAAATTCGGCGCAGGATCCACTCTACTGCAAGGAGCACCACCACACCGAGGATCAGGATGATCACCAGACCCGTTACGCTGGTTTCAATGTTGTAGTTATCGGTCTGGATCAGGACGTAACCCTGATGACCGGCAAGCATCGGCCCCAGGACGATCCCGGCGATCAGCAGGATGAAGAGTAAGAGTACTTTAAGCATCATTACTCTCCTTGTGGCGCGCTTTCAGGCGCTGGCGCTGGCGCGGCGGCAGGGGCCTGGGCGTGAGGTTCTGCCGGAACGCCCGGCTGCGCCAGCAGGTTGCGCACGCGCGTCTGCATCAGTTTCTCCAGAATCGGCTGGCTTTCCAGCTTGTCCGGCACGTTCATGGTGATGTTCTGCTGGCTCAGTTTATCAATGTCATCGAGGAAAGCCGTGGTCGTGGCATCATCGGTATTGTAGTAAGCACGTACCCATGTCGAGACGTTATCAAGCGCCTGTTTGTAGGTTTCTTCCTGATGACGCGGCACGGCCTGGGCCGCCACCAGCAGGCGGGAGCGAATGTTTTCGCGCAGATAAATGTCCTGATTCGGCGCTAACAGCGGAACGGCGGTTTCGTCGCGGCGGCGGATAGTAATGAAGCTATCCATAAAGTTCTGCCAGCTTTTTTGCAGGTTCACGCGCCATTCGCTCAGGGAGCTGGAAAGCTCGGTGCCGTCAGAATCCATCGGGGAGTCATCGTCGTTGTTATCCGCCAGCTGCAGGTTATCAATCTGGTTTGAAAGCTGATTGACCTTCAGGATGATGCCATCGTAGTCCACCTGCGAAACGGCAGAGAGGCTGGCGATATCTTCGGTAATGGCACGACGCGCGGTAATGAGGCTCGGATCGTTCATGTCTGCCAGGCTCGCATCAGCGCTTTTCAACAGCGCGGCGGCGGTGGTGACGTCCTGATCGCTCCAGAGCTTACGTCCGGCCAGCTTCACCAGGAAATCGGCCTGCGAGAGCAGCCAGGTTTTGGCATCGGTACCGGAAATCGTGGCGACTTTCTGCTGCACGTCGTCCAGCTGTTTGGTCAGCTCTTCCTGTTTGCTGTTCGCCTCAGCGAGCGCCGCGGACTGCTGTTTAATCACCGTTTCCAGTTCAGTTTTCTGCGTCTCCTGCGCTTTTTGCAGGGCGGTAAGCTGATTGACCAGCGTGTCGTTGGTCGCCGTCTGGCTGGAACCTTGCTGTTTCACCAGGCCATAGAGGCCAACGCCTGCGGCCAGCGCAATGGCGATGGCTATCGCGCTCAGCGCGAGGCTGGTTTTATTGCTGCCGTTCTTCTTCTCAACGGTTTTCTCAGTCGTTTCTGACTGCGGCGTGATGTCCACAGTCTCCCTGGTCTCTTCAACCACGGCGGAGGATTTATCGTGTTCCGTCATTATGGCTTCCCATTATGAGAGTTATTGTAATGCGCGCAGCAGCGCATCGTTGTCAGCGTTATCAGCGATCCGAATATCTTGCCAGCCCAGTTCCCGGGCCTGGTTCGCCAGACGCTCACTGACGACCAGAAGCCGGCAGTGGAGTAACCAGTTTTCACGATACCAAAGGGGCACAAGCGACCAGAGCTGCTGCAGCATTTCACCGCTGGTCACCACCAGGGTCGTAATGCCGCGCATATGCCAGCGCATCGCCTCTTCCGCACCATCGTAATGTTTTGCACAACGCTGATAGCATTCGCAGAACGTGACCTCAGCCCCGCGTTCACGTAGCGTTTCACCCAACAGTTCGCGCCCGCCGTTACCGCGTAAAATGAGTGCACGCTTTCCGGCAATAGTTTGTAATTCAGGTAATTGTAGCAAGACTTCGCTGATTTCCCGATCTAACGGGTAACGAACGTCTGTTCCGCTTACGGTATGCAGCGCCAGTGCCGTTGTACGACCAATCGCAAAATAGTGAGGAGCGGTTGGCCAGTTAAGACCCTGCTGTTGCAGCTGTGCCTGGGCAAATTCCACCGCATGTTGCGACAGCGCAAACAGCAAGTCGCCCTGCTGGAGGGTATTCATATGGTCGGCAAGCGCGGACAGCTCCCGACCGGGGGAGAATTCAATGAGCGGAAAACTCCAGGCCACCTGCCCCAGTGCGCGCAGACGGCTCACTAATTGCTCTCCTGCGGGAGAAGGGCGGGTGACAAGAATACTCATGCAGGGGGCTCTCCATTATAAACCTCGGCCAGGATCTCACGGGCGCCGTTATCCAGCAGCTCTTCTGCCAGCGACACGCCAAGCTGTTCGGCATCTTGCGCTTTACCGCGACGTTCGCCGCGGACCATCTGTGAACCGTCCGGTGCGCCAACCAGCGCTCGCAGCCACAGTTCACCGTTAATTAATTCAGCATAGCTGCCAATCGGCACCTGACACCCTCCTTCGAGGCGGGTGTTCATGGCGCGCTCGGCGTTAACGCGGATAGCGGTCTCATCATGGTTCAGCGGGGCAAGCAGCGTGCGGGTACGCTCATCATCCAGACGGCATTCAATGCCGACGGCCCCCTGACCCACGGCCGGCAGCGACAGCTCAGGCGGCAACGCGACGCGAATGCGCGACGTCAGCCCCAGGCGCTTCAGACCCGCAACCGCGAGGATAATGGCATCGTAATCGCCGTTATCCAACTTGCTCAGACGCGTACCAACGTTACCGCGCAGCGAACGAATGATCAGGTCCGGACGACGTTCTGCCAGCTGGCACTGACGACGTAAACTGGACGTGCCAACCACGCTGCCTTCTGGCAACGCATCGAGCGAATCATAGTGATTGGAGACAAACGCATCGCGCGGATCTTCACGCTCGCAAATGGTCACCAGCCCCAGCCCTTCCGGGAACTCGACGGGCACATCTTTCATCGAATGTACGGCGATATCGGCGCGGTTCTCAAGCAATGCCAGTTCCAGTTCTTTGACAAACAGGCCCTTGCCGCCCACTTTAGCCAGTGGCGTATCAAGGATCACGTCACCGCGCGTGACCATCGGCACCAGCTCGACGCACAATCCACTGTGGCAGGCTTCAAGGCGCTGCTTAACATAATGTGCCTGCCAGAGCGCAAGAGGGCTTTGGCGTGTGGCAATTCTCAAAACATTGTCTAACATGCTTGTTACCGTCATTATCAATCGCTAACCATCCTAACATTGTTGACTCTGGGATGGCAGTTTTACGGTGATGAAGAAGAGAGGGACAGGGCGGGGTTCTCGTCAGCCACAGCCGTATTAAGGAATTTACACGTACAGAACGGTGCTACACTGTATGTAGCGCATCTTTCTTTACGGTCAACCGGCAAGGTGTTAAATTGATCACGTTTTAGACCATTTTTTCGTCGGTACCACCATAATGATAAGGGCGAAAAAAGGTAACGGTTCTCTTTTTGTAATACTGCGGGTCCGCTGTTATTTCTGTTTTGAATAGCGTGCGACACCCGGAAACATCAGGCGATACGTCTTGTACCTCTATATTGAGACTCTGAAACAGAGACTGGATGCCATAAACCAACTGCGTGTCGATCGCGCGCTTGCTGCTATGGGCCCTGCTTTCCAGCAGGTATACAGTCTTCTGCCGACATTATTGCACTATCACCATCCGCTGATGCCTGGCTACCTTGACGGTAACGTTCCCAGAGGCATCTGTCTTTTCACGCCTGATGAAACCCAACAACACTACCTGACCGAACTTGAACTCTACCGTGGCATGCCGCCGCAGGAATCACCGAAAGGTGAACTGCCGATTACAGGCGTTTACACCATGGGCAGCACCTCCTCGGTTGGGCAAAGCTGTTCTTCGGACCTGGACATCTGGGTCTGTCATCAGTCCTGGCTCGATAACGACGAGCGTCAGCTGCTGCAACGAAAGTGCAGCCTACTGGAAAGCTGGGCCGCGTCGCTTGGCGTGGAAGTCAGTTTCTTCCTGATTGATGAAAACCGTTTCCGTCATAACGAAAGTGGCAGTCTGGGTGGTGAAGACTGCGGCTCAACCCAGCACATCTTACTGCTGGACGAGTTTTACCGTACTGCCGTTCGCCTGGCCGGTAAGCGTATTCTGTGGAATATGGTGCCGTGCGACGAAGAAGAGCATTACGACGATTACGTAATGTCGTTGTACTCCCAGGGTGTGCTGACACCAAATGAATGGCTGGATCTGGGTGGCCTCAGTTCGCTTTCCGCCGAAGAGTACTTTGGCGCGAGCCTCTGGCAGCTCTATAAAAGCATTGATTCGCCGTATAAGGCCGTGCTGAAAACCCTGCTGCTGGAAGCCTATTCCTGGGAATACCCCACGCCGCGTTTGCTGGCGAAAGATATCAAACAGCGTCTGCACGACGGAGAAATTGTCTCCTACGGGCTGGATGCTTACTGCATGATGCTTGAACGCGTCACCGAATACCTGAAAGCCATTGATGACACCACGCGTCTCGATCTGGTGCGTCGATGTTTCTACCTCAAAGTCTGTGAAAAACTCAGCCGCGAACGCGCATGCGTGGGCTGGCGTCGTGAAGTGGTCAGTCAGTTGGTGAAAGAGTGGGGATGGGACGAAGAACGTCTGTCGATGCTTGATAACCGCGCCAACTGGAAAATCGATCAGGTGCGTGAAGCGCACAACGAACTGCTCGATGCCATGATGCAAAGCTACCGCAACCTTATCCGCTTTGCGCGTCGTAACAATCTCAGCGTTTCCGCCAGCCCGCAGGACATCGGGGTGTTGACGCGTAAACTGTATGCGGCGTTTGAAGCATTGCCGGGTAAAGTCACGCTGGTTAACCCGCAGATTTCACCGGACCTGTCAGAACCGAACCTGACCTTTATCTATGTGCCGCCGGGCCGCGCAAACCGCACCGGGTGGTACCTGTACAACCGTGCGCCAAGCATGGACTCGATCATCAGCCATCAGCCGCTGGAATATAACCGCTACCTGAACAAGCTGGTGGCCTGGGCCTGGTTCAACGGCCTGCTGACCTCGCGTACCCGGCTGTTTATCAAAGGCAACGAGGTTGTCGATTTAGCCAAACTGCAGGAGATGGTGGCGGATGTCTCCCACCACTTCCCGCTGCGTCTGCCGGCACCGACGCCAAAAGCGCTCTACAGTCCGTGTGAAATTCGCCATCTGGCGATCATCGTCAACCTGGAATATGACCCGACGGCGGCCTTCCGCAATCAGGTGGTCCATTTTGATTTCCGCAAGCTGGATGTCTTTAGCTTTGGCGAGCAGCAAAACTGCCTGGTGGGCAGCGTAGACCTGCTGTACCGCAACTCGTGGAACGAAGTGCGTACTCTTCACTTCAACGGCGAGCAGGCGATGATCGAAGCGCTGAAAACGATTCTCGGCAAGATGCACCAGGACGCTGCGCCGCCGGACAGCGTTGAGGTGTTCTGCTATAGCCAGCATTTGCGCGGTCTGATCCGTACCCGTGTGCAGCAGCTGGTTTCAGAGTGCATCGAACTGCGCCTCTCCAGTACCCGTCAGGAAACCGGTCGCTTTAAAGCGCTGCGCGTCTCCGGACAGACCTGGGGCCTGTTCTTCGAGCGCCTGAATGTTTCAGTACAGAAGCTGGAAAACGCCATCGAGTTCTACGGCGCCATTTCGCACAACAAGCTGCATGGCCTGTCAGTGCAGGTGGAAACCAACCACGTGAAACTGCCACAGGTCGTGGATGGCTTTGCGAGCGAAGGGATTATTCAGTTCTTCTTTGAAGAGTCGGGTGACGACGCCGGTTTCAACATCTACATCCTGGATGAGACGAACCGCGCTGAGGTTTATCACCACTGTGAAGGCAGTAAAGAGGAGCTGGTGCGCGACGTCAGCCGCTTCTATTCGTCCTCACATGACCGCTTTACCTACGGCTCCAGCTTCATCAACTTTAACCTGCCGCAGTTCTACCAGATTGTGAATGTAGACGGACGTTCGCAGGTGATTCCGTTCCGTACGCAGGCCGTTACGCCAGCGGTTCCCGCCAGCCAGGACACTACCCCGCTGTTGCAGCAGTATTTCTCCTGACAGTTTTTGCCCGGTATGCAGCGCACCACCGGGCAAAACAGACTCAACGAAAACGCACGTCTTCGCCTGCCTGCGCGGTCGCCGCCTGTTCCAGCAGATCCCAGAACGTTTCGCCGCTACGGTCACACACCCATTCGCCCTCTTTCAGATCGAAATGGTAGCCACCCTGTTTGGCGGCCAGCCAGACCTGGTGAAGCGGCTCCTGGCGGTTAATAATAATTTTGCTGCCGTTTTCGAAGCTCAGGGTCAGAATGCCGCCGTTGATCTCACAATCGATATCGCTGTCGCCGTCCCAGTCGTCAAGCCGCTCTTCGATGGTCATCCATAAGGTGTCTGCAAGGCGATGGAATTCACTGTCGTTCATGGTTTTGTTCCTGTTTTTCGTGATGCCGGCAGTATAACGCTAAATAATTCCCGTTGCAGGAAAGCGGCAAACTCTTGCTTTTGTGTCTTCTCCTGCGATGATAGAAACAGATTTGAACTTACGGGCAACTTTATAATGAAAAACGTTTTCCGAACGCTTGCCGTTCTCATCACGCTGTTTAGTCTGACGGGCTGTGGACTGAAGGGACCGCTTTACTTCCCGCCAGCGGATAAAACGGCGCCGCCGCCGACGAAACCTGTGCAAAGCGGTATTGAGTCTTCCACGCCAGACACGAACGATCGTGGCAATAATGGTGGTCCGACTCAGGTTAATCTCTGACGATTACGTTCTGTACCCGCGCAATGGAGCGAATGATGCAGTTCTCTAAGATGCATGGCCTTGGCAACGATTTTATGGTCGTCGACGCGGTAACGCAGAATGTCTTTTTCTCCCCGGAACTGATCCGCCGCCTGGCGGATCGGCATCTGGGCGTGGGGTTCGATCAGCTGCTGGTGGTTGAGCCGCCGTACGATCCTGACCTCGATTTCCACTACCGTATTTTTAACGCTGACGGCAGTGAAGTCTCCCAGTGCGGCAACGGTGCGCGCTGTTTTGCCCGCTTTGTCCGCCTGAAAGGGCTGACGAACAAGCGCGATATCCGCGTCAGTACCGCGAATGGTCGCATGGTGCTCAGCGTCACCGATGACGATCTGGTTCGCGTGAATATGGGCGAGCCGAACTTTGAACCTTCCGCCGTGCCGTTTCGCGCAAACAAAGCGGAAAAGACCTATATTATGCGTGCGGCCGAGCAGACAGTATTGTGTGGCGTCGTCTCGATGGGAAACCCGCACTGCGTGATTCAGGTTGATGATGTGGAGACCGCCGCCGTTGAAACCCTCGGCCCGGTGCTGGAAAGCCATGAACGCTTTCCGGAACGCGCGAACATTGGTTTTATGCAGGTGGTGAAGCGTGAACACATCCGTCTGCGGGTGTATGAACGCGGCGCGGGCGAAACCCAGGCCTGCGGAAGCGGTGCCTGCGCGGCAGTGGCCGTCGGCATCGCTCAGGGGTTACTGGCAGAAGAGGTTCGCGTGGAGTTACCAGGCGGTCGTCTTGATATCGCCTGGAAAGGACCGGGTCATCCGCTGTTTATGACTGGCCCGGCGGTACATGTCTATGACGGGTTTATCCATCTATGAAGCAACCAGGGGAAGAACTGCAGGAAACGGTGACGGAACTGGACGACAGTGCTGTTGTTGATTATCTGCTGAACAATCCCGCGTTTTTTATTCGCAATGCACGTCTTGTCGAACAGATGCGCGTGCCGCATCCGGTGCGCGGGACCGTGTCGCTGGTCGAATGGCACATGGCTCGCGCGCGCAACCACATCAATCAGCTTGAAGAGAACATGACGCTGCTCATGGAACAGGCGAACAATAACGAAAGCCTGTTCTATCGACTGCTGCATCTGCAGGCGCGTCTGGCCTCGGCCCACAGCCTTGACGAGTTTCTCAGCCGTTTCCACCGCTGGGCGCGAGAACTGGGGCTTGCAGGCGCAACCCTTCGTCTCTTCCCCGACCGCTGGCGCATTGGTGCACCGTCTGGTTTCACCCATCTGGCGCTGAGCCGTCAGGCGTTTGAGCCGCTACGTATTCAGCGCCTGGGTCATCAACATCACTATCTGGGGCCGCTGAACGGACCAGAATTGCTGGTGGTATTGCCAGAAGCCAAAGCGATTGGCTCGGTGGCCATGTCATTGATGGGGCGCGATGGCGACTTAGGCGTGATGTTATTTACCAGTCGCGACGCACATCACTATGAGCAGGGGCAAGGTACGCACCTGTTGCAGGAGATCGCCCTGATGCTGCCTGAGCTGCTGGAGCGCTGGATTGAGCGCGTATGACGGACGGACTTCTTGCCACTGACGTCGCGCGCTTTCTGCGCTACCTGGGAGTTGAACGTCAGCTTAGCCCCATAACGCTGCTGAACTATCAGCGTCAGCTTGATGCCATCATGCAGATTGCCGATGAAATCGGCCTGAAAAGCTGGCAACAATGTGACGCTGCGACGGTTCGTGGCGTCGTCGTGCGTAGCCGCAGGAAAGGGTTAGGCCCGGCGAGTCTGGCGCTCAGGCTCTCTGCCCTGCGCAGTTTCTTCGACTGGCTGGTGAGCCAGGGCAGCCTTAAAGCCAACCCGGCGAAAGGCATTGCCACGCCAAAAGCACCGCGTCATCTGCCTAAAAATATCGACGTCGATGATGTCAATCGCCTGCTGGATATCGATCTTAACGATCCGCTGGCGGTGCGTGACCGCGCGATGCTGGAGGTGATGTACGGTGCTGGACTGCGTCTGTCTGAACTGGTCAATCTCGATATAAAACATCTCGATCTGGACACCGGCGAAGTGTGGGTGATGGGCAAGGGCAGCAAAGAGCGCCGCCTGCCGATTGGTCGCAACGCTGTCGCCTGGATTGAGCACTGGCTTGACCTGCGCGGGCTGTTTGGCGCGGAAGAAGATGCGCTGTTCCTGTCGAAACTCGGCAAGCGGATCTCGGCGCGTAACGTGCAGAAGCGTTTTGCGGAGTGGGGCATTAAGCAGGGGCTGAACAGCCATGTTCACCCGCACAAGCTGCGCCACTCTTTTGCGACCCACATGCTTGAATCAAGCGGCGATCTGCGCGGCGTGCAGGAACTGCTCGGCCACGCGAATTTGTCCACCACCCAAATTTATACCCACTTAGACTTCCAGCACCTTGCCTCGGTGTATGACGCGGCGCATCCACGCGCCAAACGGGGGAAATAATGCGTTTTTACCGCCCACTGGGTCAGATTTCAGCCCTTACCTTTGACCTTGATGACACCCTTTATGATAACCGCCAGGTGATCCTGCGTACCGAGCAGGAGTCGCTGGCGTTTGTGCAGAACTATCACCCGGCGCTGAAGACGATGCAGAACAAGGACTTCCAGCAGCTGCGTCAGTCCCTGCGGGAGACCGAGCCGGACATTTACCATGACGTGACCGAATGGCGTCGACGTGCGGTTGAGCAGGCGATGCTGAATGTTGGCATGAGCGCGCGTGATGCGGCGATAGGGGCTGAAGCGTCCATGGAAAACTTCGCCAAATGGCGCAGCCGTATTGATGTGCCACAGGAAACCCACGATACGCTGGCCGCGCTGGCAGAGAAGTGGCCGCTGGTGGCGATTACCAATGGCAATGCCCAGCCTGAGCTGTTTGGTCTTGGCGATTATTTTGAGTTTGTGCTGCGCGCGGGCCCGCACGGGCGCTCGAAACCGTTTAACGATATGTATCACCTGGCGGCGGAAAAACTGAACCTGTCGCTCGGCGAAATGTTGCATGTGGGTGATGACCTGACCACGGACGTGGCCGGGGCGATCCGCTGCGGCATGCAGGCCTGCTGGATCAAGCCGGAAAACGCTGACCTGATGACAACGCCGGACAGCCGTCTTCTGCCGCACGTGGAAATTTCACGGTTGGCATCCCTCACGACGCTGATATAATCATCAATTGTTCTGTATAAATTAACAGGGTTTTGGCGAAGGAATCACATTCGCCTGCCTGACATTACGTGACGGTGCCAATGGACGTTTCTTACCTGCTCGACAGCCTTAATGACAAACAGCGTGACGCGGTTGCCGCTTCGCGCACCAACATGCTGGTGCTGGCTGGGGCGGGCAGTGGTAAGACACGCGTGCTGGTACACCGTATTGCGTGGCTGCAGAGCGTGGAAAACTGCTCGCCGTACTCCATTATGGCGGTGACGTTTACCAACAAGGCGGCGGCAGAGATGCGCCACCGAATCGCACAGCTGATGGGCACCAGCCAGGGCGGCATGTGGGTGGGGACTTTCCACGGGCTGGCGCATCGCCTGCTGCGGGCGCACCATATGGATGCTAACCTGCCGCAGGATTTCCAGATCCTCGACAGCGAAGATCAGCTGCGTCTGCTGAAGCGTCTTATCAAGGCGATGAATCTCGACGAGAAGCAGTGGCCGCCGCGTCAGGCAATGTGGTACATCAACGGCCAGAAAGACGAAGGGCTGCGTCCGCACCATATCCAGAGCTTCGGCAACCCGGTCGAGCAAACCTGGCAAAACGTTTATAAAGCCTACCAGGAGGCGTGCGATCGCGCTGGTCTGGTGGACTTTGCTGAGCTGCTGCTGCGTGCGCATGAGCTGTGGCTCAACAAACCGCATATCCTGCAGCACTATCGTGAACGCTTCACCAATATTCTGGTGGACGAATTCCAGGATACCAACAACATCCAGTATGCATGGATCCGCCTGCTGGCCGGTGATACCGGCAAGGTGATGATCGTCGGTGATGACGATCAGTCCATCTATGGCTGGCGTGGGGCGCAGGTGGAAAACATTCAGCGCTTCCTCAATGATTTCCCCGGTGCTCAGACCATCCGTCTGGAGCAGAACTACCGTTCGACCAGCAACATTCTGAGCGCCGCCAACGCCCTGATTGAGAACAACAACGGGCGTCTCGGTAAAAAGCTGTGGACCGATGGCGTTGACGGTGAACCGATCTCTATCTACTGCGCATTCAACGAACTTGATGAAGCGCGCTTTGTGGTGAACCGTATTAAAACCTGGCAGGACAACGGCGGCGCGCTGGAGCAGTGTGCCATTCTCTATCGCAGCAACGCCCAGTCGCGCGTGCTGGAAGAGGCGTTGCTGCAGGTGAGTATGCCGTACCGCATTTACGGCGGCATGCGCTTCTTTGAACGTCAGGAGATCAAAGACGCGCTCTCGTATCTGCGTCTGATCGCAAACCGTAATGACGATGCGGCGTTTGAGCGCGTGGTGAACACCCCAACTCGCGGCATCGGTGACCGTACACTGGACGTGGTGCGTCAGGCCTCCCGCGATCGCCAGCTGACACTCTGGCAGGCGTGCCGCGAGCTGTTGCAGGAGAAAGCGCTCGCCGGACGTGCAGCCAGCGCCTTACAACGCTTCCTGGAGCTGATTGATGCCCTGGCACAGGAAACGGCCGATATGCCTCTGCACGTACAGACCGACCGGGTGATTAAAGACTCCGGTCTGCGCACCATGTATGAGCAGGAGAAAGGCGAAAAGGGCCAGACCCGTATTGAGAACTTAGAGGAACTGGTGACGGCAACGCGCCAGTTCAGCTACAACGAAGAAGACGAAGATTTGATGCCGCTGCAGGCGTTCCTCTCCCACGCGGCGCTGGAAGCGGGCGAAGGGCAGGCAGACACCTGGCAGGATGCGGTTCAACTTATGACCCTGCACTCCGCCAAAGGTCTGGAGTTCCCGCAGGTGTTTATCGTCGGGATGGAAGAGGGGATGTTCCCGAGCCAGATGTCGCTGGATGAAGGTGGGCGTCTGGAGGAGGAGCGTCGTCTGGCCTATGTTGGCGTGACGCGCGCGATGCAAAAGCTGACGCTGACCTATGCCGAAACCCGACGCCTGTACGGTAAAGAGGTTTATCACCGTCCGTCGCGCTTTATCGGCGAACTGCCGGAAGAGTGCGTGGAAGAGGTGCGCCTGCGCGCCAGTATCAGCCGCCCGGTCAGCCATCAGCGTATGGGCTCGCCGATTGCTGAAACGGACACCGGCTACAAGCTGGGTCAGCGCGTGCGTCATGCTAAGTTTGGTGAAGGCACCATCGTCAATCTGGAAGGTAGCGGCGAGCACAGCCGCCTGCAGGTGGCGTTCCAGGGGCAAGGTATCAAATGGCTGGTGGCAGCCTACGCCAGGCTGGAAACTGTGTAACTTTCAGAAAAATATCATTATTTTGTAATAATCTGCTAGCCTTATACGTTGAAGGTCAATTAATGCCCTTCAGCGTTCCGTTGCGTGTTGACGCCACTATTACTGCTGGCGTAACATGCGCGCACGATTACGCTAAGAGGACATTCGCCTTGGACACACCCAGTAGATACTGGCTCAATTCCCTGTCATCCAGGAACAACTCCTAAGGCTATCTCCTCTTGCTGATGGCCTTAGTGGTTGTCAGCGACCTGCATTATTCCCGTCGCGCTGAGTCAGGCTGTTTAATGGTCTGAAACCCAATTTGTTTCTGTGTGCCCACCGAACTGTCCGATATTTTTTGCATTGGGAGTCCCGGTCATGTTGAGCGCATTTCAACTCGAAAATAACCGACTGACTCGGCTTGAAGCCGAAGAGTCACAGCCCCTCATTGATGCCGTATGGGTGGATCTGGTCGAGCCGGACGACGATGAGCGCCTTCGCGTACAATCTGAGCTGGGGCAAAGCCTGGCAACCCGCCCGGAACTGGAAGACATCGAAGCATCTGCTCGTTTTTTTGAAGATGAAGACGGTCTGCATATTCACTCCTTCTTTTTCTTTGAAGACGCCGACGATCACGCAGGTAACTCCACCGTGGCGTTTACCATTCGTGACGGTCGCCTGTTTACCCTGCGCGAGCGTGAGCTGCCCGCGTTTCGTCTCTACCGCATGCGCGCCCGTAGCCAGGCGATGGTCGACGGTAATGCCTACGAACTGCTGCTGGACCTGTTTGAAACCAAAATCGAACAGCTGGCGGATGAAATTGAAAACATCTACAGCGACCTGGAAAAGCTGAGCCGCGTCATCATGGAAGGTCATCAGGGCGATGAATACGACGAAGCGCTCTCGACGCTGGCAGAGCTCGAAGATATCGGCTGGAAGGTGCGTTTGTGTCTGATGGATACCCAGCGCGCGCTGAACTTCCTGGTGCGTAAGGCGCGTCTGCCGGGCGGTCAGCTGGAGCAGGCGCGTGAGATCCTGCGCGATATCGAATCCCTGCTGCCGCACAATGAATCGTTGTTCCAGAAGGTCAACTTCCTGATGCAGGCAGCGATGGGCTTTATCAATATCGAGCAGAACCGCATCATCAAGATCTTCTCGGTGGTCTCGGTGGTCTTCCTGCCACCGACGCTGGTGGCCTCGAGCTACGGGATGAACTTTGAGTTTATGCCGGAGCTTAAGTGGAGCTTTGGCTACCCTGGCGCGATTATCTTTATGATCCTCGCCGGGCTGGCGCCGTACCTCTACTTCAAGCGCCGTAACTGGCTGTAAACATCAGGCGGGTGGCATTGTGCCTGCCCGCCTCATTACCGCTTACAATCCTTTGCGCGTTCTGCGCTGGGTATAAAGGGCGTCTGCAACAAAAATCGCCAGCGCCACCCAGATAAAGGCAAACGTCACCATCTTATCTGCGCCCGGTACTTCGCCGTAAAACACCACTGCCAGCAGGAACATCAGCGTCGGACCGATGTACTGAAAGAAGCCCAGCGTGGAGAGACGCAGGCGCGTTGCGGCACCGGTGAAGCACAGCAGAGGAATGGTGGTTACCACACCGGCCGCCATCAGCATCAGATTCAACGACAACGGGTTACTGCCCATATGGCTGGTTGCGCTGTCGGCAATACCAAACAGGTAAATCGCCGCGACCGGCAATAGCCACAGGGTTTCAAACAGCATCCCGGTCTGCGCTTCAACGGCTATTTTCTTCCGGACCAGCCCGTAAAACGCAAAGCTGAACGCCAGGCCCAGAGCGATCACGGGCAGCGAACCGAAGGTCCACAGTTGAACCAGCACGCCGCAAAAAGCGAGGATGACCGCCAGCCACTGCATGCGACGGAAGCGCTCGCCCAGGAAAATCATGCCCAGAACAATGTTGACCAGGGGATTAATAAAATAGCCCAGGCTCGCTTCGAGCATGTGATGGTTATTGACTGCCCAGATAAAGAGCAGCCAGTTGCCGCCTATCAGCACGGCTGAGAGGGCCAGCAGGAACACCTTTTTCGGCGTTTTCAGCAGCGTTTTGACGCCAGACCACTGACGGCTAACGCTCATCAGCGCGATCATAAAGAAAAACGACCAAATCACACGGTGTGTGAGGATCTCGTCAGCGGGTACGTAAGCGATAAACTTGAAGTACGCCGGTGCGATACCCCAAATAAAATAAGCGGCAAGGGCGAGTAGTACGCCCTGCCGCGTTTGTTTAGCATCCATCGGGATAATCCGTTACAAAAAAGTGAATTAATTTTACCCGATTTTAGGGTTTCAACCCACCATATAAGTGGCAGTTGCGCTGGCGATATAGACCTGCTCTTCGTTATGCAATTCAACGCGGGCGACGGCGACCTTATTCCCCGCGCGCAGCAGGCTGCTGGTGGCGGTAAAACGGTTTCCGCGCCCGGGACGCAGGTAATCGACGCGTAAATCGATGGTGCCCATACGCGACAAACGCTGGCGCAATTCGTCTTCATTGATGGTGTCATGGCGCGTCAGCGTACTGCCCACACAGACCAGGCCCGCCGCCACATCCAGCGCTGAGGCAATCACCCCGCCATGCAAAATACTCTGCGCCCAGTTGCCTACCATCATCGGCTGGTTGTTGAAGCTTAGCTGGGCAAACGCTTTCTCGTAGCGCTCGAGTTCCAGACCCAGTGCACGGTTAAACGGCATATGGTAAACAAAAATCTCGCCCACGAGTTTTAACGCTTCTTCGGCGGTAAGCATGGCTGACATGAGGCATCACATCCTTATTGTTAATAAAATGTTGATTTTATGCTTCAGCAATAAGGAATTCCACTTTCAGAAACGAGGATGCAGCAGTTGTCGCAGAAGTATGTAGAATATCCGCCACATAACAATTCAACTAATTAACTCTTTGCAGGAGAACACCACCGATGCGGACGTATCTGGCCTGGTTACTGGCGGCGGTTGCGCTGCCCCTCACAGCATATGCCCAGGAAGCGACGATTAAAGAAGTTCACGATCAACCTGCCGTGCAGGGCAGCATTATCGCGAACCTTCTTCAGGAACATGATAATCCGTTCACGCTGTATCCGTATGACACCAACTACGTGATATACACGCAGACCAGCGATCTCAACAAAGAGGCGATAAGCTCCTATAACTGGTCCGATAATGCGCGTAAAGACGAAGTGAAGTTCCAGTTAAGTCTCGCGTTCCCGTTCTGGCGCGGCATTCTGGGACCGAATTCGGTGCTCGGCGCCTCTTACACGCAGAAATCCTGGTGGCAGCTTTCCAACAGTGGCGAATCTTCACCGTTCCGTGAAACCAACTATGAGCCGCAGCTGTTCCTCGGTTTTGCGACCGATTATGAATTCGCGGGCTGGACGCTGCGTGACATTGAGGTGGGCTTTAACCACGATTCAAACGGACGCTCCGACCCTACCTCGCGCAGCTGGAACCGTGCCTATACGCGACTGATGGCGCAAAACGGCAACTGGATGGCGGAAGTGAAGCCGTGGTTTGTGGTGGGCGATACCGACGACAACCCGGATATCACCAAATATATGGGTTACTATCAGCTCAAAATCGGCTATCAGTTGGGTGACGCGGTGCTGAGCGCCAAAGGCCAGTACAACTGGAACACCGGTTACGGTGGCGCGGAACTGGGCCTCAGTTATCCGGTGAGCAAGCACGTTCGCCTCTATACTCAGGTTTACAGCGGTTACGGCGAGTCGCTTATCGATTACAACTTCAACCAGACCCGTGTAGGTGTGGGCGTGATGCTGAACGATATTTTCTAGGCAGCTCGAATGTTTTTTCGTTAAACGTTGAAGTTTCTCTCTCAGGCGCTGAAAATAGCGCCTGTTTTATTTCTGGCAAATGGGGTTAACGTGGCGCAGGCGGAAGTATTGAATCAGGAATCGCTGGCTAAACAGGTTTTGCATGAAACCTTTGGCTACCAGCAGTTCCGCCCTGGCCAGGAAACCATCATTGAAACCGTGCTGGAAGGCCGCGATTGTCTGGTGGTCATGCCTACCGGCGGCGGTAAATCCCTCTGCTATCAGGTGCCCGCGCTGGTGCTCAACGGCCTGACGGTCGTGGTATCGCCTCTTATTTCCCTGATGAAAGATCAGGTCGATCAGCTCCTTGCCAACGGCGTGGCGGCGGCCTGTCTTAACTCCAGCCAGACCCGCGAGCAGCAGCAAGAGGTCATGGCCGGTTGCCGTACCGGGCAGGTTCGCCTGCTGTATATCGCGCCGGAACGTCTGATGCTGGATAACTTCCTCGATCATCTGTCGCACTGGAATCCGGTCCTGCTGGCGGTGGATGAAGCCCACTGTATCTCCCAGTGGGGACATGATTTCCGCCCGGAATATGCGGCGCTCGGCCAGCTCCGTCAGCGTTTTCCCGAACTGCCGTTTATGGCGCTCACCGCGACGGCAGATGACACCACGCGTCAGGATATCGTCCGGCTGCTGGGGCTGAACGATCCGCTGATTCAGGTCAGCAGCTTCGACCGCCCGAACATCCGCTACATGCTGATGGAAAAATTCAAGCCGCTGGATCAGCTTCTGCGCTACGTGCAGGAGCAGCGCGGGAAGTCCGGCATCATCTACTGCAACAGCCGCGCGAAGGTGGAAGACACGGCCGCGCGCCTGCAGAACCGTGGTTTTAGCGCCGCCGCCTACCATGCCGGGCTGGAAAACGCGGTTCGCGCCGATGTGCAGGAGAAATTCCAGCGCGATGATCTGCAGATTGTGGTGGCGACGGTGGCGTTCGGAATGGGGATCAACAAGCCGAACGTGCGCTTCGTCGTACACTTCGACATTCCGCGCAATATCGAATCGTACTACCAGGAAACCGGCCGCGCCGGGCGTGATGGGCTGCCTGCCGAAGCCATGCTGTTTTACGATCCGGCCGACATGGCGTGGCTGCGCCGTTGTCTGGAAGAGAAACCGCAGGGCCAACTGCAGGATATCGAACGCCACAAGCTCAACGCGATGGGCGCGTTTGCCGAAGCGCAAACCTGCCGCCGTCTGGTGCTGCTCAACTACTTTGGCGAGGGGCGTCAGGAGCCGTGCGGCAACTGCGATATCTGTCTTGACCCACCAAAGCAATACGATGGCCTGATGGATGCGCGCAAAGCGCTCTCGACCATCTATCGTGTGAACCAGCGCTTCGGCATGGGCTACGTGGTGGAAGTGTTGCGTGGGGCGAATAACCAGCGTATCCGCGACATGGGACACGATAAGCTGCCCGTCTACGGTATCGGCAAAGACCAGAGTCACGAGCACTGGGTGAGCATCATCCGTCAGCTGATTCACCTGGGCTTTGCCACGCAAAACATTGCCCAACACTCCGCGCTTCAGCTTACCGAAGCGGCACGTCCGGTGCTGCGCGGGGATATCGAACTGAAGCTCGCGGTTCCGCGCGTTGTCGCCCTGAAGCCGCGGGTGATGCAAAAATCGTACGGCGGCAATTACGACCGCAAGCTGTTTGCCAAACTGCGCAAGCTGCGTAAAGCCATTGCTGATGAAGAGAACATTCCGCCCTACGTGGTCTTCAATGACGCGACGCTTATCGAGATGGCAGAGCAGACGCCGCTCAGCGCCAGCGAAATGCTCAGCGTCAACGGTGTTGGCACGCGCAAGCTGGAGCGTTTTGGCAAAGAGTTTATGGCGCTTATCCGCGCTCATGTCGACGGTGACGATGAGGAGTAGTCAGCCAGCCTAAAAAATGTCAGGATGGTGACTCACTTAATTATTTCCCTGCGAGTTAATTATGTTAATGCTATTTCTTACCGTGGCGTTAGTGCACATCGTTGCGCTCATGAGCCCGGGCCCTGACTTTTTCTTCGTGTCCCAAACCGCCGTCAGCCGCTCCCGCAAAGAAGCGATGATGGGGGTGCTGGGTATCACCATGGGCGTTATGGTCTGGGCGGCCGTTGCGCTGCTTGGTCTGAACCTGATTCTGGCGAAGATGGCCTGGTTGCACAACATCATCATGGTTGGCGGGGGGCTTTATCTTTGCTGGATGGGCTACCAGATGCTGCGCGGGGCGTTGAAGAAAGAAGAGAAAAAGCCGGAAGAGCCGAAAGTTGAGCTGGCAACGGGCGGCCGGAGTTTTATTAAAGGGCTGCTCACCAACCTGGCGAACCCAAAAGCGATTATCTATTTCGGCTCCGTGTTCTCCCTGTTTGTGGGTGACAACGTGGGGGCGGGTGCGCGTTGGGGCATTTTCCTGCTGATCGTGGTGGAAACTTTTGCGTGGTTTACCGTGGTTGCCAGCCTGTTTGCCTTACCGGCGATGCGCCGCGGTTACCAGCGTATTGCGAAGTGGATTGACGGCTTCGCCGGCGCGTTGTTCGCCGGCTTTGGCATTCATCTCATCATTTCTCGCTAAGCATGACGCGCTGACGCAAGCAGCGCGCCTACCAGCATAAACAGCGAACCAAAGATTTTGTTCAGGGCCTTCATCTGCTTAGGCCCTTTAATCCATACCGCAATCCGCTGCGCCAGCGTCGCGTAACCAATCATCACGATGATATCGACAACAATGGTGGTCGCACCCAGCACCACGTACTGCATGACCTGTGGCTGATGCGGGACGATAAACTGCGGGAACAGCGCGGCGAGGAAAACAATACTTTTCGGGTTGGTCAGGTTCACAAACACCGCGCGTTTAAACAGGCGTCCGCGTGTTTGCGTCTGGGCGAGCGTATTAAGATCAATTGAGCCTGCCGCACGCCACTGCTGAATACCGAGCCAAATCAGGTACGCGGCACCGGCCCATTTCAGCACGTCAAAGGCCAGTACCGAGCGGGAGAACAGCGTACCCAGACCAATGCCCACCAGCACGATATGAATGCCCAGACCGGTCTGCAAACCAGCAATGGACGCCGCGGCACCGCGATAGCCGTGGTTGATGGAGGTGGTCATGGTGTTAATGGCGCCTGAACCTGGGGAAAGGCTAAGGATGATGGATGTCAGCAGATAAGCGAACCACCACTCGAAGGTCATTTGAAACTCCCGAATTGTCTGTTTTTATGCCACAATACGCTATTGTTACGTCATTTTGTGACCGGTGACGAAAAAACGATATTCCTTGGCTTACGGGGGTGGAAACCCGATGTTTCAGCAGAAAAAGGACTGGGAAACACGAGAAAACGCATTTGCTGCTTTCTCTATGGGGCCGCTGACCGATTTCTGGCGTCAGCGTGAGGAAGATGAGTTTACGGGTGTTGGCGATGTTCCGGTACGCTTTGTGCGTTTCCATGATGAGAAAAACGATCGGGTGATCGTGGTCTGTCCGGGACGTATCGAGAGCTACATCAAATACGCTGAACTGGCCTATGACCTGTTCCATCTGGGCTTCGATGTGTTAATTATCGACCATCGCGGGCAGGGGCTTTCTGGCCGCTTATTGTCGGACACGCATCGCGGTCATGTGGATAACTTCAGCGATTACGTCGACGATCTTGCCGCCTTCTGGCAGCAGGAAGTTCAGCCGGGCCCGTGGCGTAAGCGCTATATTCTGGCGCACTCCATGGGTGGGGCGATTTCGACGCTGTTTTTACAGCGCTATGACCACCAGTGTGATGCCATTGCGCTCACCGCGCCGATGTATGGCATCGTCATGCGTTTTCCGGACTGGATGGTGCGCCATATTCTCGACTGGGCTGAGGGCCATCAGCGCATTCGTGAAGGGTATGCCATCGGGACAGGGCGCTGGCGCGCGCTGCCATTTGCCCTCAACGTATTGACCCATAGCCGGCAGCGTTATCGCCGTAACCTGCGTTTTTATGCCGATGAACCGCGCCTGCGCGTCGGTGGCCCGACATATCACTGGGTGCGGGAAGGGATCCTTGCCGGTGAACAGGTGCTTGCTGGTGTTGGTAAAGATGATACGCCGACACTTCTGATTCAGGCTGAAGAAGAGCGTGTGGTGGATAACCGCATGCATGACCGCTTTTGTGAACTCCGCGCTGCCGCCGGTCACCCTTGCGAAGGGGGTAAACCGCTGGTCATCAACGGCGCGTACCATGAGATCCTTTTTGAAAAGGACGCTATGCGCTCAGTCGCGCTCAACGCCATTGTTGAATTTTTCGACAGGCATAATTGATTGTTGTTTTACCACCAGAGGTTGAAATCCCTATGTACCAGGTTGTTGCATCTGATTTAGATGGCACGCTGCTTTCGCCCGACCATACCCTGTCGCCTTACGCGAAAGAGACCTTAAAGCTTCTGACCGCCCGCGGGGTGAACTTTGTGTTTGCCACCGGCCGCCACCACGTGGACGTGGGGCAGATCCGCGATAATCTTGAGATCAAATCGTACATGATCACCTCCAACGGTGCGCGCGTGCACGATACCGATGGCAACCTGATCTTTACGCATAACCTGGATCGCGACATTGCCGCCGATCTGTTCGGCGTAGTGCATAACAACCCGGACATTATCACTAACGTTTATCGCGATGACGACTGGTTCATGAATCGCCATCGCCCGGATGAAATGCGTTTCTTCAAGGAAGCGGTATTTAACTATTCCCTGTACGAGCCAGGCCTGCTGGAGCCGGAAGGGATCAGCAAGGTGTTCTTTACCTGCGAAAGCCACGAAGCGTTGCTGCCGCTGGAACAGGCGATTAATGCGCGTTGGGGTGACCGCGTCAACGTGAGTTTCTCGACCCTGACCTGTCTGGAAGTTATGGCGGGGGGTGTTTCCAAAGGGCACGCGCTGGAAGCCGTGGCGAAACGTCTTGGCTTCGAACTGAAAGACTGTATCGCCTTCGGTGATGGCATGAACGACGCCGAGATGCTCTCTATGGCGGGCAAAGGCTGCATTATGCAGAATGCACACCAGCGTCTGAAAGACCTGCACCCGGAACTGGAAGTGATTGGGTCTAACGCTGACAACGCGGTACCAAAATACCTTCGCAAACTGTTCCTTGAATAATCTTCATTTGATTGTTTATTGCTCAGTTGTCAACTAAAGAGTTCGCTACAATGCCTGTCCTTCTTTCTGAGAGACAAGCATTGTGGCGCTACTCATTATTACCACTATCCTGTGGGCCTTCTCTTTTAGCCTGATTGGCGAGTACCTCGCCGGGCACGTCGACAGCTACTTCTCAGTGCTGATGCGCGTGGGGCTGGCGGCGCTGGTATTCCTGCCCTTCCTGCGTACACGCGGGCAATCGCTGAAGACTATTTTGCTGTACATGCTGGTGGGGGCGATGCAGCTCGGCATCATGTACCTGTTCAGCTTCCGGGCTTACGTCTACCTGTCTGTCTCTGAATTTCTGCTTTTCACCGTGCTTACGCCGCTCTATATCACGCTGATTTACGATTTGCTCAGCAAACGTCGTTTGCGCTGGGGATATCTGTTGAGCGCGGCGCTGGCGGTGATCGGGGCGGCGATTATTCGCTACGACAAAGTGAGCGACCACTTCTGGACCGGGCTGATGTTCGTGCAGTTGGCGAACCTCAGTTTTGCCATCGGTATGGTCGGGTACAAGCGCCTGATGGAAACCCGCCCGATGCCACAGCATAACGCGTTCGCCTGGTTCTATATGGGGGCGGCTATCGTCGCGGTGGCGGCATGGTTTATGCTCGGCAACCCGCAAAAGCTCCCGACGACAACCCTGCAGTGGGGCGTTCTGGTCTGGCTGGGCGTGGTGGCATCGGGGCTGGGTTACTTCATGTGGAACTACGGCGCTACGCAGGTAGACGCCGGTACGCTGGGGATCATGAACAACGTGCATGTGCCTGCAGGGCTGCTGGTGAACCTTGCCATCTGGCAGCAGCAGCCTCACTGGCCGAGCTTCCTTATTGGGGGAGCAGTGATTCTGGCTTCGCTGTGGGTCCATCGCCGTTGGGTCGCTCCGCGCTCCGCACAAACGGAAGATGGTCGCACGCGTGGTTCCGCGCAGAGCGAATAAACGCTTCCGTAATCGGCTGACGCTGCTCGCCATCGCGCACGGCGGCGTACAGCCGGCTCCATAGTCCCTCACCCAGGGTTTTAGTGACAACCAGACCCTGGCGTTCAAAACTCTCCACAACCCAGTGTGGTAGCGCCGCGATGCCCATTCTGGCAGCAACCATCTGAATTAACAGCAGGGTGTTATCCACGCTTTTGAGCTGCGGGCTAATGCCGGCCGGCTGCAGGAAGTGACGCCAGATATCCAGCCGACTGCGCTGTACCGGGTAAATCAGCAGCGTTTCACTGGCTAAATCTTCCGGGGTGATACGCGTTTTACTGGCCAGCGGATGATCCGGAGCCAGCACCAGACGTACCTCATAATCAAACATTGGTGAATAGTGCAGGCCGCTGCGGGGCAGAATGTCTGAGGTCATCACCAGATCCAGTTCGCCCTGCTGGAGCGACGGCTGCGGGTCGAACGTCACGCCGGATTTGAAATCCATCTCCACCTGCGGCCACCTCTGGCGGAAGTTCTCAAGCGCGGGTGTCAGCCATTGAATACAGCTGTGACACTCAATGGCGATACGCAGTCTGGTTTGCTGCGGCTCGTTACAGGACTGCAGCGCGCTGGCTATTTGCGGCAGCACCTGATTAGCCAGCTGCAGCAGGATCTCGCCCTGAGGCGTAAAGCGTAGCGGCTGGCTCTTACGCACAAAAAGACGAAAGCCGAGGCGTTGTTCCAGATCGCTGAACTGGTGAGAAAGGGCGGACTGGGTCTGGTGCAGCGTGGCTGCCGCCGCCGCGAGAGAACCGCAATTTCGCAACGCTTGTAGCGTTTTCAGGTGTTTAATCTCGATCATGAAAGTCCTTCACTTCGCCATGAACATTTTGCGCTTGAGGAATATACAGTAACTGCCAATTATGGATGTGTAAACATCTGGATGGCTAAATACGAAAAATTCACAGGGGACACACCATGACAATTCGCAATCACACTCTCGGTTTTCCTCGCGTTGGCCTTCGCCGCGAGCTGAAAAAAGCGCAGGAAAGTTACTGGGCAGGTACCTCTGGCCGTGAAGAATTGCTGGCAGTGGGCCGCGAACTGCGTGCGCGCCACTGGGAACAGCAAAAGCAGGCGGGCATTGACCTGCTGCCCGTGGGCGATTTCGCCTGGTACGACCATGTTCTGACCACCAGCCTGCTGCTTGGCAACGTGCCGGCTCGTCATCAGAACAAAGATGGATCGGTAGATATCGACACCCTGTTCCGCATTGGCCGTGGCCGTGCGCCAACAGGAGAGCCTGCGGCAGCGGCGGAAATGACCAAGTGGTTCAACACCAACTATCACTATATGGTGCCGGAATTTGTGAAAGGCCAGCAGTTCAAACTGAGCTGGACCCAGTTGCTCGACGAAGTCGATGAAGCGCTGGCGCTGGGCCACCAGGTGAAACCGGTACTGCTGGGGCCGGTAACGTATTTGTGGCTGGGTAAAGTGAAAGGCGAGCAGTTTGACCGTCTCAGCCTGCTGAACGATATTCTGCCGGTCTACAAACAGGTGCTGATTGAACTGGGTAAACGCGGAATTCAGTGGGTGCAAATCGATGAGCCTGCGCTGGTGCTGGAGCTGCCGCAGGCGTGGCTGAAAGCGTTTAAACCCGCTTACGATGCCCTTACTGGTCAGGTGAAGCTATTGCTGACCACCTATTTTGAAGGCGTGACGCCGAACCTGAGTACCATTACTGCGCTGCCGGTGCAGGGTCTTCATGTTGACCTGGTCCACGGCAAAGATGACGTGGCCGAACTGCACAAACGTCTGCCTGAAGAGTGGTTGCTTTCGGCCGGACTGGTGAATGGCCGTAACGTCTGGCGCGCCGATCTGAGCGAGAAATATGCACAGATTAAAGATATCGTCGGCAAACGTGAGCTGTGGGTGGCCTCCTCCTGCTCTCTGCTGCACAGCCCAATCGATCTCAGTGTGGAAACCCGCCTTGATCCCGAGGTGAAGAGCTGGTTTGCCTTTGCGCTGCAAAAATGTGAAGAGCTGGCGCTGCTGCGTGATGCGTTAAATAGCGGTGACACCACGGCCATTACCGACTGGAGCGCCCCCATTCAGGCGCGTCGTCATTCGGCACGCGTCCACAACCCGGCGGTCGAAAAACGTCTGGCGGCCATTACCGCGCAGGACAGCCAGCGTCAGAGCCCCTATGAGGTGCGTGCCGAAGCCCAGCGTGCCCGCTTCAACCTGCCAGCTTGGCCAACCACCACCATCGGCTCCTTCCCGCAGACGACGGAGATCCGCGGCCTGCGTCTGGATTTCAAAAAAGGCAACCTCGATGCGAATCACTACCGCACCGGCATCGCTGAGCACATCAGACAGGCGATTGTTGAGCAGGAACGTTTAGGTCTGGACGTGCTGGTACACGGTGAAGCCGAGCGTAACGACATGGTGGAATACTTCGGCGAACATCTGGACGGTTTCGTCTTTACGCAGAACGGTTGGGTGCAGAGCTATGGTTCCCGCTGTGTGAAGCCACCGGTGGTGATTGGTGACGTCAGCCGCCCGCAAGCGATCACCGTAGAGTGGGCAAAATTCGCCCAGTCCCTGACCGACAAACCGTTGAAAGGGATGCTGACCGGCCCGGTGACGATCCTCTGCTGGTCCTTCCCGCGTGAAGATGTGACCCGTGAAACCATCGCCAAACAGATTGCGCTGGCGCTGCGTGATGAAGTGGCCGATCTGGAAGCGGCGGGTATCGGCATCATCCAGATTGATGAACCGGCGCTACGCGAAGGTTTGCCGCTGCGTCGCAGTGACTGGGATGCTTATCTGAAGTGGGGTGTGGAGGCTTTCCGCCTCAACGCCGCGGTCGCGAAAGATGACACGCAGATCCACACCCACATGTGTTACTGCGAATTTAACGACATTATGGATTCGATTGCCGCGCTGGATGCCGACGTGATCACCATCGAAACGTCGCGTTCAGACATGGAACTGCTGGAGTCCTTCGAAGCGTTCGAGTATCCAAACGAAATTGGGCCGGGTGTCTACGACATCCACTCCCCGAACGTACCGAGCGTGGAGTGGATTGAGAGCCTGCTGAAAAAAGCCGCCCAGCGGATCCCGGCTGAGCGCCTGTGGGTCAACCCGGACTGCGGACTGAAAACCCGCGGCTGGCCGGAGACCCGCGCGGCACTCGCGAACATGGTCAGGGCGGCGCAGAATTTGCGTCAGGCCTGATAAATCCGAAGCCCGGCAAGGCGTAGCCGCGACCGGGCTTTTGTTTACGCTTTTTTCCCGCCGTACTGGCTGAACCATGCCAGCATCCGCTGCCAGCCATCTTTAGCCGATTCCGCGTGATAGCTCGGACGATAGTCGGCATTAAAGGCGTGGCCGGCATCCGGGTAAACGATGATTTCAGCTTTTGCATTGGCTGCGCGGAGCGCATGGCGCATGGTCTCTACCGTATCAAGCGGGATCCCGGTGTCCTGGCCGCCATAAAGCCCTAAAACTGGGGCATTTAACTCGGTGGCGATATCAACGGGATGCTTCGGCGAGTTCAGCGTTTTCTCCCCCACCAGTTTGCCGTACCAGGCAACGGCGGCTTTAAGCTGCGGGTTATGTGCGGCATACAGCCAGCTGATACGTCCTCCCCAGCAGAAACCCGTCACCATCAGACGATGTGCGTCGCCGCCATTGCGCGCAGCCCAACTGGCCACGTGGTCCAGATCGGCCAGTACCTGTGCATCCGGCACTTTGCTGACCAGGTTGCTGAACAGCGTCGGTATATCGCTGTAGTCGTTCGGATCGCCCTGACGGAAATAGAGCTCTGGCGCAACGGCCAGATAACCTTCCAGCGCCAGACGGCGGCAAAGGTCGCGAATATGTTCGTGAACGCCGAAAATTTCCTGAACCACAATCACGATGGGCAGCGGGCCGTCGGCCGATTTTGGCCGCGCGTGGTAAGCAGGCATATTCTCCCCCTGCGAGGGGATGGAGGTCTCACCTGCCGTAATGGCCTCTTCAGGTGTTGAGACGATGGTTGATGCATGAGGGGCCGCTGCAGGTGCAAAACCGGTTTTTTCAGTCATGGCATTCTCCGTACCAATGAGTTAGCGCAAAGGTAAATATAGTCACCAGGTTAACAATTCACA
Organism: Enterobacter sp. 198; assembly: GCF_009025585.1. Classification (NCBI taxonomy): domain Bacteria; kingdom Pseudomonadati; phylum Pseudomonadota; class Gammaproteobacteria; order Enterobacterales; family Enterobacteriaceae; genus Enterobacter; species Enterobacter sp. 198. Next base: position 20,668 of record NZ_WCIM01000005.1, on the reverse strand, counting down.
GTGCCTTAAACGGTCTATCTTTTGTGCAGCACCTGACGATATAACTTGTTAATGTGATGTGAATCACTATTTCATGGAAATTTACTGCAATCATTTTCATTCATGGTGAGATGTGTCACGTAATTCTGCTTACTGCTTCTGTAAAGTACCTTTTTACTTCTTCTGACTAACCGACCCACAGAGGAGTCACCTATGTCTAAGTCTGATGTTTTTCATCTCGGCCTCACTAAAAACGATTTACAAGGGGCTACGCTGGCTATCGTCCCGGGCGATCCTGAGCGTGTGGAAAAGATCGCCGCGCTGATGGATAAGCCGGTTAAGCTTGCTGCCCATCGTGAATTCACCACCTGGCGCGCTGAGCTGGATGGCAAAGCGGTGATCGTCTGTTCTACCGGTATCGGTGGCCCGTCCACCTCAATTGCTGTTGAAGAGCTGGCGCAGCTGGGCATTCGTACTTTCCTGCGTATCGGGACTACCGGTGCCATTCAGCCGCATATCAACGTTGGCGACGTGCTGGTGACAACCGCTTCCGTGCGTCTGGACGGCGCGAGTCTGCACTTTGCCCCTATGGAATTCCCGGCGGTGGCGGATTTCGAATGCACCACCGCACTGGTTGAAGCCGCGAAATCCGTTGGCGCAACCACCCACGTAGGCGTGACCGCCTCATCTGATACCTTCTACCCAGGCCAGGAGCGTTATGACACCTTCTCCGGCCGCGTGGTAAGCCGTTTCAAAGGTTCTATGGAAGAGTGGCAGTCTATGGGCGTAATGAACTACGAAATGGAATCTGCAACCTTGCTGACCATGTGCGCAAGCCAGGGTCTGCGTGCCGGTATGGTGGCGGGCGTTATCGTCAACCGTACCCAGCAGGAGATCCCGAACGCGGAAACCATGAAGCAGACCGAAAGTCATGCGGTGAAAATCGTGGTTGAAGCAGCGCGTCGCCTGATCTAATCCCTTCTTATACGAAAAAAGGCCGACCCGTTCGGCCTTTTTTTTGCGTAGCGCCTCGCAGGAAAACCCTTTCAAACTGGACGTTTATACAGCACAATTCTATTTTGTGCAGGTAATACGTTGATGCAGGGGGCATTGTGGATATCTCAATCCTGATTTATGCAGTGATTGCGCTGGTGGGCGTGGGGGCAGGCTGGCTGATTTCCAGCTACCAGCACGCGCAACAAAAGGCCGATCAGCTGGCCGAGCGCGAAGAGATAGTCGCCGATTTAAGCGCGGCAAAACAGCAGGTTGCGCTGAGCGAACACTGGCGTGACGAATGCGAACTGCTCAACAACGAGCTGCGCAATCTTCGCGATATCAACACCTCGCTGGAGGCCGATCTCCGCGAAGTGACTACCCGCCTCGAATCCACCCAGCTGCATGCGGAAGATAAAATCCGCCAGATGATGAACAGCGAGCAACGCCTCAGCGAGCAGTTCGAGAACCTCGCGAACCGCATTTTTGAACACAGCAACCGCCGCGTAGACGAACAAAACCGCCAAAGCCTGAATAGCCTGCTAACGCCCCTGCGTGAACAGCTGGACGGCTTTCGTCGTCAGGTACAGGACAGCTTTGGGCAGGAGGCTCGCGAGCGGCACACGCTGGCGCATGAAATTCGCAATCTTCAGCAGCTGAATGCGCAAATGGCGCAGGAAGCGGTCAACCTGACCCGTGCGCTGAAGGGCGATAACAAAACCCAGGGCAACTGGGGGGAAGTGGTGCTGACCCGCGTGCTGGAGGCCTCTGGCCTGCGGGAAGGGTATGAATACGAAACGCAGGTGAGTATCGAGAACGATGCCCGCTCGCGTATGCAGCCTGATGTGATTGTGCGGCTCCCGCAGGGCAAAGATGTGGTGATAGACGCCAAAATGACGCTGGTGGCTTATGAGCGCTATTTCAATGCGGAAGATGACTACACCCGCGAGTCGGCGTTGCAGGAGCACATCGCCTCCGTGCGTAACCACATTCGTCTGCTGGGCAGAAAAGACTACCAGCAGTTACCCGGCCTGCGCTCGCTGGATTACGTCCTGATGTTTATTCCGGTTGAACCCGCGTTCTTGCTGGCGCTCGACAGACAGCCTGAACTGATTACCGAAGCCCTAAAAAATAACATTATGCTGGTGAGCCCCACCACGCTGCTGGTGGCATTGCGCACCATTGCCAACCTGTGGCGCTATGAACATCAGAGCCGCAATGCGCAGCAGATTGCCGATCGCGCCAGCAAGCTTTACGACAAAATGCGCCTCTTTGTGGATGATATGTCCTCGGTCGGGCAAAGCCTTGACCGCGCCCAGGATAACTATCGCCAGGCGATGAAAAAACTCTCTTCCGGGCGTGGCAACTTACTGGCGCAGGCCGAAGCGTTTCGTTCCCTGGGTGTGGAGGTGAAGCGCGAGATTAATCCGGAATTAGTTGAGCAGGCCACCGCCCAGGATGAAGAGTTTCGCCTGCGCGAAGGCGCTGGCGAACAAAAGACAAACAGTGAAGACAATACGTTAGCGACAGATTTAACGTCAGACGAGCGTCCGGCACGTTTCTTTCGCGAAGGTTGAAACGTAGGGCAAACGCGCCCAATCTGTTACACTTCACGAACATTTTACTGATAAGCAGGCTCTGAGATGGTTGACGATTCACAAGACACGACGCACTTTGGCTTTCAGACTGTCGCCAAAGCGCAGAAAGCTGATATGGTGGCCCACGTATTTCATTCCGTGGCGGCGAAGTACGATGTGATGAATGACTTGATGTCGTTCGGCATTCATCGCTTGTGGAAGCGCTTCACCATCGACTGTAGCGGTGTGCGTCGTGGACAAACGGTACTGGATTTAGCCGGCGGTACAGGCGATTTGACAGCAAAATTCTCCCGTCTGGTGGGCGAAACCGGTCGCGTTGTTCTGGCAGATATTAACGACTCAATGCTCAAAATGGGACGTGAGAAGCTGCGTAACATCGGCGTGGTAGGTAATGTCGAGTATGTGCAGGCGAACGCCGAAGCGCTGCCTTTCCCGGATAATACCTTTGACTGCATCACTATCTCCTTCGGCCTGCGTAACGTCACCGATAAAGAAAAAGCGCTGCGCTCCATGTACCGCGTGTTAAAGCCGGGTGGACGCCTGCTGGTGCTCGAATTCTCCAAACCGATTCTTGAGCCGTTAAGCAAAGCTTACGACGCATACTCATTCCATGTGCTGCCGCGCATTGGTGAGCTGGTGGCAAACGACGCGGAAAGCTATCGGTACCTGGCGGAATCTATCCGTATGCACCCGGATCAGGACACTTTAAAGGCCATGATGCAGGATGCGGAATTCGAGAACGTTGAGTATTTCAACATGACGGCAGGTGTCGTCGCGCTGCATCGCGGTTATAAGTTCTGAGTGGAGGTTTCCCGTGCCCTTTAAACCCTTAGTCACCGCAGGCATCGAGAATGTCCTGAATGCCTTTCTTTACCGCGCACCGGCGCTAAAAGCCGCACGTCAGCGGCTTAACGGCAAGGTGCTGCGTGTTGTTCTGAAAGAGTTCTCGACGCCGCTTGTGCTGGTTTTCAGTGAACGCCAGCTTGACGTTCTGGGTGAGTGGGAAGGTGAAGCCGACTGCTCCGTGATTACGCACATGAGCGTGCTGCCAAAATTACGTGACCGTCAGCAGCTTACGGCGCTTATCCGCAGCGGTGAGCTGGAAGTGGAAGGCGACATTCAGGTCGTACAGAATTTCGTTGCGCTCAGCGATCTGGCCGAGTTTGACCCGGCAGAGCTGCTTGCGCCTTTCATTGGCGACATTGCTGCCGAAGGGATCGGTAAAGCCATTCATGGCGGTACGGCTTTTCTTCGCAAGAGTCTGCAACGACAGCAACGCTATGCGGCGGAAGTGCTGACTGAAGAGTGGCGTATGGCCCCTGGCGCGCTTGAAGTTGCATGGTTTGCGGAAGAGACCGCAGCGGTTGAACGCGCGGTGGATGCCTTAACCAAACGGCTGGAAAAACTGGAGGGCAAATGACGCCTGGTGAAATTCGGCGCCTCTATTTTATCGTCCACACCTTTTTGAGTTACGGGCTCGACGAGCTTATCCCCAAAATGCGTATCACGCTGCTGCTTCGCATCTGGCGGCGGATGTTGTTCTGGATGCCTAATCGTCATAAAGATCAGCCGCTGGGTGAACGTCTTCGCCTGGCGCTCCAGGAGCTGGGCCCGGTATGGATTAAGTTCGGGCAAATGCTCTCGACTCGCCGCGATCTTTTCCCGCCGCAGATTGCCGATGAACTGGCACTGCTGCAGGACCGCGTTGCACCGTTTGACGGTGTGAGAGCGAAAAAACAGATCGAAGAGGCGATGGGCAATATTCCTGTCGAGACCTGGTTTGACGATTTCGAAATAGAACCTCTTGCTTCAGCCTCTATCGCCCAGGTGCATACAGCCCGTCTGAAAGAGAACGGCAAAGAGGTGGTTATCAAAGTGATCCGCCCGGACATCCTGCCTGTAATCCGAGCGGACATGAAGCTTATCTATCGGCTTGCACGCTGGGTTCCGCGCCTGCTCCCCGACGGACGCCGTTTGCGCCCAATGGAAGTTGTGCGGGAGTATGAAAAAACGCTGATTGATGAATTAAACCTGCTGCGTGAATCGGCAAATGCCATCCAGCTGCGCCGGAACTTTGAAAACAGCCCGATGCTCTATGTGCCGGAAGTGTATTCGGACTACTGCAGCCAGAACATGATGGTAATGGAGCGGATTTACGGTATTCCGGTCTCGGATGTGGCAGCCCTGGAAAAGCAGGGAACCAACATGAAGCTGCTGGCCGAGCGTGGTGTACAGGTCTTCTTTACCCAGGTATTCCGCGACAGCTTTTTCCACGCGGACATGCACCCGGGGAATATCTTCGTCAGTTACGAGCACCCGGAAGACCCGAAATATATCGGTATTGACTGCGGTATTGTGGGCTCGCTGAACAAAGAAGATAAGCGCTATCTCGCTGAGAACTTCATTGCCTTCTTTAACCGTGATTACCGCAAGGTGGCCGAGCTGCACGTTGATTCTGGCTGGGTTCCGCCGGACACCAACGTCGAAGAATTTGAGTTTGCTATCCGTACCGTCTGCGAGCCAATTTTTGAAAAGCCGCTGGCAGAAATTTCCTTCGGACACGTATTGCTGAACCTGTTTAACACGGCACGCCGCTTCAACATGGAAGTGCAGCCACAGTTAGTTTTACTTCAGAAAACATTACTTTACGTTGAAGGTGTAGGTCGACAGCTCTATCCTCAGTTAGACTTATGGAAGACTGCGAAACCTTTCCTTGAATCCTGGATTAAGGATCAGGTGGGCATTCCGGCGCTGGTGCGCTCTATTAAAGAGAAAGGCCCGTTCTGGATAGAAAAAATGCCTGATATTCCTGAACTGATTTACGACAGTTTGCGTCAGAGCAAGAACCTTCAGCACAGCATGGATAAAATCGCCCGCGAGCTTCAGTCCAGCCGTGTTCGACAGGGGCAGTCGCGCTATCTCTTTGGCATTGGAGCAACGCTGCTGCTGAGTGGTACGCTGTTGCTGATTACTCGCCCTGACTGGCAGATGATGCCCGCCTGGCTGATGGCTGGCGGTGTTGTGGTCTGGCTCGCCGGCTGGAGAAAAACGCGCTGATTTTGCGTCGCTATCGACGGGTCGCCTACGTATAATGCGACCTGACTCATTAATCATCTATCCCTGAGGTACATGTATGGGTGGTATCAGTATCTGGCAATTGTTGATCATTGCCGTCATCGTCGTGCTGCTGTTTGGCACGAAAAAGCTCGGTTCTATCGGCTCCGATCTGGGCGCGTCTATCAAAGGCTTCAAGAAAGCGATGAGCGATGATGAGAGCAAGCAGGATAAAACCAGCCAGGATGCTGACTTTACTGCTAAATCCATCTCCGAAAAGCAGGAAGAGGCGAAAAAAGAAGACGCTAAACGCCACGATAAAGAGCAGGTGTAATTCGTGTTCGACATTGGTTTTAGTGAGCTGCTGCTGGTCTTTGTGATTGGCCTGATAGTGTTAGGACCCCAGCGTCTGCCGGTGGCGGTGAAAACCGTTGTGGGCTGGGTACGCGCGCTGAGATCGCTGGCTTCGACCGTACAAAATGAGCTGGCGCAGGAACTTAAGCTGCAGGAGTTTCAGGAAAGCCTGAAAAAGGTGGAAAAGGCGAGCATGGATAACCTGACGCCTGAACTGAAAGCCTCAATGGATGAACTGCGTGAAGCGGCAGAATCCATGAAGCGCTCCTACAGCGTCAACGATCCTGAAAAGGCGAGCGATGAAGCCAACACCATCCACAACCCGGTGGTGAAGGACAGCGAAGCGCAGCGCGAGGGCGTTACGCCTGCCAGCGCGGAGCATCAGGCTACCGCGCCTGAACAAACGCCGCAGGAATCTGAACCGAAAAAACAGGCGCAGCCGGAAGCACCGGTGGTAAAAGCGGCTGACGTTAAGCCTGCCGCGCCTGTTTCCGAATCATCCCCCTCGTCGAGTGATAAAGCGTAAACATGGCAGTAGATGATACCCAACCGCTGATTACGCACCTCATAGAGCTGCGTAAGCGCCTGTTAAACTGCATTATCGCGGTTTTCCTCATTTTCTTATGCCTGGTCTATTTCGCCAATGATATCTACCAGGTTGTCTCTGCGCCGCTGATCAAGCAGATGCCGCTGGGGGCAACGATGATCGCAACGGACGTTGCATCACCGTTCTTTACCCCTATTAAGCTCACCTTCTGGGTATCGCTGATTGCCTCTGCGCCGGTCATTCTTTATCAGGTGTGGGCGTTTGTGGCGCCAGCGCTGTACAAGCATGAACGCAAGCTGGTTATCCCGCTGCTGGTATCCAGCTCGCTGCTGTTCTATATCGGCATGGCGTTCGCCTACTTTGTTGTCTTCCCGCTGGCCTTTGGCTTCCTGACGCATACCGCGCCGGAAGGGGTTCAGGTGTCGACGGATATCGCCAGCTACCTCAGCTTTGTGATGGCGCTGTTTATGGCGTTCGGTGTGGCATTCGAAGTGCCGGTAGCCATTGTGCTGCTTTGCTGGGTAGGAGTGACGACCCCTGATGACCTGCGTAAGAAGCGCCCGTATATCCTGGTCGGCGCGTTTGTGGTTGGCATGCTGCTCACACCACCTGACGTCTTCTCACAAACGCTGCTGGCAATACCGATGTATTGTCTGTTTGAAGTCGGCGTATTCTTCTCGCGTTTCTACGTGGGAAAAGGGCGTCGGTCGGATGACGAAGACGATACGTCGGAAAAGACCACTGAAGAGTAAAACCAGCCGCCCGTCAGGGCGGTTGTGCTATGGGGAATCGCATGTTTGATATCGGACTCAACCTGACCAGCTCGCAGTTTGCGAAAGACTGCGATGAGGTCGTCGCGCGTGCTTTTGCCGCCGGGGTGAAAGGGCTGCTCCTGACGGGAACCAACCTGCATGAAAGCGAGCAGGCGCAGCAGCTTGCTCAACGCTATGATCGCTGCTGGTCAACCGCTGGCGTGCATCCTCATGACAGCAGCCAGTGGACGCCGCAGAGCGCTGAAATCATACACAGGCTGGCGAAAACCACTGAAGTCGTGGCCATTGGCGAATGTGGTCTCGATTTCAACCGTAACTTTTCCACGCCAGCCGAACAGGAAAATGCCTTCACCGCCCAGCTCGCCCTGGCAGCAGAGCTTGGAATGCCTGTGTTTATGCACTGCCGTGACGCGCATGAGCGCTTCCTCGCCTTACTGGAACCCTGGCTCGATAAACTGCCCGGGGCGGTACTGCACTGCTTTACCGGTTCACGGCAGGAGGCGCTGGATTGTCTGGAACGCGGGTTATATCTGGGCATTACCGGCTGGGTTTGCGATGAACGTCGCGGGCTTGAGCTTCGCGAGCTGTTGCCGGTGATCCCGGCGGACCGCTTGCTTGTTGAAACCGACGCACCTTATCTGCTGCCGCGAGATATGCAACCCAAACCGGCTTCTCGACGTAACGAACCGGCCTATCTGGGGCATATTCTTGAGAGCGTAGCGCGCTGGCGCGGAGAAGACCCGCACTGGCTGTGCGCACAGACGGATGACAACGTGCGTCGCCTGTTCGGGATAGACGTTTAAACTTTGCGGAAGTCGGTGTTTTTCACGCTCTGCAATACCTGCTTATTCAGCAGGTTGAGCAACAGCATGGAGCGTGCTTCACCGTCAGGCTCGGCGAAAATCGCCTGTAAGCCCTCGAAAGCCCCTTCAGTGATGACGACGCTGTCGCCTGCGTAGGGGGTTTCCGGATCGGTGATGCCTTCAGGTTGCTGGTACACCGAAAGCTGATGAATCACCGTTGACGGGACCGTGGCCGGGTGAGCGCCAAAACGCACAAAGTGGCTGACACCGCGTGTGGCGCTGATGGTCGTGGTGTGAATCACTTCCGGGTCGAACTCAACGAACAGATAGTTCGGGAATAATGGCTCACTAACGGTCGTGCGCTTCCCGCGCTGCATTTTTTCAAGCGTGATCACGGGTGTCAGGCAATTTACAGACTGACGTTCAAGATGTTCCTGCGCGCGCTGAAGTTGCCCGCGTTTGCAATACAGTAAATACCAGGCCTGCATAATCACTCTTTCCCTTAGTTCGGGGCGCAAGCATATCAAAACCCTGGCGGGATCGCTAAGTTGATTATAATGGGGGAAAAGGGAACAGAATGCATAAGTTCACGCTAATTTAACAAAATTACAGCATCAAGCAGGCTTACGCCGTATAATGAAGCGCTTACAGAGAGGCCATGACTAACTGCATGAAATACCACGATCTCCGCGACTTCCTGACGCTGCTGGAAAAGCAGGGCGAACTCAAACGCATTACACTTCCTGTTGATCCTTATCTGGAAATGACAGAAATTGCTGACCGCACCCTGCGTGCCGGTGGCCCCGCTTTACTGTTTGAAAACCCCAAAGGGTATTCGATGCCGGTGCTGTGCAACCTGTTTGGCACACCGCGCCGTGTGGCGTTGGGGATGGGACAGGAGGACGTCACGGCGCTGCGTGAAGTGGGTAAACTGCTGGCGTTTCTGAAAGAGCCAGAGCCACCGAAAGGTTTCCGCGATCTGTTCGATAAACTGCCGCAGTTTAAGCAGGTGCTAAACATGCCAACCAAACGTCTGCGCGGCGCACCGTGTCAGCAGAAAGTGCTGGAAGGCGATGCGGTGGATCTGACAAAAATTCCTGTCATGCAATGCTGGCCTGAAGATGCTGCGCCGCTTATCACCTGGGGGCTCACCGTCACGCGTGGTCCGCACAAAGAGCGACAAAATCTGGGTATTTACCGCCAGCAGCTGATTGGCAAGAATAAGCTCATCATGCGCTGGTTGTCACATCGTGGCGGTGCCCTGGATTTCCAGGAGTGGTGTGCTGAACACCCGGGCGAGCGTTTCCCGGTTTCCGTTGCGTTAGGCGCCGATCCGGCCACGATTCTGGGGGCGGTAACGCCAGTGCCGGATACGCTGTCCGAATATGCCTTTGCAGGCCTGCTGCGCGGAACCAAAACCGAAGTCGTGAAGTGTATTTCTAATGACCTTGAAGTTCCTGCCAGCGCGGAGATCGTTCTGGAAGGTTACCTTGAGCAGGGCGAAATGGCACCGGAAGGGCCATACGGTGACCACACCGGCTATTACAACGAAGTTGATAACTTCCCGGTGTTTACCGTCACGCACATCACCCAGCGTGAAGATGCGATTTACCACTCCACCTATACCGGACGTCCACCGGATGAACCGGCGGTACTGGGAGTGGCGCTGAACGAAGTGTTTGTGCCGATCCTGCAAAAGCAGTTCCCGGAAATTGTTGATTTTTACCTGCCGCCGGAAGGGTGTTCGTATCGCCTGGCGGTGGTGACGATGAAGAAGCAATATCCTGGTCACGCTAAACGCGTGATGATGGGCGTATGGTCTTTCCTGCGCCAGTTTATGTATACCAAATTTGTTATTGTCTGCGATGATGATGTTAACGCCCGCGACTGGAATGACGTTATCTGGGCCATTACTACGCGAATGGATCCGGCGCGCGATACGGTGTTAGTCGAAAACACGCCGATAGATTATCTGGATTTTGCCTCGCCGGTCTCCGGCCTTGGCTCAAAAATGGGACTGGATGCCACAAACAAATGGCCCGGCGAAACCGAGCGTGAATGGGGTCGACCGATCAAAAAAGATCCTGCCGTGACCGCGCGCATTGACGCGATCTGGGATGAACTGGCCATAATGAATAACGGTAAACCTGAAACAGGCCGTTAAGCCCTATAGACTTCACGACAGAGAGAGCGAATGACAACCTTAAGCTGTAAAGTGACCTCGGTAGATGCTATCACCGACACCGTATATCGCGTCCGTTTAGTACCTGAAGCGGCATTCTCTTTCCGCGCCGGTCAGTACTTGATGGTCGTGATGGATGAGCGTGATAAGCGTCCCTTCTCTATGGCTTCTACGCCAGCAGAGCAGGAATTTATTGAGCTTCATATTGGTGCGTCTGAGCTTAACCTGTATGCGATGGCCGTCATGGATCGCATTCTGAAAGAACGTGAAATCGTGGTGGATATTCCTCACGGTGATGCCTGGCTGCGTGAAGATGAAGACCGTCCGCTGATCCTGATTGCGGGGGGAACGGGTTTCTCTTATGTGCGCTCTATCCTGCTGACGGCCCTGGCGCGTAACCCGGATCGCGATATCACCATCTACTGGGGCGGCCGCGAAGAGAAACATCTCTACGACCTGTCTGAACTGGAAGCATTAAGCGTCAATCATCCACACCTGCGCATTGAGCCGGTGGTGGAGCAGCCTGAAGAGGGCTGGCGTGGGCGCAGCGGTACGGTGCTGACGGCGGTGCTGCAGGATCACGGCACGCTGGCGGGACATGATATCTATATTGCTGGCCGTTTTGAGATGGCGAAAATTGCCCGTGACCTGTTCTGCAACGAGCGTGACGCGCGTGAAGACCGTCTCTTCGGCGATGCGTTCGCGTTCATTTAAATAAAAAACCCGCCCCTGACAGGCGGGAAGAACGGCAACTAAACTTTATCTCTTCGCCACTGGCGCCATAACTGCGTTGGCTGCGCGTGCTCACCCGAATCACTTACTTCCGTAAGCGCATCGGGCGCCGCTCGCGTGCCGCCGTGTTCTGGCGACACTGGCTGTAAGAACCCCTCGAAGAGTTACACTCGCTCAAATACCGTCGCGATACCCTGACCCAGCCCGATACACATCGTCGCCAGACCAAACTGAGCGTCTTTGCGTTCCATCAGGTTAATCAGCGTGGTGCTGATACGTGCCCCGGAACAACCCAGCGGGTGGCCGAGGGCGATCGCGCCGCCATTGAGGTTAATCTTGTCGTCTATCTGATCCATCAGGCCCAGATCTTTGATGCACGGCAGGATCTGCGCGGCAAAGGCTTCGTTCATCTCAAACAGATCGATATCACTGGTGGTTAAGCCTGCTTTTTTCAGCGCCAGCTTCGAGGCCGGCACCGGACCGTAACCCATAATGGACGGATCGCAACCCACCACCGCCATCGAACGCACCCGGGCACGAGGCGTCAGGCCTAATTCGCGGGCACGGCTTTCACTCACCACCAGCATCGCGGCGGCCCCGTCAGATAGGGCCGACGAGGTGCCTGCCGTTACCGTACCGGTGACCGGGTCAAACGCCGGGCGCAGCGTAGAAAGGGTTTCTACGGTGGTTTCCGGGCGAATCACTTCATCGTAGCTGAACTGCTTCAAAACGCCGTCAGCATCGTGACCACCGGTTGGGATGATCTCATGCTTAAATGCGCCGGATTGCGTTGCAGCCCAGGCGCGTGCGTGGGAGCGCGCAGCAAAGGTATCCTGCATTTCGCGGCTGATGCCGTGGAGGCGGGAAAGCATCTCAGCGGTCAGGCCCATCATTCCCGCCGCTTTCGCCACGTTACGGCTCATACCCGGGTGGAAATCAACCCCGTGGCTCATTGGCACGTGGCCCATGTGCTCCACGCCGCCGACCAGACAGGCCTGTGCATCACCGGTCATGATCATGCGTGCAGCGTCGTGCAGCGCCTGCATTGACGAACCACACAGACGGTTAACGGTCACCGCCGGAACTGAATGCGGGATCTCCGCCAGCAGCGAAGCGTTACGGGCGATGTTAAAGCCCTGTTCGAGGGTTTGCTGTACACAGCCCCAGTAAATATCGTCGAGCGCAGCGGGGTCCAGTGCCGGGTTACGCGCCAGCAGGCTACGCATCAGGTGCGCGGAGAGGTCTTCCGCGCGCACATTACGGAATGCGCCGCCTTTTGAACGGCCCATCGGGGTGCGAATCGCATCAACAATGACAACCTTTTCCATTGTGACTCCTTAAGCCGTTTTCAGCTCGCCAACCGGACGGGCTGGTTCAACTGCTGGGTAATAGGGTTCGTTATGGCGCGCTTTGTTACGCAGACCTTCCGGCACGTCATACAGCGGACCGAGGTGCTGGTACTGCTGAGCCATATCGAGATAACGGGCGCTGCCGAGCGTATCCAGCCAGCGGAACGCGCCGCCGTGGAACGGAGGGAAGCCGAGGCCGTACACCAGTGCCATATCCGCTTCTGCCGGGCTGGCGATAATGCCTTCTTCCAGGCAACGCACCACTTCGTTGATCATTGGAATCATCATTCGGGCGATGATTTCATCGTCGGTGAAGTCACGTTTCGGCTGGCTGACGTCGGCCAGCAGGCCATCCACCGCCGCGTCTTCTTCTTTCTTCGGCTTGCCTTTGCTGTCTTCTTTATAGCGCCAGAAGCCCAGGCCGTTTTTCTGACCAAAGCGGCTGGCGTCAAACAGGGCGTCAATCGCGTCGCGGTAATCTTTCTGCATGCGCTGCGGGAAGCCTGCCGCCATCACCGCCTGGGCGTGGTGTGCGGTGTCAATGCCGACCACATCCAGCAGATACGCCGGACCCATCGGCCAGCCGAACTGTTTTTCCATCACTTTGTCGACTTTGCGGAAATCCGCACCGTCGCGCAGGAGCTGGCTGAAACCGGCGAAGTACGGGAACAGCACGCGGTTGACGAAGAAGCCCGGACAGTCGTTGACCACGATTGGGGTTTTGCCCATTTTGCTGGCCCATGCCACGACTTTGGCGATCGTTTCGTCAGAGGTTTTTTCCCCACGGATCACTTCGACAAGCGGCATACGGTGCACCGGGTTAAAGAAGTGCATACCGCAGAAGTTTTCCGGGCGCTTCAGAACGCCTGCCAGTTCGCTAATCGGGATGGTGGAGGTGTTTGAGGCCAGTACGGTATCAGGACGAACCTTCTCTTCGGTTTCCGCCAGCACTGCTTTTTTGACTTTCGGGTTCTCAACGACCGCTTCAACGACCACATCCACACGGTCGAAACCGCTATAGTCCAGGGTCGGGTGGATTGTCGAGATCACCCCTGAGAGTTTCAGACCGTCAATTTTGCCGCGTTCCAGCTGTTTATTCAGCAGCTTGGCCGCTTCGGTCATGCCCAGCGTCAGGGATTTCTCGCTGATGTCTTTCATCACCACAGGCACGCCTTTCCAGGCCGACTGATAAGCGATGCCGCCGCCCATAATGCCTGCACCGAGTACCGCCGCATGTTTTGGCGTCTCAACATTTTTGGTCAGCTGTTTCGCCTTACCTTTCACGAATTGATCGTTCAGGAAGATGCCCACCAGTGCGCGAGCTTCATTAGTGTGCGCCAGCGGAACAAAGCTTTGGTTTTCCAGTTTCAGCGCTTCATCACGGCCAAAGCGGGCTGCGGCTTCAATCGTTTTAACGGCGGTAATGGGCGCGGGGTAGTGTTTGCCTGCCGTCTGCATCACCATCCCTTTGGCGATGGTGAAGCTCATGGCGGCTTCAATTTTGCTGAGTTTCAACGGTTCCAGCTTCGGCTGACGTTTGGCTTTCCAGTCGAGGTCGCCATTAATGGCCTGATGCAGAATGGCGAGGGAGCCTTCAATCAGTTTTTCTGGTTTAACAACACCGTCCACCAGGCCTATTTTCTGCGCCTGTTCCGCCCCGACATCTTTACCGGCGGCGATGATCTCCAGGGCGCTATCGGCACCCAGCATGCGTGGCATACGTACGGAACCGCCAAAGCCTGGCATGATGCCCAGTTTTGTTTCCGGCAGGCCGATGCGCAGGTCTGGCGTGGCCAGACGATAGTCGGTTGCCAGCACGCACTCGCAGCCGCCGCCCAGCGCGTAGCCGTTAACGGCGGAGACTGTCGGAACAGGCAGATCTTCCAGACGATTAAAGACGCTGTTGGCAAAGTGCAGCCACTGGCTCAGCTGTTCTTCCGGGACCTGGAACAGTGAAAGGAATTCGGTGATATCTGCACCGACAATAAAAGCCGCTTTGTTTGAGCGCAGCAGCAGTCCTTTTAATTCAGATTGTTTTTCAAGCACATCCAGCGCCTGGCCAAGACTGGCCACCGTCGCGGTATCAAGCTTGTTGACTGAGCCGGGGGCATCGAACACCAGTTCGGCAATGCCATCTTCCAGCCAGTTGAGGTACAGGGTGTCGCCTTTGTAGAGCATGTCAGTCTCCTGAATCCAGCAAGTGGATCTGGTCATACCAGATGAGACGGAGTGTGGGATTTATGTTAATAAAATGCAAATTTATCATTAAGAAATTGCTGCATTGATCACGGTCGGTGGAAATCACGCAGTCGGAGTCAGGTGTGCTAAGATGCGATGACTTGAGCTCAGAAAAATGAAAGGAAGAAAGATGGACTCACTGGCTTCGCTTTATAAAAATCATATCGTTACCCTACAGGAACGTACCCGTGATGTACTGGCGCGCTTTAAGCTGGATGCGCTGTTAATCCACTCCGGAGAGCTGATTAACACCTTCCTGGATGACCATGCGTATCCGTTTAAGGTCAACCCGCAGTTCAAAGCCTGGGTGCCGGTCACGCAGGTCCCAAATTGCTGGTTGCTGGTGGACGGGGTGAACAAGCCGAAACTGTGGTTCTATCTGCCTGTCGATTACTGGCACAACGTTGAGCCGCTGCCGACCAGCTTCTGGACGGAAGAAGTGGACGTTATCGCTTTACCAAAAGCCGATGGCATTGGCAGCCTCCTGCCAGCCGGGCGCGGCAATATTGCTTATATTGGCCCGGTTCCTGAGCGTGCGCTCGGTCTGGATATTCCGGCGGATAAACTCAATCCGAAAGGGGTTCTGGATTATCTGCACTACTATCGCGCTTATAAGACCGACTACGAACTTTACTGCATGCGTGAAGCGCAAAAAACGGCGGTAAACGGTCACCGTGCCGCCCATGAAGCGTTCCAGTCTGGCATGAGCGAGTTCGATATTAACCAGGCGTATCTGACCGCCACCGGCCACCGTGACACTGATGTCCCTTACAGCAACATCGTCGCGCTGAATGAGCATGCGTCCGTTCTGCACTACACCAGGCTCGATCACCAGGTGCCATCCGAGATGCGCAGCTTCCTGTTGGACGCCGGGGCAGAGTACAACGGCTATGCGGCCGACCTGACCCGCACCTGGGCGGCAAATGCGGATACCGATTTTGCACAACTGATTAAAGACGTTAACGATGAGCAACTGGCGCTTATTGGCACCATGAAAGCGGGAACCAGCTATGTGGATTACCACATCCAGTTCCATCAGCGCATCGCTAAACTGCTGCGTAAGCACCAGATCGTGAAAGACATGAGCGAAGAGGCGATGGTGGAAAACGATCTGACCGGCCCGTTCATGCCGCACGGTATTGGTCACCCGCTGGGCCTGCAGGTTCATGATGTTGCCGGTTTTATGCAGGATGATACCGGTACGCACCTGGCCGCGCCGTCTAAATATCCTTACCTGCGCTGCACGCGTATTCTTGAGCCGCGTATGGTGCTGACCATCGAGCCGGGTATCTACTTTATCGAATCGCTGTTAGCGCCATGGCGTGAAGGCCCGTTCAGCAAGCACTTCAACTGGGACAAAATTGAAGCACTGAAACCGTTTGGCGGTATTCGTATCGAAGACAACGTGGTGATCCACGAAAACGGTATTGAGAATATGACGCGAGACCTGAAGCTGGCCTGATGGATAGCTGGCTGATACCGGCTGAACCGGTCACCTTTGTTGAGGAAATTAAGAAGAGTCGATTCATTACGCTGCTGGCACATACCGACGGCGTTGAGGCGGCAAAAGCGTTTGTTGAGTCCGTTCGCGCGCAGCACCCTGACGCACGTCACCATTGCGTGGCGTGGGTGGCAGGGCCGCCGAACGATTCACAACAGCTGGGGTTTTCCGATGACGGTGAACCGGCAGGCACAGCCGGTAAACCCATGCTCTCCCAGTTGATGGGCAGCGGCGTGGGTGAAATCACCGCCGTGGTCGTTCGCTACTACGGCGGTATTTTATTAGGCACGGGTGGACTGGTTAAAGCGTATGGCGGTGGGGTTCAGCAGGCACTGAATATGCTGATTACCACCCGCAAAACGCCGCTCACCGAATATACTTTACTTTGCGATTACGGCCAGTTATCCGGCATTGAGGCATTGCTAAAGCAGTTTAACGGCGTCATCGCGCACAGTGACTATCAGGCAATGGTGCAACTGCGCGTGGCGCTTCCGCAGGCGGAACTGGCTGCTTTTTCAGCAAAGCTGGCGGATTTTAGTCGCGGTTCGTTGCAATTGCTGCCGATTGAAGAATAATCCCCACCTCACTTTTTTGAATACCAAAGGAAGCGGCAGAGATGCATTTTCGTGCCATTACCCGAATCGTTGGACTGCTGGTCATACTTTTTTCCGGGACGATGATTCTCCCAGGACTGGTAGCGCTTATCTACCGGGACGGCGCGGGGCGGGCATTTACCCAGACCTTCTTTGTCGCGCTGGCGATTGGCTCTCTGCTGTGGTGGCCAAACCGTCGTCAAAAGGGTGAGCTGAAATCTCGCGAAGGGTTTTTGATTGTTGTTCTGTTCTGGACAGTGCTGGGAAGCGTGGGTGCGCTACCCTTTATCTTCTCTGAACAGCCTAATCTGACCGTCACGGATGCGTTTTTTGAATCGTTCTCGGGTTTAACGACGACCGGGGCGACCACGCTGGTCGGGCTGGATTCCTTACCGCATGCCATTCTCTTTTATCGCCAGATGCTGCAATGGTTCGGGGGGATGGGGATCATCGTCCTGGCCGTGGCCATCCTGCCTATTCTCGGCGTCGGGGGGATGCAGCTTTACCGTGCGGAAATGCCGGGCCCACTGAAAGATAACAAGATGCGCCCGCGCATAGCCGAGACGGCGAAAACCCTGTGGCTTATCTATGTCTTACTGACGGTCGCCTGTGCGTTAGCGTTATGGTTTGCCGGGATGCCTGCATTCGACGCTATCGGGCACAGCTTTGCGACGATCGCCATCGGCGGGTTCTCGACCCACGATGCCAGCGTAGGTTACTTCGACAGCCCCACCATTAACACGATCATTGCCATCTTCCTGCTGATTTCCGGTTGTAACTACGGTCTGCACTTCTCCTTACTCAGCGGGCGTAGCCTGAAGGTGTACTGGCGTGACCCGGAGTTTCGCATGTTCATTGGTGTCCAGCTTACGCTGGTCATCATCTGTACCGTGGTGTTGTGGTTCCACGATGTCTATAACTCCGCGTTGACCACGTTAAATCAGGCGTTCTTCCAGGTGGTGTCGATGGCAACCACCGCCGGTTTTACAACGGACAGTATTGCACGCTGGCCGCTGTTCCTGCCGGTACTGCTGCTGTGTTCTGCGTTCATCGGGGGTTGTGCGGGGTCGACGGGCGGTGGCCTGAAGGTGATTCGTATTCTGCTGTTGTTTAAGCAGGGGAACCGTGAACTTAAACGTCTGGTCCACCCGAACGCGGTTTACAGCATCAAACTGGGTAACCGTGCCCTGCCGGAACGTATTCTTGAAGCGGTGTGGGGGTTCTTCTCGGCCTATGCGCTGGTCTTCATCGTCAGTATGCTGGCGATTATCGCGACGGGGGTGGATGATTTCTCTGCCTTTGCTTCCGTCGTAGCAACGTTGAATAACCTCGGGCCTGGCCTGGGGGTTGTGGCGGATAACTTTGCCAGTATGAACCCGGTCGCGAAATGGATCCTCATCGCCAACATGCTGTTTGGTCGTCTGGAGGTCTTTACGCTGCTGGTGCTGTTCACCCCAACATTCTGGCGCGAGTAAGGAGTCGTCGGTGAAAACACTTATTCTTTTCTCTACGCGGGATGGGCAAACGCGTGAGATTGCCTCATATCTGGCTTCAGAATTAAAAGAGCTGGGGATTTACTCTGATGTGGTGAACCTGAACCGCACGGAGCAGATAGCCTGGCAGGATTACGACCGTGTGGTTATTGGCGCGTCTATTCGTTACGGGCATTTCCATCCGGCGCTGGATCGTTTTGTGAAAAAGCATACGGCAGTGCTCAATAAACTGCCCGGGGCTTTTTACTCGGTCAATCTGGTGGCGCGCAAACCTGAGAAACGTACGCCGCAGACCAACAGCTATACGCGCAAGTTTCTGTTGAACTCTCCGTGGCAGCCTGACATCAGCGCCGTCTTTGCCGGCGCGCTGCGTTATCCGCGCTATCGCTGGTATGACCGCTTTATGATTCGCCTCATTATGAAGATGACCGGCGGCGAAACCGATACGCGTAAAGAGGTGGTGTATACCGACTGGTCGCAGGTCGCCAGTTTTGCGCGGGAGATCGCACATTTATCAGGCGATTCGCGGCTTAAATAGGCGTGACGTTTGAAAAGTGAGCGAACGAAAAGTTTTTTGTATTTTGTGCT
The DNA here is from genome assembly GCF_009025585.1 of Enterobacter sp. 198. NCBI lineage: Bacteria > Pseudomonadati > Pseudomonadota > Gammaproteobacteria > Enterobacterales > Enterobacteriaceae > Enterobacter > Enterobacter sp. 198. Next base: position 1,891 of record NZ_WCIM01000005.1, on the reverse strand, counting down.
TGTCACTTCAGAATAACTCCCTATAATGCGCCTCCACTGACACGGAACAACGGCACACACGCCGCCGGGTTAGCGGGGTTCAGAGATGAACACCAACAGAGAAAAGCAAAAATAAATGCTTGACTCTGAAGCGGGAAAGCGTAATATGCACACCCCGCGCCGCAGCGAAAACGAAGCGGCACTGCTCTTTAACAATTTATCAGACAATCTGTGTGGGCACTCAAAGTGACATGGATTCTTAATGTCTTCGGACAAAAAATGAATACCAAGTCTCTGAGTGAACATACGTAATTCATTACGAAGTTTAATTCACGAGCATCAAACTTAAATTGAAGAGTTTGATCATGGCTCAGATTGAACGCTGGCGGCAGGCCTAACACATGCAAGTCGAACGGTAGCACAGAGAGCTTGCTCTCGGGTGACGAGTGGCGGACGGGTGAGTAATGTCTGGGAAACTGCCTGATGGAGGGGGATAACTACTGGAAACGGTAGCTAATACCGCATAACGTCGCAAGACCAAAGAGGGGGACCTTCGGGCCTCTTGCCATCAGATGTGCCCAGATGGGATTAGCTAGTAGGTGGGGTAACGGCTCACCTAGGCGACGATCCCTAGCTGGTCTGAGAGGATGACCAGCCACACTGGAACTGAGACACGGTCCAGACTCCTACGGGAGGCAGCAGTGGGGAATATTGCACAATGGGCGCAAGCCTGATGCAGCCATGCCGCGTGTATGAAGAAGGCCTTCGGGTTGTAAAGTACTTTCAGCGGGGAGGAAGGTGTTGTGGTTAATAACCACAGCAATTGACGTTACCCGCAGAAGAAGCACCGGCTAACTCCGTGCCAGCAGCCGCGGTAATACGGAGGGTGCAAGCGTTAATCGGAATTACTGGGCGTAAAGCGCACGCAGGCGGTCTGTCAAGTCGGATGTGAAATCCCCGGGCTCAACCTGGGAACTGCATTCGAAACTGGCAGGCTAGAGTCTTGTAGAGGGGGGTAGAATTCCAGGTGTAGCGGTGAAATGCGTAGAGATCTGGAGGAATACCGGTGGCGAAGGCGGCCCCCTGGACAAAGACTGACGCTCAGGTGCGAAAGCGTGGGGAGCAAACAGGATTAGATACCCTGGTAGTCCACGCCGTAAACGATGTCGACTTGGAGGTTGTGCCCTTGAGGCGTGGCTTCCGGAGCTAACGCGTTAAGTCGACCGCCTGGGGAGTACGGCCGCAAGGTTAAAACTCAAATGAATTGACGGGGGCCCGCACAAGCGGTGGAGCATGTGGTTTAATTCGATGCAACGCGAAGAACCTTACCTACTCTTGACATCCAGAGAACTTAGCAGAGATGCTTTGGTGCCTTCGGGAACTCTGAGACAGGTGCTGCATGGCTGTCGTCAGCTCGTGTTGTGAAATGTTGGGTTAAGTCCCGCAACGAGCGCAACCCTTATCCTTTGTTGCCAGCGGTCCGGCCGGGAACTCAAAGGAGACTGCCAGTGATAAACTGGAGGAAGGTGGGGATGACGTCAAGTCATCATGGCCCTTACGAGTAGGGCTACACACGTGCTACAATGGCGCATACAAAGAGAAGCGAACTCGCGAGAGCAAGCGGACCTCATAAAGTGCGTCGTAGTCCGGATTGGAGTCTGCAACTCGACTCCATGAAGTCGGAATCGCTAGTAATCGTAGATCAGAATGCTACGGTGAATACGTTCCCGGGCCTTGTACACACCGCCCGTCACACCATGGGAGTGGGTTGCAAAAGAAGTAGGTAGCTTAACCTTCGGGAGGGCGCTTACCACTTTGTGATTCATGACTGGGGTGAAGTCGTAACAAGGTAACCGTAGGGGAACCTGCGGTTGGATCACCTCCTTACCTTAAAGAACCTGCCTTTGTAGTG
>NZ_WCIM01000004.1:0-157664 GCF_009025585.1 Enterobacter sp. 198 | reverse complement strand
TGTTGTTTCAAGGTCTGCGGGTTAGCCGCAAGCACCAGGGAAGATAACGTTGCTCAGCAACGGCCCGAAGGGCGAGGCGCAGCCGAGTAATCCTCCCGGATGCACCATCTTCTTTTCTGTACCACTCTCTTTCTCCCTGGTTATTCCTTCGACGTTCCGTCAGCAATCATTTCTCTTTGAGCGACAAAAACCACCGTTTACGATAAAGTAATGCTTTGTTAATCGTTTAGCGAGAGCACGATGTACGCACAGTATGACGGTTTGATCTTCGATATGGATGGCACTCTCCTGGATACCGAACCCACGCATCGTCAAGCCTGGACTGATGTCCTTGCTCGTTACGGTATGCGTTTCGATCTTCAGGCGATGATCGCCCTCAACGGAGCCCCAACCTGGCGTATAGCGCAGGCCGTGATTGAACGTAATCATGCCGATCTCGACCCGCACCTTCTGGCCCGTGAAAAAACCGATGCGGTAAAAGCGATGCTTTTAGATACCGTGCGTCCGTTACCGTTAATTGACGTCGTAAAAGCATGGCACGGGCGTCGTCCTATGTCCGTTGGCACGGGCAGTGAAAGCGCTATTGCGGAAGCGCTGCTCACCCATCTTGGCCTGCGCCATTATTTCTCTGCGGTGGTTGCCGCCGATCATGTTCAAAATCACAAGCCCGCACCGGACACCTTCCTGCGTTGTGCAGAATTGATGGGTGTGCCTGCGGTGAAATGTGTTGTGTTCGAAGATGCTGATTTTGGTATTCAGGCCGCGCGCGATGCCGGGATGGATGTTGTGGACGTCCGCTTACTGTGAGTGACGCGCTGTCACTTTTATCATTATTCGCCAGCAGTTTTTTAAGCGCCACGCTCTTGCCGGGAAATTCGGAAGTGGTGCTGGTGGCGATGCTGTTGTCTGGCGTGAGTCAGCCCTGGTTGCTCGTGTTAATAGCAACAATGGGTAATAGCTTTGGAGGGCTGACTAACGTTATTCTTGGGCGTTTCTTTCCGCTGCGTGAAAAATCGCGCTGGCAGGAAAAGGCAGTCGGCTGGCTAAAACGCTATGGCGCTGCCACGCTGTTATTAAGCTGGATGCCTGTAATAGGTGATTTACTGTGCCTGCTGGCGGGATGGATGCGCATCTCCTGGGGGCCAGTGCTCTTTTTTTTGTGCCTTGGCAAGGCGTTGCGCTATGTTCTCGTGGCATGGGCAACACTACAGGGTATGACGTGGTGGCACTAATTGGTGGAATGAATACGCGACCTTCAATCGTCAACCATTACAATTATGCTGAGTAACAATACTTTGACAGGCGGGAGGTCAATTTGATCCCGGACGTATCTCAGGCGCTGGCCTGGCTGGAAAATCACCCTCAGGCACTGAAGGGTATTCAGCGTGGTCTTGAGCGTGAAACGCTGCGCGTTAACGCGGACGGTAGCTTAGCGACAACGGGTCACCCGAAGGCGTTAGGCTCGGCGCTGACACATAAATGGATCACAACCGATTTCGCTGAAGCGCTGCTGGAATTCATCACGCCAGTGGATGGTGATATTGATCATATGCTAACGATTCTGCGCGACATCCATCGCTATACTGCCCGCAATCTGGGTGATGAGCGTATGTGGCCGCTCAGCATGCCGTGCTATATCGAACAAGGCCAGGAGATTGAACTGGCGCAATACGGCACGTCAAATATCGGTCAGCTGAAAACGCTCTATCGTGAGGGGCTGAAAAACCGCTACGGTGCGTTGATGCAGACCATTTCTGGCGTGCATTACAATTTCTCTTTACCCATGGCGTTCTGGCAGGCGAAGTGCGGCGAAACGGATAAAGACGCGATCTCCGCGGGTTATTTCCGCCTGATCCGCAACTACTATCGTTTTGGCTGGGTCATTCCGTATCTGTTTGGGGCATCGCCTGCGATATGCTCGTCATTCCTGCAGGGAAAACCGACCACGCTGCCGTTCGAGAAGACAGAGTGTGGAATGTACTATCTCCCGTACGCCACCTCCCTGCGTCTTAGCGATCTGGGTTATACCAATAAGTCGCAAAGCAATCTCGGTATTACGTTTAACGAATTGCACGAATATGTGGCAGGATTGAAGCGGGCGATCAAAACGCCGTCGGAAGAGTACGAGAAAATCGGCCTCGAAAAAGACGGTAAGCGCCTGCAGATCAACAGCAACGTGCTGCAGATTGAAAATGAACTGTACGCGCCTATTCGTCCGAAGCGCGTTACGCGCAGCGGTGAAACCCCGTCGGATGCACTGCAGCGCGGCGGGATTGAATACATAGAAGTGCGCTCGCTGGATATCAACCCGTTCTCACCCATCGGCGTTGATGAGCAGCAGGTTCGCTTCCTGGATCTGTTTATGGTCTGGTGCGTGCTGGCAGATGCGCCGGAAATGAGTTCAGAGGAACTGCTCTGTACCCGTACCAACTGGAACCGCGTGATTCTGGAAGGGCGCAAGCCGGGTCTGACGCTGGGTATTGGCTGCGAAACAGCGCAGTTCCCGCTGATGAAAGTCGGTAAGGATCTGTTCCGTGACCTGAAGCGTGTTGCCCGGACCATGGACAGCATTGACGGTGGGGAAGCCTATCAAAACGTCTGCGACCAGCTGGTTGAATCGTTTGATAACCCGGAACTGACGTTCTCAGCGCGTATTCTGCGTTCTATGATTGATCAGGGTATTGGCGGCACCGGGCGTTCGCTCTCTGCGGAATACCGCGAGATGCTGAAGCAGGAGCCGTTAGAGATTCTGAGTGAAGCCGATTTTGTGGCGGAACGAGACGCGTCTGTCGTGCGTCAGAAAGAGGTTGAAGCGGCGGATACGGAGTCGTTTGAGGCGTTTCTGGCGAAACAGGCTTAACAGAAAAGAAAAAGGCCACATCGCTGTGGCCAAAATATACATCTCTGAATTCAGGGATGATGATAACAAATGCGCGTCTTTCATATACTCAGACGTGCATTTTGTAGAAGAGTTCAGTTTATTTTAAAAAAAATCACTATCGGAGGTGACGTATGCCGTTATTAGATAGCTTTACTGTCGACCATACCCGTATGGAAGCACCTGCAGTACGTGTGGCGAAGACCATGCACACCCCGCACGGCGACACGATCACCGTATTCGATCTGCGCTTCTGCGTGCCCAACAAAGAAGTGATGCCAGAGAAAGGCATTCACACCCTGGAGCACCTGTTTGCCGGGTTTATGCGTGACCACCTGAACGGTAATGGCGTGGAGATCATCGATATCTCTCCGATGGGTTGCCGTACCGGTTTCTACATGAGCCTGATTGGCCAGCCTGAAGAGAAACGCGTCGCGGATGCCTGGAAAGCGGCAATGGAAGATGTGCTGAAGGTGAAAGAGCAGAACCAGATCCCTGAGCTGAACGTATATCAGTGCGGAACTTACCAGATGCACTCTCTGGAAGAAGCCCAGGAGATCGCGCGTCATATCATCGAGCGTGACGTTCGCGTAAACAGCAACGAAGAGCTGGCGCTGCCAAAAGAAAAACTGCAGGAACTGCACATCTAGTGCACCTTTTCCCTCTCCCTCAGGGAGAGGGTAGGGTGAGGGGTGTTTAACCTCATGACCACGACCTCAACCTTCTCCTTTACCCATCGCCCACTTGTTCCTTATGCCCATGATTACCTTCATGGCGACAGCGAGCCGTGGCATCAGCACGACTGCGCGCAATTGCTGCACACCCTGAGTGGGGTGGTGAGAGTCGATACCGCATCAGGTTGTTGGGTGGTGCCGCCCGGACGTGGCGTCTGGTTACCCGCGGGCACTCCGCACTCTTTGCGTATTACCGGTAACGTTGCGGCGCGTACGCTGTTTATCGATCCCCTGGCGCGAGCCGATCTTCCGGCAACCTGTCAGATAGTCCATATCTCCGGTCTGTTACGCGAACTTATCCTCACCTCGCTGACGCTTGAGGCGTCCTACTCGCCTGGCAGTCGTGATGAGCGCGTATATGAGCTCATTCTGGATGAAATCCGCACGTTGCGGGTGCTGCCGTTTCACCTGCCTGAGCCGGAAAGCGAGCCGTTGCGTACCCTTTGCCAGCAGATCCGGCTGTTGCCGGGGGAAAGCTGGGGCAGCATGCAGGCCGCAAACACGCTTGGTATGAGTGAACGTACGATGAACCGCCATTTTAAGCAGCAGACGGGGTTAAGCTACGGTGAGTGGCTAAGAAGGGCGCGCCTGCTGGAAGCGCTGCTGCGCCTGGGACAAGGTCAGCCAGTGCTACGAGTGGCGCTGGATCTGGGCTACGGCAGCCACAGTGCCTTTACGGCGATGTTTCGCCGGGTGATGGGGATATCACCCAGCGATTATTTCAAAGACAGCTAGCTGACAGCATTGAACAGGGCCTGAAGAGACGCGCGGGCCACGTCGCTGTCAATGCCGACGCCCCAGCGACTGCTACCATCCTGAAACAGACAGCGGATATACGCCACCGAGCGGCTGTCGCTGCGCTCCCCAAGCGTATGTTCGTGATAGTCCTTAATCACAAACGGGGTCGTGACCCAGCGGCTTATACCATTGGCCGCCGCGGATAACAGCCCGTTGCCTTGCCCCTCCAGCTGGCGCATCCCGCCCTGCGTCGTGACGCTTGCCGTCAGATGTAACTGCCCGTCCTGCTGGCTGTCGCTACGGTAAGCGTGCAGGGCAAAGTCCGGCGTCTCTACCAGCCCATAACGTGTGCGGAACAGTTGCCACAGCGCATGCTGCGTCATCTCTTTACCGTGCTGGTCGGTTTCCTGCTGTACGTGCTGGCTAAAGTCCTGCTGCAGGGCGCGGGGTAATTTCAGACCATGGTTTTGTTCGATAAGCCACGCGCTGCCGCTTTTTCCTGACTGGCTGTTAACCCGGATCACCGCTTCGTAGGTGCAACCAATATCCTGTGGGTCAACCGGCAGATAGGGCATCTCCCAGCGTTCGTCAGGCTTGCGGGCATCAAAGCCTTTCTTGATGGCATCCTGGTGTGAACCCGAAAATGCGGTATACGCCAGCCGTCCTGCCCACGGATGGCGCGGATGCACCGGCAGCTGGTTGCAGGTTTCTACCACCTCCACCACGTGATTCATGTCGCTAAAGTCCAGATTCGGGCTAATCCCCTGGCTGTAGAGGTTCATTGCCAGCGTGACCAGGCAGACGTTACCGGTTCGTTCTCCGTTACCAAACAGACACCCTTCGACACGGTCTGCACCGGCCATCAGGGCCAGCTCCGCGCTGGCGACACCGGTGCCGCGGTCGTTATGCGGATGGACGCTGATGCAGACATCGCTGCGGCGGCTGAAATGACGGCAGAAATACTCAATCTGATCGGCATAGACATTCGGTGTACTGACCTCAACGGTGGCCGGTAAGTTGATCACCATCGGGCGTTCGGCGCACGGCTGCCAGATGTCCGCCACGGCTTCGCAAATCGCCAGCGCAAAGTCCGGCTCGGTAAAGCAGAAAGTTTCCGGAGAGTATTCGTATTGCCAGCGGGTGGCGGGATTCTCTTCGCACAGCGTGCGGATAAGACGCGTGGAACGGGTCGCCAGCTCAACGATTTGCGCTTTCTCCATACCGAATACCAGGCGGCGGAACAGCGGGGCGGTGGCGTTATACAGGTGTACCGTGGCCTGCTTCGCCCCGCGCAGCGACGCAAAGGTGCGCAGGATAAGGTCTTCACGCGCCTGGGTTAATACCTGAATGGTGACGTCATCCGGAATGCGGTTTTCGTCGATCAACTGACGCACAAAATTGAAGTCCGTCTGCGAGGCGGAGGGGAAAGCGACTTCGATTTCTTTGAATCCGCAACGCAGTAACAACGCCCAGAACTGCAGTTTGCGGTTGCTGTCCATCGGCTCGGCAAGGGCCTGATTACCGTCGCGTAAATCGGTGGAAAGCCAGCGCGGCGCCTGCGTGAGGCGTTGCTCAGGCCAGCGGCGATCGGGCAGGGAAATAGCAGGTTGAGGTTGGTATTTGTCGGAAGGTGTTTTCAGCATGGTGCGCTCCTGTTGTCTTTTCACTATCGTGAATCGATTTCAGGAGCGCTGCTTTATCGTTACTGACAATCGCTGTCGCGATCTGGACACCGCACGTTAGTGCGCACCGCCGCCACCGCCTCCGGCGCCAAACGGTGGTCGGGCAAACCATACCAGTCCCAGCAGGATGATAAAGATCCCCGCCGATATCCAGAATATCTCGTTTGCCGAGATAATCAGGCCCTGGTTGGTGATCTGCTGGGCGATCCAGCCGGACGCCTGCTGCTCCGTCATTCCCATTCCCTGAAGCTGACTGTACATCTGCTGCGAGTTAGGGTTGAACGGGTTCACCGCTTCGGTCAATTGCGCATGGTGCATCGACTCGCGATTGGTCCAAAGGGTCGTGGTGATCGACGTCCCGATGGAGCCTGCCAGCGTACGCGTAAAGTTCGACAGGCTTGATGCCGCCGCCATGCGCTCAGGCGGTAAGCCGGAAAGCGTAATGGTCGTCAGCGGCATAAAGAAGCACGCCACGGCGAAGCCCTGAATGAACTGCGGCCATGCGGATGCGCCAAAGTCCATGCCCGGCTCGAACGTATACGCGCGCCAGTAGAAGCACACCGCGTACATGATAAAGCTGAAGGTCACCAGCCTGCGCATGTCGAGCTTGTGAGCGAAGCGGCCGATAATCGGCGACAGCAGGACTGGAATTAACCCCACTGGCGCAGAAGCCAAACCTGCCCAGGTTGCGGTGTAGCCATATACCTCCTGCAACAGCTGCGGCAGCAGAACGATTGCGCCGAAGTAGAGCATGTAGGCCAGGCTGATACACAGGCAGCCGATGGTGAAGTTTCGCGACTTAAACAGCGAGAGATCGACGATGGGGTTATCATCCGTCAGCTCCCAGACGATCAGGAAGCTCAGCGATATCACCGCCACAACGGTCAGGATGATAATCTCTGTCGAGTTAAACCAGTCCAGCTCTTTACCCTGATCGAGCATCACCTGCAGGCTACCGATCCCGACCACCAGCAGCGCCAGACCAATGGCGTCAATTCGCCGCTGCTCTGTTCGGGTTTCGCGACCGCGCAGCGTTTGCAGGGTCAGCATCACCACCAGCGCACCAATTGGCACGTTGATGAAGAAGATCCAGCCCCAGTGGTAGTTGTCGCTGATATAGCCGCCGAGGATAGGCCCGCAAATCGGTGCGACAATCACCGTCATTGACCACAGCGCCAGCGCGATAGAGCGCTTAGCGGGCGGATAGTTGTTCAGCAGCAAACTCTGCGACAGCGGAATCAGCGGCCCGGCCACAATCCCCTGAATGACGCGGAAGATGATCAGCATCGTCAGGCTGTTGGACATGCCGCATGCCCAGGAGGCGAGCACGAACAATACCGTTGACCACAGGAACAGCTTCACTTCACCGACGCGCTTCGCCAGCCAGCCGGTGATAGGGATGGAGATGGCGTTTGCCACCCCAAACGAGGTAATGACCCAGGTCCCCTGGCTCAGTGACGAGCCAAGGTTACCGGCGATGGTTGGGATCGCCACGTTTGCGATGGTAGAGTCCAGCACCTGCATGAATGTCGCCAGCGACAGCGCAATGGTCATGATAACCAGTTGCGCCCCCTCCAGCGGTTTTTGCGGCTTTTGCTGTTGCATAACGCTCACCTTCGGATTAACCGGCGTTTGCCTTCACGATGTCATCGATCAGTTTATTGACCGGATCGAGGCTAATTTCACGGGCGTTACTTTCATAAGCCGGGGTGCTGCGCACCTGACTTGCCAGGATCTGACCATCGCGGTTGGCGGTATCAACCGTTACCAGCGTAGAGAGGCCAATACGCAGCGGATGGTCCGCCAGCTGTTTTGCATCCAGTTCAATACGTACGGGCAAGCGCTGAACCACTTTGATCCAGTTCCCGGTGGCGTTTTGCGCTGGCAACAGGGAGAAGGCACTGCCGGTCCCCATATCCAGGCCGACCACTTTCCCGGTGTACTTCACGTCATCACCGTAAATATCGCTGATCACCGTCGCGGTCTGGCCGATACGCATATGGGCAAGCTGCGTCTCTTTAAAGTTCGCATCAACCCACAGGTTGTCCGCCGGAACGACCGCCATCAGCGGCGTGGTTGGGCTAATTTGGGCGCCAGGCTGGACGGAACGACGAGAGACGTAGCCGGTCATCGGGCTGACAATTTTAGTACGCTGCAGGGCAAGCCACGCGTTGCGCACGTCGGTGGCAGCCTGTTGCACGGCAGGCTGGTTTTCCAGGCTGGTGCCCAGCACCATCGCCTGGTTGGCGTTGTACTGTTGAATCGCCACGTCCAGCTGCGCCTGTGCGCTGGCAACGGCATCACGCGCGTGCTGCAGCTCTTCACGGCCAATCAGGTTGGCAGTGCCGAGGGGAACGCGACGGTTCAGGTCGCTCTGCGCCTGCGCCAGTGCGGTTTTCTGCACGTCGATGTTGGCCTGCAGCTGCTTGCTGTTGATCATCAGCTGGCGGGTCTGACGGACGCTGGAGGCCAGCGCGGTCTGGGCTTTTTCAAAAGCCTGTTGGGCGTCGGTCGGATCGAGCGTGACCAATACATCCCCTTTTTGCACAAAATCGGTGTTATCAGCCCAGACTTTCGTCACGCTGCCCGATACCTGCGCCATAATTTGTACCTGGTTCCCTGCCACGTATGCATCGTCTGTCTCTTCAGCATGACGCAATACTAAAAACCAATAGATCCCATATGCCACGGCAATAATAATAAAGAGCAATGTCAGTACAATAAGGGCGCTTTTGCGTTTGCCCTTTTTATTGACCGGTTGCTGCGGGGTAGTGCTCTCCGCATTTGCGCTCATTGTTGTTCTCCACGATCTTCTTATTTTCACATCGGCTGAGCCGAGCTGTTGTCAGAAAGGCCAGCAGTGTGACGTGCTGGCCTGTCGGTTTTCTTATGAGTCTGGGATTGTTGAGCGTGTTGTCGCGTTAGCGCAGCGCCTCTAGAACAGCGCCGTCTTCATCCATCTGGTCCAGACGGGTCAGCAGCTTGCGAGTAATGTGCTCAAGCTGGTCGCGCTCGGTGGTGCTGAGGGCAGACCACAGTTGATGCAGGCAATTATGCTGAGGTGGCAGCACCTCACGCAGGAATTGGTGACCTTTGTCGGTCAGCTGCAGATGCAGGCAGCGGCGATCGTTATCGCTTTCACGGCGTTCAATCCAGCCGCGTTTTTCCAGTTCATCGGCAATACGGGTGGCATTAGTACGGGATGAACCCAGCGCGCAGCTCAGCTCTGACGGCTGAATGCTGTGATTTTCCTGAGACTCCAGCGTAATTAACGCCATAAACAACGTCTCGTTAATCCCTTGAGCTTTCAGCATTTTATTACGATTTTCCAGTAGCTTACCCTGCATGTGCATGCACAGGCGGGTCAGCAGGATCTCCTGATACGGGAAGTCCTCATGACGACTGGCGCGGAATTTAAGCATTTGTTCAATGGGCGTAAACGAACTATCCATTTGGGCATAACCTCATTAATTACAGCCGATATAGTAACGATAGTGACAAATAATGTAAATGAATTATTTGTGCGGTTATATCCGCCAAACTTATGTCACCATCAGAAAGCGCCGGGTAAGTCCGTGACCCGGTGAGCACAGAGAGCGTTGGGAGTGAACCCGCGGAAGAGAGGATGTGAGGACGGGGGTCTGAACTATTCATGCCGGTAGAAAATATGTCACCCACATTAAAATTTCTGGGATAAATGATTACGTTTACATTAACAGACTGCAGGGCCCCTTTACACCCTAAGAGGCCCAAAGCAATGTAAAACTTAGTTAATTACGTCCTGGCGATGGTACCCACGCCACCATACTAGCAGATTCAGCGCGGCGACGATTGCCCCTATCCCACACACGCCTGACCAACCGGCATGCTGCCACGCCGAGGCTGAAATTAACGAACCCGCTGCGCCGCCAATAAAATAGCTGGTCATGTATCCGGCCGTGAGGCGGTTACGCGCCTCTGGCTTCACGCGGTAGATGACGGTCTGGTTAGTGATATGCACGCCCTGCACGGTGAGGTCGAGTACCAGAATACCGACGATCAGCGCCAGCACAGAGGTATGGCCATACCAGATGGCTGCCCAGGAGAGCAGGAGCAGAACCAGCCCGGCAGAGGTCGTCAGATGGGATTTGCCTTTATCCGCCAGTCCGCCCGCCGGACGCGCGCCCAGAGCTCCCGCAGCGCCCGCCAGACCAAACAGACCAATCACCGCTTCGGAATAATTGAACGGCGGCGCGGCCAGCAGAAACGCCATTGAGGTCCATAAGATGCTGAAGTTGGCGAAGGTCAAACAGCCCAGCAACGCACGCGTACGCAGCAGTTTATCGTGTGTGAAGAGGCTGAAAACGGAGGCGAGAAGCTGCGGATAATTAAGGTGATTTTCCTGCTTCACCTTTGGCAGCCCGCGCCACAGAGCAAGCGCCATCACGGCCATCAGTACGCTCGCCACCCAATACACGGTACGCCAGCCACCAAGACTCGCCAGCAGCCCGGCGACGGTCCGCGCCAGCAAAATCCCCAGCAGCAGGCCGCTCATGATTGTTCCCACCACCTTGCCGCGCTTTTCTGGTGAGGCGAGAGTGGCGGCGAGCGGAACCAGAATCTGCGCCACGACGGAGAACAGACCCGTTAACGCGGTGCCGATAATCATCATCGTTAACGAGTGGCTGCTGGCGGTGATCAGCATCCCGCCAGCGGCCAGCAAGGTCATGGAGACAATCAGCATCCGACGTTCAAACATATCGCCCAGCGGCACGAGGAAAAGCAGCCCGGCGGCATAGCCAAGCTGCGCGGCGGTGACAATAAAGCCAGCTGAGCTGGCAGAAAGGTTAAATGCGCGGGCGATAGTATCGAGCAGTGGCTGCGCGTAGTAGTTACTGGCGACTGCCAGACCCGTTGCCACGGACATTAAAAGGATGAGTGCCGGGCTAAGCCCTTGAGTTGTTTTAGTCATCAGGTTCAGGAATCGTGAGTTAAGTGATTATTTTTCCGTGAACCATAATAGCGAATGATTGTGAATGTGGTGGGATTGTTACGTGCTGGATCGTGCGGTTTAGGGGAGTTAACCCTCTCCCGTGGGGAGAGGGCAGGTCTGAAGGGCTCTTATGACTTCTGCGCGTCCATCGCTTCTTTTACCCAGCCATCAAACTGCTGCTGGTGGGCTTTGATCCAGCCATCCACGTGGCCTTTGATGTCAGCTTCGGAGGATTTCCCCGCGTGCATCATCGCGTTCTGGGCGTTGATGTCCGCCAGAGGCAGTTTCATCACCGAGAACAGTTTCGCTGCCGCCGGGTTTTTCTCAGCCCAGGCTTTGTTAGCAACGATATGCATCGTGTTGACCGGGAAGCCATAGTTCATGCCGTTTGGCAGTTTGGTGTCGATATCTTTCTGCTCGCCCGGCAGGGAAGAGAAGGGGACCTGCAGCCACACCACGTCTTTCCCCGGCTTCAGCACGTCGCTCACCCAGTACGGTGTCCAGGTGTAATAGATAACCGGTTTACCCTCTTTGAAGCGGGCAATGGTGTCGGCCATCATCGCCGAGTAGTTACCGTGGCTGACGTCGACCGTTTTCGCCAGGTCAAAGGCTTTGTTCTGGTGATTAATCACCGCCTCACAGCCCCAGCCCGGCGAGCAGCCCATCATGTCAGCTTTGCCGTCACCGTTGGTGTCGAACAGTTTGGCAATCTTCGGATCTTTCAGCTGCTCGATATTGGTGATGTGGTACTGGTCAGCTGTTTTCTTGTCGATCAGGTACCCCTGCGCTGCGCCGGTCACGAAGGTGCCTTCGCGGTAGAATTTCTTATCCCCGCCGGCGGCGGCATACATATCGTCGTGCAGCGGCTGCCAGTTGACGGCAGTAAAGGTGGCGTCACCGGAGGCAATCGAGGTGTAGCCCACGTTGTAATCCACTTCACTTGGGGTGTTGACCGTATAGCCCAGTTTTTCCAGCGCGCGGCTGACTAACAGCGTCTGGAAGGTCTCTTCTGAAATGGTGCTCTGCACCGGTTGCACGGTAATGCCTTTGCCCGGCAGGTCTGCAGCAAACGTGCTGGTGGAGACAAGGGTGGCAAACGCTGTGGCAAAAAGTACGCGATGTCGCATCGTTGTTCCTTATTTTCTGAATGGGCGGGTGATTAACCCGACAGGGCCGGTGCTATACCAGCGACGGTTGCCGCGACTGCGTGAATCACGACCGACAGCCTGCGTCAGGCGGTCAAGGATGATGGCGAGGATCACAATGCCGACGCCGCCCACGGTGGCCAGTCCCATATCAAGACGACCAATGCCGCGCAGCACCATCTGACCCAGCCCGCCGACGGCGATCATTGAGGCAATCACCACCATGGAGAGGGCCAGCATCAGCGTCTGGTTGACACCCGCCATGATGGTTGGCATCGCCAGCGGAAGCTGAACTTTGAACAGCATCTGGCGCGGGCTGGCACCAAATGAACGCGACGCCTCGATAAGATCGGCCGGTACCTGGTTAATCCCGAGTATCGTCAGACGAATGACCGGCGGCAGGGCGAAGATAATGGTCACCACGACGCCCGGCACGTTGCCGATACCAAACAGCATCACGATCGGCACCAGGTAGACAAACGCGGGGGTGGTCTGCATCGCATCCAGCAGCGGACGAATAATCTTCGCCGCCCGCGGACTGCGCGCCAGCCAGATCCCCATCGGCAGGCCGATAGCGACGCAGAAGAGCAGGGCGGTGAGCACCAGCGCTAAGGTGATCATTGCCTGCGACCAGGCGCCAATCGCGCCGATGGCTATCAGTGAGATCAGCGTGGCGACACCCATGCCAGCGCTGCCAAACTGCCAGGCAATCAGGGAGAAGAGCACAATAGCGACCGGCGCGGGCATGCCGAGCATCAGCTGCTGGAAACCGTTCAGGATGTAATCCACCGGTACGCGGATCCCCTGGAAGACCGGACGGAAGTGAGTCACTACCCAGTCGATCCCCTCCGTGACCCAGCTATCCAGCGGGATCAGCGTCTTATGAAACGGATCCATAATATTGAAGTGCTCTGGCGCAGGGGCCGGTGCACTGTTGAGCCAGTCCGCCGCGCCGCCATCGGTTGGCGCAGGCGTGGAAGACCCCCACGCATCGGCAGATTGAGCAGCGCTGTCCGCCGCCTCGGTGGTTCCCCACGGGTTAGATTGATCAGCCATTGTTTGTCCCCTCGCGATCTAAAGCCTGCAGCAACATGCGTTTTGAGATGATGCCGACGTACTGTTGTTCCTCACTGACTACCGGTACGGCACACGGGGCCTGACCAACGTGAGAGAGCAGCTCGCTGAGCGGCGTTTCGGCGTCCACGGCAAGCGGGGAGTCGATAACCGCCGCATCAATGCCCTGATTTTCGCTGAGCGCGGTTTTCAGGGAGTCGATGGAAACAATGCCAACAAATTTATTACCGCGTTCGATCAGATAACCGTATTCCCGATCTTCATCCTGCAACAGTTTCAGTGCAGAGCGCGGACCAAAGCCCGGTGTTTTGCGGATAAGACCGTTCGGTGAACGACGGGCGATATCTTTCGCACTAAAGACCTGACTAATATCCACGCCGCGGAAGAAGGTGCGCACATAATCATTGGCCGGATTATTCAGAATTTCATCCGGCGTGCCGACCTGCACCACTTCACCATTTTGCATAATGGCAATACGGTCACCAATACGCATGGCTTCATCAAGATCGTGGGAAATAAAAACAATGGTACGTTGATGTTTAGCCTGTAATTTTACCAGCTCATCCTGCATCTCGGTGCGAATTAATGGATCGAGTGCCGAGAAGGCTTCATCCATTAATAAAATGTCTGGGTTAATGGCTAATGCGCGGGCTAATCCGACACGCTGGCGCATCCCGCCGGAAAGCTCCTCCGGGTAGGCATGCGCATAATTCTCGAGGCCCACCTGACGTAATGCATCCAGCGCTTTTTCCTGACGTTCATTAGCGGTAACGCCCGCTAATTCCATGCCAAAGGCGGCATTATCCAGCACTGTCATATGCGGCATCAGCGCGAATGACTGGAACACCATTGCAATCTTCTTTCTGCGCACCTCGCGAAGTTCAGCCTCTGATATTCTGGCGATATCAACGCCATCTATCAGCACCTGTCCACGGGTGGGTTCAATCAGGCGATTGAGAAGGCGAACCATAGTGGATTTACCCGAACCGGATAATCCCATGATGACAAAAATCTCGCCTTCTTCAATGGCCAGACTGGCGTCTTTAACGCCAAGCGACAGCCCGGTTTTTTCCAGAATTTGCTCTTTTGAAAGGCCTTTCTCAATATATTTGAATGCGCGCTGAGGATGCTCGCCAAATACTTTATAAAGATTTTTCACTTCTAATTTAATTGCCATGCAATAGAGAGTGTCCTGTTATTTGTTTATGTCGATATCATTACCATGGTAAATAGTTAACTGGCATTACCCTAACATACTGAGAATCTGAGACAACCCTGGGTTTGCTTATGGCAGGAATTTTACCGTAAGCGAAACGGCTGAATTTCCCATGAGTAAAGGGCTGAGCGTGGTTAGAATTTTTCTGAATTTTTTGCTTTTGCGCAGCGAAATTTCGCCTGAATCGGAGTGATTCAGGCGAATATGAACGGGGAATTACAGTGTAGTTGCCCGTGAAATATTAGGGAGGAAATTGTTAGAATTATATTAAATTAATGAACGTTAACCCGCGCATTAAAAATCCCAGTCCTCATCTTCGGTCTCCACCGCTTTGCCCATCACATACGACGAACCAGACCCGGAGAAGAAATCGTGGTTTTCATCGGCGTTGGGTGACAGTGCCGCCAGGATCGCCGGGTTTACGTCGGCCATTTCCGGCGGGAAAAGCGCTTCGTAGCCGAGATTCATCAGCGCTTTATTGGCGTTGTAGCAAAGAAACGCTTTTACCTCCTCCTCCCAACCGGTACCGGCGTACAATTCTTCGGTATAACTCAGTTCGTTCTCGTACAAATCCATCAGCAAATCGAGGGCAAAACCTTTTAACGCTTCGCGCTTTTCTTCGCTGACGTTCTCCAGCCCTTTCTGATATTTATAGCCGATGTAGTACCCGTGTACGGCTTCATCACGAATGATGAGGCGAATCAAATCGGCGGTGTTGGTCAGCTTGCCGCGGCTCGACCAGTACATCGGTAACCAGAAGCCCGAATAGAACAGGAAGGATTCGAGAAACACGCTGGCAATTTTCTTCTTCAGCGGTTCGTCGGCCTGATAATACTCCAGCACCAGGCTGGCCTTTCGCTGCAATGACTCGCTTTCTTCGCTCCAGGTGTATGCCGCGTCCACATCTTTGGTCTGGCACAGCGTGGAAAAAATCGAGCTGTAGGAGCGGGCATGGACCGCCTCCATAAAGCTGATGTTCGACATCACCGCCTCTTCGTGAGGCGTCAGCGCGTCGGCCATCAGCGCAGGGGCACCGACGGTATTTTGGATGGTGTCCAGCAGCGTCAGACCGGTGAACACACGGATCGTCAGCTGCTGTTCGGCGTGGCTGAGGGTTTGCCAGGCCGGAATATCGTTTGAAAGCGGGACTTTTTCCGGCAGCCAGAAGTTGCTGGTCAGGCGGTTCCACACCTCCAGGTCTTTATCATCCTGAATTTTATTCCAGTTAACGGCACTCACGCGTGACAGTTTCATCCTTTCTCCTTACAGCGCGCAGGACACGCAGCCTTCAATTTCGGTACCTTCCAGCGCACGCTGGCGCAGGCGAATGTAGTAGAGGGTTTTGATCCCTCTCTTCCAGGCGTAAATCTGCGCCCGGTTGATGTCGCGCGTGGTGGCGGTGT
The DNA here is from genome assembly GCF_009025585.1 of Enterobacter sp. 198. Lineage (NCBI taxonomy): Bacteria > Pseudomonadati > Pseudomonadota > Gammaproteobacteria > Enterobacterales > Enterobacteriaceae > Enterobacter > Enterobacter sp. 198. Next base: position 141,822 of record NZ_WCIM01000004.1, on the reverse strand, counting down.
CCGGGAAGAAGAGCGTCAGCGACAGCCCCTGATCCACGTGTTTTGTCGCCTCGGCGTAGGTATCAATAATTTTCTCAGGGCCAATCTCATACGCGTCCTGATACAGGGCCAGATTGTCGTTGGTCATAAACGGGGCAGGGTAGTAAACGCGCCCGGTCTTACCTTCCTTGCGGATCTCAATCTTCGACACAATCGGGTGGATACTCGACGTGGCGTGGTTAATGTAAGAGATTGACCCGGTTGGCGGTACGGCCTGCAGATTCTGGTTATAGATGCCGTGGCGCATCACATCGTCCCGCAGCTGCTGCCACATCTCGCGGGTGGGCAGGAGAACCCCGGCATCGGCAAACAGCTGGCGCACTTTGTCGGTTTTCGGCTGCCAGTCCCCTTCCAGATATGGCCTGAAGTACTCACCGCTGGCGTAACGCGACTGTTCAAAGCCCGCAAAGCGCTGGTTACGCTCGCGCGCCAGCATCATTGAGGTATGCAGCGCATGCCAGGTAATGGTGTAAAAATAGAGGTTGGTGAAATCCAGTCCTTCCGGGCTACCGTAGGCGATACCTTCCCGCGCCAGATAGCCGTGCAGGTTCATCTGCCCAAGGCCGATGGCGTGCGAGGCGGCATTACCGGCTTCAATGGACGGCACGCTGCGGATGTGGCTCATGTCTGACACCGCGGTCAGCCCGCGAATGGCGGTCTCCACCGTGCGACCAAAATCGGGGGAATCCATGGTGTGGGCAATATTCAGCGACCCGAGGTTACAGGAGATGTCTTTGCCGATGTCGGCGTAGTCCAGGTTTTCGTCATACGTGGATGCGCTGTTCACCTGCAATATCTCGGAGCAGAGGTTGCTCATATTGATTCGCCCGGCAATCGGGTTAGCACGGTTGACCGTATCTTCATACATGATGTACGGATAGCCGGACTCAAACTGAATTTCGGCCAGCGTCTGGAAGAAATCGCGGGCGTTGATGTACTTCTTACGAATGCGATCGTCGGCCACCAGATCGTGATACAGGGCGCTTATCGCCACATCACCAAACGCTTTCCCGTAAATACGCTCAATGTCGTATGGGGAGAAGAGCGCCATCTCGGCATTTTCTTTGGCGAGCGCAAAGGTGATATCCGGAATCACCACCCCAAGCGACAGGGTCTTAATGCGGATTTTTTCATCGGCGTTTTCACGTTTGGTATCCAGGAAGCGCAGGATATCCGGATGGTGCGCGTGCAGATAGACCGCCCCCGCGCCCTGACGCGCCCCCAGCTGGTTGGCATACGAGAAAGCATCTTCCAGCATTTTCATGACCGGAATCACGCCGGAGGACTGGTTTTCGATACGCTTAATTGGCGCACCGGCTTCACGCAGGTTCGACAGCAGAAACGCCACACCGCCACCGCGTTTAGAGAGCTGCAGCGCCGAATTCACCGCGCGACCAATCGACTCCATATTGTCTTCGATGCGCAGCAGGAAGCAGGAGACCAGCTCGCCGCGCTGGGCTTTTCCGCAATTGAGAAAGGTCGGTGTGGCGGGCTGGAAACGGCCGGAGAGCATCTCATCCATCAGGCGTTCTGCCAGCGTTTCATCGCCCTGCGCGAGCGTCAGGGCAACCATCACCGCACGGTCCTCGAAGCTTTCAAGATAGCGTTTGCCGTCGAATGTTTTCAGGGTATAGCTGGTGTAAAACTTCCATGCGCCAAGAAACGTCTGGAAACGAAAACCGCGGCTATGGGCTTGCCCGAACAGCGTCTCCACAAAGGCACGTTCGTACCGGGCCAGCACGCGCTCTTCGTAATAGCCTTCCTTGACCAGATAATCGAGACGTTCATTCTGGCTTGCAAAGGTCATGCTGTTGGGGCGGACGTGGGTGGCGATAAACGCCTCCACCGCCTCATGATCTTTGCCAAACTGAATGTGCCCCTCACGGTCATAGAGGTTCAGCATTGCGTTTAATGCGTGGTAATCCGGTGTCGCCTGAATTACACGTTCTGCGGTTGTCGTTGCCAAAATTCGTTCACTCCTTTACGCACGTTCTCTACGTCCTGCTGTGTCCCCATCAGTTCAAAACGATAGAGATACGGCACGCCGCATTTTTGAGAAATGACATCCCCGGCGCGGCCAAAGGCATCGCCGAAATTGCGATTGCCCGCCGCGATAACGCCGCGAATAAGCTGTCGGTTGTGGGGATCGTTGAGAAAGCGGATCACCTGACGAGGCACGGCCCCCGCGGTGCCACCTCCACCATAGCTCGGGACCACCAGAATGTAGGGGGCGTCTACCCGGATCCGTTCCCGCTCATTAAGCGGGATACGTATCGCAGGCAGCCCGACGCGCTCAATAAAGCGGAGCGTGTTTTCCGAGCTGCTGGAGAAGTAGACCAGCCCACTCATGCCCTGGCGGCCTGGGCGGCGAGGCGGTTAATCATGTCGGGGCGAAAGCCGGACCAGCTGGTCTCCCCGGCGACGACGACCGGCAGCTGGCGAAAACCTTGCGCCCGCAGGGTATCGGCAGCTTCGGGCTGCAGGTCAATGTTCACCATCTCAAAGGCCACTCCACGGCTTTCCATTGCACGTTTTGTCGCGTGGCACTGAACACAATCGTTACGAGTGTAAATAATAATGCTCATGATTCGTATTTCCATTTAAAATGAGAGAGCGGCGCGAATCATCGCGTCAGGTTGTGTGTATCTTGCTAAAGGGAATACTAGATGTAGTTGTCGTAAGATTCAACCATACAAGATATGGGAATTTCAGATTGATATGGCTCCGATGATGAGCACAGCGGGGCAGGGCGGGCTGTACGGCTTTTTCAGGCGCGCAGGCAAAGAAAAGCCCCGGGGGCTGACGCGACCGGGGCGGATACGGACAGGTTGAGACGACTATTTGCGCAGGCTAAGCAGCGCCCCCACGAAGATACCCACCGCGGCTACCGTACCAAGCGTACAGAGGGGTTTTTCGCGAACGAAGGTATTGGCGCAGCTGATGGCATCGCAGGCAGCCTGCGTGGTGCGCGAACGCCCATTCATGCGGGCGCGGGTTTCACGTAGCAAAGACTGAGCCTTACGTTTTGCGGCATCCGCTTCGTCCTTCGCACCGGAACCCCAGGATTTCAGCACTTCTTCCAGCGAGTCAGCTAATTGGCTGACATCGTTACGAATATCCTGCGTGTCGTCGTTAATATCGTTTCGGTTCGGTCTGTTAAACATACGATCCTCCGTAATTTTGCGTTCCCGTTTAGTTTAGTCCAGAAATTTAATATCTGAAGCGCGTCACGCGTTATCTGGCAGTTTATGGAATATTCTGAAAGCCCTGCTAATGCTGAATACTGTAAGGTTGCCGGGCAGGAAAAGATAACGAGGAAAAGATATGTATTTACGACCTGATGAGGTGGCGCGCGTTCTTGAAAAAGAGGGATTCACCATGGATGAGGTGACATCAAAAGCGTATGGATATCGCCGTGGCGAGAATTATGTTTACGTTAATCGTGAAGCAAGAATGGGACGTACCGCTCTCATTATTCACCCGACGCTGAAAGACAGAAGTTTGTCATTTGCTGAGCCTGCCTCGGATATTAAAACCTGCGATCATTATCAGCAATTCCCACTGTATTTAGGTGGTGAAACGCATGAACATTATGGTATTCCGCATGGCTTCAGTTCGCGTATGGCGCTGGAGCGGTTTTTGAAGGGACTGTTTGGCGACGTACAGTAAATCTGCGACTGGCATTCGCCAGTCGCCTCACATCATGCTTTGGCCTGGCTGTACTGGCTGACCTTAAACAGGCGGCGACAGTAGTCGAGAAAATAGCCATACACCGCACCCATCAACATTGAAATCACGATATTTGAACTGACCGCTGCGACGATTTGATGCCAGTCTGCGCCCACTGTCAGCAGAATAGCCACGTAAACCGGCGACTGGAACGTCACGTATGCCAGAACGTCGGCGAGGTTTTTCACCCACCCTGACGGGCTAATACGACGCGCAAAGCGCATGACCGCATCGCGGTATAATCCGTAAGGCCACGCAATAATAATGTTGACCGGAATTGCCACCAGACGAGAAGAAAGTGACTGCTCAAAGGACATTCCGGAGAGGAAAATTTCGATCAGCATGTTCACGACGGAACAGTAAACAACCATCGCGAAGGTATCCGCTACCGCATGGCGCAGGCGAGATTGCGGTGAGAACATGTCTGAACTCCTTGAGAAGAACACAATAGAAACGATTTTCCCTCAGCGGTTAGTGCTTTAGGTTGGTTTGTCAGGCGTGTATAGCGTATATCTCTGCCTTTGAACTAACAACTAGTTATTAATTTTTATTTAGTCGCGTTTTGTCCACAAAATTCTCTAAAATTGCGTGTTTTTTGTTCGGTTCGTTATAATCTGTCCCTGTCGTCAGTTTTTGTATGTAAATCAAGCTGTTGATCTTGAGCGTGTCGAAGCGAACGTTCTTCCCGAACGACGACAGTGCGGCATGCTTTGATTTGGATTAAATCCAACCGTTTATACTGAGATAAAGATTGAATCCGGCGGTACCGACAGTTATCCGCCGATATTATTAAACGCGATATTTTAAAACATTTACATTTTTAGCAAGACGTGCCCGCGGGTAGATATTCCAGGCGAAATGAATTATTCTCTTGTCGATTTTTCGATTTACCCTAAAGAAAAGGTTTTCAAATATATGTCTTTGACGTTACAGAATCTTAATAATATCCGAACTCTGCGTGCGATGGCGCGTGAATTATCCCTGGACGTTCTTGAAGAAATGCTGGAAAAAGTCAGGGTCGTTGCTGAAGAGAAACGGAGTGAGCTGGCTGAATTAGAGCAACAACGCGCTGAGCAGCAGGAAAAAATTAATGCCCTGCTGGAACTGATGAAAGCTGATGGTATTTCACCGTCCGATCTCCTCGGTTCAGATATGGCGCAGGCCGGTAAGCCAGCGAAAAAACGTAAACCGCGTGAAGCGAAATATCGCTTTATTGATCTCAACGGTGAAGAGAAAACATGGACCGGTCAGGGGCGTACGCCAAAGCCTATTGCCAATGCGCTGGCAAATGGTAAATCACTGGATGATTTTCTGATTTAATCCATGAGCCGGGCGGAAGACACCGCCCGGTTGCCTGTTTAGCAGACGCCGAAATCACCCTCTTCGGTATACAGGGCCAGGTCTGCGGCCTTCAGGGTAAATTTCTCGCCTTGCTCATTGCTGGCCTGAACCGCCACAACGCTATCGCCGTTCACTTCGAGTACTTTCAGTTTTGGGCCGCCTTTACGCGGTTGCACATAATCACCGACAGAAAACATACTACCTCCTCATCGTTTCAATGATCTTCACCTTAGCCCACGTCTGATACCGGGTACAGCGTATTTCACCGATTACTGCTTACGAGGTACGCCGGTTCCAGGGCATCACTTTCAGCAGTCTCGCCATTCCGCAAAACCCGGTCAGCCCGGCAAACAGCAGCCCGGCCCCCACAAAGCCGCTCAGCAGGAAAAAGCCGCTGGAGAGCGTAAAGCCCAGCACGACCCCGCACAGGGTGAGCAGCCCGGCGGCAATTTGCACCTGACGCATCAACGGCAGCGGCTGTGACGTGTCTTCCTGCGTGATCAACCCAGCCTGCTTCCACCCCTGAATTCCGCCTTCAACGATAAATGCCTGAGCAGGCGCGGCAGCCTGAGCAAGGCGGGCTGCGTTCGAGGATGTCCGGGCGCCAGACTGGCAGTGAAAAATCACCGTTTCGCCCGCGTGCGTCTCAAGCCCGCCGGGTAAGGTGTCCAGCGGCACGGACCGGGCGGCGGGAATATGCTCGCGAGCATATTCGTCGGGATCGCGAATATCGATCAGTTTTGCACCTTCAGAAACGAGCGCATTGGCCTGCTGGGGTGAAATGAGCGGTAGTGACATGGTGGCTCCTTACGGGCAATAGAGGCTTTTCAGGGTACTGATAAGCTGATGCACCGCATCGTTTTTAATGAAATACAGAATGCGCTGCGCTTCACGGATGCTGTCGATAAGCCCCTCTTCACGCATACGCGCCAGATGTTGTGACGTGGCGGATGGGCTAAGCCCCGTCGCCCGCGCCAGATCGCCCGCGCTGGTACCCGGTGTACCGCACAGCATGCAGAGGATCAGCAACCGACGCGGATTGCTCATCGCTTTTAACAGGGCTGCGGCCTGTCCGGCGCTGGCCTGAAGTTGTTCGAGTTCAGTCATATTAGTTTAGTCTTTACTTAATTAAGGAAACTCTAAACTAATGGGGAGGATTAAGCCAGTGTCAAAAGCGTAAAAGAGGGTAAAAGGGCGATAAAGAGATGGCGCAGGCCGTTAAACTGGCTACGCTTAGAGAATGTTCTCTTTTTTATTTTCAATTGGTTAGCTTGCAGGGAGTCGTTATGGGTTTTTGGCGTATTGTCTTTACTATTATCCTGCCACCGCTGGGCGTGCTGCTCGGCAAAGGGTTTGGCTGGGCGTTTATCATTAACATCGTTCTGACCTTACTGGGCTACATCCCTGGTCTTATTCACGCGTTTTGGGTGCAAAGCAAAAACTAAGCGCGCCACAATAGATCGCTGTATATCCCGGTCAGCACGCCCTGTGGACCAAACTGCTGTTTGATCCAGCGCGTGACCTGGCCGGTCGCCGCATGCTGCGTGGCAAGCAGCATGCGTGAATCCTGACGCGGATTATTGATTCGCCGCGTGACCAGCAGCCCGTCTTCCACCGCCTCGCGGGCCATATACTCCGGTAAAAAACCAATCCCGTCCCCAAGGATCTGACACTGGCATTTGGTGTTGAAGTCGGGCACCAGAATCGCCTCCTGGCCGTGCAGCAGCCAGCCGACCTTCTTGTTTATGGTGTGCGCCGTGTCTTCCACCATGATGTTGGGGTACAGACGCAGCTGGCTTTCGGCTATCGGCTCCGGCACGAAGGCCAGCGGGTGTTCCGGCGCGATGGCGAATACCCAACGGATGGCACCGATCTCGGTGTAATCAATGCCGCCGCCGTCGAGCAGCGTATCCGGTGCGCCAATCGCGATATTGGCCTGGTTGTTGATGATGGAGTCCCAGACGCCGTTGTAGACCTCGGTCGTGACGGTGATCTGGCAGGTAGGAAACTGTTTTTTCAGCACCTGCAGCAGCCGCGCCGTATGGCGTGGGGTGTACAACAGCTGGTTGATGCAGATGCGGACCCGCGCCTCAATGCCCTGTGAAATGGTGTCTATCCCGCGCTTAATGGCATGAAAATCATTCAGCAGGTCGGTCGCTTTACGGTAAAAGTAAAACCCCGACTCGGTCAGCTCAATGCTGCGCGTATTGCGTACAAACAGCACCACATCCAGCCCGGTCTCCATTCGCTTGATGGTGTAACTGATGGCAGAGGTGGTTACGCCAAGCTCGGTGGCGGCTTTGCTGAAGCTGCCAAAGCGTGCCGCCGTGGTGAAGGCCAGCAGGTTCTCTTCAGTAAAGATGGAATTCATATTACGGCTCCTGTTAGCCATCAGTTTTGAACATATTTTAACAGCGCTGTTACAACGCATATGACGGCGGTCACAGTTCTGATTATTCGCGTCGATCCGCGTCATGTCAGGCTTCATCAGGCATAAGCAGAATGCTGTCTGAGGCGAATAAAAGCGCTAAAACATAAGTAAAAGATTGCACGGCCGCACATTTTGGCTGAATTGTTGAATTTAACTCAATAATGAATTGACTGTCGATGAATGATTTTTAAGCGGATTCTTTTCTCACCAGGCTGTTGCTATTCTCAGGTCATGAGCAATACATCATGGGGAGTCTGAATATGTCTGCGAACGAACTCGTTACTGAATTTTTGCTGGCGGCAGAGCAGGGCAATATTGACGGGCTAAAAGCCTGCCTGGAAAAAGGTGTCGATATTAATGCCACTCAACGCCAGAAAAGAACGGCCGTTATTATTGCCAGTCTGAAAAAGCATTATGACTGCGTGGCATTTTTAATTGCCGCCGGAGCAGATATTGATCAACAGGATCAGACCTGTTTTAACCCCTTCCTGATTAGCTGCCTGACAAATGATTTAACCCTGCTGCGAATAGTCTTACCCGCCAACCCGGATCTTGATCGCCTGACCCGCTTCGGTGGCGTCGGCATTACGCCTGCCAGCGAGAAAGGGCACGTTGAGATTGTGCGCGAGCTGCTGGAGAAAACCGATATTAACGTCAACCACACCAACTTCGTGGGCTGGACGCCGCTACTGGAAGCGATTGTCCTCAACGATGGCGGCGCGAAACAGCAGGAAATTGTAAAGCTGTTACTGGATAACGGCGCAAATCCGCACATGACCGATAAATACGGCAAAACCCCGCTCGAACTGGCGCGGGAAAAAGGCTACCACCAGATAGCAGACCTGCTGCTGGCCGCAGGCGCGTAATTCCTTCGGCCAGCCTTTTCCGGCTGGTCGCTCATTCAGACAGTATTTTACCGACGTGCCTATTGCACGACGGCGGCCCCCTTTTATCCTCATTCAGGAGAAAATAATGCCCACCAAAATCGTCATAAAAAAGAATATCTATTTTGACTCGGTGTCATTGATGTCGGTTTCCACCAGGGCCAATAAATTGCCGGGCGTTGAGCAGGCTTTTGTGGCTATGGCGACAGAAATGAACAAAGGCGTATTAAAAAATCTCGGGCTATTAACGCCGGAATTAGCGGATGCCAAAAACGGCGACTTAATGATCGTGATTAAAGGCGAGGCGGCGAATGACGAAACGCTGGCAGCCATCGAAGCGCTTTTCACCCGCAAGGAGAGCGGCGGGAGCCATGAAGCGCGTTATGCCACCCTTGCCAGTGCGAAAACCCATCGTCCTGAGAGCAACCTGGCGGTGATTTCGGTAAACGGCACGTTTGCCGCCCGCGAAGCACGTCAGGCGCTGGAAAACGATCTCAACGTCATGCTCTTCTCCGACAACGTCAGCCTTGATGATGAACTGGCGCTGAAGCAGCTGGCACACCAGAAAGGGCTGCTGCTGATGGGGCCGGACTGCGGCACGGCCATTATCAACGGTACCGGGCTGTGCTTCGCCAATGCGGTGCGCCGCGGACCGATCGGTATTATCGGGGCGTCCGGGACCGGCAGCCAGGAGCTGAGTGTGCGGATCCATGAATTCGGCGGCGGCGTGTCGCAGCTGATTGGCACCGGCGGGCGCGATCTGAGCGAAAAGATAGGTGGCCTGATGATGCTGGATGCCATCGCGATGCTGGACGCTGACGACGCCACCCAGGTGATTACCCTCATCTCTAAACCGCCTGCGCCGTCGGTGGCAGAAAAAGTGCTGGCCCGCGCCCGCACCTGCCGCAAACCGGTGGTGGTCTGTTTCCTCGGTCGTCATCAGCCGCCGGCTGATGAAGGCAACCTGCAGTTCGCCCGTGGCACCAAAGAGGCGGCGCTGAAGGCCGTGCTGTTAACGGGGGTGAAAAAAGAGTCTCTCGACCTGCATCCGCTGAACTGGCCACTGATCGAAGAGGTGCGTGCCCGGCTGACGCCCCAGCAGAAATACATCCGCGGCCTGTTCTGCGGCGGCACCCTGTGCGATGAGGCCATGTTCGCCGCGCTGGAAAAGTTCGACGACGTCTACAGCAACATTCAACCCGATCCGGCAAAACGGCTGGACGATATCAACGTCAGTAAAGCCCACACCTTCCTTGATTTTGGCGATGACGATTTTACCCACGGCAAACCGCACCCGATGATCGACCCGACCAACCGCATCAGCCGCCTGTTGCAGGAGGCGCGTGACCCCGAGGTGGGGGTGATCGTGATGGACTTTGTCCTGGGCTTTGGCGCGCACGAGGATCCGGTCGGCGTGATGCTTGAGGCCATAAAAGAGGCGCAGGCGACGGCGAAAGCCGATAACCGCCCGCTGGAAATTCTCGGCTATGTGCTCGGAACCGACCAGGACTCACCGTCCCTGGCACAGCAGTGCCAGCTTCTGACCGAGGCAGGGGTGATCTGGGCGAGCAGCAGCACCAACACCGGATTACTGGCACGTGAATTTGTCTTTAAAGGGGAGACTGCCTGATGACGACCTTATTTAACCAGCCGTTGAACGTGATTAACGTCGGTATCGCGCTGTTCAGTGCGGATCTCAAAAAGCAGCATATCCCCGTGACCCAGCTCGACTGGACGCCGCCGGGGCAGGGGAATTTGCAGGTTGTAGAGGCGCTGGATCAGCTGGCCCTTGCGCCACTGGCTGACAAAATCGCCGCCGCCAATAAGATTGCCCTTGAGCGCATTATCCAGTCCCATCCGGTGCTGGTGGGCTACGACCAGGCGATCAACGTTGTGCCGGGCATGACCCGCACCACCATTCTGCACGCCGGTCCGCCCGTCAGCTGGGAAAACATGTGTGGCGCAATGAAAGGGGCCGTGACCGGGGCGCTGGTGTTTGAAGGGCTGGCACGCGATATCGACGACGCGGAGCGCGTGGCGGCGTCAGGGGCGATCACCTTCTCGCCCTGTCACGAGCACGACTGCGTAGGCTCAATGGCGGGCGTCACTTCGGCATCGATGTTTATGCACATCGTTGAGAACAAAACCTACGGCAACCGGGCGTTCACTAACCTTAGCGAGCAGATGGCGAAGATCCTGCGCATGGGCGCCAACGACCAGAGCGTTATTGACCGCCTGAACTGGATGCGTGACGTGCTCGGCCCGATGCTGCGCGATGCCATGAAAATCATTGGTGAAATCGACCTGCGCCTGATGCTGGCCCAGGCGCTGCACATGGGCGACGAGTGTCATAACCGCAACAACGCCGGCACCACGCTGCTGATCCAGGCGTTGACGCCCGGGCTGATTCAGGCCGGGTATCCGGTGGCACAGCAGCGTGAGGTGTTTGAGTTCGTCGCCAGCAGCGATTACTTCTCCGGCCCGACGTGGATGGCGATGTGTAAAGCCGCCATGGATGCCGCACACGGTATTGAGTACAGCACCGTGGTCACCACCATGGCGCGTAACGGCTACGAGTTCGGCCTGCGCATCTCCGGGCTGCCGGGGCAGTGGTTCACCGGCCCGGCGCAGCAGGTGATAGGGCCCATGTTCGCGGGCTACAGGCCGGAAGACTCCGGGCTGGATATTGGCGACAGCGCCATTACCGAAACCTACGGTATCGGTGGTTTTGCGATGGCCACAGCCCCGGCGATCGTGGCACTGGTGGGTGGCACGGTGGATGAAGCCATCGATTTCTCCCGTCAGATGCGCGAGATCACCCTCGGTGAAAACCCGAACGTCACCATTCCGCTGCTCTCGTTTATGGGCATTCCAACCGCCATCGACATCACAAAAGTCGCGGGCAGCGGCATTCTGCCGGTCATTAACACCGCCATTGCGCACAAAGATGCAGGCATTGGCATGATTGGGGCGGGCATCGTTCACCCGCCGTTTAGCTGTTTTGAAAAGGCGCTGTTGACCTTCCGCGATCGCTACTTTTTATAAGGCATGCATCCATGAAAAACATGAAACTGGAGTGGAAAAGAGGTGACTGGGCGGCGTATTTCGGGTTGATGACCAACAACCTGACCAATTTGCTGACCATGATGGGGCTGCTCATTTTTGTCGTCGGCATCCCGAAGGAGATTGTTTATGGACGCATTGCGCCAGCCTTCGGGCTGGCGGTGCTGGTCGCGAGCGTCTGCTACGCGTGGTTTGGCCTGCAGATGGCGCGCCAGACCGGGCGTACGGATGTCACCGCGCTGCCGTCTGGCCCAAGCGCGCCGTCAATTTTCACCGTGACCTTTCTGGTGCTGATGCCGGTCTACCAGCAAACCGGTGATGCGGATTTCGCTATCCAGATTGGTCTGGTGTGGTGCTTCGTGGAGGCGATGATTCTGGCGGGCGGTTCGTTCCTGGGGGAAACCATCCGCAAGATGATCCCGCGTACCGTCCTGTTGTCGTGCCTGTCCGGGCTGGGCCTGCTGCTGCTGGCGATGAACCCGATGCTGCAGGCGTTTGAGGCACCTACCGTGTCGTTCATCGTGCTGCTGCTGATCTTTATTAACTGGTTTGGTAAAAAGCCGATCTTCGCCAAAATCCCGACCGGCCTGCTCTTGCTGATTGCCGGTACCGCGCTGGCGTGGATCTCCGGTCTGCAAAGCCCGGAGGCCATCAAAGCCTCAATGTCGTCGTTTGGCTTTAACCCGCCGGAAGTGCATGTCGACAGCTTTATGCAGGGACTGCCACACGCATTACCGTACCTGGCCTCTGCCGTCCCGCTGGGTCTGGCGAACTACATTTTTGACCTGGAAAACATCGAAAGCGCCCACGCGGCGGGGGATGAGTACCCGACCCGCAAGGTGATGCTGGCAAACGGGCTGGCCTCCATGCTCGGGTGTCTGATGGGTAACCCGTTCCCGGTGACGGTTTACGTCGGCCACGCGGGCTGGAAAGCGATGGGGGCCAGCATTGGCTACACGCTGGCCTCCGGTGTGACCATGTTTATCGTGCCGCTGTTCGGGCTGGGGGCGTTTATGCTCGCCATCATACCGATGACCGCCATCGTGCCGATTCTGGTGTTTATCGGGGTGGTGACCGCCAACCAGGTAGTAAGGGAAACGCCCAAAGTGGAGGTCCCCGTGATCTTCATCTGCCTGTTCCCGTGGATCGCCAACTGGGCGTTGACCATGATGAACAGCGTGATGGGCGCGGCGGGGACCAGTGCGGCGAAAATTGGCACCGACGTGCTGCACAGCAAAGGGATCTACTACCAGGGACTGGTGCATCTGGGTAACGGCGCACCGCTCGCCAGTATGCTGTGGGGCTGCATCGCTATCTTCGCCATCATCAACAAACCGCTGCGCGGAGCCGTGGCCGCCGCCGTTGGGGCGTTGCTGGCGCTGTTCGGCGTGATCCACGCGCCCGTGGTTGGCTTTGCCGAAGGCAGTTCGCTGATGTTTGTCACGGCCTACCTGATGATGGGGGGCATGTTTGTGGTGAAACATTTTCTTGATAGCCGCGACGTGGTGAGCGCGGCAGCGCCGGTTTCGGAGTCCTGATAATGGCTGATGTCCTCACCCCGCACCATTTCAAAGGAAACACTATGAAAGAGCTCATGGTCGTCGCCATTGGCGGCAACAGCATTATCAAAGATAACGCCAGTCAGTCCATTGAACACCAGTCACAGGCCGTGAAATTGGTTGCAGAGTCAGTGCTGGAGATGCTGGCGTCTGACTATGACATCGTGCTCACTCACGGCAACGGCCCCCAGGTGGGGCTGGATCTGCGCCGCGCTGAAATTGCTCACGAGCGGGAAGGGCTACCCCTCACGCCGCTGGCAAACTGCGTGGCGGATACCCAGGGCGGTATCGGCTACCTGATCCAGCAGGCGCTCAATAACCGCATGGCCGCCCACGGCGAGCAAAAAGCGGTCACGGTCGTCACGCAGGTGGAAGTGGATAAACACGATCCGGGTTTCGCCCATCCCACCAAACCTATCGGCGCGTTTTTCAGTGAGACGCAGCGTGATGCGCTCCAGCATGCCCATCCTGACTGGCATTTTGTTGAAGACGCCGGGCGCGGTTATCGCCGGGTGGTGGCCTCGCCGCAGCCGCTGCGTATCGTTGAAGCGGAGGCTATCAAGACCCTGACGCAAAAAGGCTTTGTGGTGATCGGGGCGGGCGGTGGTGGTATTCCGGTGGTGCGCACAGCGCAGGGGGATTACCAGAGCGTCGATGCGGTGATTGATAAAGATCTCTCGACCGCGCTGCTGGCCCGCGAGATCCATGCCGACGTGCTGGTGATCACCACCGGGGTGGAGAAAGTGTGCATCAACTTTGGTAAGCCAGACCAGCAGGCGCTGGATACGGTGAATGTGGCGCAGATGAAACGCTACGTGGCGGAGGGGCACTTCCCGGCGGGCAGCATGCTGCCGAAAATCGTCGCCTCGCTGGCGTTTCTGAACGACGGCGGCAAGCGCGTGATCATCACCTCGCCGGACTGCCTGCCTGCGGCGCTGCGCGGTGAGACCGGTACCCACATTGTGAATGCGTAAGTAAAAGGAAGAGAAGATGAGTGAGAATAAAAGCCGACGCGAGTTTATTAGCCAGAGCGGCAAAATGGTTACCGCCTGCGCCCTGTTTGGCACCACCGGATCCGTCGCGTATGCTGCAGAGACCGCGAAACCACGTTGTGAGACAGGCAAACCCATGAACATTACCGCCAGACACTACTACCTGGATAACGTGCTGCTGGAGGCCGGGTTCAACGTTGACGGCGGCGTGGCGACAAGCACCCGCACCGAGCTGAAAACACTCGAAATTAATGACGGCAAAATTGTCGCCCTGCGTGATAACAAAAGCCATGCCGATGCCACGCTGCCACACTATGATGCAGGCAGTAAGCTGATGCTGCCGGCGATGCGCGACATGCATATTCACCTGGATAAAACCTTTTACGGCGGTCCCTGGCATTCCCTTAACCGCCCGGCGGGCACGACCATTCAGGACATGATCCGTCTTGAACAAAAATTGCTGCCAGAGTTACAGCCCTACACGCAGGAGCGTGCGGAAAAGCTTATCGACCTGATCCAGTCGAAAGGCTCCACTCTCGCCCGCAGCCATTGCAATATTGAGCCGACGTCCGGCCTGAAGAATCTGGAAAATCTCCAGGCCGTCTTAGCGCGCCGCAAGCCGGGGTTTGACTGTGAAATTGTCGCCTTCCCGCAGCACGGCTTGCTGTTATCGCACTCCGAAACGCTGATGCGCGAGGCCATGCAGGCTGGCGCACACTACGTGGGCGGTCTGGATCCGACTAACGTGGACGGTGCGATGGAAAAATCCCTCGACACGATGTTCCAGATTGCGCTGGATTATGACAAAGGGGTGGACATCCACCTGCATGAAACCAGCCCGGCAGGCGTCGCGGCGGTGAACTACATGGTAGAGACCGTGGAGAAAACGCCCGCGCTGAAGGGGAAACTGACCATCAGCCATGCCTTCGCGCTGGCCACGCTCAACGAGCAGCAGGTCGATGAAATCGCCACCCGCATGGCGGCGCAGCAGGTGACCATTGCCTCTACGGTGCCGATTGGCACCCTGCATATGCCGCTGAAGCAACTCCGTGACAAGGGGGTGTTCGTCATGACCGGCACCGACAGCGTCATTGACCACTGGTCGCCGTATGGGCTGGGGGATATGCTGGAAAAAGCCAATCTTTACGCCCAGCTCTATATTCGCCCGAATGAACAGACGCTCTCCCGCGCGCTGGGTATCGCCACCGGTGATGTGCTGCCGTTGAACGACAAAGGCGAGCGCGTGTGGCCAAAAGCGCAGGACGATGCCAGCTTTGTGCTGGTGGACGCTTCCTGTTCCGCCGAG
Organism: Enterobacter sp. 198; assembly: GCF_009025585.1. Lineage (NCBI taxonomy): Bacteria > Pseudomonadati > Pseudomonadota > Gammaproteobacteria > Enterobacterales > Enterobacteriaceae > Enterobacter > Enterobacter sp. 198. The sequence goes on along the minus strand of NZ_WCIM01000004.1, from coordinate 126,478 downwards.
GCCGTGGCGCGGATTTCACCGCGTACCGCGACCTTCCATAAGGGCCATCTTGTGTGGGGCACCGTCTCCTGACGCCACGTCGGGGTATGGCTACAGGTGATACCCCGACAGACGCAGCTCGCGATCAATCCACTCAACAAACTGCTGGATCTTCCAGGTGCGTTCGTTCATGTGCGGCATCACCAGATGATGCGCATTAATGGCGATCCCCGTTTCATCTGGTAGCACCTGCACCAGGGAGCCATCGTTCAGGTGATCGGTGGCCATCATCTTGCTTTCCAGAATAAATCCCAGCCCCATGCGCGCGGCTTCAAAGCTCATGTAAGAACGATCAAAACTCAGGCTGAAGTTGAGCCAGGGGCGGTCGATATTGTGCCAGGCAAACCATTTTTCCCAGTTGACGAGAGTGCTGGTCGACGAGATAAGCGCCTGTGAAAGCAGGTCCTGCGGCGTGTTGACGGGATGTGCACGCAGATATGCCGGTGAGGCCAGCACCACCAGCGCATCGTTTTTAATGGTCATGACCCTGTAAGCGTCCCAGTCCGGGATGCCGTGGCGAATATCAATATCGATGTTATCGCGTGCAAACTGCAGGTTCTCATAGGAGCAGGAAAGATTGACCGTAATATCCGGGTATTCACTGCGAAATTTGCCGAGCCGGCGCAATAACCACGTCAGGCCAAACGTTGGTGAAGAGTGAACGCGCAATACCGGATTATCGGCCTCTTTCATCACCTGTTCAGTTGCACGGCCGATGGCGCTCATCGCTGCGGAGACGTCGCGCAGATATTTTTCCCCCGTCGGGGTCAGGGTCACGCCTTTGCCGCTGCGGATAAATAACTTCTTCCCCATCCAGGATTCCAGCGAGGCGATCTGATGACTGACGGCTGACGCGGTGACGTTAAGCTGTTCGGCCGCCAGATGGATACTGAGAGAGTTGGCCACGGCGATAAAGGACTGAATATTTCGCAGCGAGGGTATGGGGAGGGTCTGGCGATCCTGCGCGGGCATGGCCCACTCCTTTCAAACGAGACAATTTTAAAAAACATAACATTGCGGCATCGCGTCAGCAATTTTTACCCGGCTGAATGGATTAAACATGATCCTGTTCACAGTGTTTTATCGATGAATATCGATGAGGATTACATTTTATTTTTATGACCTGTATCGCGTATCAAATTTATCTCAGTAATAAATGAGTTTTATTGAATGGTGTTTCGTTCGATAGCCGATATATTGACGTTGAACGCATAAATAAAACGACTCACGTTGTTCGAATAATGAGGTAAAACATGTCTCGTATAGAACAAGTTGCCCCCTACATAGCGACAAAGAAAACCAATTACCGTTTCGTTGTACTGGCATTAATTTTTATTGTGTATGCCATTAACTATGCCGACCGAACAAATATTGGTGCTGTACTTCCTTTTATCATCGACGAGTTTCATATCAATAATTTCGAAGCCGGTGCGATCGCCAGTATGTTCTTTTTGGGATACGCCCTGAGCCAAATACCGGCGGGCTTTTTTATCGCCAAAAAGGGCATTCGCGGGATGGTGGCGCTGTCGATATTTGGTTTCTCGGCGTTTACCTGGTTGATGGGGACAGCGACCTCAGTGCTGGGCCTGAAGTTTATCCGCCTCGGGCTGGGGTTAACCGAGGGGCCATGTCCGGTGGGGTTGGCATCAACGATCAATAACTGGTTTCCACCAAAAGAGAAGGCCACGGCGACCGGCGTCTATATTGCTGCCACCATGTTTGCCCCCATTCTGGTGCCGCCGCTGGCAGTGTGGATTGCCATGACATGGGGCTGGCGCTGGGTCTTTTTCTCTTTTGCTATTCCGGGGCTGATCATTGCTGTCCTGTGGTATTTACTGGTACGTACCCGGCCTTCCGAGAGCCCTTTCGTGTCAAAGGGCGAACTGGAGACCATTACCGCAGGTCAGGCGACACCGGATGCCAGACGGGAAAATATCGTGATTTCCCCCGGCTTCTCCCGCCTTGACCGTCTGATCCGCGTACGGGATCTGTCGCCCATCAGCACGGTAAAAGGTCTGTTCACATCGAAAAATATTCTCGGTGACTGTGTGGCCTACTTCATGATGGTCAGCGTGCTGTATGGCCTGCTGACCTGGATACCGCTTTATCTGGTGAAAGAAAAAGGCTTTACGTTCATGAGCATGGGCCTCGTCGCGAGTATGCCGTGTATCGGCGGTTTTATCGGCGCGATTTTTGGCGGCTATGTCTCCGATAAATGGCTCGGGCGCAGGCGTAAACCGACCATGATGTTTACAGCCATCAGCACCGTACTGATGATGGTCATCATGCTGAATATCCCGCAAAGCACCGTTGCGGTTTGTGTCGGCCTCTTTTTTGTTGGTCTCTGTCTGAATATAGGCTGGCCCGCCTTCACCGCTTATGGAATGGCCGTCGCGGACAGCAAAACGTATCCTATCGCCGCATCAATTATTAATAGCGGCGGTAATCTCGGCGGATTTGTTTCGCCGATGCTGGCAGGTTATCTGCTGGATAAAACAGGAAGCTTTAATTCTGTCTTTATTTATTTCGGTATTTGCGCAGCAATTGGCTTAGTCATGATTATCTTGCTGGAAGAACCGAAATAATAAATAAAACCTCTCTTACAATACTGGAGTAAATATATGCTTCTGAAAGATAAAGTCGCCGTGATTACCGGCGCGGCTTCTGTGCGCGGTTTGGGTTTCGCCACGGCAAAATTATATGCCGAGCAGGGCGCGAAAGTGGTCATTATTGATTTAGATGCCGAGGCCAGCCAGCGTGCGGCTGCATGTCTGGGTGAAGGGCATCTGGGGCTTGCGGCAAACGTCAGCAACGAGTTGCAGGTGAACGCAGCCATTGAGCAGGTTCTGGGTCAATATGGGCGCATCGACATTCTGGTGAATAACGCCGGGATAACCCAGCCGCTCAAACTGATGGATATTAAGCGCGACAATTACGATGCCGTACTGGATGTCAGCCTGCGCGGTACGCTGCTGATGTCCCAGGCGGTGATTCCCACTCTGCGCGCACAGAAGTCCGGCAGCATTGTCTGTATCTCTTCAGTTTCGGCACAGCGCGGCGGCGGTATTTTTGGCGGTCCGCACTACAGCGCTGCAAAAGCTGGCGTGCTGGGGCTGGCCAAAGCCATGGCCCGTGAGCTTGGGCCGGATAATGTGCGCGTGAACTGCATCACCCCGGGGCTTATCCAGACGGACATCACCGCTGGCAAGCTGAGCGATGAGATGAAAACCGCCATTCTGGCGGGTATTCCGCTCAACCGTCTTGGTGATGCACAGGATGTTGCCCGTGCCGCGCTGTTCCTGGGGAGCGATCTCTCTTCTTATTCCACCGGTATCACGCTCGACGTGAACGGCGGCATGCTGATCCATTAAGGGGAGACGAGAATGACGAATACGACAGTTCAACAGGTTGCCGCGGCCGCGTGGCGCATTCGCCGCTACGCGCTGCGAATGGGCGAAGTACAAGGTCAGGGCTATATCGGTCAGGCGCTGGGCTATGCCGACGTGCTGGCAACTGCGTTTGCGCACGGTATGACCTTCAGGGCTCAGGAGCCGGAGTGGGAAGGCCGCGACCGCTTCCTGCTCTCCCACGGACATTACGCCATTGCGTATTATGCGGCGCTGATCGAGGCGGGGATCGTTCCTGAAGAGGAACTTGAAACCTACGGCTCGGATGACAGCCGCCTGCCGATGTCCGGCATGGCAACGTATACACCCGGCATGGAGATCTCCGGCGGTTCTCTGGGGCAGGGACTCAGCATTGGTGTGGGAATGGCGCTGGGGCTGAAACACAAACAGAGCACGGCGTGGGTAATTAACTCCATGTCTGACGGCGAGCTGGACGAAGGTTCAACCTGGGAAGCCGCCATGTCAGCCGCGCATCATGGGCTCTCGAACCTGATTGTGCTGGTGGACATTAACCGGCAACAGGCGGACGGTAATTCACATAACATCCTCGGTTTTGAGCCGCTGGAAGATAAGTGGACCTCCTTTGGCTGGTATGTACAACGCGTTAACGGTAACGATATCCCCGCGCTGGTGTCGGCGTTTGATAATGCCAGACGCTATCCCGAACAACAGCCGCGCGTCATCTTGTGCGACACGCTGATGGGCAAGGGCGTGCCTTTCCTCGAGCAGCGTGACAAGAACCATTTTATTCGCGTGGATGCCGATGAGTGGCAACAGGCGCTCGCCGTGCTCGATGCGAATAAACCAGAAGGAGTCCTGTAATGAGCCAGCCCGTCGAAAATAAACCGCGTTTAACCACCTCCGCCATGATTGCCTCAATTGCAGAGGAAGGGCAGGAAACCCGGGCCGCGCCGTTTGGCCACGCGCTGGTGAAACTGGCGGCTCAGCGCCAGAACATTGTCGGCATGACGGCAGATTTATCGAAATATACCGACCTGCATATCTTTGCTCAGGCATACCCTGAACGTTTCTTTCAGATGGGAATGGCGGAACAGCTGTTAATGGGGGCGGCAGGTGGGATGGCCAAAGAGGGCTTTATTCCCTTTGCCACCACCTATGCCGTGTTCGCCACCCGCCGTGCCTACGATTTTATTCATCAGGTCATTGCTGAGGAACACCTCAACGTCAAGATTTGCGCCGCGCTGCCGGGGTTGACCACCGGCTACGGGCCAAGCCATCAGGCAACGGAAGATATTGCGATCATGCGCGGCATTCCGGGCATGACCATTATCGATCCTTGCGATGCGATTGACACCGAACAGGCGGTGCCTGCCATTGCCAGCCACGAAGGACCGGTTTATATGCGTTTGTTACGCGGTAAGGTCCCGGTGGTGCTGGATCAGTACAATTATCGGTTTGAAATAGGCAAAGCCGCGCTGCTGGAAGAGGGCAGTGATGTGCTGATTATCGCCTCAGGGCTGATGACCATGCGCGCACTGGAGGCGGCAAAGCAGTTGCGCAAGGATAATGTCAGCGTGGCGGTACTTCACTCACCCACGATTAAGCCCCTGGATGAAGCGACCATTCTGGCGCAAGCCGCGAAACCCGGACGTCTGGTTATTGTGGCTGAAAACCACAGTAGCGTTGGCGGGCTTTGTGAAGCCGTGGCGTCGCTGTTGATGCGCCATCGCGTTAACGTCGACTTTGACACCGTTGCGTTGCCGGATGCTTTCCTTGATGCGGGTGCGCTACCGACCCTTCACGCGCGTTACGGGATTTCGACTGCCGCCATGGTGGAGAAGATCCGGCGCAGGCTCTGATTTTCAGACGGGTATGTTGTCAACGAGCGAGGGGTGTTTTACCCTCGCCTCTGTTGCGATAAAGGAGTCCGTCATGGCACAAAACATCTACGACAACCCGGCGTTTTTTGAAGGCTATGCCCGGCTACCGCGTTCGGTGCAGGGTCTGGACGGCGCACCGGAATGGCCTGCGCTGAAAAGCATGCTGCCACCGTTATCCGGCAAGTCAGTTATCGATCTTGGCTGCGGTTACGGCTGGTTCTGTCGCGCTGCACGCGCGCTGGGGGCGGCAGAAGTGACCGGTATTGATCTCTCCGAAAAGATGCTCGCCCGGGCGGCTGAACTGACGGATGACGCGAAAATTCACTATCAGCGCAGCGATCTGGCATCTCTGGCGTTACCTGAGCACAGCGTTGATTTGATCTACAGTTCACTGGCGCTGCACTACCTGCCGGCGCTGGAGACCCTGTTTGAGAAAATCCGGCGGGCGCTTAAACCCGGTGGCAGCCTCGTCTTTTCAATGGAACATCCGATTTACACCTGCGCCTCACGTCAGGGCTGGCTGACCGACGACAACGGCGAGCGTTTCTGGGGCGTTAATCGCTATCAGGATGAGGGCGAGCGCGTCAGCAACTGGCTGGCGGACGGGGTGATCAAATACCACCGTACGCTCGGTACCACGCTCAATGCGCTTATTAAGGCGGGGCTGACAATAACGGAAGTGAACGAATGGGGACCAACGCAGGCACAAATTGATGCCTGGCCCGCGCTGGCCGAAGAGGCGGAACGTCCGATGCTGGTCCTGATTTCTGCCGCTAAGGCTCAGTAACCCACTTTGTACACCCGTCCATTCTGCACCCCTTCCACGCTGCGACGATAGGCCTGCGCCACCGTTGCGGCGGGAACACTTTCAAAGCCCGGGAAGAAGCCATCGTACGCTTCCGCTGATTCGGTAAGCACCGTCGGGCTAATCAGGTTGATGCGGATCCCGCGCGGGAGTTCACAGGCCGCAGCGCGGACAAACCCTTCCAGAGCGGCGTTCACCGTGGTGGCATTCACCCCCTGAGCGATAGGCTCATGCGCCACGATCCCGCTTATCAGGGTGATGGAGCCGCCTTCATTGAGGTAATGCTGGCCGGTCAACGCCAGACGAACCTGTCCCAGCAGCTTATCCTGCAAGCCCTGATTGAAATCGCTGTCTTTCATGGTCGCGAGCGGGCCGAAGTGCAGGCCGCCACTGGCAGAGACAATCGCATCCACCGCTCCGATGTTTTCAAACAATGCCTGCACGCTGGCCTGAGAGGTGATATCCACCTGGTAGTCGCCCTGCGTGCGACCCACGCGGATCACGTCGTGGCGACGGCTCAGCTCTTCTGTTACCGCACGACCGACCGTACCGCTGGCACCAATAATCACGATTTTCATAGCTGACTCCTTAGGTTGTGAGCCTTCATTCTTTAATAAATCAAAACTCAGATAAACTGGGCTAAAGTTAGAGGATTGCTAACCAGGGGTTTGGAATATGGATAAGCTTCGCAGCATGGAGACCTTCATTGCTGTCGTTGAGAGCGGCAGTTTTACCGGCGCGGCAGGCCGGCTGGAGATGTCGGCGGTGATGGTGGGGAAGTACATAGCGTTACTGGAGTCTCAGCTCGGCACCCGGCTGCTGGAGCGAAACACGCGGCGTCAAAGTCTGACGGACGCCGGGCGGGTCTATTTCGACGAGGCGAAGCGGGTGCTGGAGCAGGTCTCTATCGCCGAAAGCGCGGTTGAGCGACTGCGTGCCGCCCCAGCCGGGACCTTGCGGGTCACGGCGCCCACCTCGTTTGGCGGTTGTGTGATAGCCCCTCTCACCGCGACCTTTTTGCAGCGCTACCCGGACGTGCGCGTGGAGCTGGATCTGACCAACCGGATGGTGGATCTGGTGGATGAAGGGGTCGATCTGGCCATTCGCATCGGTGACATTCATAACGACGATCTGGTGGCGAAATACCTCTGCCCGTACCGAATGGTGATCTGCGCGGCCCCGGCGTATCTGGCGCGTTACGGCACGCCGCGAACGCCTGCCGATCTGGCGGATCATCTCTGCCTGTCACACACGGTGTGGACCACGCGTAACGAATGGCGGCTGCCGGGGGTTGAAGGTGAGATGCGCTGGAAGCGCGATGCCATTCTGCGCTGCAACGATGGCTATGGGCTACGGATGGCGGCGAGAGCGGGGGCGGGATTATTACTGCAACCCGAAGTGCTGGTGGCAGAAGAGCTGGCGAGCGGCAGGCTGGTGCAGGTGCTGGAGAACTATACGCCTGCGCCACGACCGGTACATTTGCTGTGGCGCCAGGATTTACGTCCGCTACCCAAGCTCACGCAATTTGTCGCGCATATTCAGCAGGGCGCGGAATATTTCGGCCATGCCGTTGAAGAAAAGTAATTATCAAAGCCGCAGACTTATGCTACTAAGATTAGGCACATTATAAAAAAGAAGGTAAGCAAAGAATGTCTGTGAATAAACTCGCCAGCAGCGCACAGGGCCTGCAATCATCTGCCATCCGTGAATTATTAAAACATAGCAAAATGGCCGGGGTGATTTCGCTGGGTGGCGGTATTCCTAACCCTGCACTGTTCGATCATGAAGGCCTGAAAATTGCCGCTGATGCCGTATTATCACAGCATTTTGGTGAAGCTTTTCAGTACGGTCTGACCGAAGGCATCCCGGGGCTGCGTGAAGAAATTAAGCTCATCTGTGAAGGCCGCGGGATCTCCTGCAAGGCCGATGACGTGGTCATTACGTCCGGTTCGCAACAATCTCTCGACGTGCTGGCGCGGGCGTTAATTAACCCGGGCGATACCGTCGTCGTCGAACGTCCAACGTATCTCGCGGCACTGCAGGTATTTGGTCTGGCACAGGCCAAATTTGAATCCGTTGGCACCGATGGCGACGGAATGAAAGTGGATGAACTTGAAGCGCTGGTGGCGAATAAAACCATCAAGGCGGTTTATATTGTTCCGACATTTGGTAACCCGGGTGGGGTAACGCTTTCTGAGGTGCGTCGTAAACAGCTGGTGGAATTATCGAAGCGCTATGACTTCGTTATTATCGAAGACGATCCGTACAGCGAAATTAATTATACCGATGAAGTGTTCCGCCCGTTAATTGCCCATGCCAAAGATATCGGCAATGAAGAGAACGTCGTCTATACCTCGACTTTCTCCAAAATCCTCGCCCCGGGCACTCGTGTGGGCTGGGTGCTGGTACCGGAGTGGCTGAAACGCGCGGTGGTTAATCTCAAGCAAACCACCGATCTGCACACCAGCACGCTGTCACAGCTGATGACCTACGAGTACCTGAAAACCGGTCGTCTGGCCGATCAGATTAAAATGATCCGTGAAGCCTACCGCCAGAAATACCAGACCTTTGCAAATGAACTGGAGGCGGAACTGGGTGAGGTCATGACGTTCCATAAGCCGAAGGGCGGAATGTTCCTGTGGGCCAAAATGAACAATGGCATCAACACCACGCGCTGGCTGGAAAAAACGTTAAGCAACGGCGTGGTTTTTGTGCCGGGTGAGTTCTTCTATTGCAATGAGCCAGACCATACGACGCTGCGCATGTCGTTTGTCACGCCAACCGATGAAGAGCTGAAAGAGGCGGTTCGTCGCCTGAAAAAATCGCTGTAACAGACCTGCGCATAATGGCACCTGTGCTGTTATGCGCATTACTTGTGCAGTGCGGCCAGCGCCGCAAGCGTTCATGGTGAACCCCATGTTTGAATTTCTGATCGGTATCCTCACGCACACCCCCGTCTGGGTGTGGGTTCTGTTTATCTTTCTCATCTCCCGCGGCCTCAATGCCCGTAAGCCTGCCACCGTGACGCTGGAAAGGCTGGCCATCATTCCTGCCATCTTTCTTATCTGGGATATCTACGATCTGGTGGTCTATCGCGATCTTACTCTCGCGACGGTGGCCCTTTGGGTTGCGGGGATTGTGGTGGGCGCGGCGCTGGGGTATGTGCTGATTAAGCAGACGGTCATCACCCGCACCGACGCGCCGCGCACCCTTTATCGCCAGCCGGACTACACGGCACTGCCGTTTATGATGCTGGCATTTGGGGTGAAATACGTGCTGGGGGTGATGAACGCCCTCTCTCCCCAGACGTTGCAACAGCCCGCCATGAGCGCGCTGGCGATAGTCTCCGGCGGGGTATTTGCCGGGGTCTTTATCGGGAAGTTTACGCGCTATGTGAGTGTGTATCTCAGCAGCGCACCGCAACCGGCTGAGTAACGTTAGCCCGTTGCATGGGCCAGCGCGCGAGCAGAAGCTTCACCGTTGGCAACTCGCGTGACTTCGTGGATCCGGCAGATTTTTCCTGCACATAGCGTGGCAAACATATAAACCTCTATTTCAGCCTGATGGCCTTCGGGATACGTGACGGTCACGATATGCCGGTCAGCCAGCAGTGTGTCATGACACCCTATCTGTTCCACGTGGAAGGCGATATCGCGGATCTGCGAACGCACGTGCTCCAGGTGCTGAATAAAGCCAGAATAATCAAGAGAGTGACCGTCCGTGATCTGCTGATACTCTGGCGAAAAAACGTCTTTCGGATCAATCTCACCTTTAAACAGGCCGGTCAGTAAACGGGACATTTCCTCACGCAAAATAGCATTGTCAGACTGGGTAATCAGGCGGGTGATGATGTTCATGGTGACTCCTCGTTGCGTTGAGCCGCCATTATCCTTGACAGACAGAGACGTAGTTTCTGTAATAAGCCAATGAATACCGATTTTCGGCCAAATAACGTAGTCAGCTTCGAGACACTTTTGCATCCAGGTGGATACCATACGCCGTGGCACAGCCATCAGGCCGGTCAGCTCTGGCGGATTACGACGGGTCTGCTGGTTGTCGAAACAGCGTCTGGCCGTTCGGTTGTACCGGCGCAACATATCGGCTGGATCCCGCCCGGTCAGGAGCATGCTGCCTTTTCCGGAAGTGCGATTGACGGTCATGCGATCTATCTGGATCCCGCAGGGTGTGAAGCGCTGCCCGGTGAAACGACGCTTTTCGAACCCGACGAGCTCACCAGCGCGCTGTTTTCACGCTTAAACGCTGAAGGAAGCGGGTACGATCCGCGAAAGCTCGCCCTGCTGCTGGATGAACTGGCGCGGGGCCGTCAGGTGCGCTATCTGCTGCCCATGCCAGCCGATCCCCGATTAAAGAAGGTAGCCAGCCATCTGATGCAACGTGTGGACGACAACCAGACGGTTGAGCACTATGCCTCCCTTGCGGGAATGAGCGTGCGAACATTCCACCGTCGGTTTAGCGCGGAAACGGGAATGAACGTTGTTAACTGGCGGCAACTTGCCCGCGTCATGCGGGCAATGGAGTGGCTGGCAGCAGGTAAACCGGTTGGCTGGATCGCGCTGTCGTGCGGCTACAACAGTATTAGCGCGTTTATTGAGGTTTTCAGGGCCTTTACCGGCAAAACGCCCGGGCAGTGGGCGCTTAAAGAAGCCCCTTCTGTGCGAAGGTAATGCGCGTGGCTTCGTTCAGATCCAGTGCTTTGATCGCTTCCGGGCGAACCCAGGCAACCTCCTGAAACTCGTCGTTAAACGTCACCTGCCGATTTGCGCTGATGCAGTCGAAAATCAGGTAAATCATATAAATCTCTTCCGTGGTGCCATCGGCATAGGTTTTCACCCGAATGTCGTCGCGAAACGCCCAGGGTTTGACCTCCGTGATCTCCAGCGCGTCGCCCAGCTCTTCGCGAATTTCACGGCGCAGCGCCTGCTCCATGGTTTCTCCCGGCTCCATCCCGCCGCCCGATAACGCCCACTGGCCGGGAAATACGCCGCGGTCATCGGCCATTTTGCACAGCAGATACGCCCCGTCGTTCTGAATGATGGGGCAGACAATAGTTCGTTGACGCATGGTTTCTTCCTGAAAAATGAGTTTGGGCTATTTTAACAGAAGGCGGAAAGGGAAAAGGTAAACGAGGTCAGACTTTCGCCGCTGGCTTAAGCGGTATTGTTGCGGGTTATGGATGCCATGACTCCGGCCCTCTTCCACGAGAGAGGGCCGGAGAAACAAACCGCCAGTGATTAGCGCTCTCGCAGCGCCTCTTTCGCCCGGTTGAACGGCTTGATCATGTAATCCAGCACCGTTTTCTCACCGGTTTTAATGTCCACCGTCGCAATCATCCCCGGCACGATTGAGAAGTGCCTGCCTGCTTTATTCACCAGGTAATCCTGGCTGGTGCGGATAAATACCCGGTAATAGAACACTTCCGGCTTGGCTTCGTCCTGAATAGTGTCCGGCGAAATGGTTTCAACCACGCCGTGCAGCCCGCCATAAATGGCGTAATCGTAGGCGGTGATTTTTACCAGCGCTTCCTGATTCGGGTGGATAAAGGCGATATCGCGCGGGGAGAGACGGGTTTCGATCAGCAGGTGATCGTCCACCGGCACAATCTCCATCAGCTCGCCGTTAGGCGGGATGACGCCACCGATGGTGGTGACTTTGATGTTTTTCACGATCCCGCGCACCGGAGATTTCACCGTTAAGCGGGTCACTGAATCCTCGCGGCCTTTGAGGATCGCCGAGACCATATCCACTTCAGCGTTGGCCTTGGATAACGCCTCGCGGGCCTGAACATAGTACTGAGATCGCACGTCGGTGAGTTTCAGCTCCAGATCGCTTTTCTGCCGCTGCAGGCGCAGTACCTCCACGTGGCTGGCGGCGCCGGTTTTCACCAGACGCTGAGTGATCGCCAGCTCCTTATTCGCAAGATCCAATGCCGCACGCAGCTCCCGCTGGGTATCTTCCAGCTGTGCACGGCGTGAGTTATAGAGCCGGGTTTCGGCGGCGGTCAGATCGGTCCACTTCGCCAGCGAAGGGGGAAATTTCAGCGGCAGATCGTTTACCTCGGCGTACAGTCGCACGCTGGAGGCCAGCGAGGCACGGTAGCGCGCCGCGCTTTCACCAACGTTAGATTCTGAACGCGTGGGATCGAGCCGCGCCAGCACTTGTCCGGCCTGCACCTGGTCACCCTCATGGACGTTCAGCTCGGTGAGGATCCCCCCGTCGAGCGACTGTAAAACCTGCTCGCGCGAACTGGGGATCACTTTGCCCGTGCCGGTTGAGACTTCATCCAGCACGCCAAACCACGCCCAGACGCCGAGTACCACGAACATCAGTAAAGAGAAGATAACAATCCGCCGCGCACCGGTGTAGCCGCTTTCGGAGTCGAGCGCATTGTCCAGGTCGTCCATTGCGGCGACGTCACGCTGACTGATTTTCATTTTTCCACTCCCGTCCGGTTGCTGCCTGCTGCTGTTGCTGCATGCGGCTGTTGTTCAGCGCCTGCGCTTTCGGCGCGTCCATCACCAGCATTCCCTCTTTGAGCACCACGACCCGCTCCACCAGTTCCAGCACCGGCACGCGATGCGTGGCGACAATCAGGGTGCGGTTGCCAAGCCAGGCGCTCAGACGCTGGATAAATTCCCGCTCGGTGTGCTCATCGAGCGACGCAGTCGGTTCATCCATCAGCACAATATTGGGGTCGCGAAGCAGCATGCGCGCCAGCAGAATGGATTGCCGCTGGCCGCCGGATAACCCCACGCCGTTCTCCATAATCGGGTAGTCCAGACCCTTCGGCAGTTTCTGCACAAAGCCCGCAGCGCCGGTTAACTCCAGCACCTCGAAAATCTCCTCATCGGTGGCGCGCGGCATGCCGAGGGTGATGTTTTCGCGCAGGGTGCCGTAAAAGAGCCGGGCGTTCTGGGTCATAAAGCCGACGTTGCGCCGGACATCGGCGACATCGAGGTGCGGGAGGCTGAAGTTATCGAGCCGCAATTCACCGCCGGCGAGATCCATTCCGCCCGCCATCGCCTGCAGCAGGGTCGATTTTCCGGCGCCGTTACGCCCGAGGATCGCCACTTTTTCACCTGGCTTAATCTCCAGACGGTTAATGCGCAGGGCCATGCGCGGATCTTCCGGGTGATAGCGGAACTGCGCCTGCTCGAAAAGATAGTGACCGCGCAGTACGTCCTGGCGGATCGGCGTCTCCTCACGCTGGTTTTCTGTGGGGAGCTGCATAATGCTGTCCAGTCCCTCTTTCGCCGCTTTGACCTGCTGCCAGCGCGCCAGCACGCCGCACAGGGTAGCCATCGGAGCGATCATGCGCGAGGCCAGCATCGAGGCGGCGACCACCGAACCGGTCGTCAGCGTGCCGTCGATCACCATCGGCGCACCGACCACGATCACCCCGGCATAGACCAGGCTCTGAATCGTCATTCCCCAGCTGATCAGATTCTGGGTCAGTTCACGGGTGCGCAGGCCAGATTCAGCGGTGATCTGGATGTAGCTGTTCCACTGCTGCAAAAAGCGGTTTTCCGCCTGCATCAGCTTTATGTCCTCCAGCCCCTGCACGCTCTCCACCAGCACGGCGTTGCGCAGGGTGGATTCGTGCGCCGACTGCTTCGCGAGCTCTGCCAGCTTTTTCTGCAGCAGCAGACCGGGCAGGACCATGATCACCGCGGCGACCGGTGCGATCCACGCCAGTTGGGGAGCGATGATTGCCAGCACCACCACGAACAGGAAAAAGAAGGGCAGATCGACAATTGTGGAGATGGTGGAGGAGGTGACCATCTCGCGGATCTGCTCCAGCTCGCGTAGCTGGGAGATAAAGCTGCCGGTCGAGCGAGGGATGGCGCTGTTGCGCAGCCGCAGGGCGTGACCGAAGACCCGATCCGATACGCGCAGATCGGAGCGTTTGCCCAGCAGATCCATAATGTGCCCGCGTGCCACGCGCAGCACAAAGCCAAACAGGGTGGCGATCAGCACGCCGATAGTCAGGACATACAGCGTCGGGTAGGACTGCGCGGGGATCACCCGGTCATACACCTGCATGGAAAAGACAATCCCCGACAGGGACAGGACGTTAATGAACAGCGCGGCGAGCATCACCCAGCTGTAGGGGCGCAAGTCGCGCATTACCAGCCGGTAAAGCCAGTCCGGACGGTATTTCGAAATATAGGCATCCACGCGGCTGTCTTTCAGCGCGGCCAGTGGGCGCAGGGCAATGACGTGGCGGATGGCGGGCAGCATGGCGGTCATCGAAAGCCGGTTGGTGTAGGTCTGATCGTCGAAAAAGCTGACCTCCAGCGTATCGTCGCCATCGAAATGTTCGATCACGCCGATCCTGCCGTCGTTCATTGCCGCCACGACCGGCAGACGCCAGCTGTTGATCGCCTGCTGATCCGCCGTCAGCAGCTGAAACGACAGCCCTGCTTCACGGGCCAGCTGAGTCAGTGCAGGCACCATCGGTTTGCCTTTTAGCCACGGCGCGCCCGCGAGCAGCGCACCGGGGGAGCAGGCGACGCGGTAGCGCGTGGCGACAAAACCAAAGGCCTGCGCCCACTGCGCCAGGGCCTCATCCGTCATGGTCTCACCTTGCGGGATATCGCGTTGCTTCATGGCTGGATCTCCACGGTCTGGATGGTGCGGTTATCAAGATCGAACGCGTGACGCAATTGCCCGGTGTTATAGAGGCAGTTGAGCTGCAGCTGGTGCAACTGTCCGAGGGTCTGCTGCTGGGTAAAACGCGCCTGATAGACCTCCTGCTCGGCGTTAAGCACATCGAGCAGCGGGCGCGAACCCAGATCGAGATATTGCTGCTGATAGAGTTCACGGGTGCGGGCGCTGAGCGCCTCCTGACGGCCCTGAATCTGCAGCGTGCTCAGCAGGCTTAATACCTGGCTGCGCGACTCCAGCAGTTTCTGGCGTACCTCGAGGCGGGTACGCTGAATGGTGGACTGTGCGGCTTCTACCGCGTGGCCTGCGGCGTTACGCCGGGCGGTGAGGCCGCCGCCCTGATAGAGCGGCATCTGCACTTTCACCCATGCAGAGTATTGGGTGCGATCCCGCGTTTCGTTACCCGCATAGCGTTCGTTCAGGTAGTGGCGCACCTCCGGCTCCAGCGAGACGGTCGGTGTCATCTGGGCGTCGGCGTAGTCGAGATTGGCCTGGGCGACGTTAGCCTGCGCCCAGGCGGCTAATACTGCCGGGACCAGACGATCGTCCGGCTCGGCAATGTCGCAGCTGCGGGCCAGCTTTTGTGGAAAATCGTTGCTGATCGTGTTGAGGGTGTTCCAGCCAAGAAAGCTCATCAACGTGGCACGGGCGCTGTCGAGGCTGGCCTGGTACTGCATCAGCTGGGCGCGCGCGCCTTCGATACGTGCATCGGTCTGCACCACGTCAGAGAGTGAGGTGGCCCCTTCGTCATTACGCTGGCGGGTGAGGGTACCAATCGAAGAGAGCGCCTCAAGCTGCTCTTTGGCGGTGTCGACCATTTGCTGCCAGGTTTGCACCTGCACCATCGCGATGGCGGTATCGTGAGCGATGGTGTCGATGCTGACCAGCACGTTGGCCTGCTGCTGGGCGACGCCGGCACTTTCTGCACGCACCTGGCTTGCCACCTTGCCAAAGTCGTACAGCATTTGTGAGAGGGAGAGTACCAGCGACGGGGTAAAGCCATTATCGTCGCCGTCATGGGTATAACCGTTATCCATGCCGGCATTAATTTGCGGATAGTATTTCGATTTGGCGACGTCCACCTCTTCGCTTTGTTGGTAGAGTTTCCCCACGGCTTCACTGATGGCCGGGTGCCAGGTGACGGCGCGGTTGACGGCTTCGCCAAGCTGCAGCGTGCCGGGGGCAGCCTTGCCGACGACAGGCGCCACGCGGCCATTCAGAGAGGGGAGTTCCTGCGTTTCACGGAGTTGTCCGGTATTGATCATCGCCGCCGGCGTCGCGGAGAGGGCGGGCACAGATATCAGGCAGCACGAGAGCCACCAGTAAGGCATCTTCATTCCCATGTCTTATCCCTAATAAAAATGTACTGCTTTATTGTTTATGCCCGGGCGCTGTGCGCCCGGGTCATTTGTGCAGGTGCTATCAGGTAACGATGTGTTGCTGGTTCACTAACTCGTCGTAGGTGGTCTGGACGTTATCCAGCGTCACGAGCGTCGTATTAGTGTAGGTGCTCCCTGAACCATCACGGTCGATGGAGATCACGGTATTGCCATTACTATTAGTAACATGCAGATAATTACCGAGCGTTGAACTGCTCCCGTTCCAGCCCACCAGCAGATCGCCGATATCGATTTTGTCCCCCTGCGTGAGCGAGAAGTTGGTCCAGTGATCGCCAGCAGTGCTGCTGACGTTGCCCGCGGTCGCGTTGCCTGCGGTGGCGTTCAGCACCTGGTAAATCAGGGTGTCGCCGTAGGCGGTGCCGGTAATGACGTCGTTATGTTCCGAACTGATGAACTGCGGCGCCATATTGATGGTCAGCGTGGCACTGTCTGTTTTCCCGTCGGCATCGGTCAGGGTGTAGTTGAAGGTCTCCTTCGAGGTGATGGTTGAGAGCGACACCCCGGTGTTGAGGGTGTAGGTGTAGTGGCCGTCCGCAGCAATTGCCAGCGTGCCGTAATGGCCGACGACGTTGACCGTTGCGCTGCCGGTGTACGGATCCAGCGTGGTGGTCACGCCGTTGTAGCCGGTCACGCTGAGGCGGGTATCCACCGAATGCAACTGATCCATCGCCCCGGCAGAGTCGGTGCCATCGAAGATGTTGCCGTCAACGGTGTGGCCGCTGGTAGAGTCGAACTGGGTCAGCGAGTAGGTGGTGCCGTTCACGCTTGGGGTAATGGTAATGTTCCCCACGCTGAGCCCCGGTACGCTGCCGGTATAGCTCAGCGTATAGGTTCCGGCATTCAGGTCCAGCCCGGAGAGCGCGATGTCGATATTGCCGCCCAACAGCGAACCGCCGCTGAAGGAGCCGCTGCGAACAACATTCGAACCGTCACTGATTGACCAGTTCACCGTCAGGCCGCCCAACGCCAGCAGCGATGCCACGTTAAAGTGCAGCGACACGTTATGCAGCGCGGTGTTCGGATCCACCACGAAGGTTCCGCTCCCGCTGCCCTGGGTTGATGACAGCAGCGCGGTTGTCCAGCTGGCCGTCCCGACGGTGGTATCCGAGTAGGTCGTCGTGTGATGCACTGAGGTGACGTCCATCGCGGTACTGACATCGTTGACCGCATCCATCGCCCGCGCGGTTGGGGTGATGTTGAGCGATGCCGTATCCTTCGCCCCGTTTGGTCCGGTGATGGTATAGACAAACGTATCCGGCGTACTGATCGCGTCAGCACCCACACCGGCTTTCAGGGTGTAGGTGTACTGTCCGGACGCATTGATGCTCAGCGTGCCGTATTCCCCCTGGATGTCGGTCAGGCCGCTGCTGTTCACCGCCACGCCGTTCACTTCTGATACCACCGCGCCGGTTGCGACATCGTTATCCAGCACATCTCCGGTGGTGGTCTCGCCCACGCTCGACACGCTGTAGACATGATCTTCCAGCACGTTCAGCGTGTAGGCGGTCAGGGCGGTGATCCCTGCAGCCGTATTCAACAGGAAGAGGTACTCCCCGGCAGGCAGGTTCAGCGTCAGCTGAGACGAGGTACCGCCCAGCAACGGCGCACGCAGCCAGCCCGGTTCGACGCGCATCTGCTCGAAGGTCTGCGTCGCGTTATTGAACTTGTAGACATACAGGTCGAATACCGACGCCAGCGCCACTCCGCCCACGGAAGCCTGTATGGTCATGGTGCGGGTGGTACCTTCCTCCACGTTATAGATGATCGGATTGCTCAGATCGTCCAGCAGGTTCAGCCCCAGCGTGTTGCCGAGATTGATCCCCACCACGGTAAAGCCGCCCTGCGACGAGGTGCCGTTATTGATTTCATGGACCGAGGTGTCAAAGGTCAGCGAGGCCGTGTCATCCACCGCCACAATACCGTTAGCGGTAGTACCGGCACCCAGCGACAGTACCAGGTTCGCCGACGCGCTGACGCCGTTATGGGTGATGGTGTAGGTGAAACTCTCTGTCCGGCCCACAACCGAGGCGCTGGTGTCGGTCAGGTTGTAGGTGTAGCTGCCATCGCGATTAATGGTCAGCGTACCGTACTGGCCCTGAACAACCGTGCCGTCGGCGTTCACGCTGGTGGTGACACCCAGTGCGTTGGTGACAGCAGAGACAGTAGTGCCTGCCGGGGCGTTGTCGCTGCCCGCGGTCGGGTCGGCGTCGAGAATTACGTTACCGTTCAGGCTGGTGTCGCCCGTCACGGTACCGGCGCTGGTCTCTTTCACCGCCACATCGAGGCTGGTGTAGGAGCCGGTCGCCAGCAGGTTAGTGTTATAGCTCAGCACCCGGTAGTCGCCGTTCGCCAGCCCGGTCAGGTTCAGCGATACGCCGGTAGCCCCGAGGGTCAGCAGATCGGCAAACTGGGGTTGTCCGGTATCCACGACGGTAGTCCAGGTACCGTTGACGCTGTCCCAGCGCTGTACCACCAGCTCAAGGGTATTGAGCAGGGAAAGCACCGCACCCGTGGCATTGGCGTTCACCACAATATCCGCATTGCCGCCGCTGCCCACCGTGAAGTCCACCTGGGCAGTATCATTACCCAACAACGTGAGAACGTTGCCTACGGCACCCACCAGCAGGAAGCCATAATCACTGTACTGGCTGTTGGTGACGGTGGCCGTGGTGCTGATATCCAGCTCTTCGACGTTATTGCTGGCGGAGAGCGGGACGACCGGTGCGAGGGCTGAGCCTGGCTGCGACGTATTACCTGCGGCATCGGTGGCGGTGATCTGCAGCGTCTGACCTTCCGTCTGTTTATTGAGGAAGGTATAGCTGTAGGTGCCGTTGCTGCCCGCGATTGTGGTCACCGTGCTGCCATCGCCAAGACGGATAGAGACGGTGCTGCCTGCCTCCGCGTTACCGGTCAATACGCTACCGTCAGCGTTAAAGGTTCCGGTTGGGGCCGTTGGTGCCGTCAGATCGACAATCACGCTGGTGGCGGAAGAGACCGGGCTGGTGCCCGAACTGTTCGTCGCCGTGGCGGTAAAGGCGTGGGAGCCTTCGCTTAACGCCGGGGTGGTGAAGGTCCAGTTGCCTGAACTATCTGCCACTGCCGTTCCCATCGACACGCCGTTGTTATACAGCGTGACGGTGGTGCCTGGCAGGGCTGTACCACTCAGGGTTGGCGTGGTGTCGTCAGTGGTTTTACCGTTGGTCAGGTTACCGGTGACGGTGCCGACGTTATCGTTGATGGTGGTGATAAGCGGTGCGTTCGGCACCGGCGTTGCAGGGGCAATCACCGACGTGCTGACACCGGCGTTACCCGCCTTATCGGTGGCATAGACCAGCAGTGATTCACCGTTGGTTTGGGCCGGCGTGATTGTCGCGTTAAAGTTTCCGCTGCCGTCAGCCGTCGCGGTACCGAGTACTGTTCCGGTACTGGTGGTGATGGTAACGGTGCTACCCGCTTCGGCGGTCCCGGTGACGTGCGTACCGTTGGTGATCACGGCAAGGCTTGCCGGCACGTTCGGTGCAGTCAGATCCACGGTAATGGTGGTGGTGGCCGATGGCGTACTGGTGTTGCCCGCGGCATCGGTGGCGGTGGCGGTGAAGTTATGCGTGCCTTCCGTCAGTGTGGTGGTGGTTTGCGGTAGCGTCCAGTTGCCGTTCGCATCGGCGGTGACCGTGCCGACAAGCGTCGTGCCGTCATAGATGCGCACCGTCGCGTTGGCTTCGGCGGTCCCGTTCAGCGCTGGACGCGCGTCATTAGTCGGGTTATTGCCGGTTACCGGTCCGGTGATGCTGCCGACATCATCGACAACCGCACTGATGACCGGCGCAGCTGGCGCGGCGGCATCCACGTTGATCACATAGGCGGTGGTCGGGGCGCTGGTATTGCCCGCGGCATCGGTGGCGGTAAAGGTCAGGCTGTGTGACCCGTTGCTCAGCGCCGGAGAAGGGGTAAAGCTCCATGCCCCGCCGGTCGCGACCGCGCTACCAATCTGGACGCCGTTATCGAAAATTTTCACCGTGGCGCCCGCTTCCGCCGTACCCGTGAGGGTAGGCTGCGCGTCGTTAGTCAATCCGCCATTGGCAATCGGTGTAGCCGCATTGCCCACATCATCCACAATGCTGCTCAGCACCGGCAGGGCTGGCGGCGTCGTGTCGATAGTCAGGCTGAAGGCCGCTGACGAAACGCTGGTATTACCCGCTGCATCCGTGGCCTGCGCGGTGAAGCTGTGCGCGCCCGTGGCTAAGGTGGTCGTGAGCAAGATACTCCAGTTGCCGCTGGCATCCGCGGTGCCCGTTCCGACAAGCGTTGTGCCTTCGTAGATATTCACAGTCGCAAACGGCTCACTGGTCCCGACAAGCCGTGGCACGGTGTCGTCGGTCGTCTGTCCTGAACTGAGCGGGCCGGTGATGCTGCCCGCATCGTCAACGGCCTGGCTGATAACCGGCGCATTGGGGGCGCTGGTATCAACAACCAGCGTAAAGCCAGGCGACGCCGGGCTGACGTTCCCCGCCGCGTCGGTCGCGGTCGCGGTCCAGGTATGACTGCCATTGCTCAGCGCTGATGACGGCGTAAAGCTCCATGCTCCGGTGCCGTCCGCCAGCGCGGTGCCGACCGGCTGTCCGTTCTCATAGATGGTCACCGTGGCGTTGGCTGCCGCGGTGCCCGTCAACGTTGGCGTGGTGTCGTCGGTACTTTGCCCGGAAGTCAGCGGCGTCTGTACGCTGCCTGCGTTGTCTCCCGCGGTCGTGATGGCCGGTGCCGCCGGTGGTGCCGTATCCACTGTCAGGTTAAACGGTGCCGTCGTGCTGCCGGTGTTGCCAGCCGCATCGGTGGCATTGAAGGTGATGGCATGAGGCCCGTCACTCAGGGCGGTGTCAGGCGTGTAGGTCCAGTTCCCCTGGGCATTAACCACCGCGGTGCCAATCTCGTTGCCATCCACAATGATATGCACAGTGGCACCCACTTCGCCCGTACCGTTGAAGGTCGGACGCGCGTCGTTGGTGCTGTTGCCGGTAGTGAGCGTACCGGTGACCGGGCCGACGTCGTCAATCACACTGCTGACCAGTGGCGCAGCAGGGCCTGCTGCATCCACGGTAAAGGCAAAGACCGACGAGTTTGCTGACGCATTGCCTGTCGCATCGGTAGCGTAGGCGCGAAGGAGATAGTTGCCGTCGCCCAGCGGCGTGCTCGGGGTAAAGGTCCAGTTACCACTTCCGTCGACGGTCGCAAGGCCAATTTGCGTACCGTTATTCATGATGTGGATTGTACTACCCGGTTGTCCGGTGCCGCCGATCGTCGGGGTGGTGTCGTTGGTGACTTGCCCGCTGGTGAGGTTGCCGGTCACGCCGCCAGGGGCATTGTCGTTAACCGTATCCAGCGTTGGAACCGTTGGCGCCGTCAGGTCAACCACGACGTTCCAGCCGTTAGACACCTGGCTGACGTTGCCCTGTGGGTCGGTGGCGGTAACGGTGAAGGCGTGAGGTCCTTCGCCGAGCGCGGTGTCAGGGGTGAACGTCCAGGCACCGGTGCCGTCAGCCGTGACCACGGCAATCTGGGTACCGCCGTCGAAAATTTTCACCACGCTGTTCGCTTCCGCCGTCCCCGAAAGGGTTGGCGTCGCGTCATTAGTCGGATCGCCGCTCACAATCGTGGTGGCAGCATTGCCCACATTATCCGTTACGTTGGTGATCGCTGGCGTGGTGGAAACCGTATCAACGACGATGGTGAAGCCTGTCGACAGACCACTTTCATTGCCCGCGGGATCGGTCTCGCGGATGGTCAGAACGTTATTGCCCTCCGCCAGCGCAGGCGGTGTGAAGACCCAGGTCCCCGTATTGCCGACCAGTGCGGTGCCCAGCAGGGTTCCGTTGCTGTAAACGGAGATGGTATCGCCCACCGTGCCGGAGCCGGTAAGGGTAGGCTGGTTATCGTTGGTGGTCTGCCCGTTGGTGAGTTGACCAGTGCCAGGGCCGACATCATCAATCACTGAGCCAATGGTCGGCGTGTCCGGTGCGGTGAGGTCAACGGTGACGGTTGCAACCGGCGAGCGGCCGCTGGTCGAGAGCCCGACCGTCGCGGTCACTTCAAAGGTGTGCAGCCCTTCACCCAGCGCAATCAGTGGGGTATAGCTCCAGTTACCGTCCGCATCAGCAATCACGTTGATCAGCGGAACCGCGATGCCGTCCTGGTAGATGGTGATAATGCTGCCCGCTTCGGCCGTACCCACGAGTGTCGGGGTAATGTCGTTGGTGGTTTTGTCTTTCACGTCGCCGGTGACAGGCGTTTCATCATCGTTAATCGCCGTAATGATGGGCACATCCGGAAGATTCGGCAGCGTACCGGTGACGGTGTAGGATGCCTCAGGACTGAGGTTGCCCGCGGCATCGGTCGCGGTCACCGTCAGCACAGCGCCATCCGTTTGGGCTGGGCTGAGTGCGATGGAGAAGGTGCCACCGGTGGCTACGCCTGTACCGAGAACATTACCATTGTTATCGGTTACAGTGATGGTAGCCCCCGCTTCGGCGGTGCCGGTCAATGGAGTACCTTGAGCGGCTATGCCAGTAACCGCGGGAGCGGCCGGATCGAGAGTATCGACGTTAACGCTAAGCGGTGCAGAGCTACCGGACGTATTGCCGGCCGGATCGACCGCGGAGACGGTAAAGGTATGCGGGCCTTCCGCCAGCGTGCTGTCGGCGGTCCAGCTCCAGTTACCGTCCGGCTGTACCGTTACCGGCACCGTGGATGCTGTACCGTCTACGGAGACGATAACGGTGGTACCCGGTTCGCCGGTGCCCGTGAGGGTCGGCGTGCCGTCACGGGTATAAAGCACATTGCTTGTGAGCTGGCTGTCAGACACCGCGTTAATCAGCGGGATTTCTGGCGCAGTGGTATCAACGGTGACGGTGAAGACCGGGCTGAGGCCGCTGACGTTACCCGCAGCATCGACTGCCGCAACGGTGATGTTGAGTGGGCCATCAGTCTGGGTCGGAAGATCGAGAGACCACTCGCCATTGCTGCCCACTTCGACGCGTCCTAGTTCAACGCCATTGTTATAAACGATGACCGTTTCGCCCGCAGGGCCGGTACCGCCCACACCGGGGGTCGTATCCGTGGTAACACCACCGTCTGGCTTACCGCCAACGGCGCTAATGACAGGCGTATCAGGTGCCACGGTATCAACGGTGATAGTGATCCCCGGTGACGCCGCCGAAACGTTACCGGCTTCGTCGGTGGCGGTGGCGGTAAATTCGTGGCTTCCCTCATCAATGCTGGCGTCAGGGCGCCAGCTCCAGTTGCCGTTGCTGTCTACGGTGACGCGACCCACTTCGGTGGCAGGCTGACCATTAATGCTGTCATAAATAATAACCACATCGTTCGCCGTGCCGGTGCCGCTCAGGACCGGACGCGGATCGTTCGTGGTTTCCCCGTCGGCAACCGGTCCGGTTATCTGGCTGACGCTGTCCGTAATCACCGGTGCTGCTGGCGTAGCTGGCGGGTCGGTGTCAATGGTGATGGTCACCGGCTGGGACGGGGCGCTTTCGTTGCCCGCGCCGTCCTTGTTGGTGACGGTCAGGGTGATGTCGTAGGTACCGTTGGCCAGTGGGGTATCCGGTGTCCATGTCCAGTTACCGTTGCTGTCCACCTCGGCGTCACCAATTTTGTCGGTGCCGTTGTAGATAGTCACGGTATCGCCCGGATTGCCGGTGCCGCTCAGCGTCGGCGTGGTATCGCGGGTGGTCTCTCCCGGGTTCAGCGGGGTTTCTGTTGTGCCGCCGTCAGGGTTCACGGTGATTTCTGGCGTCTCCGGCGTGGCGGGTGCCACGGTATCGACCACCAGCACAAACGGGCTGGAGACGGTCGTATTCCCGGCGGTATCGGTCGCATGAACCGTCAGAGAGTGCGAGCCGTTGGTGAGCGGGGTGGTAGGGGTGAAGCTCCAGCCGCCGGTACCATCGAGTGTGGCGGTACCGAGCAGGGTATTGCCATCATAAAGCGTAATAACCGTACCCGCCGGCGCGCTGCCCTGCAGCAACGGTTGCGTGTCATCCGTGGTGTCGCCGCTGGTGAGCGGGCCCTGAACGTCACCGACGTCGTCGGTTACGGTTGTGATGGTCGCCGCCGGTGGCGGGGTGATATCGACCGTAAAGGTGAAGCCGCCTGACGGCAGGCTGATGTTACCTGCCGCGTCGGTGGTGACGGCGGTCAGGGTATGCTCACCGTTACCAATCGGTGTGCCTGGCGTAAATGTCCACGCGCCGCCGCTACCGACCAGCGCGGTGCCGATATCAACACCGTCCAGACGAATGGTGACCGTTGAGCCCGGTTCGGCAGTGCCGTTGAGTGTCGGGGTTGGATCGTTCGTAATGGCACCTGCGGTGAGCGCACCTGTGCTTCCCTGAACATCGTCCACCACTTGCGAAATTACCGGTACTTCGGGTGCAGTACCGTCGACAGTGATACTCCAGGCATTTGATGGCCCGCTTGGGTTACCGGCGGCGTCAACTGCCGTTGCCGTCAGCACGTGGCCGCCATCAGCAAGCGGTGAGGATGGCGTGATGCTCCATACGCCAGATGCCGGAACGAGTACCGTGCCGATGACCGTGCCGCCGCTGGAGAGCGTGATGGTTGTGCCAGGCTCGCCCGTTCCGTTTATGGTTGGCGTCCGGTCATTAGTGAGCCCGTTCTGGGCGACAGGGCCCGTAGTGGCAGAGGCATCGTCGTCCACTGAAACGATAACCGGCGTTTGCGCGGCGGTAATATCCGGCGCAATGGCAGGCGTTGTTGGCCCGGTATTGCCGGCGGGATCGGTGGCATCTGCGGTCAGGGTTTCACCGTTGGCTTTTGGTGGGGTCAGCGTGACGGTGAAGCTGCCGTCGTCATTGGCTTTCGCCTCGCCAACCGTGACGCCATTTTCACGGATGATCACGGTGCTGCCCGGCTCTGCGGTACCTGTCACTTTGGTACCGTCATCTGAGACAACAACGTTATCCGGAGCCAGTGGCGCCGTGGTATCTGGTGCATCGGCTGTAGCGGGCAGGCTGGCGTTACCGCTGCCGTCGGTTGCCACGACCGTCAGCACTTCACCGTTGGTCTGTGCAGGACTAATAACCGCCGTAAAGGTGCCATCGCTGTTGGCGGTGGTTTCACCGATGACCGCGCCGTTAGGATCTTTAATGGTGACGGTGCTGCCTGGCTCCGCCGTGCCGCTGACGCTCTGGCCGTTATCTGCCACCTGAAGGTTTCCGGGGGCGACAGGAGGGGTTGTGTCCGTAGCCGTGACGGTCGCAGGTGTGCTCTGGTTACCAGCAGCATCAGACGCCACCACGGAGATCTGCTGGCCGTTAGTTTGCGCCGGCGTTAACGTGGCAACGAAGTTGCCGTTGCCGTCCGTTGTCGTCCGCCCAATTATGGTGCCGTCGCTGCTGGTGATGACAATGCTGCTGTTTGGCTCGGCAGTGCCGGTAATCTGCGTGCCTGCCGGATTAAGCGTGATGTCGGGCGTTTCCGGCGGCGTGGTATCGACAATGAAGTTGATTGGCTGCGACAACCCACTCTGGTTCCCGGCAGCGTCGGTGACCTGCACCGTTATTGAGTGAGCCCCCTCCGAAAGCGGTTTGTCCGGTGTGATGCTCCAGGTGCCGTTGGGCTGAACTTTAACGGTCGCAATGGGCACGCCGTTATCAAAAATCGTAATTGTCCCACCGGGCTCTCCTCTCCCTGCAAGAACAGGTTTAGCGGCATCAGTGAACAGGCCAGAGGTAATTGCGCCTTTGATGGCACCCGTTTCATCGTTCAGCACGATGGCGGTTGGCGCAGTTGGTGCGGTGAGATCGATGGTAACGGTGAACACCGGGGAAGCCGGCCCGGTGTTACCGGCGGCGTCGGTTGCCCGGACGGTGAGCTGATGCGTGCTTTCGCTGAGATTGATCGAAGGGGTAAACGTCCAGGTGCCGTTGCTGGCAACGACAGCGGTGCCAATCGCGATCCCGCCATCATAAATGGTGACCGTAGATCCGGCTTCCGCGGTGCCGGTAAGCTGTGGTCGCTGATCGTTGGTGCTACCACCGTTACTGACCGAGCCGGTGACCGGATTGGTATCGTCTGACACGAGCGTGATGGCTGGCGCTGTGGGGGCGACGGTATCCACCACAAAGGTCACGGCGCCGGAGGCTGGGCTGGTGTTACCTGCCGCGTCGGTCGCGGTGGTGGTAATGGAATGGCTTCCGTTAGCGAGATTTGTACCCGGGGTAAAGGTCCAGTTTCCGCTGGCATCAACCTTGGTCGTGCCAATCGGCTGACCATTATCGTACAGGGTGATGGTACTGCCTGCTTCGCCGATGCCGCTGAAGGTGGGGCGGGCATCATCGGTACGCTGACCGTTAGTCAGCGGTCCGGTTTCTCCGCCAACGTCGTCATTCACAATTACGATATCGGGCGCATCGGGTGCGGTGGTATCCGGTGCTGTAACATGTCCGGCCTGGCTGGTATTGCCTGATGAGTCGGTTGCTGTGGCGGTAAGTTGCTCGCCATTCGTCAGCGGCGTGCCCAGAACAATGGTGAATTTGCCGTCGCTACCGGTTTTACCCGTGCCGACCAGATTGCCGTCCGCGTCTTTCAGCGTAATCGTACTGCCGGGTTCAGCAGTACCTGTGACAGTTTTACCATCTGAGGAGAATTGAAGGTTGGAAGGCGCATTTGGCGGTGTGGTATCCGGATCGGAAGGATTGCCCGGCGTGCCGGGGTTCGTATTGTCATCATCATCGTCGCCACCCCCTCCGCCGCCGCTGCTTGCCGCGACAGCGATCCCGCCTGCGACAGCAAGACCGCCCAGTACCCATGGCCAGATGGCTGCGCCACCGGTATCACCGCCTGAAGCCGCCAGTAATACGTCCGTGGAGGCGATAGATTCGTAGGTAGCAGCCCCGGTAGGATCTTCAATCCACCACAGCGCACCGTCACTCTCTTCCAGGACCAGCTGACTCACCCCCTCCGCGTCGGTGACGTAGAAATTCTTTAGGGTAATGACCTCGCCAGAGTGCAGCGTGACCACCAGATCGTTACCACTGCGGGCGAAGTGGGAGACATCGGCTCGCTCTACATGAAGCTCAACGATAGAGGAATGGCTCAGCGTAACCTGTGTGCCTTCCGTGGTAGTTTCCACGCCAGTGAGTTTCGATATAACAGAGATTTGGCTCATTTAGGTATTACTCCAGCAGAGTTGTCGTGAACGGCGTGCAAGATGCGCCATCTCTGCGGAAGGTAAAGCACGCCCCCGGCGGAGTTGCTGTTATTTACGCAGCACTCACCGTTATTTTTTTAGAGCGAACGATGCCCGCCATAATCCAGAGTGGCAACATCAGAGCGAATCTAATTACTCATGAGAGAGAATGTCGTGTATTTGTGTTTTTGTGTTGTATAAAACCCTGTAATTAATAGAGGTATTGGTTTTGACGATATAAAAATGATATAGCCAGAAAAGTCTGAATGTGCAAATTAAGCATCTGTAAACACTGTCTGAGGCGTTGAAGGGGGCATTAATTCATAGCTGGCTATTATAATTTAAAAAAGATAACTTGTTGTATTTATTGTATTTTTATTTGTTTGTAAATTGCGGTGTTTTATCATTTGCCATGAATAAATATTTAGCAGGGGACTTTTTATAGGATGGCGTTAAACGCTATTGTTTATGCCGGCTTAATGTGCGTTTAAGTTAGGGTAACGTTTTTGATATAACATATATTATGTTGGTAATTAATTAAAAATATATTCTTGTGCGGTGCCGGGATTCTGCTACTGAGAGAAAAATAATAACTAACAGGGAGTAAAGATAAAATATCCCGCTCAACATTTAATGGGGATACGACGTCAACATGATTCTGAGAAAAAAAAGAGGGGCCCGGGAATGAATAAAATGCACCGCTCACGCGTTTACTGACGTCATTCCCATTCACCCTGGAGCCTTTTATGAACACCACCTCTGTGCGTTTGATCCCGGTGCTGATTTTTTCCCTGTTGTCTCCTCTCGCGCTGGCGATGGGCGATAATAGTACCGAGAGCAAAACACCCGACTGTCCGTCCGGACAGGTGTATGACAGTGCAACTCAGAAATGTGTGCCCGATAAGAGCAGCAGCCTTAGCGATCAGGACAAAACCAACTATGCCTATCACCTTGCTAAAAAAGGCGAGTACCAGGCGGCGCTGAACCTTCTTGATTCGCTAAAAAATAACAACACGGCTGAAGCATGGAACTATCGCGGGTATGCCACCCGCAAACTGGGTCGTACGGATGAAGGTATCGGTTACTATCAGCGTGCGCTGGCTATCGCCCCGGATTATGCCAAAGCCCGTGAATATCTGGGCGAGGCGTGGATGGTCAAGGGACGTCCGGATCTGGCCAAAGAGCAACTGAAAGTGATTGCCGGTATTTGCGGCCAGTCCTGTGAAGAGTACCGTGAC
The DNA here is from genome assembly GCF_009025585.1 of Enterobacter sp. 198. Lineage (NCBI taxonomy): Bacteria > Pseudomonadati > Pseudomonadota > Gammaproteobacteria > Enterobacterales > Enterobacteriaceae > Enterobacter > Enterobacter sp. 198. Next base: position 97,845 of record NZ_WCIM01000004.1, on the reverse strand, counting down.
CTGCAGGCTGCCATTAACGGACATCCGGAATCCTGATTTTCTCGTGGAGGGAAAACACATCGCTACCCGTGAGGTTCGCCAACAGTTAGCCGCACACCTCTCACGTCTCTGGCGTTATGGGCTGGTGTTGTCGCGAAACAGGGATGTCGCCGAAGAGCTGGTTCAGTCCACCTGCGTGCGCGCGCTTGAAAAAAGCAGTCAGTACATGCCCGGTACACGTATCGACAGGTGGCTGTTTGCGATATTGCACTCCATCTGGATCTCTGAGCTTCGGGCACGCCATGTTCGTCAGGGGCAGGGGTTTGTCGCCAGCGATGAGCTTCTGGCACCGGATACCCGTGAACAGGATGAGACGCACCTGCATTACCTGAAGGTGATGCAGCGCGTCAACGCGCTCCCGGAAGCCCAGCGCAACACGGTTTTTTTGGTGTATGTCGAAGGTTTTACCTATCAGGAAGCCGCGAACACCCTGGCGGTGCCGATCGGTACCGTAATGAGCCGACTGGCGACGGCACGGGCAACGCTGGCAGCGTCTGCCGATGCCTTGCCCCCGGTTAAGGAGAAACGCTCTTGAACGCGCACCGTTTTACAGCGCCCTATAACGATGAGGCTATCGTGGCATGGATAGATGGCGAGATGTGTCATGCCGACGCGCAAAAATTTGAAGAACAGTTGAGACGTGACGAGCGCCTCTCCGGGCGGACCGCCGAGTTAATGAAAAGCAATGCGGATTACCCCGGCGCGTTTGCCGCTATGCTGGATGATGCTCCTCTGGAGAAAATGCAGGCCCGGCTGGCGGAACTGCCCGATCCGAAGCCCGCTACCCCGGCTGGCGTAAGCCGGCGCGCACTCATTGCCGCGTCGGTCAGTTTCCTGGTGGTCGGTTCCGGCGTGGGATATGGGTTGCGACCCGCTTTCGCACCTACTGATGAAAACGCCCATATTCGTGACCTCGAGGCGCAATACATGTCGCTTTACAGCGTCGAGACATTGCTGGATATGGACAGCGCGCCGCATGTTCTGCAGCGTGGGCTGGAACGGGCAGCGCAGGATATCGGCCTGCAACTTCAGGCGTCACAGCTTATCCTGCATGGAGCAGAGCTTAAAATGGTCCGCATGCTGCGCTATGAAACCACCTCTATCGCGCAAATAGCCTGGATAAATGCCGACTACGGCCCAATGGCGCTGTGTATCTCCCCGACAGAGCAGACAACGACAGCCGCTCAACAGGAACAGCGGCACGACATGAACCTGGTGTGGTGGCAGAAAGCGGGATATCAGTTTGTGTTGATCGGCCGCAACCCGCTCCCACAGTTGCGGGGCAGTGCAGAGCAGCTGCAAAGCCTGATTTCAGGATGACGGGATGCCGTTAGCCTGAATCGCAATGGTGATGGCAATCCTGTCATCAACGACCAGCGCAAATTTATCCATGCCGTAGGCCGCGCGCGAAATGGTCGTCGTCGCATCCAGCGTGAGGACCGGCGCGTGCGGATCTTTCACGACGGCGTCCAGAATGACCGGGCGGGCAATGTCGCGTACGATCAATGTTCCGAACACCCTGAACGTTCCTGAACCCTGAGCGACCACGCGTGAGCTGATAAATTCGATAACAGGATAACGTTCAGATTCAAAAAACATGTCGCTTTTCAGTTGCCAGGTGAGCAGGCTGTTTGAGGCAACCAGGGTAGCCACGGGAAGGGTGACATGAATATGGTCATCGATATCCTTATCCGGGTTAAGCGTTACGGAACCCGTGACGCCACTGAATCTGGCCCAGGAGAGGATCCCCCCGAAGGCGTGCCAGGATAACCGAATGGCGGTGTTTTCAGTATCAATGGTATAGCTCTGCGGGGCGGCCTGCGCCAGCGGACAGAGCAACACGAACAGAATAACCAGGCGTCGCAGCATCTCAGGATCTCTTTAGGGGTGGCAAGGCGTTAACGCGCAACCCCGGGGATCTATTCGGCTTTTAGGCGTCAGGACGTCTTAATAATATCCACCGAGATCTCGACGGCGGTTACCGGACCCCGGTTTTCCAGCCAGTGGACCGTGTTGTGATCTTCCGGCCAGCCGACACCGGGACCGTAATCAGTCGCAATACCGTGACGATGATCGGTGATGGTACCTTCAAGGATAAATACGGTGCCGGGTCTGTCGATATGATTATGCACCGGACCAAAGACTGCGCCGGGAGCGAGAGTGACCCTGCGCATGCGAAGCTGGCGCCCGGCCATGCCCGCTATTTCCGGACCCAGATCGACGACGGAGAGTAATTCAACGGTAACGCCCTGGGTTTCAGGTGCGGTGTGTTCGCTGTTCATGATGGGGTCCCCCTGAGTCAAGTTTAGTCTGCAGGGAGCAGGGCAGGAGGGAATAAAAAAGGCCGCGTCTGCGGCCTTTCGAAGGGATTACTCAGTGACTTTCTTTTCCAGCTCGCTGGCACCTTCTTTGGTTTTATTCCAGCCTTTCTCAGCACCTTCTTTGGTGGCATCCCACCCTTTCTCGGTACCTTCTTTGGTTTTATGCCAGGCTTTCTGGGAATCTTCGCTGACCTTGCTGCCTAAGTTTTCGGTTTTACCCTCTGCAGCATGCTTCTGTTTCAGCTTCAGCTCTTCGCCTTTATTCTGCTCTTCGTGCAGTTTTTGCTTCGCGTCGTTGGCGTTTGCCTTCGCCGCAGCGACGGTATCGTCAGTTGCATGTGTGGTCGCAGCAAATACTGGGGAAGCCAGCAGAACGGCAGATAATGCGATAATTGTTTTTTTCATAATATCCTCATTTAACGTTATCGGTTATGAGCGTGATTCAGCATGGCACAGACGAAGCGGCGTGGCTTTAGGAAAAAACTGTAATGTTATTTTGGCGTTATACCGTGAAGCGTATTTAGTTACGCAGAGGAATTAATTACTTTCAGTTTGAATGCCGTGTACCAGGGGCGTGCATATCCCTATTACTGGTGGCTTTTGGCTATGAGTAAAGTTAATTAACTCACTGAGCTTCGCAAAATATATTTTGACTCTCCCCGCTTGTTGGGGAGAGTTCGCATAACAGTTTCACGTTGTCGCTCCTGGAATAGCCTGAAAAAGGCCCGCCAAAGCGTCGGGAGGTGTAAATATCGCGTTTTTGTCCCTGAGGGTCGATTGTTGTCAGTGTCCAGCTACTCAGGCGATCTTGCGGTCCGACGGGTATAAAAACATGCCAGTCTCCCTGCGGTACGAAAGAAAAATACCCGTTATTATCCGTTTGTGTCGTGGCAATTTGTCGGTCGAATTCCACTAACGAAACGGTTACCCGGGGCAGCGGTTTTCCTGCGTTATTCAATGTGCCCTCAATACGAGGGGAGGGATAATCATGGTAAACGCAGCCGCTGAGCAAAAACGTGAGAGCCACGATAGCCTGGCTTGCGATGCGGTTTGAGGACGCTGTCATGGGTGCGAATCCTTTTGCGTTCAGGTGTTTTTCGGTGGCGTGAATGCAGTATACGCGGGTGGCGTAATTTCGGAACTGTAGATTCTGTTAAGGATGTTGATTTACTGAGTTTTTCCAGACTTATGCCTGGATAAATTGAGCGTGTGAATAGACACTGGCACCTCCAGAAGAATGTAGCTTTACGAGCTACATAATAAGAGATCTTGTCGTTGACTTTACAATGTTAACGTACTGACGTTGCGCTTCGCAGAAAGTCGCATCAACGAACTTTCTCTGGCGCAGGAGTGGCTGAAATCGTCATGTATTTTTTCAGGCCAGCCTCTCGTTTTACACCTTGGGCTCTGAACCAAAAGGAAGCCTTAAGCGCGGGGAGTCGACGTTGTTCACTGTCCAGAGAAAATTACCAATGAATCTGAAATTGATACTAGCTACTGTAACGGATAATACCTCAAAACTTCCCGTAGAATACTCATTACCCAAACGGACGATTTCTTTAACGCCATCCTTAACATCGATAAGAGCAATTGTCAGTGACTCCTCGAAAATAATGTCATCCGTTAAAAAAAGATATAGCGATGATCATTAACCTGAACAGCTGCTTCCAGTATTTGCCCTGGTACAATAATGTCTGTGCTATTGCCATTGATCACTACGTTAGGCTGCGCCTGGGATAAATCTGTCGCTTCCTGACCCTTTACCAGAGATATTGAATTAACCTGTTGCATAATCAATTCCACACACTACCCATCTCCGATACTGCAAGAGCACCGCTGACAAAACCACCAATAAGTACACAAACAGGTGCATCTGGCCCACACATCAATCCCGCCATTACGCAGCCTGCGGCGTTTATCGCTATTTTCCGCCCCGATTCTGAGACCTTATTCTCAGCGGTATAAATTTCGTAAACAGAAATTGCAACAGTGGGTACGACGTATAGATGCTCAAGGTATTGAGAGTGATTGTAAGCTCTCCTGGCTTAGTTAGTATCGACGTGCGCTAGTGCAGCTTCATCACGTCATGAGGAAATTCTTTCTCATTAAGAATTATTGAAGTAATAGATTTCATATCATGAACCACCAGCAGATCTTTTAAGCCCATACGTTTTGATGGTATATTGGGCGCTTAAAATTTAACCGGTTCAAGCGGCATATGATAATCAGAAAACATTATTGATTATCATAGGATAAGCAACATCATTTGTCAGAGTCGCCATTCAGATGCAAACATCCTGTAACATATTAATTAAATGGTGTATCCTCATTTCTATAGGAAAAATCCGCTTTACAGTGGTTGCTGATTGTGATTATTAGTTTTGTGAGGCAATGGCAATGTGCGAAAGGATATTAAAAAAAGATGTTTATTCTGAATGGGTTATACGCAATACCCTGTACTGGATGACTTCGCTTACTCAGTGGAAGTTTTGTGAAGATATATCCTCCTGGAAAATCTCTTTTGAAAACGATAGTCCCGAATGCCTCTATGAATTCGAGAGGCTGCTGAATGATTACGCTTTGCGAGAAAAACTACAGCATAAAACAGGGGCGTTGAGAGATTCTATTGTCCATAAAGTGCTTCGCAGTGTCGATGAAAGGCTTTCGTAATGGAATTGATGCCATTCAATTTTGACAGATTGCCTAATGGACAGGTGTTTATAAGCAACCTCGCTGGTTTTCATCATTTCATTGATGAGCAAGAGTTGCTTGATCTTTCTGATGAGCAAATCAATGCGGAACAATCAAACGCACTCGAAAGCAAGCTATTCATAACCAACGAAAGCTCATCGGCTATAACGCCCTATGCTTTAAGTTCTGCTTTTGCAAAACGATTGATGAATGAACTGGCTATCAGGCCAATTTTCATGATTGTGCCCACACTACGTTGCGACCATACCTGCAAGTATTGTCAGGTCAGTAGAGCTTCAGTGAATGCCTCTGGTTATGATCTAGATCCCGATCTCATCCCTGATATCATTTCTACTATCAAAAAACTATCGACACCACCATACAAGATAGAGATACAGGGTGGAGAGCCACTCTTGCGGTTCGATTTAATTCAGTCTATCTATGAGCAATGTGCTGAAACGCTGGGAGGTATCGATTTTGAGATGGTGATAGCATCAAGCCTGTCTGTCTTGAATGAGGATATGCTTGAATGGTCGAGAGATAGGAACATAACGTTCTCTACTTCGCTTGATGGTGAGGAAGTTGTTCACAACAGTAATCGAATTCTTGGTCATGGGCTTGCGTACAGTAGAACAGTGTCAGGAGTAGAGGCTATTAAACGGTCTTTAGGCGCTGGGCGAGTTGCAACGGTTACCACAGTTACTAAAGATCTTATCAGGCATCCTGAATCGATTGTCCATGCTCACTTGTCTCTTGGCCTCAAGGACATGTTTATCCGACCTGTTAGTCCCTATGGGTTTGCACAAAAAGCATCGTTCACCTTTTCTATGGATGAATACTTCAGTTTCTATGCCTCGTTGATAGATGAAATCCTTAAGATCAATAATGAAGGGATAAGGGTTGTGGAACATTCGGCCTCCATTCATCTGAAAAGGATCTTCAATCCCGGCTTTAGTGGTTACGCAGATTTAAAGTCGCCAAGTGGGGTTGTGCTTAACAGTATTCTTTTCAATTATGACGGTCGAGTATATGGTAGCGATGAGAGCCGTATGTTGCAGAAGGTGAATCCTGAAACGGAGTTCAGTGCGGGTGAGGTTAAGACGCTACAATTTTCTAAGAGTCCTTACTATAACGCAGTATTAAGTTCATCGTTCAATTTTGCTCTACCAGGTTGTGATACATGTGCATATCAACCATTTTGCGGTGCAGATCCATGCCAGAACATAAGTGTACAGGGTGAGCCTGTCGGTGATAGGAGTCGTTCAACGTTTTGTCAGTATCACAAGGGGATGTTCAGGTATCTGATGAACTGCATCTCAGAAGGTGGTCCGAAGGCTGAGATGCTAAAAGGATGGGCATATGTCTGAGGTTATAAGGAACGATATCTTTCATTTTGCTTCAAAAGAGACTGTGCCCGCGGGGTTCTATCGGTTATGCAAACAAAAACCAGTGAACCCTTTATTCTTTTTGCCCAATTTGCTGGTAGTTGCTGAAAGCAATAATGATGTCATTCTACCATGCTTTGATTACTCTGTTATTAGCACTGAATTATTTGAGTCAATTGAAGATGGAGATATTGGGATAATCAACAATGGCAATATGATACGCGTTATTCTGTCCCGAAGAGCCAATCATAATACTGTCTTAGTAACGGAACGTTGCAATAACTTGTGTCTGTTTTGTTCGCAGCCACCAAAAAAATCAAATGATGATTGGCTTCTTACCCAATCAGCTCTTGCTATAGCTTCATTTGGTTTGAATGGAGTTGTTGGGGTCAGCGGTGGTGAACCTTTGCTGTATGGAGATGATTTCCTTCACTTCATTGATTTTATCATCGAGAATTCACCAGATACTGCTTTGCATGTTTTAACAAACGGACGCAAATTTGCTGATACCAACTTTACTCAGGAAATGGCAAAGCGAAGCAAAAAGATCAAAATCACCTTTGGTATCCCGCTCTACTCATCAAGACCACTTGTGCATGATCATCTGGTAGGGAGTGATGGCGCATTTAATGAAACAGTCAAGGGGTTAATCAATGCAGGAAACTCAGGGATTAATATCGAACTTAGAGTTATTCCGACACTGGCTAACTATACAGAACTGGATGACATCGTAGAGTTCGTCGGCCGTGTGTTCTCCAACATCAATCAGATTTCCCTTATGGGGTTGGAATCTATCGGGTGGGCACGAAAAAACTGGTCATCAATCTTTATCGAGCATGATAACTATCGTGAGAAAATCCTCTCTGTCATAGACACTGCGCAAAGGTCAGGCATCCCTCTAACAATCTTCAATTACCCATTGTGCCATCTTCCTGAAAAAGCCAGAGGGTTTGCTACCCAGTCAATTTCTGACTGGAAAAATTACTATCCCAAAGAATGTGATGAATGTACTCAGAAGTCTTCCTGTGCTGGTTATTTCAGTTCGTCAAAAGGCCGTTTTCATCAACCTCCGAGACCAATTTTATGAAAAAAATTAATTTCGCTTCCCTGCTTCCGGGATTTTTGGCACTCAATAATTCTGTATGGGCAAGTGATTCCTCTACTGGAGCAAGTGATTTGCCCGGTATGACTCTTAATGAGCATGATTTAGTGATAGCACCACTTAACACGGAAGTCCCATTCTACATTGCAGGGCATCGCAGCCATAGCTCCCATCGGAGTCATAGTTCTCACAGATCCTCATCAGGTGGCGGGTACTATGGTGGCAGCACTCCTTATTATCCTAAAACATACAGTTCACCAAGCTCATCTGGCTCTTCAAGTTCAGGGACAAGTTCCTCATCGTCATCTGTTCGTTCGCTTCGCTCTAATGACATGGATGCCTCTACGACTACAAACTCTGCTGGAACGAATGGAACTACCCGTGCAACTAGTGGGCTGACTTCTGATACTGAAAAGCGTAAACGTTTAATCATGCGAGTGCAGTTTGCATTACTGGATAAAGGTTTTTATAACGGTAATATTGATGGAAGTATGGGACCAGCGACACGAGCTGCTATCAAAGATTATAGAGTTGCAAATGGGCTTCCTACTCCAGTAAGAGAAACATTAGATACTCAGTTATTGAATTCTTTAAATATACTGGCCCGTTAAAAATATCTGGTTAAATAGAATGAACATAAAACTCGCTATTTGAAGGATGTAGCTAATTCTGGGACAGGACATTCAGACGCCGCAGGACAGATCATGCATACAAAAAAGCCCGCAGGGCTTGCGCCGTGCGGGCTCTTAGGACTTCATCGGATGACTCTGGTAATCACCGATGGAGAATTTTGGTGGGCTGGCGGGAGTTGAACCCGTGTCCGAATAATTCCTAACCTATTGAATATTAATGCTTTGTATTTTTTAAAAGGTACCGGGTGCATTTTACGTGCATATCGTGGTCCCTCTAACGTCCTGATTCCGTCCAACATTTTGAAATATTCACCACGCTACAGAGCTGCAGAAATGGCGGTTTTCCCGTCGTATTCAGCCAGGTATTTACCGTAATTGCGGAACAGCATTTCCGGCCCTTTATGCCCCATCTGCCCGGCAAGCCAGAAAAGGTTTACGCCCTGGCTAATGTGTCTGGTGGCGAATGTGTGGCGGGTCTGGTACGGGTTACGGTATCGAACGCCAGCTTTTCTGAGGGTTGGCACCCATGCTTTTTTTCGTATTGCGTCGGCGTTCGCCCAGGGCTCTCCCGTTTTAGGGTCGCTGAAAATAAACTCGCTTTTCATGAAAGTGAATTGTTTCTGCGCCTGCAGCGCGGCCAGCGCCTCGCTGTTTAATTCTACTTTACGGGTACCGGCTTTTGTTTTGGTACCTTTCAGAACGCCAACAACACTTGCCGCCTGAACGTGAGCTGTTTTAGCGATATTGTCGAGATCAGGCCAGCGCAACGCACACAGCTCAGAGCTGCGTAAACCCGTATTGAATGCGAAACGGAACAGATTTTCCCATTCTTGGTATCTGCAGCTCTGGTAAATAGCGCTGATTTCCGCTGGTGTGAACGGATCAACTTTGTAATCGTCACTATTCGGGCTGCTGTCGATCACGTGGTACCGACTCGCGCTGACAAGGGTTACCGGGTTGATTGTCAGCAGGCCGTCAGTCACCGCTTCATCTATGGCGCTGCGCAGAAACGAGAGGTTATTCCTGATCGTTTTCAGCTTTGTCTTTCTGCTGGCGATCCAGTTTTTGAGGACCGCTGGGGTCAGTTCCGACACATGCATTTTGTGCAGCGCAGATAGCGCAGACAGGCACTTTTCATAACCGCCAATAGTGGAGGGCGAAAGGTTGCGGTTCTGGCAGATTTTCAGATACTCGTCCAGGTAGGACTTAATATTTTTGGTTTTCTTCACTACCCCGAACAGCTCCAGTTTTTTGGAGGTGGGGAAGTATTTCGCATAATCGAATGTGCCGCCGGCGATCTGGTTCTGTATCTCCCCCAGCAGGCGCTCGGCATACTTCACGCCGCGCGCGTTTGCTTCCATTCTGGATAGGGGCTCCCGGCAGAGAACCCCCTTGTAGGTGAATGTGATCACCAAGGTATCGCCAGTTTTATGCTGGCGAATTGTTACTCCTCTTGGGAGAGATAATGATCCTTGTTCTTTCTTGCCCACTTTGAAACCTCCGTTAAGTCTATCCAGCGTTCTTTAACGCCATCGACTTTTAATACATGGACACCCTCTTTCCATAACCCCCTTTGTATCCGTTTGTTAACGGCTTCAACCGTTTCTCCGGCGTCCCGGCAGTAGGTTGAAAGTGGTACGCAATCAAGACTCATGACCGACCTCCCGCCCAAATGCCTGGGCATTTTCCAGTTCATTTGCCGCATAGATAAGCGCGTTGTGGTGCGCTCTAAAACCGCCATCAAGTTCGCTGGCCGCTCTCTTGCGCAAAAAATCGATTGCAGCCTGATAGTCTTCACTGACTGGCAGATCTCCCAGTACCATCAGCATGTTTTGCGGGTCGATGGGAATGGTGGCGAGCCCCAGCTGCTTGGCCTCCGTTGCTAAACGGCTCCAACGCTTAATAACTTCTAAAACTGGCTTATTCATGGAGTGCCTCGCTACTTCACCAAAAATTTATATTCAATCAGCGCGCCGATAACGGTGGCCGCCAGCAGCACAGAAAATATGAAACTCACGATTAACCTTTTCATCAGCGCTCCCATCAGTGAATAACAGGATTGGATGGCATACCCTCTGCCTGAATCTGCTCTATGAAGCTGTCATGAAGCAGACCGAAACCATCACGGCCGAAAATCGATAACCTGAGCCCGTTTTCAGCGTCCATTTCAACCATGTCTCTATACATACCAAGCGCCATCTGCTGGCCTAGTTCCGTCCCGTATTTCTCTATAGCTCCACCTTCAAGGTAACTCGCAAGGGCGAATCGTTCCGGTCCTGGGTAAACGCTGATCGAGCCGCTATTGCTGGAGTAAATAACAGCGGTATCAACACCCCCATCGTTATTCGGAACGTCAACAGTGCCGTTCTTTTGTAGTTGTTCGGTTATGAAAACGGCGACCACGAGCCAACGCCATAAAATCAGCAGCTTTTCTTCGCTTGGTACGAACCAGCCACTTTCAACCGCTTCCATAATGCAAGCCAACAATTCCATTCCATCTGGAATCTGTTTGTCATAGTGACCATTGTCGAGTTGCCTTACGGCGGCGGAATATCCAATAATTCGATTCCCAAGGCGGATGCCGGTTGATGTCGGTTCTGGTTTGAATGTTGAATTCAGCATCAATGCACTCCTGCTGGTTTGATGGCCTGCAGTGCATCAACCTCTTTAACGAATCGGTCATGCATCGCGTCCCATTTCTCACACCATTTCTCCATTTCTCGCTTGCGCGACAGGATGCGACGCAGACGGCGAACACAACGCTGGTGTGCGGCCAGATACTCAGCCTTTGTTTCCCCGTCTCGCCATACCTCCCTGTCATCGCGATCAATACGCACCCGCGGGTGACGCTGCGGAAAACCTGAACGCTCAAAAGCCTCGGTGGTCATGAAGAAAGCCAGATATCGGATCGCCGTATCCCGCGTGAAGCATTTTTTGATACGACCATGGCGTACTGCCACGAACAGTGGGCCAACTGGCGTATCGTGTTTCTGTAATGCCAGGTCAATCATGCTTACGGTGCGTTTATCGTTCATTTCCGGTCCTTAACTTTGCTGTATCGTTCGTGACTCATTACTTCCCAGTTATTTCCGCCATCGCGGGAGAGTAGCCGCCAGCGGTGATTAACCTTGAGGCTCAAATTACCGGAGCCGTGCATACGGCAGGGGTGAATGCGCCTTGCTCTGAACTGGCTTAAAACGTGTGCTGCTTTGAGGTGAACCCACTCAGGAATTCGTATCGCTGTCAGTGCCATCAGATCCCCCCATTTCATGACCCTCCGTTTTCGGAGCCTCTACTTTTTGTTTTTTGACGAACTCAACCAGCTCAGAAATGAGCTCGTCGATTAATTCCTTCCCGCAATCCGTAAGGAATTCACCGCTGCCATTAACATCAACAGCGCTGCTGTAAATTCCCTTGATAGCTTTTACGCCTTCGACATTCCCGTACTCACTGATCGCAAGCCTTTCGAATTTTCTCAATAATCCATCGAGAAGAATCTCTGTTAACTCGACCGTGTTAATGCCGCCTTTATTGAGCTTAATAACAAGGCAGTTACTGCCTGTTTTACGCTGGTGGCGTAATAACGCTGCTTTTAAAATTCGGCGGCGATATGTCTCGATTAATTTATCCATTGCGGCGAGCCTCCTCCTCTAAGCTCATAACAATTTCCTCTTCTTTTTCGGTCCAATCATGAATTTCGCCAGCAATGTCATAAACAAGAGAGCAAATAGTTTTAAGTTGGAAATGGTCCAGTTTGTCGTGATATTCAAATAATGTTTGCGATAAACCAGCCAGTTGCTCGGCTTTGATGTTCACAACCTGAATGTCTTGCCTTTTTAATAAGCTCATTATTACCGACCATATGCTTTTTTAAGATAAAGACGAGCGATTACCTCGTAACCGCAGGCCGCATAAAGGCATGCTGTTCTATATGCCGATTTATCAATGATGAAAGTCATACGAAGCGCCTCACAGCCAAAGAAGCCACCACCCGACCGTGAATTTTGATTTCTTTCTGTTCATCGGTATTAAGGGTGAAAGTTTCGTAATGATGGTTATCAGAAATGATTTTTAATGAGCCATCAGCTAATGGCTCGATTCTCTTAATGAAAAGGCATGGGCGACCAAAAGCATCCATTGTGTAAACATAAATGCCAGAGGTAAGCGCATGTCCACCGCAATCAACGAAAGCCACAACCTCACATGGTTCGATGGTCGGCTGCATGGAGTAACCTTCCATCCGGCAGCTTTGAACGCGGTTACCAAAGTCATTAATGTTGTCAGATCCGAACAGCATTTGAGGCGTTTTAATCGGCTGATTAATTGCGACGGAATTTTGCATTTTCATTTCCTAAGGGTGAGTTTGTCCCCACCAAGAAAGGTGTTAATTAAATAATGTTAATTAATTTTAAATTTTGTCGGCTTGCTTGCAGATGGTTTCTTGCAAGTCGTCTAATTTTTCATAAACGATAGTTAGTGTACCGATAGACGACAATTCCGGAGGCATGCAATCCATAGCGTTAGATAAAGCCATTCTGCAATTGCCAATATCAGCAGACCATGAGTTAAGTTGATTGGACGTTATAATACTTGTTGGTTCTGTAAATTCACCGCACTGCTCGTTTCCTGAAATGAGCCACAGAACATCAGAATGAAGAATGTTAGCCAATTGGATTAACTGGTCAGCAAAAGGAACAGTTTTTTCCGTTTCCCAGTTGTTAATGGTTTCGGTTGTTAAACCAAGATGATCAGCCAAAAAATCCTGAGAGAGTCGAAGCGAAGATCTTTGATTTAATATTCTTTTGCCGATGGTTTTGGCTACGGTGATTTGAGTATTCATTTCATTGGCTCCATTGTTTGCCGATGAATGAACTTTATCTCAAAGATAAATTTTGGTAAATATCTTTTTGATAAATTATGATAAATTAATAGTTATGCCTTTGATATATATGGTAAATTATTTTGTGCAGGGCATAAAAAAACCAGCCGAAGCTGGTTTTTTATATGTATGAGTCTCAACCCAAACGGTTGTATGACATTTGCCATCTACCGACAACTAAGCCCTGAATGTGAAACTCGCTTTGATCAGTTTCAGATACAAACCATTTTTCGTAAGTTGAATTATCGCTGATGACTACCAGCTTGTCCTTAAGCAGCTGTAAGCGTTTGATATGAAAGTTGTCACCATAAACGAACGCATAAATCCCATCACCTATCAACCGGTTTACCGTAACGTCTATAACGACAAGATCCCCAGGGAAAATAGTCCCGAGCATGCTATCTCCGACAACCGTGCAGATTTTCAGGGAGGTAGGGCTACGCCCACCAAACATCCTTTTAGCTTCCTCTGGATCAAGTTCAATCGATTTAACTATTTCAGGATAGTCCATGTTCATCCTGCCACTTCCGCAACTGAACTCAGTGTCCATCACCTCAATTCGGTATTGTTGCTGATTTTTTGTCAGTGGATTTATGAAAAAGTTAGGCTTGGTACCAGATGCATCAACATCTGCTCTCTTTGAATCCATCCAGCCATGGGGCAGGCCCATACTTGACTCAATTCTCCTAGCTATTATGTCGCCAATGTTACGAGAGGCGTTAGAGCCAGATAACTGACTCAGTTGAGAAGGGGGTATACCAATTTTTTCAGCAATTTGTGCCTTGGTATAACCTTCCACGATGTACTCACCAATCAACCTGTTTAGGTTCTGGCGTCGAATGTTTTTTATGTCCATGACCAAATACTCCCACTTTTTAGCAATATGATAAATACCCAATTTGATAAATTTATCTTGCCTCATAGTTATCGTAAAGATAAACTTTACCAAAATGATAAATTGAGGTGTGGGTATGGAAAACGAACTTCTTTCCTGGCGTCGTGCTTCCACTAAAGAAGAGTGGCACGCTTTGGCAGTTAAGAGCGGTACATCAACAGGATATTTGAATCTTATTGCCTACGGATACAGAAATGCGTCACCAAAACTTGCAACTTCTATTGAAGCAGCAAGTAGAACTTTTGTGGGTAAAAAACCCCTCAAGCGAGAAATGCTTGTTTTCCCACGTCCGGGCAATGAGGTGTGACATGTCACACCCAATCACTACCGAAAACCAAATTAAGCCATTGGATATCGATTATCGCGATCCGCGCGGTGTGATTGTGCATGTCACCGGCTGGAATCGGGATAAACAGCAGGTGTATTTCACCAGGCAGAATTATCCGCATGAATGCATGCAGCCTGTCTGGAAGTTCCAACAATATTTTACGAAGGTCTCGGAGGCGCAAAATGCGTGATTACGGAAAGGTGTCTCCTCACTTCTGGATTGGCAGAACAGGCAAAGAGCTGCGTCAGGCTGGGCCAGAGTCTCAGCTTGTGGCGTTGTACCTGCTTACCAGTCCGCACGCCAATATGATCGGTCTTTATTACATGCCCCTTGCGTTCCTGTCTCATGAGACTGGATTAACCTTGGAAGGGGCTAAGAAGGGGCTTAATAGCGCCATTAAAGCCGGGTTTTGTAAGTACGACGAGCATTCAGAGATGGTGTGGGTCATCGAAATGGCAACGCATCAAATCGGCGAGGCGCTGAAACCCGGAGACAAGCGCTGTACTGGAGTACAGAACGAATACAACAAAGTATCGGATAACCTATTTCTTTCAGAGTTTTACGAGAAATATTCCAAACAATTCAATATGACTTTTTCCCGTAGTAGTGAGGTTCAGATCCCGGAGGAAATTGAAGGGGCTTCGAAGGGGCATGCAAGCCAGAAGCAGGAACAGGAGCAGGAGAAAGAACAAGATCAAACTAATTTGTCCGATTCGAATCGGACTGATGGCGATAAACCTGACGAGTCGAAAGGGAAACCTTCACAGGAAAAACCTGATTCAGAATCAGATGATGCTGAAGGCCAAGATCCAGTCGATGTCGCTTTCGAAAATATTTTTTGGGGGGCAGGTCTGAGAAAGGATGCCAAGGTCAAGGCTAAGTCAGCGTTCAGGACCAAATATCGCGACTGGAAAAAAGCGAACCGAGGTACGCCTGAGAACTTCGCCGTTATGCTGGCTGAAGATATCAGCCTCCGGGTGAAAACACAGCAAATGGGGTTCGACAAACTCCTGCCAGCGTCATACCTGAACGGAGAGCGCTGGAACGATGAAAAACCAAATGGAGCTCCTCAGATATCCGCAAGCGCAAACGCCATCGGTGGGACAGGTGCTTCCTGGTTCGCAAAACCAAGTGACGGTTCGGCTGAGGTATTTATCAGCCAGGCAGCCATTGACCGCATGAAGCGCGGAGCTAACCGCCCATGAAAAGAATCCTCAAACGTCTACTGGTTGCTGGCTATAACCGCGGCTTTTTGCGTGAGGAATTCGTGACTATGTGCTTTATAAAATTCGATTTACGGAGTGTGTGATGACCCCTGCTGAGTTATCTGAAAAATTGTGGGACAACGCCGAAAGAGTTGCGAAATACCTGCTTCCACGAGGACACCTCGAGGGCAAGGAGTGGTGCGCTGGTAATACCAATGGTGATGCCGGTAAGAGCCTGAAAATTAATCTCGGTGGTAAGAAGACTTGGGCAGATTTTGCAAGCGGCGACAGCGGAGACCTGCTTGATCTTTGGGTGCTGGTGCGTAACTGCCAGCTGCACGACGCTATGCGGGAAGCGAAAGAGTTCCTTGGGCTGAAGGACGACGATAACCACTTCGAGGCGAAGAAAAAAACCTTCTCACGGCCAACCAAAAAAGGCGTTAAAAAGGCGAGCCATTGCTACGACTACCTCTCTTCCCGTGGCATCACCCGAGAGACAGCTGATCAATTCCGTGTTTCGGACGCAGTCGTCTGGTACCACGATGAAAACCGCGAAATTCCGGCAGTGGCGTTTCCGTATCTTCGCAACGGTGAGCTTTTGCAGGTAAAGCGAATCGGCACTGAACGACCAAATGGCAAAAAGTTGATCATGGCTGAAGCTGATTGCGAGCCATGTCTGTTTGGCTGGCAGGCTATGGACGCGAAAGCTCGCGCTGTTGTGCTTTGCGAAGGAGAGATTGACTGTATGACCTACTCGCAATTCGGTATCAGTGCTCTATCGGTACCGTTCGGCGGTGGAAAAGGGGCCAAACAGCAATGGATCGAATACGAGTATCACAACCTCGACCGATTCGAAGAAATTTGGTTAAGCCTCGATAACGATGATGTAGGGCGCGAAGCCGCAAAAGAAATTGCTCGTCGTCTAGGGGAGCATCGTTGCCGCCTGGTAGAGCTGCCGCACAAAGATATCAATGAATGCCTGACCTCCGGGATGAGCGAGGATGAAATCTGGCACTACTTGGGGACCGCTAAATTCTTTGACCCTGATGAACTCTGCTCTGCGGGTGATCTCCTTCAGGAAACACTGGATGCGTTCGAGCATCGAGACGTTGGATTATTTTCCAGCCCGTGGGATTCGCTGAACAGTAATTTCAAATTCCGCGCCGGCGAGCTGACGCTGGTTAACGGAGTAAACGGCCACGGAAAAACCGAGCTGGTGGGACATATCGCCGTCAATGCCATGAGCCAGGGAGTCCGGGTATGCATTGCCTCGCTGGAGCTTAAGCCTGGGAAAATGTTGGCTCGTCTTACCCGGCAAACCATTTGTAGAAAAAACCCAGAACGTACTGAAATCATCATGACTAACGAGTGGTTTTCTGATCGTCTTTGGGTGTTCAAACTCACCGGAACAGCCAAGGCCGATCGCCTGCTGGAAATATTTGCCTATGCCAGACGCCGCTATGGAATCGATCTTTTCGTTATCGACAACTTGGCAAAATGTGGACTCGATGAAGAGGACTACGGTGGACAAAAAGAATTTATCGATACCCTCTGCGACTTTAAAAACGAGCACAACTGCCATGTTCTGCTGGTAACGCATGCCAGAAAAACAAACGAAGCTGCACCAACAGGGAAAATGGATGTTAAAGGCACTGGCGCTTTAACTGACATGCCCGACAACGTTATGGCCGTCTGGCGTAATATCCCGCGCGAACTGGCGCAGCGCAAAGCTGAAAGAATGGGGTATGAGAGCCTTGATAAGGACGAACAGACTGCTATCCAAATGCCCGCTTCGATGATCCGCCTGTTGAAACAACGTGAAGGGGAAGGCTGGATCGGAGACATAGGGGCTAACTTTGATTCCCGCTCACACCAGTTTATCGAGGGTGATAAAGGGCCCTTCAATTACTTGGCCGGCAAACAGCAAAGTGAACTTGATATTGAGTGGGAAGCCACCAACGCAACGAGGTATTAAAATGGATCGCCTAATTAGAGAAATGTCGTATCTCTTTACCAAGCAGCGTTTTATGGAGCTTCAGGAAACGGCAAAAGACATCGCAATCGGTCATAGTGATTTTCCTGAGTGTTTCGGTCTTATTGCTGACGCCATCGCTGAATTTGTTGAAGACACTCCTGATGATGAGTGGCGAGAGCATGAAAAAATCCTTATGCACTACGTTGCTATGCGTGTTCTGACGCTGTGGGGTAACGGCGATAAAGTGACTGATGTCCAGTGGGCGCACCCTGGCTGGTTTGGCACTGCTGAAAAGGGGGAAACCATTCAATGAAGTTGGAAGCATCACTAAAACACTTTAGCCCTCAGGGTGTGCACATCAGCGACGACGTGAAGGGAACTTCTCTGGACCGCCTTACAGGAACAGATGTAATGGCGGCGATTGGCACCACCAGCAGCCGTGCGCGCTTCGGCCTGGCGGCGTTTTTCGGTAAAGCTGGAATCAGCAAAACGGATGAACAGATCGCAGTTCAGGCGCTGGCGAGATATGCGATGGATGTCGCACCGAAGAATGTTCGCAAAGCCGCTGGTGGGCATTTCGGATGGTGTATGCAGATGCTGGCACAATTTGCCTTTGCTGATTACTCCCGTTCGGCGGCTACAAGCGTGACGTGTCACAGCTGCAGTGGTACCGGACGAACAACCCGCGAGCAGATTACCCGCAAGGTTTCGTACCCCTGGGGTAAAGCACCATATTGGGCTAACCGCTCTCGTGCTGTTCGACCGTCTGACTGGGAGCGGTGGACGGAGATAACAGAGGTTGTACCGGCGGTCTGTGATGCTTGCGAAGGCAAGGGAACGATCAGCGCCCGGTGCAGGTGTGGCGGTAAAGGCGAAGTGTTGGACCGCAAAGCGACTAAAGACCGCGGCGCACCGGTTTTCAAAACGTGTGAACGTTGCTCTGGTAATGGCTTCTCTGCAATCTCCTCGGCGACGGTACACCGTGCCATTCTGAAGCGTCTCCCGGACCTCCATCAATCCTCATGGTCACGCAACTGGAAACCCTTCTATGAAATGCTGGTGGACACTCTGCGCCAGGGGGAGCGTCACGCGGCGGTAGAATTTGAGAAGGCAACAACTTATTAATATGATCGGAGCAAATAGCGACACTTTTTTGCACGTTAGTGTTGACTTTGCATAAAACTGTCCTGTATGCTTCTAATCGTGGAAGATACCGTCCAAACGTAACTAATCATTGAAACCCTGCCTCGGCGGGGTTTTTTATGGGCGCGTAATGCCGAAGATTTACGTGGGTTTTTTCCCTTTTTTTGATTAGCAATGCAACCATGGGTTTGTTGGGGTAAAATTTGCGGATTGTCATCACCAAGCGAATAAATTCATGGGATTAAAATTTCAACCTCAGGTTCGGTCTGTTTTAATGTGTGATTTTCGGGGGCTTGTGGTTCCTGAGATTGTGAAAATTCGTCCAGTTGTAGTTGTCGCAAGAAATCGATACAACAATCAGTTAGTAACCGTTGTACCAATAAGCACAACGGCGCCAGCTCTTGCAAGAGAATGCCACCATGAGCTTTCAGTGAATCCTATCCCCGGCAATGAACATATTACCTGCTGGGTTAAGTGCGACATGGTGATGACGGTAGCACTGACTCGATTGGATAGAATAAAGACCAGAACATGGGAAGGACGTAATTATGTGGTGCCTCAGATAACCACAGAAGAGTTTGAGCGCGTGAAGTGTGCAATCCTGCATGGCATGGGAATGTCTTACTTGATCAGATAGTGCTGCTTATAACTGTCAGCATCTGCCAATTGTTGACTTATGCTTAGTGTTAGCTAATACTGGCGATGTACCCTTATGGGACTTGTGAGACTTTCGAAAGAAAGCCAGGAGCGGCAAGATGGTGATGACAAGCCTGCTGCCCCTGTGTAAAAAGGCACCTTAATTGGTGCCTTTGTCATTTCTGAAGTACAGATATTATTTCAAGCGGATCTCGAGCACTTGAAACCACGAAAACCATTTGGTTTGCATGGTTAGTTTGACTTATGTATCATCTCGCTCCCGGCCCTTTAGCTCAGTTGGTTAGAGCGTGCGACTCATAATCGCCCGGTCGCTGGTTCAAGTCCAGCAAGGGCCACCAAACCGCCATTAGCTCATCGGGAAGAGCGGCAACTAAATGTTGTAGTACGAGGTTCGAGGCCCCGGTGGCGGACCAATGCCGACTTAGCTCAGTAGGTAGAGCAACTGACTTGTAATCAGTAGGTCACCAGTTCGATTCCGGTAGTCGGCACCATATGCGGTCATCGTATAATGGCTATTACCTCAGCCTTCCAAGCTGATGATGCGGGTTCGATTCCCGCTGCCCGCTCCAGTTAAAGCTTTTCGGTCTGCGATGATGGGTTCCCCGGAGTGACTGAAAAGCAACCCAGTTTTGAATGGGCGCTGCTTTTCGCAAAATTGCTGTGTGAAAATACTGACCTTTGGGTTCAGCGCTCATCCAAAAGCATCTCGTCAAAATCCAACTAACTGGGGTGGTTTGTTGGATGAGGTGCCTCAAATTCAAATAGCCTCGCTTCGGCGAGGTTTTCTTTTCTAAGGCTGCCATTTGGTGGCCTTTTCTTATTTCAGGCCCCGGGAACCATCATCGACATGCCTAATTGTTAAATCGTCCCGAGGGCCTGACCCCTTACACACAGCTCCCGCCATTACGCGAGGAGATAGAGATGATCCGATATATGCCTGACAAAATTGCATCCGCAGTCTCGTATTGCGTGTCCGGCAGTCTTATTTGTGGAGGCGGCATTTTGCAATGGTTGCACGACCTCGACTGGAACAAGGTTGCAGTGATTGGCGGTTTTCTTATCGGTATAGCCACATACCTGACCAACCTTTACTTCAAAAGACGCCAGACCAAGGCATACGAGAAGGCCCTTAAGAAGGGCTACATTACCGCGCCACCACAGGATAATTAACATGGCATCGACAAGAGCAAAACTCAGCGCAGCCATGCTATCCCTCATCGCCGCTGGCGCTTCAGCTCCTGTGCTGTTTGACCAGTTCATCAGCGAGAAAGAAGGCAATGCGCTGGTGGCCGTTGTTGACCCGGGTGGTGTCTGGTCTTTATGTCACGGTGTGACCGTCATCGATGGCAGGCGTGTTGTTAAAGGCATGACCGCCACAGAAGAACAATGCCGCAAGGTTAACGCTATTGAACGCGATAAGGCGTTAGCCTGGGTTGATCGCAATATCAAAGTACCTCTGAGTGAGCCTCAGAAGGTGGGCATCGCATCGTTTTGCCCATACAACATCGGCCCTGGTAAATGTTACCCCTCGACGTTCTACAAGCGCATCAATGCTGGTGACCGGAAAGGGGCCTGTGAATCTATCCGCTGGTGGATTAAAGACGGTGGGCGTGATTGCCGACTAACCAAAGGCCAGAAGAATGGCTGCTATGGGCAAGTCGAGCGGCGCGATCAGGAAAGTGCGCTGGCGTGCTGGGGGCTGGATCAATGAAAATTAATCCGGGTCTTTTCTGCGTTGTCGTTATTGCTGGCCTTTCGGTCGCTCTCGTTAAGAGTTGCTCAAACGCCAGTAGCCTTCAGAGCGATAACGACATTCTGCGAAGTGACAACACTTTGCAGGGGCAGGTGATCGCCACTCAGGCATTTAACTTCAATCGGTTCAATCAGGTTGCAGAGCATACCAACAGGCTTAACTCCCTGATCGACACCAGCACCGAAGAAACCGTAATCGAATACCGGGAGATTCTCCGCCGTGAAAAAACCTGTGATCTGCCTGTTCCTGCTGATGTCGCTGGTGGGCTGCTCGAATACGCGCACCGTTTACGTACCAGCGCCATGCACGCCTATACCGACAGATCTGACACAGCCGATGATCGTGCCGCTGCCACCAGTTCAATGACATACTGCCAGGCTGTTTTGTGGATTAAGCCGCTACTGGCCGTAATTGAGAAGGCCAACAATAACCTGGCTGGCATACGGCAAATTGAGCAAGAGCGTCCGCGAGCCTTAAACAAAGCGTGGTAGGCGAACTGCCAAAAGCAGAACTAAAGTTCGCAATAGTGGGATTTAATTAAATTTTCAACGTATTGATTTGTAATGCGAATATTTTTCTTCGACGAGAAGTATATGGGCTAAGTTATTAAGTGCTTTAATGAAGGTTATTTAGATTAAAAAGTAACCAATCGTGGTATGATAAACCTCATTCTTAGAGGGGGTAAATTATGTCATTCTTCGATTATGCACTTAGACGGGTTGAAGCGGCGACCAAAACAACAGTGACTTGTCCGATATGCGGACATAACTCTAAACATCCGACAACAAAGGTACGTCAGGAACAGTCCTTACTCTGTCCTCGATGTAAATCACTGTTTGTCATCCATCGATAACATTCTGAACTGCTGAATCTATCCGCTTCCTGGCGTTTTTTGTTGCCATCCCCATAGAGACTGATTCTGATGGCAATAGCCGAAAGGTAATGCAGCAGTTTTGAGGCTGCCCCAAGTCGCATAATTGCGAGCAGGTTTAGCAGACAGTTGTGAGAGTTAATTAGGGACATGCTCCGGTAAGGCAGCAAGAACGCCAAACGTGCAACGGTCAGATGCGGAGATGAAGTGACAGTTACTCAGTGGCATGAGCGTGGCCACTCGTGGAGTAATTGCAGACACCTCCGAAAACAAGTCGTGGTCAAAGTACACACTTGGCGGCCAGTTGCAGATGGTTATCCCGAGCCCAGCAGCATTTGAACAGTTCGATCAGGGCAAAGCATACTTCATCGATATATATCCAACTGAACAAGCCATTACAAAGCTCACCTGTTGGTGGGTTTGATAATGGTTATCGCTATAAACGGAGCGATAAGTTCCGGTAATTCATGTAATAAAGCTTTACTAAACAGTCTTCGGAATTATCCTAATAGCTCTTTAATAAAAGGAGTTAGGTTAATGAAAATTCTCTGGGCTATTTGTGTTGTTTTTGGGGTTATTGGTTTTGTTCAAGGTATTATTGAGGTTTTCGGCGCTGTCAGCGCGCCTCAACAAGCAGCAGGAGCCGCCATGGGAGTTGCCTGGGCGGTTATTCCTTACTGCATTGTCCGGGCCATTCAGCAGATGCGGCCGCAGGAAGTGGTGATTAAAAAAGAAGATTGATTGCCATTATCCATCCCAAAACTAGCCTCGCGTAAGCGGGGCTTTTTAATGTGCATCGCACGTGCGCATCGAAGAACGTCTTTCAGCTGTGAGCCTGGGCAAACCGTTAACTTTCGGCGGCTTTGCCGTGCGACAGGCTCACGCCTAAAAGGAAATAAATCATGGGTCAGAAAATCATTACGTTGTCCGGCGCTGCGACGGATGTTCTTTATGCGCTGTTTTTTCGTGGTGCGTTACTGGTGGAGATCTGCCATCTAAATCTGGCGCAGCTGAGCTTCGAGAACTGGGGTTTGCTGAAAGTCGCCATACCGCTACAAAATATCATGAGAAAAACTTCTTCACGTTCCTGACTGCTGAAGGGCAGGAGTTTGCCATTAAGCATCTGGCAAATACTCGCTTTGGTGTTCCCGCTGGTGGTTATATCGGCTGCCCTATAGATGAGCCAAGAGACGGCATCAATAGCTACTGCCCAATTGAAGACTTTAAATGGGGCTGGTTTGTCGATAAATCAGGGCAAGCCTACATCCATAAGGCGCTGATCGGTGATGGCGTATTGTCTACGGGTTATAACGTGAAATTGAACGTGAACGTCACCGACAAGGGTAAGCAGCACGAAGCTGGCATGGCACTCGATGTTGACGATGGTAAAAGCCGCGTGAAGATTTTGGCTGAAAAGTTGGCGGTTGCCGCCAATCACCAAAACGCGTTAGAGACCGCCTTACAGCAGTCCATCAAAAAGGTTGTGGACGAAATTATTCAACAAGCTATGCAGCCAGGCGGTGCGATCTGGACTTCCTTACGGCGTGGAATCTGACGGGAGGTTTTATGCAGGTCACTATTGATGGTGTCCCATACGCTCCCGCCAGCGTCGTTTCATCCCGGATCGGCATTGCCATTTCGACACATCAGCGCGCAGACGTTTTAAAACGTTCACTCGAACAGCATCTGAGGCACCTGCCAGCCGGCGCGCTGGTGGTGGTTGTAGATGATGGTTCGAAACCTGCCGCAGTAGTGCCTAACGGCGTGCAGCTGCTTCGCCATGAAACATCACTCGGCATTGTTGCATCGAAGAACGCCAGTTTAACCGCGCTGATGGACGCCGGGTGTGAGCATCTCTTCCTGTGGGACGATGACGCCTGGCCCATCGCTGATAACTGGCACTTGCCTTACATCGAATCACCCGAGCCGCACCTGGCTTATCAGTTTCTCGATCTTGCAGGGACGAATAAGCTGAAGGATATGGCGGTCCTGTATCGGGATGATAAGCACATAGCTTACACCGGTCAGCGCGGCGTGATGCTGTATTACCACCGCAGCGCTATCGAGAAGGTTGGCGGTTTCGATCGGGTATACGGTCGCGGCATGTACGAGCATCCCGATCTGGCGCTGCGCATTCACAACGCCGGGTTATCGACCTGGGCGTTCGCTGATGTGGTCGGCTCTGAAAAGCTGATTCACTCCATGGATGAGCATGAAGAGGGGACGCGCTCTATTCCCCGGCCTGACCGTGAAGCACTGGTGAAACGAAACGTCGGAATATTCAACGGCCGGCGGGATAGTGGTTATGCCGGATTCGCTTCATACAGTACCAATCCGAATCTGGTGATTACGACGCTGCTTACGAGTCAGCCAGACCCACAGCGCGGCGGAAAAATGAAGCCTGACCCGCGGGCTCTTCAGGTTTGGGCGGACTCAATATCCGGCGCGTTGCCGATTGTCCTGGCTGACGAATTAAAAGAGTCGCCAACTGGTGCCGATCTGGTTGAAGTCCCGCTGGTGGACATGAGCCCTTACTTTGCTCGCTGGCTTCACATCTATCAATTTCTACGTTCACATCCTGAGTACCACCTTGTCTGGTGTACGGACGGTACTGACGTCGAAATGTTGCGAGAGCCCTGGGCAGAAATGGTGCCGGGTAAAATTTACGTTGGCTCAGAGCATAAGACGTATGCCGACGAATGGATGAAGGCTAATCACCACGGCAAAGCGTATAGCGATTTCATCGAGCAGCATCGTGATGAACCACTGCTGAATGCTGGGCTGCTTGGTGGCAGCCGTGAAGACGTAATGGAGTTTGCTCACCGGATCATCCGACAGCATTACCTGATTGAAAGCCACCGATTCTGGAAGATGGAAGTAGCTCCCGCCACGCTGGTGGATATGGGTGCTTTCGGTATGGCTGCAAAGTCGTTTGGTGATCGGATTGTTACCGGCCCGCGTATCCACACGATATTTAAGTCTGATGGTGTCGGTAGAGAGTTTGCGTGGTTTCGCCATAAATAGTTTGAAAAATAAATCAAGGTCGCTTCGGCGGCCTTTTTTATTGGTTGCGAGATATGCACATGGCTAAAAAATGTTACGTGAATGACTGCGATAATGGTTCTGAAAAAAGAGGGATGTGCGGAAAGCACTATTTCAGATGGCGGAAATACGGTGATCCATTGGTTGTGCGGAACACCGTTTATAGCTCGCCACAGGAAGCAATTAAGGCCAGAACAAAGGTTGAAGGCGAATGCCAGGTATGGACCGGAGCAAAGTTAAAAACAGGTTACGGCAGCATACGAACTGGTGGTAAGGCATTACGTGTGCATCGCTTTGTTTGGGAATCAGTGAACGGTCCTGTTCCTGATGGTATGGATGTCGATCATATTTGTCGCAACAGGCTCTGTTGCAATATCAATCACCTCAGGTTGGCCAGCAGAAGCGAGAACAATCAGAACCTCGGCGGCGCTAAGAAAAATAGTAAAACTGGAGTGCTCGGGGTTACTTATCTGAATCGCGGAAACAGGCGCTGGCTCGCGCAAGTTAAGCTCAATGGCAAGTTTGTTCTAAAGAAAACATTCATGTCACTTGAAGAAGCCAGGGACGCAGCTGTTGCCGCCAGACTTGAGCATTTCACACACAATGAGGCTGACAGATGTTGATCGCTATCGTGGCTCACCATTCCCGCCGCACCATGGCTGAAGAGTTAGCGAGTAAGCTTGAGGCTGAAATTGTCTTCATGGATGAGCATAGCGCTGGTGCAAATTCAAACCATCTTCGCGCTCTTCGTTGGGCCGCTGAGCAATCAGACAGAGTGATTATCATCGAAGAGGATGCATTACCCGTTGAAGGTTTTCGTGATAAGGCTCAGGACTGGCTGGCTCGTTTCCCTGACGACATGCTGAGCTTTTATCTCGGTACCGGCCGACCGCCGCAGTATCAGAAAGAGATAGCCGGAATGCTGGTGGATGCGGATCGTGTCTGCAGTGACCACATTGTATTAAGCAAGCTGATTCACGGCGTATGTTATAGCCCACCTCAGCGCATGGAATAAAACGCTGGCAGCTGATTACGCCGTCGGTGAGGCATTCGGTGGCCGGGTGATTTACCCGTGTTACTCGCTGGTGGATCACGCCGACATGCCGACGGTTGAGCGTCACCCTGACAACGAGCCGAGGACGGAACGCCGCCGCGCATGGAGACTGGCATGAACAAAGAGCCCCGCGTATATGGCAGCCGATGGGATAAAGCCCGTCTGCGTTTCCTGCAGCAGCACCCACTATGTGTGATGTGCGAGCAGCAGGGGCGCATAACCCCAGCAACGGTGGTTGACCATATCGAGCCCCACAAACTCAAAGATGCGCTTAAGTCAGGTAACCCGCTGGCCATATCGAAAGCACAGCTCCTGTTCTGGAGTAAAGAAAACTGGCAGCCACTGTGCAAAGCGCATCATGACTCAACGAAACAGAGAATGGAGAAGAGCGGCGCGGTAATAGGCTGTGATGCCAACGGCTACCCGCTCGATCCTGCGTCTCACTGGAGCACGTAATGAAAGACCTCATCATTGAATATCGAGACGGTAAGTTTGTTCAGCTGGCGATTGATGGCGTGGAGATGAAGCACGTAACGTCTATACAGTTCTCCCACACCGTAGGCGAGAACGTACCGACACTGACCGTCTCAGGGCATGTGTGGTCAGAGTACGGGAAAGGCGATCAGAAACTAGAACAGGTTGATAAACAGACGTCCTGGCATGATGAAGTGAAGCGGATAATGAATGAGTGAAATCATTTCAAATGCAATGAAATCAAATGAGAACGAATCGCATCAGGGCATGGGGGGATCAAATCTTCAAAACCTTTGCCCCAAATGACCGCCGCCAAAGTTTGATTTTAACGCTAACCCGATTTTTTTAGTTTTAAGGTGTTGACATATGGCAGATAAACGAACCCGTTCCGACAGTTCGGCGGCAGCGGTTCAGGCCATGAAAAATGCAGCAGTGGACACCATCTATCCTCCGTCCCATGCAGGTTTGGAAAAAAAAGCCGAACCATTCTGGCATGACAATATCAGATCGAAAGCTCTGGACAGCTGGACGCCAGCCGACCTTCTGGCCGCTGTAGAACTGGCAAATAACCAGCTCTATATAACGGTTTTACGTAAGGATTTACGCAAAGAAGAGCGAACACGCGGAGAGGGCCGAGACGAAGGGCTTATCAAAGACCTCCGCAAGCAAATTGTTGAGCTGCAGCGAACTATTCTGGCTCAGCGCCGTGACCTCCAGATCCATTCCCACGCAACCAACGGCGAAAGCCGCGACCAGAAGAAACGCAATCAGAATGATCGTGATGCACGAAATACCAAAACCGAGCATCAGGACCAGGACGACAACCTGATCGCCTTTCCCAAGCACGGATAAAAGACTATGACGCGAGGTGAGCGTGTAATAGCGTTCATTGAGCGCTTTTGCATCGTGCCGGAAGGCAAGCTTATCGGCCAGCCTATGCGGTTGGACCCCTTTCAGAAAGATTTCATCCTGGCGGTTTACGACAATCCAGCCGGAACGGATATGGCGATCCTCAGCATCGCCCGAAAAAACGGTAAAACAGGCTTAATTGCTGGAATCCTCCTGGCTCACCTGGTGGGGCCTGAAGCGGTCCAGAACACGCAGATTGTCAGCGGTGCACTTAGCCGGGAACAGGCGGCCATCGTTTTTAACCTCGCGGTGAAGATGGTCAACCTGAACCCTAAGCTGCAGGAGATTGTGCACATTACGCCAAGCGGCAAAAAGCTGATCGGCCTGCCGTGTAACGTCGAATACAAGGCTTTATCCGCAGAAGGAAAGACGACGCACGGCCTTTCCCCCATTCTGGCCATTCTCGATGAAACCGGGCAGGTTAGGGGGCCGCAGGATGATTTTATCGATGCAATAACTACCGCGCAGGGGGCGCATGAAAACCCGCTGCTGATTGTTATCAGTACGCAGGCAGCAAACGATGCTGACCTGCTGAGCATCTGGATTGATGATGCGGTCAAATCGAAAGACCCGCACATCGTGTGCCACGTTTATGAAGCGCCAAAAGACGCTGATATCAGTAAACGCGAGTCCTGGCTGGCCGCGAACCCGGCGCTGGGCACATTCAGGTCAGAAAAAGACATGGCGCGCCAGGCTGAGAAAGCTGGCCGAATGCCAAGCTTCGAAAACACCTTCCGAAACCTCAACCTCAATCAGCGCGTTTCTACCGTATCGCCGTTTATTTCCCGCAGCGTGTGGGAGCTTTGCGGAGAGATGCCGATTAACACCCCGAGGAAGTGGTACGCGGGGCTGGATCTGTCAGCCAGGAATGACTTAACGGCGCTGGTTATCGCTGGTGAAGCAGAGGATGGTGTTTGGGATGTTTTCCCTTTCTTCTGGACACCGCAAAAGACTCTTGAAGAGCGAACCAAAACGGACCGCGCACCCTATGACGTTTGGGTGAGAGAGGGGCTGCTGCGCACCACGCCAGGCGCTTCGGTGGATTACTCATTCGTCGTTGCGGATATCGCTGAAATTATCGGTGATTTCGACCTTACCTCGATGGCTTTTGACCGCTGGCGCATTGACCAGTTCAGGAAGGATGCCGATGCCATTGGGCTGAACCTCCCGCTGGTCGAGTTCGGACAGGGCTTTAAGGATATGGGGCCAGCTGTAGACACGCTGGAGTCTCTGATGCTTAACGGGCGTGTGAGGCATGGCATGCACCCCGTATTAACGATGTGTGCTGTGAATGCGGTGGTGGTGAAAGATGCTGCTGGTAACCGCAAGCTCGATAAATCCAAAGCAACGGGCCGTATTGATGGCATGGTCGCAATGACAATGTCCGTTGGTGCTGCTAATGGGGAAGTTACCGAACAGGGTGGTGACTTCGACGACTTCATTTTCCGACCGCTGAGCATGTGATGGAAGAACCTAAATACACGATTGACCTGCGAACCAATAACGGCTGGTGGGCAAGGCTGCAGTCCTGGTTTGTCGGCGGGCGTTTAGTCACCCCAAATCAGGGCTCACAAACGGGGCCCGTTTCGGCCCACGGACACCTGGGCGATTCATCCATTAACGATGAACGGATACTGCAAATTTCGACGGTGTGGCGCTGCGTGAGCCTGATTTCAACGCTCACCTCATGCCTCCCGCTTGACGTTTTTGAAACCGACCAGAATGACAACCGTAAAAAAGTGGATTTGAGCAATCCGCTGGCGAGACTGCTGCGCTACTCGCCGAATCAGTACATGACCGCTCAGGAATTCAGGGAGGCCATGACGATGCAGCTCTGTTTCTTCGGTAACGCGTATGCCCTGATTGACCGCAACAGCGCGGGTGACGTGATCAGCCTTCTCCCGCTTCAGTCAGCCAGTATGGATGTGAAACTTGTCGGAAAAAAAGTGGTTTATCGCTATCAGCGCGACAGCGAATACGCCGACTTTTCGCAGAGAGAGATTTTTCACCTTAAAGGCTTCGGCTTTACTGGGCTTGTCGGCCTGTCACCCATCGCTTTTGCCTGTAAATCGGCAGGCGTGGCGGTGGCGATGGAGGATCAGCAGCGAGATTTCTTTGCCAATGGCGCCAAATCGCCTCAACTGCTCATGACCGGTGACAAAGTTCTCACAGAGCCGCAGAGAAACCAGATTGAAGAAAACTTTAAAGAGATCGCCGGCGGCCCGGTAAAAAAACGCCTCTGGATTCTGGAAGCGGGGTTTACCACTTCACCAATTGGCGTAACGCCACAGGACGCCGAAATGATGGCGTCCCGGAAATTTCAGGTAAGTGAACTGGCGAGATTCTTTGGCGTACCGCCTCACCTTGTCGGCGACGTCGAGAAATCAACGAGCTGGGGATCGGGCATCGAGCAGCAGAATCTCGGCTTCCTGCAGTACACACTGCAGCCTTATATCTCCCGGTGGGAAAACAGCATTCAGCGGTGGCTTATTCCTGCTAAGGATGTTGGCCGCATTCATGCTGAGCACAATCTCGACGGCCTGCTGAGGGGCGATTCGGCATCCCGCGCAGCCTTTATGAAGGCAATGGGAGAGGCAGGATTACGCACCATCAATGAGATGCGCCGAACGGACAACCTCCCGCCATTGCCGGGTGGCGATGTGGCAATGCGCCAGTCGCAATATGTGCCGATCACCGATTTAGGAACCAACAAAGAGCCCCGTAATGACGGGGCTTAATTTTTATGGGGGCCGTAATGCCTGAGATCGTAAAAACGCTGTCGTTTGACGAGACAGAAATCAAATTCACCGGTGACGGGAAACAGGGGATTTTTGAAGGCTACGCCTCTGTGTTTAATAACACCGATTCTGATGGCGACATCATTCTTCCCGGGGCATTTAAAAACGCACTGGCGAACCAGACCCGCAAAGTGGCGATGTTTTTCAACCACAAGACGTGGGAGCTGCCGGTTGGCAAATGGGACAGCCTGGCTGAAGACGAAAAAGGCTTGTATGTGCGCGGTCAACTTACGCCAGGGCACAGCGGCGCCGCCGACCTGAAAGCGGCAATGCAGCACGGCACGGTTGAGGGTATGTCGGTTGGCTTTTCCGTTGCTAAAGACGATTACACCATCATTCCCACAGGCCGGATTTTTAAGAATATCCAGGCTCTGCGCGAAATCAGCGTCTGCACTTTCCCCGCCAACGAACAGGCTGGCATCGCAGCCATGAAAAGTGTCGATGGCATTGAAACGATCCGTGATGTGGAGAACTGGCTGAGGGATTCAGTCGGCCTCACCAAATCACAGGCAGTTGGGCTAATAGCCCGGTTTAAGTCAGCGATTCGGAGCGAGTCCGAGGGCGACGGAAACGAAGCACAAATCAACGCTCTGCTTCAGAGCATCAAATCTTTCCCTTCTAATTTAGGTAATTAATTATGTCTGAACTCGCTCTCATTCAAAAAGCTATCGAAGAATCCCAGCAGAAAATGTCTCAACTTTTCGATGCGCAGAAAGCAGAAATCGAAAGCACTGGCCAGGTTTCTAAACAGCTGCAGTCCGACCTTGCGAAAGTACAGGAAGAGCTGACCACATCCGGTACCCGCCTCTTCGA
This sequence comes from Enterobacter sp. 198, assembly GCF_009025585.1. Lineage (NCBI taxonomy): Bacteria > Pseudomonadati > Pseudomonadota > Gammaproteobacteria > Enterobacterales > Enterobacteriaceae > Enterobacter > Enterobacter sp. 198. The sequence goes on along the minus strand of NZ_WCIM01000004.1, from coordinate 66,879 downwards.
TCTTGAACAAAAACTGGCATCCGGCGCTGATAATCCGGGTGAGAAGAAATCCTTCTCTGAACGAGCTGCTGAAGAGCTCATTAAGTCATGGGACGGTAAACAGGGCACCTTCGATGCGAAGACGTTCAATAAGTCTCTCGGCAGTGATGCAGACTCTGCAGGCTCGCTGATCCAGCCAATGCAGATCCCCGGCATCATCATGCCAGGACTGCGCCGTCTGACCATTCGTGACCTGCTGGCGCAGGGCCGCATCTCCAGCAACGCTCTGGAATACGTCCGTGAAGAGGTGTTTACCAATAACGCCGACGTGGTGGCTGAGAAAGCGCTGAAACCCGAATCGGATATCACCTTCAGTAAGCAAACCGCGAACGTGAAGACGATCGCCCACTGGGTGCAGGCATCGCGTCAGGTTATGGACGATGCGCCAATGCTGCAGTCATACGTCAACAACCGCCTCATGTACGGCCTGGCGCTGAAGGAGGAAGGCCAGCTGCTGAACGGCGACGGCACCGGGGATAACATCGAAGGGTTGAACAAAGTGGCCACCGCTTACGACACCTCGCTGAATGCCACCGGCGACACCCGCGCTGACATTATCGCTCACGCTATTTATCAGGTGACAGAGTCTGAGTTTAGCGCTTCCGGTATCGTCCTGAACCCGCGCGACTGGCACAACATCGCGCTGCTGAAAGACAATGAAGGTCGCTATATCTTCGGTGGTCCTCAGGCGTTTACCAGCAACATCATGTGGGGTTTGCCAGTGGTTCCGACTAAGGCGCAGGCCGCCGGCACCTTTACTGTGGGCGGTTTCGATATGGCCTCTCAGGTCTGGGATCGCATGGATGCCACCGTGGAAGTCAGCCGTGAAGACCGCGATAACTTCGTGAAAAACATGCTGACCATCCTGTGCGAAGAACGCCTGGCGCTGGCGCACTATCGCCCGACGGCAATCATCAAGGGCAGTTTCTCTTCTGGCTCATGATGGAGGGGGCGGGGTGACCCGCCCTTTTAACTTATGGCGATAGATGTTCTGGATGTAATTGGCCTCCGTCTGTTTAAACAGCAGATTGAGTTTGAGGAAGACGACAGGGACGAGCTGATCACGCTGTACGCCCAGGCCGCTTTTGATTACTGCATACGCTGGTGCGATGAACCGGCATGGAAGGTTGCTGCTGATATTCCTGCAGCCGTTAAGGGAGCTGTACTCCTCGTCTTTGCTGACATGTTTGAACACCGGACCGCGCAAAGCGAAGTACAGCTTTATGAAAACGCTGCAGCTGAACGCATGATGTTTATTCATCGCAACTGGCGCGGTAAATCTGAACCAGAGGAGGGCTCCTGATGGAACCTGGACGATTCAGGCACAGGGTAAAGATTCTCACCTTTACAACTTCGCGTGATCCTTCTGGTCAGCCGGTGGAGTCCTGGACTGGCGGTAACCCCCTTCCGGCGGAGGTAAAGGGGATTAATGGTAGAGAGCAAATGTCAGGTGGCGCTGAAACGGCACAGGCAACCATTCGCGTCTGGATGCGCTTCAAGTCAGATGTTAACGCCTCTTCACGTCTTGAAGTGCTGAGCGGCCCCTACAAAGGGCAGGTGCTTAATATCATCGGTCCCCCTATAGCAAACGCGACAGGCACCCGCCTGGAAATCCTATGTAAAACGGGGGCCGAAAAATGATTGAAACGAGTCTCGATTTTTCCGGGCTGAATGACATCGCAAAGGATCTGGAGGCGCTTAGCCGCGCTGAAAACAACAAGGTTCTGCGTGATGCTACGCGCGCTGGTGCCGAAGTACTTAAGGAAGAAGTGATCGCCCGCGCTCCGGTGCGTACCGGGAAACTGAAAAAAAACGTGGTGGTGGTGACCCAAAAAAGCCGACGCCGCGGGGAAATTTCTTCCGGTGTCCACATTCGTGGTGTTAACCCGCGCACCGGGAACAGCGATAACACGATGAAGGCGAATAACCCGAGAAACGCCTTTTACTGGCGCTTTGTGGAGCTTGGCACCGCGAACATGCCTGCACATCCTTTTGTGCGACCCGCTTACGATACGCGCGAGGAAGAGGCCGCCAGCGTCGCCATTGCCAGGATGAGTCAGGCTATTGATGAGGTATTGAGCAAGTGAATGAAGATAATATCTACGCCTTGCTTTCTCCCCTGGCAGAAGGACGGGTATATCCCTATGTTGCGCCATTAGGTAGTGACGGGAAACCGTCGGTCACTCCACCATGGATTATCTTTTCCATCGTCGATGATGTTTCCGCTGACGTGATGTGTGGCCAGGCAGAGAGCAGGGTTTCCGTTCAGGTCGATGTGTATGCCACAACGATCACTGAATCACGATCTCTGAGAGATTTGGCGCTTGCTTCGCTTAAGTCGTTAAACCCTACAGAGGTGGTAAAAATCCCCGGATACGAGCCATATTATCGGCTCTACCGTGCCACCCTGGATTTTAAAGTTACCCCCTGACAATTAATTCACCCAACGAACCCGCCTGATGGCGGGTTTTCTTTTTCCAGGAGACAGCTATGTCTGCACTTTATGAAAAATCGCAGCTGACGAAGATCCTTATTTCCTCCCTGCCAGCCACCAAAGAAACGATGGATTCCGCAACCTTCCTCGATCTGAGTTGCACCATCAAAGAAATTCAGTTCACCGGTGGTCAGAAGCAGGATATCGACGTAACAACGCTTTGCTCGACCGAGCAGGAGAACATTAACGGCCTGCCTTCTCCGTCAGAAATCTCTCTGTCCGGAAACTTCTACAAGAATCCGGCGCAGGACGCCTTGCGTGATGCGTATGACAACGATACGACCTACGCTTTCCAGGTTATCTTCCCGTCCGGCAAGGGCTTTAAGTTCCTGGCTGAAATCCGCCAGCACACCTGGTCTTCAGGTACCAACGGCGTAGTGGCGGCAACGTTCTCCCTGCGTCTGAAAGGTAAGCCTGAAAATATCGAGTCTGGCTCCTGAGAGGTCGCATGAAGAATATTAAAAATCTCGCCCTGGCTAAGATGTCGGGTTTCCGTCATAAGACGGTCGCCGTTCCTGAGTGGGAAGGCGTCAAAGTGGTTCTGCGTGAGCCGTCTGGTGAAGCCTGGCTGCGCTGGCAGGAAGTGGTGAAAGCGGGTGATGATGACGAAAATGTGTCGGTATCGGAAAAGGCGCACCGCAATCTTTGTGCTGACGTGGTGCTCTTCATTGACGTCCTGTGTGACACCGATAAGCAACCGGTATTCAGCGTAGATGAAGAAGAGCAGGTGCGTGAAATCTACGGCCCCGTACACTCACGCCTGCTCAAACAGGCGCTTGACCTGATTAACAACGCGGACGAAGCGCGGGAAAAGTCTCAACCCCCGGCGTAAAGTTTCTGATGTCGCTTGCGCTCCGCATGGGGCGCACGCTCTCAGAACTACGGCAGAACATGACGGCAAGCGAGCTTCTGATGTGGATTGAGTACGACAGGCAAAGTCCGGTTGGCGATATTCGCGGTGACATTCAGGCCGCCCAGCTCGTCTCTGCCATCTACGGATCACAGGGGGCAAAAGTACCGCTGGACGATGCGATCCTGCGCTGGGGTGGTGATGAGCAATCAGCACCGAAGGACCCGTTTGCAGGGCTTGAGGAGGCGCTGAGTGTTGCAGCTGGATGATTAATGCTGTATACCCGCCATTATAAAATTGATGGAGGGATAAATGAGAAATATTTTGGCAGTTATCACAGCAATAGTAGTTTTAATAAGTTTTATCTTTGCATTGCGTCAACCAATTGCATTAGTGTTTTTGTTTGCTTCCTGTGCAATTCCAATCGTTTATGTGGCGAAGCGCAATAAAACCTTAGCAAAAATACTTATCATTATAGGGTGTATGGTTTCACTCTTATTTGTTAATTCATTGGTGCCGATATTTGGTGAAAGATATCAATTCTACAAGAAAAGTAGAGATGATCACGACAGGCTTATCCAGGAAAGGTATCAGGAATTAAATAGAGAATCAGCTAGAGAATATCACCGAAATCATTAAGCAAAATATGCTAGCCCGCGACAGCGGGTTTTTTTTCGCCTGGAGAATGTGATGGCAACATTACGAGAATTGATTATTAAAATTTCCGCTAACTCGCAATCATTCCAGACGGAAATTTCCCGCGCCTCACGCATGGGGCAGGATTATTACCGAACCATGCAAAATGGTGGTCGTCAGGCCGCCGCTGCCGCCAGAGAGAGCGAAAGGGCGCTATCTGATTTGACTGCCGGATTTGCATCGGCAGGAAGAGCTGCTGCCGCTGCTACGGCAGCTTTTGCGACTGGTAAGATCGTTCAGATTGCTGACGAGTGGAACTCCGTAAACGCGCGACTCAAGCAGGCATCATCTTCTGCTGATGATTTTGCCGCTTCTCAGCGTCAATTAATGGAAATCAGCCAAAGAACTGGCACTGCGTTTTCAGACAACGCAAACCTTTTTTCACGCGCAGCTGCTTCAATGCGTGAATATGGGTATAGCTCTGACGAAGTTCTGAAAATTACCGAAGCTGTTTCTACCGGCCTCAAACTTTCGGGAGCAAATACTCAGGAAGCGAGTTCTGTTATCACTCAATTCAGCCAGGCTCTGGCTCAGGGCGTTCTTCGCGGTGAAGAATTCAACGCCGTTAACGAAGCAGGTGATCGTGTTATCCGCGCACTTGCAGCCGGAATGGGTGTGGCCCGCAAAGACCTGAAGAGCATGGCTGACCAGGGACAGCTAACGATTGATAAGGTTGTGCCAGCTTTAATGAGCCAGTTAGGGGCTCTGCAGGGCGAATTTGCCAACATGCCGCAAACTGTTTCCGGCTCCCTGCAAAAAGTCACTAACTCATTCATGGCCTGGGTTGGTGGTGTCAACCAGGCTACTGGTGCTACCGATGCGTTATCTGGTGGACTGGATAATGTCGCACAGACGCTTGATTCTTTTACCTCATCAGCAGTGAGCGGTGCGCTCAGTGAAGTTGCTGACAATATGTCCACAATAACAACAGTAGCTGGTGCGCTTGTTGGCGTTGGGTTGGCAAGATATCTCAGCGGAGTTGTAACCAGTGCCACGAGTGCAACTGGTGCACTAATATCCGCCGCTAAGTCAGAGGTTGCTCTTGCTGTCGCGCAGGACAAAGCGGCTCAGTCCGCTGTTGCGGCTTCCAGGGCTGAAGTTTATCGGGCTCAGCAAGCAGTACAGAGTTCAAGAAGTGCAGATGTTCAGGCGGCTCAGCAAGAGAAAGTCGCGGCAGCTGAAGCAAAAGTCACTGCTGCCCATACCAGACTGACTACCGCTCTTGCCAGTGGTACAGCTACGGAAAAAGTCAGGGCCAGAACTGCACTTGAGCGTGCACAGGCAGGGCTGGTAGCAGCTAAAAATGCCGACGCTCAGGCTGTCGCTGAAAGGCGTTTGGCTTCAGCTCAGGCTGCCTTAAACCGGAACCTTGCAAACCGTGTTTCGGCTCAAAGCAATCTCAATAGCGTGACATCCGTCGGCACTCGGCTCATGAGTGGTGCACTTGGTCTCATCGGTGGAGTTCCTGGCTTGGTAATGTTAGGTGCTGGTGCCTGGTATGCGATGTATCAGAATCAGGAGCAGGCCCGTCGCTCTGCACAGGAGTATGCCAGTCAAATTGACGAGATTAGAGAAAAAACATCTCGCATGTCCTTATCGGAAACAGATGACAACCGTGGTAAGACTGTTGGAGCCCTTGTCGAGCAAAATCGTCTGATTGATGAACAAGCCAGGAAGGTTGGCGATCTAAAGTATCAAATTGACGATCTTAATGCCTCCCGAGGTAAGCCGGGGATTACCAGTGAGAACGATGCAAATATTTTAAGGGCTATCGCGATAGTTACTGATCAACTCGCTGTTGAAGAAGGAAAATTGAATGACATGCGAGATAAATCTCGCGGCATTCAGCAGGCTCTCGAAGAAATTGAGCGGCGTCGTAATGATTTAATACGCGAACAAGCATGGCGACAGAATGTGGTTTATCAGTCGATGATCATGATGAATGGTCAGCATACTGATTTCAACCGCCTGTTGGGGCTGGGCAATCAACTCCTTATTGCCCGTCAGGGGTTGGCTAACGTTCCACTCAGACTTCCTCAGGCTGACCTCGACAAAAAGCAAACCGATGCCCTCGAAAAGAGCCGCCGGGATCTGGAGTTGTCACGCCTGAAGGGTGAGGACAAAGAGCGTTTACGGCTGAGTTATGCCGCTGATGATCTGGGATTAACCAGTGATCCTCAATTCCAGACAGGCCGTCAGGAGTTGATTAATAACGGCCTGGCGGAATGGCGGAACACTGAGGCCAACAAACCGAAGGCGAAGGGCGGTAAAACCGAAGGCGAGAAAACAGAGGATGTCTATAAGCGCCTTATAAAGCAGCAAAAAGAGCAGATTGCCCTGCAAGGCCAGAATACTGAACTGGCGAAGGTTAAATACCAGGTTAGTCAGGGCGAACTTGCTTCTCTGACAGAAGCCCAGAAAAAGACCCTGTTGCAGAATGCCGCGCTTATTGATCAGCAGAAAATTCGTGAGCAACTCCGTAATTACGAGGCAAATCTCGCAGACAGCAACGCTAGCTCACGTGCAGCTAACGAAGCCCAACTGATTGGTTATGGTCAGGGTTCTCGGTTTCGTGAAAGGCTTCAAGAGCAATTCAATATCCGAAAGGAATTTGAAGAGAAGAACACTGATCTGCTTCGGCAACGGCAGGCAGGTGATATTGATGAAGCGTTTTATCAGGAAGCTCTGGCACTGAATAAACGTTATCTCGATGAACGCCTACGCGATCAGGAGGGTTTCTATGCTGCGTCTGATGCCCAAAGAAGTGACTGGACGGCTGGGATGCGGGAGGGCTTTGCTAACTGGGCAGATACTGCTTCCGATTATGCATCGCAGTCAGCAGACCTGGTGAATAATACCATGTCTGGGCTGGTGGGGAATATTTCTGAAGCGCTGGCTGGTAACAAAGTTGACTGGGAGGACTGGTCAAAATCGGTACTGGCATCCATGCAGAAAATTATCCTTAACGCGATGATCGTCAATTCGCTGCAGTCTTCTATGGGCGGTGGTGGATTCCTGGGCGGATTGTTTGGCGGCTCTGCTGGCGGGTCCACACCGTCAGATTCTTACAACTCTGCGGCATCAGGTCTTCAGCTCAACGCTAAGGGGGGCGCTTACGCTTCCGCCAGCCTCAGTGCTTACAGTAACAGCATTGTCAGATCACCGACATACTTTGCTTTTGCGAAAGGCGCTGGGCTGATGGGGGAGGCTGGCCCGGAAGCCATCATGCCACTCACACGCTCTGCGGATGGTTCGCTCGGTGTTCGGGTAACCGGGGCGCAAACCTCACCAGCGGGAAGTGGTGAAATAAATATTACCCAGCATTTCACCATTTCCGGTAATGGCGACGCCGCGCTTAAACAGGCAATGGAAGAAGCGGCAGCACGGGGAGCAAGAGACGGTGCGAAGCTGGCGAGGCAGGAAACGTTAAAGGATTTCCAGACGAATGGACCGGCCAGGAGAATGCTAAACGTTTAAGTAAGGAGTAACTATGGCTGCGCTTGAATGGCCTGCAGATGTATGTCCGGCGTCGCTGACGTGGCGGCCGGAAAGTAATACCAAAACCTTTCGTTCCCCCTTTAACGGCGCTTCTCAGACAGTTCGCTTTCCCGGTACCCGCTGGATTTGCTCCCTGACGTTTAACAATCTCACCGATGAAAAATCCCGGCGTATAGATGCGCTGGTGGCCTCGCTCGATGGTGAATATGGAAGGGTAAAAATTCGTGACTGGGGCCGGGATGGCAGAGCGCCAGCCGGGAATCCGGTTGTTCAGGACGCTAACCAGACTGGCATGCAGCTGAGCAGCAAGGGCTGGACGCCCGGCAAGCTTGTGCTGCGCACCGGGGATTACCTCACCGTTAACGATGAGTTGAAAATGGTTACGGCTGATGTGACCAGCACATCAACTGGTACCGCAATCATTCCGATTGCACCGATGCTGCGTACCTCGCCGCCGGTTAACGGCAAAATTGAGGTGGCTAACCCCTACGGTATTTTTAAGCTGAAGGATAACCAGCAGGGCGCGGGGAACCGTATTCCGGGCGTTTTTACCAGCTACACACTGGAGTTTGAGGAGGCGTTTTAATGCTGTATTCCCCATTTTCTGATTCGATGATCACCTGGCTTTCCCGCGACAGGGTTACTGCAGTGCTGGCGGCAAATGTCCAGTTTGAGTCCGGCACGGCTTACGTTCACTCCGGCACCGGAACACTGGTGCTGGGTGGATTTGTCTATTACGGCATGGGAACGCTGGGCGCTATTGATGACGTGAGCGAAACCAACACGACAAGCCCGACGCAACTGAAAATGACTTTGTCCGGCCTGGACATGTCCCTTTTTGCCAAAACGCTTAACGAGCGTTGCGTGGGCAAGCCTGCTGAGCTGTATCTGGTGGCGATGGACGACAATGGTGTGGTTCAGGTGGCGGACCTGATTTTTAAGGGCCGGGTATCCGGTACCGGAGCGACATCAGGAGATACCAACGCCCTGCAGTACACCGTCAGTAATATTTTTGAGGACTGGCAGCGACCTTTCCCGGATCGCTATACCGATGAATCCCACCAGGCAGCCCAGCCGGGCGACCGTATATTTCGCTACGTCGCTCAAATGGCAGAACGTTCAATTTACTGGGGCAGTAAAAAAGATGCGCCAGGATTTACCTATTCGTGAGGAAGCATGAAGCATCCAGACTGGCATAACAGATTAATCGCCGTGATAAGGGCCGCTGAAAAGCGGCCTTTTTTATGGGGCGAACATGACTGCTGCCTGTTCGCAGCTGACTGCGCTGAAGCGATGACCGGGGATAATTTTGCCGACGGCTGGCGCGGGACGTATGACAGCGAAACGGGTGCGAAAAAAGCGTTGCTGCGCGGCGGCGGCTCGCTGGAGAAAGTGCTGGCGAAGTACCTCGACGAGGTTCCTGTGAAGATGGCCCAGCGCGGCGATATCGCGGTTGTAGAGAATGCCGGCACCCGATGCGCAGGAGTAATTTACGGCGGCGCCGTGTGGGTGCCGGGGAAGGAAGGGCTGGTTTGCCTGAGGATTAAGCCACTGAGCGTCTGGAGGGTTCGCTGATGCCTGCTGCTATTCCGATTATCGCCACCGTTGCCGCTGGTGCAGCTGCAGCTAATGGAGCTTATGCCGTTGCAATGGCGATCACGATTGCTGCACAGGTGGCAACGCAGATGCTGACGAAGAAGCCCTCTATTGGTGCTTATCGTGATACCTCCGAAAGAAAGCAGGTCCTGCGCGCGGCCGCCAGCCCGAAAACAGTGGTATATGGCCGGACGGTATCGGCAGGTACGCTTTTCTTCTCCGAAGAGGAAAAGGGCGATCAGACTGATGGCGAATGGCTTCACCTGGCTATCACCCTGGCGGGACACCCACTCTCCGGTGTGGGAACCATCTATCTCGGTGATGACGATATTGGTTCGTACCCAGATAACGCCACCTACGAAGTACATAACGACCGCCAGACTGCCGATCCGTTTATGCTTCAGAACTGCCCGTCCTGGAAAGAGGACATGATCGGCAAGGGCATTTCCTGGCTACGTGTGTCGCTGAAGTTTAACGCTGAAAAATTCCCCTCAGGCATTCCTAACATCAAGGTCGAGAAAACGGGGCGCAAGGTCTATGACCCGCGCACCGGCCGCACGGAATACAGCAACAACCTTGCGCTCTGCGTGCTGGACTATTACCGAAATTACCTGAAGGTGCCGGATGCGGATATCAACTGGGATCAGTTTCAGGAAGCCGCCAACATTTGCGACGAGACGGTAACGAACGGCGACGGAACCACGGAAAAACGTTACACCTTAAACGGTGAGTTCGACCTGAACGAAAACAAGGCCAGCATTCTTGAGGCGATGCTGGCTGCCGGAGCTGGCGAGCCAACATACATTGCGGGTAAGCACGGCATTCTGGTTGGTGCGTATTATGGCCCTGCAACCGAAGTGATCACCGAAAGTCAGCTGGCCGGCGATATCGAAATCATGCCGGAAGTATCGCAGTCTGAGCGCGTCAACACCATTAACGGTACCTTTATCGATCCTAAGCAGACCTACGCCGAGGCTGATTTCCCGGCGGTGTCTGTCAGCGAATGGGTTGCTGAAGATGGCGTTGAGATTTCACAGGACCTGAAGCTTCGTTTTGTCACCAGTGAGTTTCAGGCCCAGCGCCTGGCAGACATCAAGCTGAAGCGCACCCGCATTTCACGCACGATGAATCTCACACTGAACCTGAGCGGCTATCGCTACCGTCCTGGCATGTACGTGAAGGTGAATTTCCCGTCGCTCGGAATCATTAATGTCGAAATGCGCGTGACCGACTGGCGGTTCGGTGTGCAGAACGGGGTGCAGATCACCCTGAAACAGGAGACTGCTGATGTCTGGGGTGATGCGATAGGCAAGCCAATTGAGCGGCCGCCGTTCACGCAGCTGCCATCTGGTGGAGTGGCGCAGCCGCAGAACCTGAAATACACCGTCGAGGAAATTGGTCAGGTGGTTCAGGGCGTGCTGTCCTGGCAGAACATCGGGCAGTTTGTATACAACAAGGTTGTGATCCGCAAGGCGGGTCAGACGGTGCTCTCTGTTCAGGTTCCGGGTTCCTTCACCCGCCTGACAGGGCTTGTCCAGTCTACCTACACGGCTCACGTCACTGCGGTAAACCAGATGGGGGCAGAGTCGCCGGAGGCATATCTTGAATTCAGTATTCAGGCCCCGCCAGCGCCGTCACGGGTCGATATTGAGCAAAGCTATTTTGCCATCACTCTGTACCCGCGCCTTGCAGCAGTGACGAACGTATCAACGCAGTTTGATTTCTGGACGTCCGGCGAAACCAAGCTGCCGAATACCAGCACGTCAACGGTTGAAGGAAGGGCAACGCGTGCCGGGATCGGCACCACATGGAGCAGCCATAACCTGAAGAACGGGCACACTTATTACTGGTATGTCCGCACGATCAACGCGTTTGGTACATCTGCGTTTGTTGAAGTGGCCGCGCTGTGCCAGACCGATACGTCGGGCCTGATTGACGTCATTGACGAGTCTGTCAGGAATTCTGACGCCATGAAAAACGTGGAGAAGGGCATTGATACCAACCTTGAAGGTATTCTGCAAAACGCGCTGGCCAATAACGGCACGGTGGAACGCCAGTTCCAGCAGCTGGGCGAAGTAAATGCCGAAATCATGACGGTCAGGACAACGATCGCCACGGTAGACAAGGCGCTTGCCCAGCTCACCACCAGTGTTAAGTCTCAGTTCGAAAGTGTTAACTCGCAAATCCTCGAACAGCAAACGGCCATCAGTGATAACACGAAAGCTATCGCTTCCCTCGATACGTATGTTCAGGCAGAGGTTGGAGACCTGACGACGGCGGTTAACCAGAAAATGAACGCCGAGGTGACGAGCAACGGTACAGGCAAGGCTTCATATACCCTGAACCTTGGCATTATCCGTAACGGCGTGAAGTACAACACCGGATTTGGAATGTCCATTGAGCCTTCAGGTGGTTCTTACAAATCCACGGTTGTATTCGCTGCTGACCAGTTCGGCATCTACTCAGGAAGCGATCCCGGCAACTATGAGGCCGCCTTCTTTGTCTATAACGGACAGGTCTTTATCCGTGACGCGATGATCCAGGACGGCAGTATCACCAATGCGAAAATCGGCAGTTATATCCGCTCGACAAACTTCGCAGCCGGAGTTCGGGGCTGGAACATCGACAAGAACGGCGACTGTGAATTCCACGGCAAACTCTATGCAGACAGCGGTAATTTTGCGTTCAACGGGACCAATAACACGGTCGTTATTAACAATAACGGTATTACCGTCAACATCCCCGGCGGTGGCCGTATCGTCGTTGGCTCATGGTGATTTATGCCTTCAGGACTTTTAATCGATCTCAATGATGGCGGTAAGCCGATGGAAATCACCGCCGGATTACGCTGCCCCACTTATGGCGGGGCGATTTCCGGCGGTATCGGGAAAGTTAATACCGCGACGGTCGAGGGTTACGTTTCGGGTTCGAATGTCATTTTCATTCCCACCCAGACGGTAATCAGCGACGAGGGGATATTCAAACTGGACAGTGTCAGTATTTCCGGCGCGAACGTCACGCAAAACTGGAGCGGCAATTCAAACCCCGGATTCCCCAACCCACAGCGCGTGGCGTTCTCCGGCACTCTGTGGCAGATACTGCCCGTAAGCCAGAACTCAAACGTTGGCCTTCTCGTTCAGAACAGCACCGATTTTACTGCGATCACAACGGCGTCAAGAGTGGGTTACTGCATTTACAAGGCCAGGGTTACCATCGGTACCTCAGGTTGGGTCACTCCCACTATAGCCGGGTTTGATCGCAGCAAATACCTGGTCTGCTGTAAGTGGGACAGTCCTTACACACTCGACTATGACGGGAACCGGCTGCTGTTTCTCAACGATGGATCCAATATCGATGATCAGCCGATGAGCGGTACCGTCGATGTGATTATTTTTGCTGGTGGCGTTACGCCCGTGGCCGCGAACCCTGGCTTCAATATTTATAACGCAGCAGGCCAGTGTACATTTTCAACCGCAAGACGGCCGTTTGTTTACCTCGGCATAAATTTTGTGCCATCTGCCACGGCTCAGACCGTACCCGGTGGCGGATATGTGCCGGTTGGCCGTTTTGGTCTGAGGGTACCCAGTTTCGGCGGCGGCCGCATTTATCACTATCACTATGGACTGGTCATGCAGAACGGCACTCTCCGTGCCGGAAGGGGAGTGTATGTCGGCTGGGCAGACAGACAGCTGGCAAACGCCGGGGTAACTCCTATCTCTCTTCCCGTAATCCCCGACATGTACGTTTAAACCCCTTTCAACCTTAAAACCAACCTCGCTACGGCGGGGTTTTTTATTGCCTCAAGGAGCATCTATGTCCGCAGGAACACTGACACTGACCAATAACTCAGCAGCAGTCACCGGCAGTGGCACCGCCTTTACCACCGAGCTGGGCGCCGGCGATTTTATTGTTGTGACCGTCGGCGGTATTCCCTACACGCTCGCCATCAAAACCCTGAATAGTAATACCTCCCTGACGCTGGTCAGTAACTATACCGGACCGACACAGGGCGGCGCTGCATGGTATGCCGTGCCGCGCGTTGCGATGAACCTTGTTACTGCTGCGCTGGTGGCACAAAGCGCAGAAGCCCTGCGTGGCCTGAACTATGACAAACAGAACTGGCAGCGGTTATTCAGTGCATCGGGCAATATAACCGTTACGCTCCCGGACGGTTCTTCATTCACCGGTCCGTCATGGCAGTACATGGTTAATACGGTTGCCACAAAAACGAACGGAGCTGTTCCTGTCAACCAGGGCGGGACCGGGGCAACAACTGCAGAAAGCGCTCGCTCAAACCTCGGTTTGGGAAGTAGCGCTACGCGCGATGCATACAGCTCTTCTGGGAAAATGATATCTGAAGGGGATTTTGGTTTAGGAGGCAAAGGGGTTGTTAGAACCTGGACTGATACGCAAGTTGTCGGGTATCTGAGGTCTGCCGCAAGCGTAACTGAATTCTGGCGTAATAATGCAGATACTGGTCACACCTGGGCTGGTGGCCCCTGCCTATACACCCAGTCATTCGATAGCTTTTTCAACATTTGTGTTGGGCAGAGAGGACAAGGAATCAAAATATCCTCAGGAACCACTGATGGCGCCAGTTTGCAGGTATACACTCCTTACACCGATAAAAATACTACCAAATCCTCTGATGGCACGCTAAAAGCCGCTTCCCCGGTAGCCCGCATCGTTAAATCACAGACGGATAACCAGCGAATGGATCTGGACGAAGAGGGCTTTATCTGGTGCGGCTGCGGTACGGCGAATGCAGAAGCTGAAGGAATCAGCATTTCTCGTCTTGATGTAGGTGTTTATACGCTTACCGGTTCAGCAGGCCTGGCTTCTTCTGGCTGGCAACTCTTACCACCTATGGATCCTGGTGGTATGGGGGAGCTAGGTGTCGTTGAGGCAGAGCAAGCCGAAAGCGGCGGCCTGACGATTCGACTGTTTAAGCGCAAATACATGTTGAGCGATGAAGGTGAGATCATTAAAACCAAAGGTGAACCGATGGACGTACCGGCGAATAGCTGGATCGATGTTCGCCTGGATATGCCTGAAGATTCCCTGTTTAACCAGCGGATGAATCAGGTATTTCAACCGTAGCTGCGCGTTGATTCCAGATGCTGTTTTGCGGCATCTCAACACGAACGCTGACGAACTGATCAGCCGGGATATCGACAGGATCGCCATCGCTCAGGCCATCCAGTTCATTCTTGGCGAACGCTGGCGCGTCAGGATGCGTGCGGTGATAAGTCTTCACCAGCACCGAACCGTCAGCGTTAACCTCATAATCCAGCCAGATGAGCGGTTGCTTGTTGCGGTCGGTAGGGATGTCAAAACCTCCATCCATGCCGCCCCACGCCGCATCCGAATTGAGTGCCTGACATCCTTCGATAAGGTATTGCCCGACGTTCAGACGGGTGACTTTAACGCCTTCCGATTCGTCATTGGTCTGGAAGCTGGATCGTCTTGGTCGTAGCATGCGTAATTTGGTGCTGCTGGTGGATGAACTACGTCAGCGTGGCATCCACTTCAAGAGCCTCACGGACAGCATTGATACATCAAGCCCGATGGGCCGCTTCATCTTTCATATCATGTCAGCTCTGGCTGAAATGGAGAGGGAGTTGATAGTGGAGCGCACTCGGGCTGGGTTGGCCGCAGCCCGTGAGAAAGGGCGAATCGGTGGGAGGCGGCCAAAATTGACACCTGAGCAATGGGCTCAGGCTGGCAGGTTGATCGCAAACGGAGTGGATCGGAAGCAGGTGGCGATCATTTACGATGTGGCCGTTTGTACTCTATATAAAAAATTCCTAGTAAATAAAGACGTTACACGAACTTCAACACATTAAAATTCATCCGGGTTATTCGATGTGCTTATGCCAATTTTGATCAGGCTCAATACTATCAAGCCAAGAGCAACAACTACGGTACTTGCGATTATAAACGTTGCCATGTTGAACCTTTTTTATGAACTTTTCATTTAGACAATACGGAACTGCAAACGTTCAGAACAAAAAATTCTTAGTATGAGAGCAGGATGTTTGATGTTTCGGACAGCCATATGTAAAAATGAGCTACGGTTGCTGGGCACTGTTCGGTAATTCGAATATTGAATGTTACAACCATGAAGATTCTGTTTGTACATAAGCTTCATGTAACAAGAGGATCTACTGAAAGGAATGATGAGAGATGTGTGGGGGCTTACCGTAGTTGAATTTATTGCTATCAAGCGGAATCTTGAGAATATTTCTGATACATGGTCAGATCTCTGGGCAATGTTGTATCTGAGTCAGGCTAAGCCCGGACAGCTTCTTGGGGCAAAGTTTGATGATGTGAGCCATGATATTCTTGTTCTTTCAGCCACAAAAGGACTGAGGGAAAGATGCATTGCTCTTAAGCCAGGAGTTAAAAGAATTCTCCACTCCCGCAGGGAGAAGTATCCTGAAGATGTGTTTTTGTTTCAGAGCCATTCACATCGTACCAAGACAACTCCAAGACCGGTAACGTTAGTTGCATTTAATGCGGCACTGAAAAGGGCATCTATTGGAGTGACCGCAAAAACAGTGAGTAGTAAAAGTGCTTATTATTTAACGCCACTAAGATGAAGTGCCGTTCAATATCGGAAAAGTACGATGGGTAGTGGTGCATGTCTGCGTAGTTGAAGGTATGCACGAAGCGAACACGGGCTTTGCTAATCATTCACCAGCCACATATTTGCGTCTTCAAACATTTCCTCCAGCATGCGGTTCAGCTTTTCCCGATCGCTTTTGCTGGCATCGCTATTCAAGCCGTTCGCCTGCATCGGCTTCACCCTCACTTCGGCATCAGGGAAGATCTGGTGCACTCGCTTCGTCAGCTCTGCCAGGATAATCTCTCTGGCCCCTTCAAGTCCCTCTACATTTCGCTTGTCATAAACCAGTTCAACGAACATAAAAGCCTCCGGAAAACCACTGTGGTTGTATACAGTATTTTTACTGTAAAAATAAACAGTGTCAAGGCGAGCGGAGCACGAAAGGGGATGTGTTTTTGTTACCCTTAGTTACAAATAGAAAAACCCCAGACCGTGAGATCTGGGGTTCTTTTAAAGTGCACGTGCATTTCACGTGCATTTTTTTGTCTTTTCTCAGTCTGCGCACTGTCTGGTCAGTGTCCGTAAGTGGCTGTTTTTATTGCCGCTGTCCGGTTGCAGTCCTATCAAAAGTGGGCTGGCGGAGTCTGAATTGGGTTTGTAATTCAATGAATTTATTATGTTAACTTCTAATTCAATTTTCCGATGGTGCCTAAGAAGGTGCCTAAAATTTTTACAGTCTTCTTTTTGTGAGAAATGAGAGATCGGTTTGCAACACTTAGGGGCTCATAAAGCTTCGATCTTAGCTCATGGTGAAATGAGAATTATTATCAATGCTGGTTGAATTTTTTCAAATGTCAGATGCGATGCCGTTGCTATTTCCGCTACTGTAGCGGAAATAGCAACACTGAGCAGCATGTACTTAGAATAATTTAAGATCTGGGCAACAGCCCAATGCTCTTTTTGGCACGCAGAATATCCATTGCGGTAATAAAGGGGGTCTGTTCTTGCCATGAAAATCCCTTCCGATCGATACGAACCAGTTCGTACTTTTCGACCAGAAAATTCACCGCATCGGCTAGAGTTATCCCCGCCTCGATATGTTCCTGAATGGTCGCGTCGTCGTGGAATGGCGTGTCGTTAAGTGCCAAGCCGTAATGGTGTTCCAGCAGATACGCTAACAGTTGCTGCCACACTTGTACTGGCGACAGGCGCGACGAAACCGGCACCGTGGCCGGTACGGATGCAATGTGCATGAATTGAGTCCTGATAAAAGAAGAGAAGGTGTTACCTGGTTGCAGATGCCTGAGAATAAATAACGATGTAAACATAGCCGTGAGAGCCGAGAGTATCGGCCTCGCAGGTGAGTCCGTTATGATGCAACGTGACGCAATGCTGATGGCGCGGATTCAGTTCACCGGTTGTCAGCATCAATTCAAGCTGTTTCATCACTAGCGGAAATGCCTGATCCAGACGCAGTGCCTCCTCCTCGTTAAACGTACCACTAATACCTGCACGGTCCGCCAGAAAATGCAGGCGACAGCCTTCCTGCACAAGCCTTGCACCGAAGCACGGCGAGATGTCGCGCTTCAGTCCCCATGAATTTTGCATTTTTCTACTCCTTATTAAATGTCAGTTGGTGGTAATGCACATCAGGCGTGTATACGGACCGTGGTTGTCACGACGGCGTTCTGCGTAAACCGCCAGCACACCGGAAATCTCCGCGACATCCTGACCGGTATAATGACTGGCGCTGCCGTGCCACTGGTATTTGCCCGTGCAGTAGCGAAAGATCCGGGAATCCGGATGCTGTCGCTGAATCGCCATCGCGGCCTTTTTATCGATGATTTTCATGGTTAGCCTCATAGCCAGCCACGTTCAGCAAAAGAAAGCACATCGATGCCAACAATAAGATGGTCCAGCACCCGCACCTCTACCATAGCCAGCGCGTTCACCAGATGTTGAGTGATGTTTCGATCCTGTTTACTCGGTTCTGTCTCTCCGGATGGATGGTTATGGGCCAGAATCACAGCGGCAGCGTTATGGCGTAGTGCCAGTTTCACCACTTCGCGTGGATGGACTTCGGTATGGTTAATCGTGCCCGTAAAGAGCGTCTCGCATTCCAGAAGACGGTTATGATTATCGAGATATAAAACAAGAAAAACTTCGCGCTCCTGCAGGGCAAGACGCAGTTGCAGCCAGGTTTTGGTGAAGGTAGTGGAATTAAATTGTTCGCCAGGCTGGCGCTGATATTTTTCCAGTAAGCGGAGAGCGCGACGAATGGTGCGCGCTTCAGTTATCGGAAGATCCGGAGGTAGATTTATCTCTGACATGACAGGGCCTTACAGGTAATAGTAAAAGTCGTTTATGAAGCGAGTTGAAGCATATTTTCAGCCATCACCCACAGAGCTCGATTGAGCTTTACATCTCCGTCGATCCCTTTGACAGCGCGGGTTTGAGCACGCTGACCTTTCGTCGTTCGTCCCGACAGTCCGCCTTTTATCAAGTTCTCCTGAATGCGCTGGTAAGTGGTCCACAGGTCGTTGCTCTCATCCTGCCAGCGACGCGGGGAAAGGATCTGCGATTCCGTCACCGGCTGATGCTCTTCACCAAAGCGATAGGTTAATGCCGCTTTCGCCATAGCATGTTGTGCTGGTGGCGGTAACAAAAGCGACTGCATGGCATCGCGCTTATCTTCCACCCGGTCAAAAATCCCGAGCACTTCGTAAGCCCCTTCAATGACTTTCTCCACCACGTTGCCTTTATGCGGCACACGTACCTCACCAAAGCTCTCACCGCAAATTAGCCCGTTCTGGCAGACTGCACGAAATAGCCCCGGCAACATCTGGTATGAGCTGGAGCCGTCATGGCTGTTAAGCAGAATGATTTCCGGCACCTGCTTACCGGTGATTTGCCCCTCACGGCGCAGGCGCAGCATGTGTTTAGTGTGCCCGCGCTTGCTCTGATCGCGCACTCGGGTCTGGCAGGCAAAGAATGGCTGAAAGCCTTCCTGCTTCAGGCTATCAAGCAGTGTGATGGTCGGAATGTAGGTGTAGCGGTCCGAGCGGGATTCATGCTTGTCGTTACCAAATACACTGGGTACATGGGCCATCAACTCGTCATTTGTCAGTGGACGATCGCGGCGAATCTGGTTAACTCGGCCAAAGCGGCTGGCTAATTTCATGATAAAACTCCTTTGTGATTAATGGCATAAATGCAGAAAGGCCGCACTTCCGGTAAGAAGTGCGGCCTTTCTGCATGGATTTGATGTTGCTGGAGTGATTGGGGAAAACTCTGTGTTGTTGATGGAGGCAACGGCTAGCTAATGTATGCTCTGAGCGATGAGCTGATGCTATCCATAGTTTTCCCCCGTAATGCATTTAATGATGTGCCTGCCAAGGTGATGGGGTGATTTCAGCAAAATTCTAATGTATAAGTTACTCTTGGACACTGACCAGAAGCTTGTCAGGCGAAACCATCATCATGCTTTTTTAGTTCCTATATTCCTCAGGGCAGATTATGCGAGAAGGCTTGAACATTATAGATTTCTAGCTAAACGTTCTAATCTGCTGATATGATAATTCCTTCACAAAGGAGAAATTTATGACTTGGCTAGGTATTCCGTTTCCATTAAGTAATTCAAATTTTTTAGATTCAGGTATTTTAACCTTGGGTAAATTACCGACTGTAGTCGTAGATTCTGGTTTCGGTTGGGACACAGTTTTTGCCAGTATTCTGGGGGCGATTATTGGGGCAACTATCCCGGCAGCAATCTCATATTATGCGATTTCAAATAGTGCGAAAACTATGAAAGATGATCGGGACGGGCATGCTGAACATGCTAAAGAACAACTCAGAGCCCAACTTATATCATCAAGCAGGCAAGCATGGATTAATGAGCTAAGAGATAGTGCAGCCAAGTACATATCCGTCGCTAATAAATTAAATAACTTACAAATACTTATAACGAACGAATTTGAAAAAAACGATCAAAAAGATGACGCATATTATCGTGAGATTCGAATGGAGGCTACGAATACCAAGAGCGATTTGACGTTTCTTAAAGCAAAAATAGAGATGTTACTTAATCCTAACGAGCATGAATCTGATGCAGTGATAATCGCATTAAATGACTACGCTAAAATTTCCAATGAATTTATGCCTGGTGATTACCATGACTTTGATAAAATAATGGAAGTCATCAAAAGATTCAAAATAAATATTCAGAAAATTAGCAAGGCCGAGTGGGATAAAATAAAGGGATTTAAATAATTAATAAACACATGGAAAAATCGCTCGGTGCTCTTTTATATCTTTAATCGGGGGTAAATCATACAAGACCATATCCTGTCTGGCTTTCGGGGTCAGGTGCTTTATTCTTTTCTCTATGACCTGAACCCCATAGATTAACAGGCTTCAATGTTAGCAACGTCGACCTCTGGCACAAAGCAGTTAGACAAGCAGTGGCAGGGCGCTAACACAATGAAATAATGAGATATATAGTATGGCGAATCCTTCATAAGGGGAGGGGCCTTACGGGGGAGGGGTTTATAATGGCTATTAATACGCAGTATTAATACCTGATTTCTTTGATATTACGATTGATAGCACAACAGGGTCTGACAACTGATTGTCAGACCAGATATTTTTCAATCGAAACTAGTATTTCATCAGCCAGTCCCCCTGACTGGTGATGACGTTAATCTCCGCCACACTGCATGGGCCTTTAATGTAGACGGCAATCTCTTTCCCGTAAGGCAATGTTGAAGGTACCAGTGATACAGGCTTGCTACCTGCGTAGACTGTGGGCATCTTCTGAATAGGGCAATTACCTCGGTTAATGACAATATCCTTAATGGTGACGCTATCAGTCAGCGACTGAACATGAACACGCTGCTGATGTAGATTCGGGTAATACGGATTTTTAACCTGCTCAAGACCAATCCTGATCGGGGCCTCTGCGGCGTGCAGTAGAGGTGAAATCATCAGTGCCACGGCAAGGGCACTCATTGTTGTTTTCATTATTTTTTCCTTATTTTTGTTGAAGCAATAAAGGCTCACATGCGGGTCAGACATCCTGACTTATCAAACTCAGGCAGAATCTTTGCGGCATTGCTGAAGGTGAAGGTGGCGGAGGTCAGCCCGGTCGCCGTTATATGTATACGATGGGATTTTCTGACAGCATCCCAGAAGGCTTCGAAGTTACTGCCACCGGCATCAGAAAACGTGTCGTTAATCAGGAACGTATCGCCGCTGTTGACCTGTGCCTGAACGCTGCGCCCATTATCATTGCCGCTGGTAAGCGTTTTGCCATCAGGTGCGGTGTACTGCACGAACGCATTGTCATCCGGTGAACAGGTCATCAGCAGTTCAGCGCCATCTTTCCCCTGTATGCGGTATTCCGTGACACCCTGAACCCAGGTTCTGGTCCACTGGTTTACGGTTGCATCAGCCTGTGTGGAGGCTAGAAGCATCAGTAAAAGTATTTTTTTCATGGTTTTCCTTCTGTTGCAGTATCAGCCAGTACTTTTCGCAAGTACTGAAAGTGGGGTAAAGAACGAATAAAATGTGGATCGGTCGTCAGCGCATCAATCTGCCGCCTGCGCAGAAATTGCCTTTTCGTCAGACAGACATCTGCTATGCTTTCCAAGCGAAAGACATAAGCCTGCTGCTGGTATTCGCCCAGCAGATACCAGCTGTTTTCGAAATAAATCAGACGATAGGGGGCGAACCAGCGGTACTGTTCTATATCCACAGTCAAGTCCAGTAAAGTACGGTCGAGGATCGCCTGTGTAATGCGCCAGAAACCACCAAAGGGTGTCGGTTTACGCCCTGGAGGCGAAAGCCAGACGATATAGGGCGACGGGATGCTGCTGTCGGTCAGCACCGCTATCAGTTTGTTATCCATTGCCGGAAACAACTGCTCTATGCTGGTGGCACGGGCAAAGTGAAGGATCGCTCTGTTGGTGTGAATGCCGGAAAGCGGCTGGGCCAGTGACCAGTTTCCCTGTCGGTATGTCAGTTCCAGACAACTTAGACGCTCTCGAAAGTCCCGACGAAGGGTACGTTCAGAGATCTGAAACTCCAGAGACAACGCCTGTACCGATAATTGTTCCCCCATCAGCAGGCGACTGATGATGATCGCCAGCCGTGATGCCATGCGATCGTGTTGTTTTTCTTCCGCAGACATAGTGAAGGATTTCCGTTTGGTTACTGTGAGTGGTGCAGATACTTTTGACGTAGACAGGCGACCAGCAGGCAGGCCGGAACCGTGACACGTCGGGCTGGGCCTGCCATATCAACAACCAGCCAGCCAGTGCTCAGTGCCATACCAACCGGTCCCGCCAGGACGGCGATGGAGCGGCTCAGTGTCAGATAGGCCACCATCGGCAGAGAACGCCCAAGTACCACTCGTGCCAGCGTACTGAGCATCACTACTGATAGGCGATAGGCTGCAAAGCCCGAGGCCCGGACGGCAGTCCGTATAGCCATTAAAATCAGCGGTGCTGTCGGTACGGTCAGCTCAGTGCCCATACTGTCAGCAAACTCCTGCAACTCTTCGGCTGACATCTCGCTGAGACTTTTTTCAAGTAACGCCAGCAGCAGGGAAAGCTCAATGGCCTCGGTTGTTTCCTCCTTCCGGTATTTCACACCCGTATGCTCACAGACATCGCATAACACCTCCCGGTACAACACGCCTTTTCCCCCCCTGAACACACTGGCAATACTGCTGGCACCAAAGGTCTGGATTTCAGCGGCAATCTCCTGCCAGTAATTACGGTGCGCCGGGTAAAAACGTTTGTAGTTGTCGCTGCCGGACAGCGTTTCCGTCCAGCGCAGGGTTTTATCCCGTGGGTCATGGGTAATGAGGCTGACCAGTAAATCCAGGTCCTCATTCTCGCAACCCCCCAGGAATCGCAGGTCAGTATCTTCGCGATAAACGGCCATGTCCCCTCCATTAAGGTCTGTATCGTCAGGACAAAAACGATAACAAACCCGACTGCAAGGACGTGGCCGAAGTATCAGAAAAATCAGTGTGTTACTCTAAGAGAGCCGGACAGGTGATGTCCGAAAATGAAATACGGAAGATTATGCTGTGTAGGGTGGATTTGGTGGTGAAAGAAACAGACGAATGGCGAGATGCCCTGTCAGACGGGTGACCAGCCAGGCAGCACCGCCGTTTATTACCCCGCCCACTAACGGAACCAGCAGACCTTCTTTCGTCAACTGGCCTCCGCCTTTCATCAGCAACTCACTGCGCACCACAGTCAGCAACGCGCCTTCCGCTTCCGGTAGGGTCAATGCCTGGGTCATCAGGCGAGTGAGAATGCCACTGGCAATATCAGCACAGGCATCACCGGCAACCGCCCCCCAGCAGAGTAAACGTACTCGCGGGTCAGCAGTGGAATGCCCGCCAATAACCGCCACGGCTACACACAAGCGCATCTGAATAAACAGCGAAGAACAGACATCAGCGGTCACTGCCAGCGGCAATAGCGCACCACCAGTAAGGCTACAGGCAAAACCCGAGCCACAAGCTTTAAGAGATTCACAGGCCACTAAGGATTCTGCGGCTTTAAATGCGCTCTCAGAAGAAGCGAAGTAGTTCTCTGCCAGCTCGGTTGCTGAGTCAGTAATAGCGGTGCCTTCAACGGCCAGGCCGTACATCTCATCAAACAGCTGACGTAATATATTGATATCCAGATAACCCCCTTAACGACAACCTCTGTTGGTTGTCGTTAAGGTGATATGTGTCTGTATTTTTCTTATTTGAGTTTTTTTTACTATATGTTTGGTAATTAACTGAATATTAGTCTTATCTATAAAATTCCAATAAGGCAGGAGAGAGCGTGATCCTGCCGGGCTTCATTGCAGACGACATCTCACAGCCAACGCTAGCTTCTCCAGACAGAGCTGTTCGGTGAAGCAACCATGAGTGAACCAGCTAGGTTCTCACGGATGAACCAAGTTTTCCCAAACTGAAATAGGATAATCTTTTCCTGTTCAACTAGTACGGAGAGTAACTCATCTATTCTTTCCTTGTTTCTTAGGCGGTTTGGCCCTAATTGTAAAATACGGTTTTTTCTAAACATATACCTATATGACTTACGGCATTCATTTTGTATCCATGCAAAAAGCTCATTTAAATCCCTTTCAAAGGACTGATATTCATCAGGATGAACAAAAAGATCTGTGTATTGGTTACCGTACCAGTTGATGATGGCGATTGCTGCGTCAACAACTTCGGTAGATATATTGTTATCAAAACCACAAAAGTGATGGAGTAACGCGGCAACACGGGCCACGTTTTCCGCAACTTTAGATGCATAATCTCTGACGCTGACCAGATTACCGTCGCTACCTATCCTGCTCTCTATGTCATTATGAAATTCAATCCATAGATTTTCAGCTTCCGGAGAAAATGTCAGACCTTTGCGACTTTGCCCGTTATGGGCAAGACTTTCAGTAGCTATGTCCATCAGGCGGCGATGGAATACTGGCAGATATTCCCGTGAGATAACCGGTGATTCGATCAGACGGGTGCCCTGTGTAGATGTCGGTAAACAAATCAGGCTGCGGGCAAAGAAACCCACACCCTTAGCCTGTTCTCCCCGCCGTTCCAGATAGGCGGTGAACATCTCCGGTTGAACCATCAGCGACAGCGTCATTCGGGCATCGTGGATGGTGGCCTCGGGCTCATTTTTTCGATCAACGGTAAATTTTCCGCCGTCCCACATTTTATTGATAAAAGGCAGATCGTTCAGAGTGTGGCCGTTGAATATCGTTCCTGCCTCGTCCGACATAATACCCACCGATTTCCAGCGTTCTTTACACAGAAATTCTTTAATTGCGGCTGGCGTTGCGTCATTGAATGTCATTTTGTATTTTACAGGGGGCTCCGGGAGCGATTTATGCGCGGTGTTGAGCGCTTTTTTTATCTCCAGTGTGTCTTCTTTACGCCTAACTTGTGCCCTCAGCTCAGTATTCAGGGCTTTGATCTCTGTTTTTACCGCATTTAGTTCTATCAAATAGTCACTATATTTTTCCAAATAATCTTCGTTCAGCTGTTCTTCAAAACGTCTTAATGGCTCCATTAACAGATTATCGACAGTAGTTTTACGCTCGCCAGACCCTGCTAGCGTCAACAGAAAAAGTGAGACCGGTCCACGAAGATTGCCCGGACGAATGACATCAATCTGACTTTGGCAAACAAGGGAAATAGCACCCAAAACAGATGCACCAATCAGAGGTATAGGAGCCTTTGTTATCTGGTGTACTTCATAAATTGTGCTTTTAATAAGTACTGGAAGCAGATCAACAGGAAAATCATCATACTTTTGCATTGTGCGCTCTCCATAGAGAAAAAATAAAAGAAAGTTATCCTTATCAGTTGTGATGCCAAACGGCATCACAACTGATACAGGGGAATAAATCATCCCTTAAACCTGCGGGCAGCATTCCTCCAGCCATTTATCGATTTCGGATTCCATCCAGCCAACAGACTGCATTCCCAGGCGGCGTTGTTTAGGGAATGTTGCGTCATAGCGTGGCGACTTCGGATTTAGCCAGTCGTAGATTGTTGAGCGGCTGATTCCAATTTTATTTACAAGTGCGCTGATGCGCAGAATTTTTACCGATGGGGCAATACAGGTCATTACGTCACCTCATTGTTTTTAATGATTAATATTTTTGATTTGCTACCAAACACCGGTGTTTTTTTGTGTACGGAGGGGATTGTAATGAAGTTTTTTAGTGTCTAAAATTTCAAGTTATGTTCTACTTTTTTTGACACTAAAAATGCCAGCGATAACACCTATCCACAAAGCAGCTTTTGATGCGATCGATACCCTTCACTTCACTCAAGTAGTGATGAGTGAAGTTTGCAAAGATCCTATTGCAGAGTGGTATCCCCGCATTATCCTCAAAATTAACAATATGCTGCGAGAAGTCGGAATGACGGGAAAGCAGGCTGCGATAGCTAAGCACTATCTGCTGGGGGCACTGGAAATTTATCTATCTGTAGATGGCAAACTTTCTTCAGCCATGGCTGAGTATTCTGAACAGTCCGATACTAATACGCTTTTTGAAGAAGGGACTATTTATGACAAGAGTACTCAAACGGCGAGTAATTTTAGTCTTACAATGTTATATGCGGCTGCGGAGAACAATGGTGTTCAGGGTGAGTTCATTGATAGAGCTGTTGAAGAGTTGGTAAATGATCAAGATCTAGAATTATCAGCAACACCCTATCTCATTAGATATCGTCTTGTCGAATGCTGCTATGCATTAGAATATAAAGAAGCCCCTCTTGGGTTTTATCGGGAGCTGGTAAGTCGTGGTATTATCTCATGTGGAAAATATTCTCTAAATATTGACACGTATGCGAAAAAATCTGAGCTAGGGTTGTCGTTGTTGTTTCTTCGAGCTGGTTTGCTTTTCGAGTTTAAGATGCTGCAACGGGCAGTAGCGGTAATGATTTCGCTAAAAAATAATAATACGATTGCCTTGCCATCTCCTGATCCAAGAATGTCTAGTCTAGAACAAAAACATATTTCTGATTACTATAAAAGGTTAGTTGATGATTGGTTTATGGGGGAGGGGAGGCGATCTTTTATGAGTTTTCAATGCAAAGGCGATATTTCGATTAGGAATGTAGAGGTTTTTCTTGAGAATATGAATAAATATTATCTTCATAAACGTATGTTTAGCGGAACCCAAGGCAGTTGGCTGGGAACGCTGGGGGCGTTTGATATTGCATACGAACATGATGAAGAACCTGAGATGGCCATTTATTATGAGGAAAATAATAGTCGGACTATTTCAGAAAAAATAAGATTGAAGTATTTGGAGTATGGTTTTAGTGTATCAGCTCGGAGCCTTTATCTCCGATATAAATCTGTAAAAAGAGAACGTTACTCTCAAATGAGGTATTATTGTTTTCTTTTGCTGAATCAAAAGTTCATTACTCCATGGTATCTTGATAATAACAATTATTACGATATGGCCCTCAGCTTTGACAGTGCGATGATTAACGAATAAAAATGATAATGAAGCAGAAGCAGGTATAGTACGCATCTCCAGCAATATAAAAGGGCCTTCTTATTTTAGGAAGGCCCTTTATGCATCAAGGGTAAGTTATGTACCCCATAATCGCACAAATCAACCTATAATCGGTAATATAGAAGATCTCCGGGTTATCAACGCTTTGCTCACCTATAAAGAAGACTTGAGCTCTCTCTTTATCTTTTTTATTTACTGCTTCTTTTGCTTCTTCCTGAACAGTTTCGAGCTCATTCAAAAGCATAGTCCTTTTGGCTTTTGACCAGTCTCCCCACTTAATGTGTAGTTTATAGCTACGCGTGGGTTTAAATTTACCAGATTTGTCTTTTGTCCATTCTCCCGAGAGGGGAATGACAATCCGGTTTTCGTCTTGCTCAAATTTCTGCCACAACAACTGCGAATAAAAAAGTCGGCGCTCAGGGTAAGGCTGAACCGGATCTTTAAGTTTTTTAAACGCGGTCATGTAAGTATCGGCATCAATACTAGGGATATTTAATGACATACCACGGTCATACGGGAAGCGAATAAATGCCCTACAAATCTGGCGAATAGCATTAACCGGGCGGCGGGATTGCCGCGCTGGAGCATTTCCCTCGCTGGATGCCGATGTTGTAGAACGTATTGGATTGGGTTTGTTGTTGCTACCAGTAGTGTCAGGATCAACAACGGGTCGATTTTCAATCAGTTTTAATCCTGCAGGCATCAAACCCGGTGCGCTATCTAACATGCGGCGGACGCTTTTCTTCTGCCCCTGTTTAATCACTGTGCTTTCTGCATCAGCATCGCAATTAATGTGCTCTTTTCCAGGCATTTTATTAAACGAAGGTCTTTTCTTACTTCCTTATTGCCAAGCAGAAGGATACATCTCAATCCCACATCCCCAGCATACATAGCCACTGGTATCAATATCATCTAGCAGCCAGAGATCTTCTGCCTCGACTTTTTCTCCGGTACGTTTATCACGTGCAGATTCCATTACTTTCTCCTTAACACAGGGTTTTCGTATAGGCTAGGGCTTGTAGCCTTTATTCAAACCGCTGTTCCCGTTCACTATCTTCCCGTTGCTCACGTTCTATTTGGCGTTCGATCCAATGAATTATTTTTTCATGCACTATTCTGGCTGCTTTAGCAATATCTGGACGTTCATGCTTGCTCAACATACTGAAAGCATCAGCTCTAAGTTGCATGATATTTGACAAACTTCCAGTCCAGGATGATGGGCTAATGCGTTGAGCAAAGGCCTCCAGCACAACCATTGGTTCAGGTGAGGCCTCTAATAGAGCTAAAGCTGCTTCCTGTATGGTGGTTACACTCTTTTCATCATCCTTCACCCAAAGTGTTACACCAGTTGCAATAGCAGGCCAAACATTGGGATCATTTCTAGCGCGGCACCATTGAATTAAAACGTCCACATCAATTTTAGAAAGAGGCAACCGACGTAAGCTTCCGTGACTGATAAAAAATAAACGTCGTTGTCGCTGTTTTTCGTTACCCTCAAAAACATGATCGAGAAATGCTTCTGGCATCAATGCGGCAGTCGTTTCAATGGTTCTTCCAAATGAATTAAAATATCCATAATGCTCATCTAAAACAGAAAAAATCGTGTTCAGCCACTCCTGTTTTTGTGACTCATAACCATCAAATCGTAGAGCAGCGCCAACGACACGTTCCATGCGATAATCTGTAGACCCACCAGAGTCACGGTGATCTCTTTGGACTCTAATGATTGCTGCTCTTAAACCAATCTGCCGCAGGTCAGCACCAAGTGTATCCTCAGCCTTCTCTTGACGAGGTAACCTCATACTTTAAGCATCCAACACTACATCGTCACCATTTATTTTACTCAGGAGACGATGAGCAAGTTCAATAACACGACCTGCAGACAAATTAACATATTGGTCCCGCCACAAAATTGGCCCATATATGTGCGGGCTTATTTCAGGATCATCCAGAACTGACATACAGCGATTTAAATCAGTTTCTGTAAACTCTCGCCGAGGATGCAAACCAACTATAACCCGCCGAAGTTCTGGGTGTTGTGAACATTGTTCGAGAAATTCTTGAGCTAACGTCGGAGCCACTGCATCTGTTTGTTCGATGAAACCGGCAAAGACTGCAAAATCTTTGTTAATCCCTGGATACAGATCAAGTAGGTTAACAAGCTGCTGCCAGCCAATTTGCAGATCATATTCTCCGTCAGCTAACCCCTTTCCAAATGCAATGCGATAGGGCATCCAATCGGTAGAGAACAAATTTTGGCCCAATTCTTCAAGCTTATGATTTGATGCCGTAAAATCTCGTCCTAACAGGATAGCTTTGGTTTCAAGCCGCTTCTCAGCCGCGCTAAACTTTTCGGTTTCGTCATGCCCCAAATCAGCATCAAGCACCCAATAGTCTCCCCCTCGGCTAAGTACGTAAGTCATTATTTCCGCTACTAAGTCGCTAGGCTCCAGCTCCTTCTCCAGTGCTGCAAGGCTTTCAGGTATCGGCTCAACCCCTTCGGCATCTGTAGGCCTTGTATAGTCGAAATAAATCATTGAACGGATGGCTTTCCAGCCATCTCCCCAAGGGGAGTAAGCATGCAATTTACGAGCTGCATCGGCGAGTTTTTCCCTCATCGCATCCTGGTCCCAAAGGCCTCGAAATGCGTCAGACAGGTTTATACGAGCAGAGGCTTCAATTTCAGAATCGCCGGAGGTACCCAGTTGCACAGCAACGTCAATGAATGCACTACGCCAGTCCACAAGCTCAGCATAGGAGGGTTCAGAACCATAATCTCTGGGGCGAGCACCAAACTCGTTCACCCCAACGCCTGTCCAGTGTGAGCCTTCCAAAGCAGTAGATAACATTTTGAACCCCAGCGCTCTGCGGCCGGTTACGCCTGATGAGAAACATTCATTCATCAGCATGATTCGCTGGTTTAAAGAAGCGTGAGTGCCAGATAAATACGCCTGGAAAAATCTCACGATCTTGCCTTGAGCTGAGTCGTGATTGTTACTCTCATCTTCATCGTCTGCCATACGGATCAGAAGCCTGGCACATCTGTCAAAGGCGTTAGATTCATATGCCAACGATTGTAAAAGATTGAGAATGGCTAGCCGCCGCGGATCATAAGTCGGTTTAATGCCTTTAAAGTCAGGCGCGGTAAGTTCTGCTTCGATCAGGTTTAACAAAGCTTCAGGAGCGACCGGACCGATATAATCCAATATACGCACCGACTCTTCGTCCAACTTTAAAATTTGCCCAAGTAATCCTTCAGGCTGGAGCCAGGCTTCTACAATTTCTTTCGCAACAGGATGGTCATGCAACAACCCCAGACGGTGCGAAAAAGACATTAATAAACGCTCACAACCCGGAGCTTCAAACGTCGCCCTAAGTCGATCTATCGGAATACTCTTAAGTGCAGATATTGCCAATTTGTTAGCAATGGCATGGGGAAGGATAGCTCTCCAGTGGGATCTTTTCTGAACAACGTGACGTTCCGTCAACTTCGTAATAGCTTTGAATAACTGGATTTTGGAATACCCTGAGAGCGCACCCAATATTTCCAGTTCATCGGTAGCAGCATCTGAACTAGTTACCGAGAACGAATACACCAGTGATAATATCTCAGCTTGCTCCCGTAAATGACCGTCGGGATGATTACGTTGTTCAAACAAGCGATTAAACAACTGCGCATCAGAAAGTAGAGCCAAACTCTCGCCTTCCTCCCCTCTCTCAGCTATAGCCAAAGCAACTCTTGCATTCCCATCTGCAAACTCAGCAATACGACGGGCATTATTCTGACCAATAGAAGGGAAGCGACGGATAAGAAGTTGCTCTGCCACCTCTGGACCATCTGTCTCAATATGGATGACCTCAGTTGTCTGTGGTTTGTCATCCCTAATGTCGTACTCGATCGTGATGAGGCTTATTTCTTTTCCTGCGGCTGATACCTTGCTGGCAAGCGAAGCATGGAGCTCTGATGGGCAATTATCAAGGATCATAATTGCTCGTCGGTCCTCAGCGATCAGCTTATCAAGCATTGCTGTAGCCGACGGTACTGGCTCAGAGCCAGTATCAACATAAATAGCTACTGTCCTGTCAAGCGCATCTGTTCCAACAGTTTCATCAAAGAGCGCCTGAACGATCCGAGTCTTCCCGACACCAGATAATCCTGTAATACGAACCGCCTTATTCGTCGAACGGATAAGTTCTCGCATTGGGCTAATTGCTTCATCAATTTTGAGTTTTTGCCCCTTTCCCGACGGTAAAGTAATGGTTACACCTGGGGCTGAGATTAAAGTGTCTGTAACACCTTGTGGCGGATTACTCCAGGCTCCGTAGGGTTGCCAGCCGGAATACCCTTGCCCAAGCTTCCCTTTTACCCACAACATGACTGATGGATGTTGGCGCAGCCATTGAATTAGTTTGGAACGGTCGTAGAAATCAAGATGAAGATTGCTTTTGTTAGGATCATCTTTTACTGCATCCCTCATTACATTAAGACGATCTCTTTTTCCAGACGGAGAGCAATCATCACCCAGGCTGACAATGATGTAGCTGCCTTGTTTTCTGGCTTGTTCAGATATGATGGGTGAAAGCGTTTGGCCGGTGCCCATTTCCTTCTCAATTGTAGCCTTAGGCATTTTATGTTTCTTTGCCTGAAAGACCGTATTAGGCCTTACAAGAAAGCCTGGTTTCAGTTGATCAACTGGAACCTGAACATGGATATCAATCCCTCCGTCAGGGGCTGTAATTGAGCCAGACCAATTTACACATGCAGGGCTATGACCATGTATTGCCACTTCAGCTTCCGCTAGCCGAGCTATCAGCTCTTCTAGCTGAGTATCGGAGAGCCGAAGTAATTCATCCTTTTCAATGTCAAAGATTGCCACGCCTTCACCTTAGTAAAAAATTTTTGCCCTAGTTCTTGCACTATGTATACATATTCGTGCGCCCCGCACTCTTAAGAGCAAGCAAGCGCTGTTTAAGTTTTTTTGCTTTGCCAGGATGGAATCTGGCCAATAAATGAACTAGTCCCAATGTTTGTGCATAAGGGCCCTTATCGAACTCGATAATTTCGCCCCTAAGAATGGCTTGCTCCAAATGATGGACTGCCGATCGTATCTGGCTTTGCTTAGCGGAAGAGAGACCAGGTTTTGAATTCACCGAAAGCTTGGTAACTTCCATCCGTTGCCCAGATGTTCTGATTTCGTGTTTAGCTCGTTTAGGCTGGTAACCGTACCTGGAAAGCATGCCATAAATCGAGGCTATCACATTCGTTTTAGCCGGTTTATCAAGAAAGTTAACTGACGAGACGGCGATATCATCAACGTAGCGGGAATAAATTATTCCTCTTGCCCGAAAACTGGCTTGTAGTGCCGGTTCATCTTTCCAAAACGCCAGGTTAGCCAGAAATGAACTAGTGATGGCACCCTGAGGTAGCTCCCCTTGTCGGGTCGTCAGCTTGGTCAAACATTCAGCTACTTCATTACCGAAGCCAAAGAAATGTTGCCATATGTCATGCACTATTGTGTCTGAAGTTGATGGGAAAAAACGCGTGATATCTTCATTAATAACAATCGTAGAACCAGCGTGTAAAGTTGCATTGGTTTTATAATCACAGCCTTTCAGACTACCTGTCAAATATGCTGGATAAACCACGTAATCAAGGATATTGTGCCTGATATTGCGTTGTACTTTTTTTAGAGGTGCATATGCATCCCAAGTCTGGCGCGTACTTCCGTCAGGTTTAGTGATCGTGCTGGCGAGTCGGTACATATGGTCCGCACGATTGGCTAGATTAAGTAGTTCGATAGGAGAGATGTTCAGCGCTTTTGATAGCGCTGTCATACTGCTGATGCGTCGTTTGCTATAGAAGGGGGAGTCAGACGGAGTGTGAATCATTAAGCAGCTCCAACGCAGTACGCGCAAGTTCTCCCTGGAGTCCTTTATCAATACCGTTAAGATCACCGGCCTCTGCTGCAATAAAGAAAATAATGCTGACAGGAATGTTGAGAGCAGCAGCAATGCTGTTAAGGGTTGAAAGCGTCGGATCTCGCTTATTGTTTTCGAGCATGGAAAGATAAGAAACAGAACATTCTGCCTTCCGAGCTAAATCCGTCTGTGATATTCCCCTTCTGGTTCGGCATAACTTGATAGCCTGTCCGATATTCATAATTAACTCCGCAAATAAATATTGGGCCTGCTGCGTCTTGGCTCTGTTGCATTATTTCATCCAATCATCAATGTTTGTGATCAGACGAACTACAACGTCAATAATACGCAGTGCCCGGAAGACGATATCGTCAAACCGGAACCCGCTTCTTACCGGGCTGTCACGATGTATGCGTAACTGACGTAATACATCTTCTAGCTCTGCCAGAGCGCCAGCATCGAGTTGGCTGCAGTGAGCATCGCGCAGCTTTTCAAGCGTTGCGATGGTGTTCTTTAAAGTATCGTGTTTCATATTGCTCTCCTTTGAATCGGCAAAACGCCGAAGCCCCGTAACAAGGCGATGGCCGAAAGGAGCCAATCCGATGCGCAAGCCCAACACCAGTCTTCGCGACGATGAAGCCCCGTTTATTCCGATAGTGCAGTTGCCTGGTTGCCGCATATCGCGACTGGCTACGAATCACCATCATGACGAACGTGCTTCAGACTGACCGATGACGCTGGTCTGCCCGTCAAAATCTCCAACACCGGATGAAGGAGCGGCCTGATAAGCAGGCAATTACGCCAGACCTTCGCTGTTACGATGAGAACAATCATTTTAAAGAACACAGCTCAGGCGGAACGCCTGACCTGTGATAAGTAAAGCATTATTTTCGATATATGGCAACATAATTTCACTGTCAGTGAAATTATGTTGCCTGTTCAGTACACCTCTTATCTGCGGCTTCATGTTGAGTAGACAGAACCGCTATACTGGCTTGCGTTTACAGCGGGTCCCCTTCAGTTTGCTTACGTAATAAGTTGAACTTGTGCAGACAAGGCTCGCAGGGGCTTTAATTTGCTCTGTCTGTGAACCAGTGTACCTTCTAACAATAGGACGATTAATACATGCATTCTTGGGAGATGGTGTGCGATGAGTAAGCTGTTGTTCCGTCTGGCGGCATGGCGTGCTCGCCGTCGGGCGAAGCCTAATGCTGATATGGTAAGGAACGAGCAGCCGGACGGAGGGATTGGGGCTGAAGCTCCGATTCGAACAGCATCCGAAGATCGCCTTAGACGGTCCGGATTCGCGGCCCGTATAGCCGATGTGCTTTCGGAGCTTAGTTTGCGCGAAGGCCGAGTGTTCGCTATTCGTGGGGGATGGGGCTTCGGCAAATCATCACTGAAAAACCTTATCACCGAACGGCTCGATGCTAAGAGCAGTGGAGCGGACTGGCTCGACTTTAACCCATGGCAATGGGGAGACGGTGACTCAATCGCCCGCGCGCTATTTGGCCAGATAGCAGATCGTTTGGGAGGCGAGCATTCGAAGGCAGCACTCGACCGTGCCCAAGCATTGCGACGTTACGGAGCGATCCTTACCGGGGTTAGTATGCCTCTTAAAGAAGCAGGGAGTTCAGGCCTTCTAATATCGACAGTTCTCACAAACGCCTCGGTTATAGCGATCGCGTCGGCTATTGGATATGACCTTCCGACAGTTGCAAAGGTTGCAGCTGTTCTTGCCTTTCTCTCGGTCGGAGTACCTCTTCTCGGACGCGTGCTATCGTATCTCGGGCGAGACCATAGCGGTGAGTCTCTCGACAAGGTACGCACAGCGCTTGAGGCTCGTCTTCGCGAACTTGACCGGCCGCTGGTTGTCTTCGTCGACGACATTGACCGGCTCGAACCTGAGCAGATCAGGATGTTGCTTCGGCAGGTAAAGGCGAATGCTAATCTACCGAATATTGTTTTTGTGCTCCTGTTCCAGCCCAGTATAGTTGAACGAGCACTAGATCCGGTTGCTGACAATGACGGCCGAGCCTTCCTTGAAAAGGTCGTGCAGGCTAGTTTTGATTTACCAGCTGTCCCGGCATCGTTCGTGCATCGCATGTTCGAGGAGGAGCTCTCTAAAATGGCGGAGTTCTACGCAACTGAGGCCAACGGGTTTTCTCAGAGACGCTGGGGTAACGCTTGTATTGGCTGCATCCAGCCCCTGCTACGCAACATGCGTGATGCACGTCGTCTCATCTCGTCTATTGCTGTACACATGCCACTGCATGTGGTCGGAGACGTGTTTGAGGTGAACATTGTAGATTTCCTACTTCTGGAAACACTCCGGGTCTTCGAACCAGACCTCCACGATGCACTGTTCCGTGAGAGAGGATTGGTTCTCCAGGAAGGGCGCTTCTTCCGTGATGGCCGACGGGAGGTGGACCAAACAGCAGCTAAGGAACTTCTTGAGATTGTCTCAGAAGAGCGCCGTAATATCATTTGTGATGCGCTTAAAGACTTATTTCCTCCCCTTGAATGGGCATATGGGGGGACGAACTATGCAGACGGCTTCCATAGCCGATGGTTGATGGAGAAAAGAGTATGTACTTCGCGCTACTTCCCGCGTTACTTTGAACTCCAGACGTCGGTTGGAGAAATGTCTGAGCGCCGTTTCGTTGATTTTCTCGATGCAACAGCGACAGAGGACGAGCTCCTTGCTGCAATCGCAGCCGTTGAAGCTGACGGGCTGGTGAATTCGCTCGTTGCGAGGCTCGACGAATCCGTCGATCGATTACCGTCCGAGAACGCAGCTGTTCTGCTCCCTGGAATGTTCAGAATCGCTGAAAAATTAGCAGGCACGAACATTGGCACTTTCGATTCGTCATATATGGCAGCGTGGCGAGCGACAAATTGGTACCTGAAGGGGATTCCTGAAGATGTTCGAGGCAGTTTGGCTCTTGAAGCACTCCGTAAAACTGAGGCACTATCCGTTGCTTCAATCCTGATCCATCTTAGCGATCCCACCGATCGGGATGAGGGCGAGAGTAGAGCCTTCGAGCCAGCGTTAGATCTCAACACCGTTGTGGCAATGAAGGCTGAATGGTTGCGGTTGATAAAGATCCGCGCAGCAGACAGCGACGCGCTGATTGCTGAACCGGATCTCATAACCCAGCTCTATCGATGGAAAGACTATACAGATTCAATGGACGAACCTCGAGAGTGGGTGAGGAAAGCCATTCAAACCAACCAAGGCTTCGCAACCATGGTCACACGCCTGATGAGCCGAGGTACGAGCCATACTTACGGTGATCGCGTCTCCACGCAGCACAACAGTTTCAATAAAGAGACAATTGACGACTTTATTGGCATTGATGTGGCGAAGGCTAAGTGTGATGCGATTAACCCAGCCCAGTTCCCTGAGCACGAAGAGGCCCTGCGAACGCTGCTTAGATATCTCGAAAAGTGGCTTGGATTAAGAACACACGACATTTTCGATTCCTAGAAGGTAACTCCTGCTGAGATCGAAACATCAATTTGAGTATTAAACGAAACTGAGAATTACACATAAGCACATTGGATTGGCCAATGCCATGATGCGTGTGGCAAACAAGGTGTAAGTATCCCATCCAAGCAGACCATGCGCTTTTAGATATTTGATCCGACGTGCCATAACGTCTTATGGCACGAAACGGATACTTGGGTATTAACTTGAGTGAATAGGCTGTTACCCAACCTGGAGCACAAGTCTGATTTTGCCAAAACTAATAGCCGTCACCCCACTAAACGCATTCCCTTTACCCCACCTTCAAAAATACTTCCACTATCTGCAGCCATCACGAAGTCAGCCCACCATTGCATCATTGGACGTCGTTGCTCCAGGTAATCGCTGCGGTTATAAGCACGCCGAACCTCATTCTTATCCACATGAGCAAGTGCTGCCTCAATCACATCAGGCGGAAAACCTTGCTCGTTGAGAGCTGTACTGGCAATAGATCGCAAACCGTGTGAAACGAGCACCCCACCAAAACCTGCGCGTTTAAGCGATGCGTTAACGGTTTGACTGTTCATCGGCTGGTTTGGCTTGATGCGGCTGGGAAAGATAAATTCTCGATTTCCACTTAACGGCTTCATCATCTCCAGTATCGCAATTGCTTCATCTGACAATGGAACAGTATGGTCGCGGTTCATTTTCATGCGTGCTGCAGGAATCTTCCATTCTCGGGCTTCTAGGTCTACTTCATCCCAGCGAGCTTCAGCCGCTTCGGCGGGACGGGTGATAGTAAGTAGTTGCCACATGAACAAGCAGCGTGTTGAAAGGCTAATGCTGGCTGTTCGCATCGTTTGCATCAACTGAGGCAACTGATCCGGGCGAATACTTGGCATATTCTTCTTCTGCGGCTTCTCAAATGCCTTGCCAATGTTGACACTGGGTACAGCATCA
This sequence comes from Enterobacter sp. 198, assembly GCF_009025585.1. Lineage (NCBI taxonomy): Bacteria > Pseudomonadati > Pseudomonadota > Gammaproteobacteria > Enterobacterales > Enterobacteriaceae > Enterobacter > Enterobacter sp. 198. The sequence continues at coordinate 29,732 of NZ_WCIM01000004.1, read as the reverse complement.
ATCAGGCCTGTGTTCTGGGCATATATCATGACTTCATTGATACGTTGACAAAGACGACGAACGGTTTCTAGGGCCCCTCTGGCCTGAACAGGTTGAACGGCCTGAACCAGTGTATGAGCTTTAATATCTGTGACGCTAACGTCGCCAATCGCAGGAAAGACATCTCTCTCAAGAGAGCGCCAGATATCTTCAGCATAGTCCTCTGTCACACTGGCTTTCTTCACATTCCACCAACGCTCAGCCACGAGTTGGAAAGTATTGGTTTTGGCTTCCAGCGAACTGCGAAGTTGTTCTTGCCGATGCTCCTGTGGATCGATTTGTTTCGCGAGGAGTGAGCGAGACTCTGCCCGGTAGTTTCTGGCATCGGCAAGTGTAACTGACGGGTAGGGGCCTATGCTCTTCTTCGCACGTTTCTTGGTGACAGGGCGAATGTAGCGAAATTGCCAGATTTTACTCCCACTGGATTTGATCAGCAGCTCAAGGCCATCGCCATCATAGAGCACATAGTCCGCTTCCTTGGGTTTAGCAGATTCGATTTCTTTAACGGATAGAGGTTTGGTTTGTCTCGCCATTGCCGGGTTTCCATAGTTTTAGGCACCTCAAAAACAATAAAGCTTTATGAGGTGCCTAACAAGGTGCCTAAAAGGTTCGGATTTAATTAGTTCTCTTCGGACTTCGCGGGACAAATTGAGGGCACAAAAAAGCCCGCAGGGCTTGCGCCGTGCGGGCTCTTAGGACTTCATCGGATGACTCTGGTAATCACCGATGGAGAATTTTGGTGGAGCTGGCGGGAGTTGAACCCGCGTCCGAAATTTCTACATCCTCGGTACTACATGCTTAGTTTGTCTTTACATTCGCACGCCAGCTGCGAACAAACACGCCACTAACGTACTAGCCTGATTAGTTTTAACGCTTCAACCCCAGGCAGGGCTTCCACGCGATCTCTTTTGGGTTTGACCTCTCTTGAATCCCCGTCTTAAGAGCGGAAGCTAGGGAGAGAGGGCTCAGAGCAGGTTATTAAGCTGCTAAAGCGTAGTTTTCGTCGTTTGCGACTATTTTTTTGCGGCTTTTTACGAGGCAAACCGCCCCTCGGCATGCACCTTGGGTTTCGCAAATCCCGTCGAATCCAGAATCAGCCCCAATAGTGTTGAACTGAGTATACCAGATTTTACATCCTGGATACCAGCCCGGAACGCTAACTTATTGAATAGTACAATAAGTGCGCAGAATCAACGTCCTGCGTTTTTCATAATACGTGCTTTGTCGAGCTGCCATTCGCGCTCTTTCAGATCGGTACGTTTGTCGTGCTGTTTTTTACCCTTCGCGACGCCAACTTTCACTTTGCACCAGGCATTTTTCCAGTACAGCGACAGGGCAACCACGGTGAAGCCTTCACGGTTAATGCGCCCATAAAGGGACTCCAGTTCACGCTTGTTCAGCAGCAGCTTACGGGTACGCGTTGGGTCACACACGTAGTGTGACGACGCGACGGTCAGCGGCGTGAAGTTGGCACCGAACAGGAAGGCTTCGCCATCTTTCAGGATCACGTAACTATCACCGATATTGGCTTTCCCGGCGCGCAGCGATTTTACTTCCCAGCCCTGCAATGCAAGGCCAGCTTCGAATTCTTCTTCAATAAAATACTCGTGGCGAGCACGCTTGTTGAGCGCAATGGTCGCCGAGCCTGGTTTATGTGCTTTTTTCTTCGTCATAAGTATCGTAAAGCCATCGGTAATCTGATTTCAAAAAGTCACCTCATTGCGTCCTGTGAGGTCTAACGCGCTATATTAGCACGAGATGAGGCTTAGCGTTTTTTTAACAGGTGATAAATGTTATTATTTGTCGGTTGTGTGACCATGGGAAATGCTATGCCTCAGATTAGCCGTACTGCGCTTGTTCCATACAGCGCGGAACAAATGTATCAGTTAGTGAACGACGTTCAGTCTTATCCAGAGTTTATTCCGGGATGTACCGGGAGCCGAGTGCTGGAGTCTGGCCCGACGCAGATGACGGCGGCGGTCGATGTCTCCAAAGCGGGGATCAGCAAGACGTTCACCACCCGCAATACGCTGACGAGCAATCAGAGTATTTTGATGCATCTGGTAGATGGTCCGTTTAAAACCCTGATGGGGGGCTGGAAGTTTACCCCCCTCAGCGCTGATGCCTGTCGCATCGAGTTCCAGCTGGACTTTGAGTTTACCAATAAACTGATTGAGCTGGCGTTTGGCCGCATCTTTAAAGAGCTGGCCTCGAATATGGTTCAGGCGTTCACGACCCGCGCCAAAGAGGTTTACAGTGTCGCATAAGATAGCTGTCGAGGTGGTGTATGCGCTGCCGGAGAAGCAATATCTGCAGCGTGTGATGCTGGAAGAAGGTGCGACCGTTGAGGCGGCTATTCGCGCTTCTGGCATCCTTGAGCTTCGTCGTGACATCGACCTGGCGAAAAATAAAGTCGGCATTTACAGCCGTCCGGTCAAACTGGCTGATGTGGTGAATGAGGGTGACAGGGTCGAAATTTATCGCCCGCTGATTGCCGACCCGAAAGAGCTGCGTCGCCAGCGTGCGGAGAAATCGGGTAAGTAGTTCGCTCCTCACCTTAAGCCTGTTCTCAAAGGGGCGAGGGGGATGAAGGAAAACAAAAAAGGTGCTCATTGAGCACCTTTTTGCATCTCTGACACCTGATTATTTGGTCAGGGCAGGCTTGTTGTCGATGTTGGTCAACACACCGGCGCTGCTGAAGGTCAGCGTCAGGGTCTGCTGGGACGCGTCTTCATGGCCCGGCTGCTGACGGAATACATAGAACCAGGTGTTTGTGCCGAACGGATCGGACATCATTGGGGTTCCAAGTGCATAAGCGACCTGCTGTTGTGTCATCCCCACACGGATTTTGGACACATCGTTAGGGGTAAGGTAGTTCCCCTGGTTGATATCAGGACGGTAAACCACTTTCTCCAGAGTGGAACAGCCTGCGGTCAACATCAGAAGAACCGCTGCGGCAGCGGTCAGCATTTTACAACGCATAGTGATTTGATTCCTTTTCGGGCCCGAGCAGAACGCGGCTCATATGTTATATGCCGATGATAATAGACCTTGCCCCACTTTGAAACCGGTCTGGCGGCGTTTTTGTTGTTCTCTATGACCCTGAGATCCCGAAAAAGTTTATGCCGCCAGCAGTTCTTTCGCGTTCGCGAGCGTATTTCGCGTGACTTCACTGCCGCCCAGCAGGCGTGCCAGCTCCTGCAGACGTGCGCGTTTATCCAGTGGCTTCATGTGCGTTTCCGTCATTTCACCGTCAGTTTCTTTGCTGACGATAAAGTGATGATGACCACACCCGGCCACCTGCGGCAGGTGGGTAACACACATGACCTGCGTTGATTCACCCAACTGGCGCAACAGTTTGCCGACGACTGCCGCCGTAGGGCCGCTGATCCCCACATCCACTTCATCGAAAATAAGCGCCGGGGTTTCCATTTTACGTGCGGTAATCACCTGAATCGCCAGCGCGATACGCGACAGTTCACCGCCGGAAGCCACTTTAGAGATGGGCTGCAACGGCTGCCCCGGGTTGGTGGTGACGCGGAATTCGATACGGTCTGCACCTTCCGCCGTCAGATGGTTCTCTTCGAAACGGACATCGATGGTGAATACGCCGTGCGGCATCGCCAGCGTGTGCATGCTGTCGGTGATGTGCTGGCTCAGTTCCTGGGCGTAATGTTGACGGATCTCATGCAGCTGTTTCGCCGTCGTCAGCGCCTGTTCATGGTGCAGGTTCACCGCCAGTGACAGGGTTTCCAGCGAGTCAGCCTGATCGTCAAGCTGCTGTTGTTCATCAAGCAGGGACTGATAGTAGCCAGGCAGCTCTTCTGGCGTAACGTGGTGCTTACGCGCCAGCGAGATCTGACGGGAGATGCGTTGCTCCAGCTCAAACAGACGGTTCGGGTCGAGATCCAGACGTTCACAGTAGTGGCGCAGTTCGTCACTGGCTTCTGAAATCTGAATCGCGGCCTCTTCCAGCATATCCAGTACGCCAGAGAGTTTGCTGTCCATGCCGGCCAGCTCGGTGATGAGCTGACGAACATTATACAGCTGGCTCTGCAGGTTCACGTCTTCACCGTCAGCCAGCATGTTAAGGGCATTCTGGCTGGTTGAGAGCAGGTGACCGCTGTTAGCCAGGCGCTTGTACTCTTCGTCGATAAGCTCAAATTCACCCGCCTGCGGGCTAAATTCGTTAAGTTCTTTAAGCTGGTATTCCAGAAGCTCAGCACGGGCGGCACGCTCCTGGCTTTGCTGCTGGTGCTGGGCAAGCTCACGGCAGCTTTGATGCCACTGGCGATAGTGCTCCGCCATGCGCTGAGTAAGTGCGTACTCACCTGCATAGCCATCAAGCAGCGCTTTCTGCTGCTCCGGTTTAATGAGTTGCTGGTGCGCGTGCTGGCCGTGGATCTGAATGAGTAACTGGCCGAGCTCGCGAAGCTGGGAAAGCGGGACTGCAGTGCCGTTGATAAAGCCGCGGGAACGACCATCGCTGCTGATAACGCGACGAAGTAAACACTCACGTCCGTCTTCCAGCTGGTTCTCTTCCAGCCAGCACAGGGCGGCAGGGGTACCTTTCAGGGAAAAGCGAGCGCAGAGATCGGCACGGTTTGCGCCCCTGCGCACCATGTCACCTTCTGCACGGCCGCCGAGGCACAAGCCGAGGGCATCTATGGCAATGGATTTACCCGCACCGGTTTCCCCGGTGATCGCCGTCATGCCGCTGTGGAAATCGATCTCAAGCTCACGAACTATGGCAAAGTTGCTGATGGTCAGTTGTGCCAGCATAATTGTTTTCCTGTATGAAAAACCATGACTGTGTTTTCATACAGTATAAACTGGTTTTATATACAGTAAAGTGCTGGATGCAAAATCAGAACAATTTTTTTGACCAGCCAAGCTTCGAGCTTAATGTATTGAAATAGCTGTAATCTTTCGGGTGAATAAGATTCAGGTGGTAATCACACCGACGAATGAGAACATCTTCACCTTCCTGAATAGGCAGCGCAATCTGGCTGTCGCAGCTGATCTCCAGATCGTTACGGCGGTGCGAGAAACGCAGACGAATGGTGCTGCTGCTGTTGATCACCAGCGGACGCGCCGAGAGCGTGTGCGGGAACATCGGTACCAGGGTGATGGCATCCAGTGAAGGGGTGAGGATCGGGCCACCCGCAGAGAGCGAGTAGGCAGTCGACCCTGTCGGCGTGGAGATAATCAGCCCGTCAGAACGCTGCGAGAAGGCGAAGATTTCGTCGATATAGACTTCGAACTCAATCATGTGCGCCACTTTGCCGGGATGGAGCACCACTTCATTAATCGCGGTGCTGATGCGCTTCTGGCAGTCCTGCTGACACACCTGCGCTTCCAGCAAAAAGCGTTTTTCGCTGATATAATGACCTTCCAGCACGTCGGCCAGCTGCTGCTGGGCGTTGTCCGGATCGAGGTCGGTCAGAAAGCCGAGATTGCCGCGGTTGATACCGATGACCTTGATGTCATAACGCGCGAGCGTTCGGGCCGCGCCGAGCATATTGCCGTCGCCACCGACCACCACGGCGAGATCCGCCTGCTGGCCAATTTCCGCCAGCGTGCCGGTTTTGACGCTCTTCAGCTGCAGCTCCTGAGCAATCTGCTGCTCGACCATCACTTCATAGCCTTTGCTACACAGCCAGCGATACAACATTTCATGTGTCGTCAATGCGGTAGGGTGACGCGGATGCCCGACGATCCCAATACACCTGAAATGATTATTCATTTTCTGGAGGTCCTTGTGCCTGATGAATGATGACAATCTGTCTTGTTCCCTTGAATCCCGGAAACTGATCCCCATAATAAGCGAAGTTAGCGATATGAATGCAGAAAAACGCGGAGAAATTCATGAGTAGTAAAGAACAGAAAACGCCTGAGGGGCAAGCCCCTGAAGAAATTATCACGGAACAGCACGATGATGTTGAGGCTGTAGAGCCGGACGCATCTGCTGAGCAGGTGGACCCGCGCGATGAAAAAATTGCGAATCTGGAAGCTCAGCTGGTAGAAGCACAGAATCGCGAACGCGACAGTGTTCTGCGCATCAAGGCTGAAATGGAAAACCTGCGCCGTCGTACCGAGCAGGACGTTGAGAAGGCGCATAAATTTGCGCTGGAGAAATTCATCAACGAACTGCTGCCGGTGATTGATAGCCTGGATCGCGCACTGGAAGTGGCTGATAAAGCTAACCCGGACAACACCGCGATGATCGAAGGTATCGAACTGACGCTGAAATCCATGCTGGATGTGGTACGTAAGTTTGGCGTGGAAGTGGTTGGCGATACCAACGTTCCGCTGGATCCAAATGTGCACCAGGCGATTGCGATGGTGGAATCAGAAGACGTTGAAGCCGGTAAAGTGCTTGGCGTGATGCAGAAAGGTTATACCCTGAACGGTCGTACCATTCGTGCTGCAATGGTTACCGTGGCGAAAGCGAAAGCGTAATTTGCCATCTGTAGTGCCGGGTGGCGGCTTGCGCCGTACCCGGCCTACTCTCTACTCAGCAATACTTTCCCGAATCGGTTTTACCGGCAGGACTTTTACCTGCTTAATCATATTGTCCTGCACGTCCAGGATATCAATATCGTATTGCTCAATGCGCACCCGCGTGCCCGCCGCCGGGATCTCTTCCAGTGCTTCCAGAATCATCCCGTTTATGGTGCGTGCTTCATCTTCCGGTAAATGCCAGTTAAAGGCTTTATTGAGCTCGCGAATGTTCGCGCTACCGTCGATCAGCACCGAGCCGTCGTTTTGCGGGGTGACTTCTTCCGCAAGGGAAGGGGACATTGAGGTGGTAAAGTCGCCAACAATCTCTTCCAGAATATCTTCAACCGTCACCAGCCCCTGAATATCCCCGTACTCATTGACCACCAGGCCGACCTTCTTCTTATTACGCTGGAACTTCACCAGCTGGGTGCTGAGCGGCGTTCCTTCCGGCACGTAATAAATTTCGTCGGCGGCGCGGAGCATCACCTCTTTGGTGAACTCTTTTTTCTCGGTCATCAGACGATAAGCTTCGCGCACGCGCAGCATGCTGATGGCATCGTCCAGAGAGTCGCGGTACAGCACGATACGGCCGTGCGGGGAGTGGGTCAGCTGGCGGACGATGGCTTTCCAGTCGTCATTGATATCAATGCCGACGATCTCGTTACGCGGCACCATGATGTCGTTAACGCTGACCTTTTCCAGATCCAGTACCGACAGCAGCATGTCCTGATTACGCCGGGAGATCTGTGAGCGTGATTCATGCACGATGGTGCGCAGCTCTTCTTTGCTGAGCGCGCTGCTGATGGTGACGTCTGCTTTGATACCGATCATCCGCATCAGGACACGCGTCACCATGTTCAGTAACCAGACCAGCGGCATCATCAGGATCAGCAGCGGTGCCAGCAGGAAGCTGCTGGGGTAGGCCACTTTTTCCGGGTAGAGCGCGGCGATGGTTTTAGGCAGCACTTCTGCAAACACCAGCACCACAAACGTCAGCACACCGGTGGCAATGGCGACGCCGGCGTTGCCGTACAGGCGCATCCCAACGATGGTACCGAGCGCAGAGGCAAGAATGTTGACGAGGTTGTTACCAATGAGCACCAGACTGATCAGACGATCCGGTTGACGCAGCAGTTTTTCGACGCGACGGGCGGCACGGTTACCCTGCTTAGCACGATGACGTAACCGGTAGCGGTTTAAGGTCATCATGCCGGTTTCCGAGCCGGAGAAATAGGCGGAGATGACCACCATGACGATCAGCGTAATGATCAGCGTGGTGGTAGAGATGTGTTCCAGGGGGAACTCCTTTGTTACTTAGCCAGCAAATTGCTGTATGAAGCGGCTGCCAAAATAGGCAAGGGTGAGAATGCCCGCGCCCGCGACGTTGAACCAGACCACGCGACGACCGCGCCAGCCTTCATGATAATGGCCCCATAACAGGACAATATAGACAAACCACGCGATGATGGAGAGGACCGCTTTATCGATATTCTCCACGCTGAACAGGTTTTTCATATAAAACAGGCCCGTGCACAGCGTTAACGTCAGCAGCACGACACCGACCTGCGTGATGTGGAACATCTTACGCTCAATCACCATCAGCGGCGGCATCTCATGGTTAAAGGCCAGCTTTTTGTTTTTCAGCTGGTAGTCAATCCAGGCGAGCTGCATGGCATAGAGCGCGGCGATAATCAGCGTTGCGTAAGCGAAGAGTGACAGGCCGATATGCACCAGCATTCCCGGCGTCGCTTCCAGATGCGTAATAAACTCATTGGGCATAAACGTGGCCAGGGCCAGGTTAATCAGCGCGAAGGCATACACAATCGGCAGTAGCAGCCAGCCGCGGTTTTTAGAGGCGACAATGGTCATCACCGTACAGATCATCAGGCTGACCAGCGAGCCGACGTTGAGCACGCTCAGGTTCTGTACGCTGCCATCGCCGGGGATAATGCGCGATTCCAGCGCGAACGCATGGCTTATCAGTGCGATCACCGCCGAAAGAATAGCCATGCGTCGCCAGCCGCTGTTTTTTTGCAGCAGTCCAGGAATGATCAGCGCGAGGCTGACAGAGTAGGCAACAAGGGCGATCAGTGCGAAAACAGGCATATAGGCATCGACAGTTGTCTTAATAAGAAAGAGAAGCAGTATAACGTTACGTGACGCCTGCTCCAACCGTTGCATAACAACAAAGCCGCCTTCATGTTATACTCCGGCAAAATTCTGTGTATGTGTCGCTGCCAGCGACCCAACGTTTCTACTCAGGCGAGAGACAATGTTTGATAATTTAACCGATCGTTTGTCGCGCACGCTGCGCAACATCAGCGGCCGCGGACGCCTTACCGAAGACAACATCAAGGAAACGCTGCGCGAAGTGCGCATGGCGCTGCTGGAAGCAGACGTCGCGTTGCCGGTTGTTCGTGATTTTATCAACCGCGTTAAAGAGAAGGCGGTTGGTCATGAAGTTAACAAGAGCCTGACCCCGGGTCAGGAGTTCGTCAAAATCGTCCGTAACGAACTGGTTTCGGCGATGGGCGAAGAGAACCAGGTGCTTAACCTGGCGGCACAGCCACCGGCCGTCGTGCTGATGGCGGGCCTGCAGGGGGCGGGTAAAACCACCAGTGTGGGTAAGCTGGGTAAATTCCTGCGTGAAAAGCACAAGAAAAAAGTGCTGGTCGTTTCTGCGGACGTCTATCGCCCGGCGGCGATTAAACAGCTGGAAACCCTGGCGCAGCAGGTCAGCGTGGATTTCTTCCCGTCTGACGTTGCCCAGAAGCCTGTCGACATCGTTAACGCGGCGCTGAAAGAGGCGAAGCTGAAATTCTACGACGTGCTGCTGGTGGATACCGCCGGTCGTCTGCACGTTGACGAAGCGATGATGGATGAGATCAAACAGGTGCATGCCGCTATCAATCCGGTAGAGACCCTGTTTGTTGTTGACGCCATGACCGGTCAGGATGCGGCGAACACCGCGAAAGCGTTTAACGAAGCGCTGCCGTTAACCGGCGTAGTGCTGACCAAAGTGGACGGTGACGCCCGCGGCGGTGCGGCGCTTTCGATTCGTCATATCACCGGCAAGCCGATTAAATTCCTCGGTGTGGGTGAGAAAACCGAAGCGCTGGAGCCGTTCCACCCGGACCGTATCGCCTCCCGTATCCTCGGCATGGGCGACGTGCTGTCCCTTATCGAAGATATCGAGAGCAAGGTTGACCGCGCCCAGGCTGAGAAGCTGGCCAGCAAGCTGAAAAAAGGCGACGGCTTTGACCTGACCGATTTCCTTGAGCAGCTGCGTCAGATGAAAAACATGGGCGGCATGGCAAGCCTGATGGGCAAACTGCCGGGCATGGGCCAGATCCCTGACAACGTAAAAGCGCAGATGGATGACAAGGTGCTGGTGCGTATGGAGGCGATCATCAACTCGATGACCCTCAAGGAACGTGCTAACCCGGACATCATCAAAGGGTCCCGCAAACGCCGTATCGCAGCCGGTTGCGGCATGCAGGTGCAGGACGTAAACCGTCTTCTGAAACAGTTCGACGACATGCAGCGCATGATGAAGAAAATGAAGAAAGGCGGCATGGCGAAGATGATGCGTGGCATGAAGGGCATGATGCCGCCAGGATTCCCTGGCCGTTAATCGCCAGGCTGTTGGCTATTTTGATGCCGGGGTGTGCCCGAAAAGCGCACCCTGGCCGTGTTTTGCAGCAGAGTTTTAACTGCTGATTGCATTTTCCCCAGAAATCAGTAAAATTTTCGGGCTTTTAATATGACACCCGGGCTCCGTTCCTCGATGGGGCCCGGTTGTTTTATTCACACAAGAGGATGTTATGGTAACTATTCGTTTAGCACGTCACGGCGCTAAAAAGCGTCCGTTCTACCAGGTTGTTGTTACTGACAGCCGTAATGCACGCAACGGTCGCTTCATTGAGCGCGTTGGTTTCTTCAACCCGATCGCTTCTGGTTCTGAAGAAGAAACCCGTCTGGATCTGGATCGTATCGCTCACTGGGTTGGCCAGGGCGCTACTGTTTCCGATCGCGTTGCTACGCTGATCAAAGCAGCAAACAAAGCAGCTTAATCTGTCACGGTGGTCATGATGAGCAATAAAGCACCTGTTGAACCGATTGTATTGGGCAAAATGGGTTCTTGCTACGGTATTCGTGGTTGGCTCAGAGTGTTTTCCTCCACTGAAGACGCTGATAGCATTTTTAATTACCAGCCCTGGTTTATCCAGAAAGCCGGTAAGTGGGAAGAGGTCGAGCTGGAAAGCTGGCGTCACCACAATCAGGACATCATCATCAAGCTGAAAGGCATTGACGATCGTGATGCCGCGAATGCACTGACTAATTGTGAAATTATCGTGGATTCGTCGCAGTTGCCGCAGCTGGAAGAGGGCGACTACTACTGGAAAGACCTTATGGGTTGCCAGGTGGTCACCACTGAAGGTTATAGCCTGGGGAAAGTCATCGACATGATGGAAACCGGGTCAAATGACGTTCTCGTCATTAGGGCAAACCTGAAAGATGCATTTGGCATCAAGGAGCGGTTGGTTCCGTTCCTCGATGGACAGGTTATCAAGAAAGTCGATCTCGCTACTCAAACGATTGAAGTAGATTGGGATCCTGGTTTTTAAATTCTCCGGATAAACGGTAAAAGACGGCGCTATGTGGATTGGCATAATTAGCCTGTTTCCTGAAATGTTCCGCGCGATTACCGATTACGGGGTAACTGGCCGGGCAGTAAAGAATGGCCTGCTGAACATCCAGAGCTGGAGTCCTCGTGACTTTACGCATGACCGGCACCGTACCGTGGACGATCGTCCTTACGGCGGCGGACCGGGGATGTTAATGATGGTGCAACCCTTACGGGACGCCATTCACACAGCAAAAGCCGCGGCAGGTGAAGGCGCGAAGGTGATTTATCTGTCACCTCAGGGACGCAAGCTTGATCAAGCGGGCGTCAGCGAACTGGCGACGAATCAAAAATTGATTCTGGTCTGTGGTCGCTACGAAGGGATAGATGAGCGCGTAATTCAAACCGAGATTGACGAAGAATGGTCTATCGGCGATTACGTACTCAGCGGTGGTGAGTTACCAGCGATGACGCTGATTGACTCCGTTGCCCGGTTCATTCCGGGTGTACTGGGCCATGAAGCTTCGGCAACGGAAGATTCCTTTGCTGATGGGTTGCTGGACTGTCCACACTATACTCGTCCTGAAGTGTTAGAAGGGATGGAAGTACCGGCGGTGTTACTGTCAGGAAACCATGCTGAGATACGTCGCTGGCGTTTGAAGCAGTCGCTGGGCCGAACCTGGCTTAGAAGACCTGAACTTCTGGAAAACCTGGCTCTGACTGAAGAGCAAGCAAAGTTGCTGGCCGAGTTCAAAAAAGAACACGCGCAACAGCAGCATGAACATGATGGGAATGCGTAATACGCTCCCGAATATCAGTTTACCCAGGATAAGAGATTAAATTATGAGCAACATTATTAAGCAACTTGAACAAGAGCAGATGAAGCAGGACGTACCTTCCTTCCGTCCAGGTGACACCGTGGAAGTGAAAGTATGGGTTGTTGAAGGTTCCAAAAAACGTCTGCAGGCATTCGAGGGCGTGGTTATCGCTATTCGTAACCGCGGTCTGCACTCTGCATTCACTGTTCGTAAAATTTCCAACGGCGAAGGCGTTGAGCGTGTCTTCCAGACTCACTCTCCGGTAGTTGACAGCATTGCTGTTAAACGTCGTGGTGCTGTACGTAAAGCTAAACTGTACTACCTGCGTGAGCGTACTGGTAAGTCTGCTCGTATTAAAGAGCGTCTGAACTAAGATTCGCTTAAGCGACATCCTGTTAAAAAGGGCTGGCCGAAAGGCTGGCCCTTTTTTATTCCATCGCACCTCTCGCATTAACCCTTTCGTCATAAATCATTTACAATGCTGGCCTCTTAACGGGAGGGAAAGTGGATAACGTACTGCATCGGCATAACTGGAAACGCGCAGCGGCTTTGACCGCGCTGTTTGCGATCCTGCTGATCGTGGTTGCGCCGCTTATCTCCATCTCGCTGCAAAAAGATCCCATGAGCGCCATGCCGGGAATGCATCATGACATGAGCATGATGTCGATGGATGAGCACCATGGCGATATGCCGCACTCGATGCCCGTCGACCATGCGGAAGCGTGTGGCTACTGTGTACTGTTAGCGCATGTGCCGGGCGTGATGCTGGCGCTGATTGTACTGCTCAGTGTGGTACTGCAAAGGAGCCGCGTTACACCGCCGCAACCGCCGGTCAGCCACTGGCACTTTTTCCCCTGGCTCTTTCCTGATACCCGCGCGCCGCCGCGGCAGTCTGCTTTTTCCCTTTAAAAAAAATCGATAACTTTTTGCCTTAAAAAGGAAAAGTATGACTACCTGCACTCCGCGCGCGGCATGGGGAAACCTGCTGCGTCGACTCCATTTCTATGTCGGGCTGTTTGTTGGCCCGTTTATCTTCTTCGCCGCGCTGACCGGTACGCTGTATGTGGCGACGCCGCAGCTGGAAAACACGCTCTACCGGCACGCGTTGCACACGGATTCGGTGGGAGAGGCACGGCCTCTGGCCGAGCAGATTACCGTGGCGGAAAAAGCCGTGGGTTCAGATCTGCGCCTGCATGCCGTTCGTCCGGGGCTGGTTGACGGTGATACTACCCGCGTGATGTTCGCTGACCCGGCGCTTGGCCCGTCGGAGAACCGCGCTATCTTTGTGGATCCCGTAAGCCTTGAGGTGCGGGGCGATATGACGGTGTACGGCACGAGTGGCATTCTGCCGTTGCGCCAGACCATCGATTATCTGCACACCTCGGTGATGCTTGGCGATGTCGGGCGGCTCTATAGCGAGCTGGCCGCCTCCTGGATGTGGGTTGCCGCGCTGGGTGGAATCGCCCTGTGGTTTTACACCCGACCAAAACGTCGAATGAACAACCGTTTTCAGAACCGCCGTCGTGTGCATGTGGCACTGGGCTGGGTGTTGCTGGGGGGAATGTTATTGTTCTCAGCGACAGGCCTGACGTGGTCTCAGTGGGCGGGCGGTAACGTGGATACACTGCGTGCCCGGATGAACTGGCTTACGCCGCAGGTCAATACTACGCTCTCCGGTATGCCTGCCATCATGGACGAGCACGCTGAGCACCGGGGGCATCATAGCGGGATGATGATGCCCGGGATGGTGATGGATCCGACGCTTTTTGATGACGTCCTGCATGCCGCCCGCACGGCGGGTATAGATGCCAGCAAGCTCGAAATCCGCCCGGCGAAAACGGCTGAACAGGCCTGGACCGTGACGGAAATCGATCGCAGCTGGCCGACTCAGGTCGACGCGGTGGCGGTCGATCCGCACGCCATGCACATTCTGGACAGAACCCGGTTTGAAGATTTCCCGCTAATGGCAAAACTGACCCGCTGGGGCGTGGATTTCCACATGGGGATTTTGTTTGGGCTGGCCAATCAGCTGTTGCTGATCGCGCTCGGTATTGCCCTGTGCGTGCTGATCGTCTGGGGATACCGGATGTGGTGGATGCGTCGTCCGGCGCAATCGGTCGTGAACCCGGTTCAGACGCTCTGTCAGAGCTGGCTGGCGCTATCGGGATGGGGAAGAGCCGTCACGGCGATAGTGAGTGTCCTGCTGGGGCTGGCGATGCCGGTGATGGGTGTGAGTCTGGCCCTGTTTGTGCTGGTCGACTGGCTGCGCTGGCGAGCGGCAACAGGCGTGTCGCTCGCAGAATCATCGGTTAAATAACCTTATGGCGTGCTGATAACCACCGCAACCCGGCGGTTTTCAGCGCGCCCTTTTGCAGTACTGTTGCTCGCAACAGGGTATTTTTTGCCTAACCCCTGCGTGGTGAGATTGCTGCGCGGGATATTGGCTCCCTTCGCCCAGGCGTCGGCTACCGCATTTGCACGTTTCAATGACAGCGCTTCGTTGTAGCGCTCTTCGCCGTAGTTGTCCGTGTGACCGTCCATACGCGCGTGGTTCAGGCCGGTTGCCGCGAGGCGAGAGGCCATAGTCTTGATCTGCGTTTCACTTTCCGCACGCAGCCTGGCGTCATTTTTATCAAACAGGATGGTATCTGACAGGCCAAGAGACCAGTCGCCGTTCAGTTCGTTAAAACCGTAAGACTTCATCGCCGCAATTTGCTCAGGAGTGAACTTGCCTTGCGGCGGTGACTGGCAACCTGCCAGCACGACTGAGGCTAATAACAACGGCGCGAAGTATCGCTTTAACATATCGTTTCCCTTCTAATTTATCGTTTTTGTACGCTGGTTTTTAACCAGGTACATATTGCGGTCGGCTTTCTCCAGTAATGCTTCCACAGAACCATTTTCCCACGCCAGAGCAAAGCCAATACTGAGTGACATTGATGCTTTTTGCCCGTTATGCAATTCGAACGGGCGGATAAACTGCTGCGATAAGGCAGCACAAAGATGTTGAACCTCAGGCTCTGAATGGACGCCGTACAGCACCATGGCAAACTCGTCGCCGCCAAGGCGGTATGACTGATGGCGCTTATCACCGAACTCGACCATTCTTCTGGCGACTTCAATCAGCACACAGTCTCCTGCCGCGTGTCCCCAGGTGTCATTAATAAACTTAAAATTATCACCGTCGAGGAAGAGCAGGGCCGAGTTTGTTTTTGCTGAGGGGTCATTCATTAATGCCGCGATGCTGTTACGAAACGCCGCACGGTTGGCAAGACCCGTCAGCGGGTCGTGCATGGCGGTGCGTAATAGCTGGGCGTTTTTCGCCTGCAGTTTAAGCTGCCACTCCTCCATTTCATCCAGAAGGCTGTTGAAGTCCTCGCCAAACTGGTGAAATTCTTCAATGCGCCCGTCTTTCACCCGTCGGGAGAAGTTACGGTTAGTGCGTACGTCATGAACGACGTCAGTAATGTTTTGCAGCGCTGTAACCATGCCGTGATGCAAGGATTGCGTAATGGTCAGTGCGACCACCGTCGCAAACAGAATACAGCCGGTGAGAACGGCAAACGACATCCAGATGAAGTGGCTTATCAGGCTGTCACGCGCGGTAAGGCGTATTTCGCCAATCGTTGAGCCGTTATGGAATACGGGCTGGGAAATCGGCTCGGGGAAAAGCCAGCGGCTGACCAGTGCGCCCAGGGTGTCGTTGTTATCCGCCGGGTTCCACGACCAGTACGCAAAGCGTTTTTTGTGCACGTTGAGGACTTCAGCCACGGCAAACTGGCCCTGTTTGCCAAGGGCGGCAAGCGTTTCATTGGCTGCCACTGAATCGTTGAACACCAGGGAGGCTTCAAGGCTGTGGCTCATGGTGGCGCCGGTTAATTCGAGATTCTTTTGTGCGTATTGCTTTAATGTCACGACGGAGGCAAAACAGAGGAGCAGCCATATTAATGTCATCGTGATGATGACGCTTATCATGCTGATTCGTCTGAGTGTTCTTTTAAACGTCGGACGTGGCGCTGAAGTGAAATCTTTATCCATGCTGCTTATTCCGTGCGAGCATTAATACATCCGGATTGACTCTCACGCCACTGCGAGTCAGCGCATCCAGATTGACGGAAAACCGGACATGGTTGCGATCAATTATCAGGCAAAAGGCGCTGCCAATAATACATTCCGGATTTTGCTCTGAGATTAATAGCAATGCTCTGCCCTGATACTGACTTATTAATTCACGTTGTTTTATGGGGGATTCCGCCCCGAAATAAATAGCATCACACGTCGCGGACAGGGCTTCCTGATCGTTACGCACAATAACGGGGGTATAAGGTAAGTCGCTTTGCCCGTCCTTGCTGGTGAGTGCATGCGTGTAGTGAGAAGAAGCATAAACACAGAGTTTTGGCTGGCCGGAAAGTGACGGCCATCGGGTGTAGCTCACAATACCTGAAACGATCGAACGTACCGATTTATCGGTTTCGGTGAACGTGCCTGCCGTCGCTGGGCCCACCATAAGGAACAGCATTAGCACCAGAGTGAGTCGGAAAAAAGAGATCAAGAATAAATTTCTCACCAGAATCCGCCACTTCGCTCCGGAAATAGATGTCCTTAAGAGTTGTGGGCAGAATACCATTGTTTATCAGAGCCGTCATTATGTCAGAATTTTCCCTGCCTCGACCTAAGCTAAATCCTACACTTTGTTATATTCCGGTGAATAAAAAGAGGCTTAATTAAGTCTGCTGGAGCGCATGCTTTCATCCATGCCTTTTTGCCATGACTCGTGCAGTTTTGCTGCATTTTCAGCAGTATCGCAGCTGGCAGGAAAAGATTTGCCCGCTAATCCCCAGGCGTGGAGAAAACCTTCTTCACACACTTTCTTCTGTCCGTCTGCATATCCCCGGAGATATTCACTACGATCAACTTGTGGATCATTAAAATTATCGGCCAGCGTCTGGTTATCTTTAACCGGCAGACCATTCATGGCGTCTTCTTTACCTGCATCAAACCAGCTGGGGCTGGTCCAGTCCGGGTGGAAGGTATAAGGATTGATTTGGCAACCCGATAAAATGAGCGACAACAGCACCAGAGCAATTGAACGCATAGCCATTCTCCTTTTTTCTTCAGCATAGCCTGGTAACGGAAAGTAAGTGGTGTAATTTAAAGTTTACGGATCTGGCGGCTGATTTTTGCAATAAATTGGTATTCGTAAAGAAAAGTGTACGTATTTTGGATTGAAATCTTTACTTGTTATGGTATCGTTGTTTCACCTCTTCGAGGAAAACAACTATCGCAAACGAGCTTTACAGGATCGCAATCATGCAAAAAGACGCGCTGAACAACGTACACATCACTGACGAACAGATTTTGATTACTCCGGATCAACTGAAAGCGGAATTCCCGCTGAGCGTCGCGCAGGAGGCTCAAATTGAGCACTCGCGTCAGACCATTTCAGACATTATCGCTGGCCGCGATCCGCGCCTGCTGGTGGTATGTGGTCCTTGTTCTATTCACGATCCTGAAGCCGCCATTGAGTACGCTCGTCGATTTAAAACATTAGCGGAGGAGGTCAGCGATAGCCTCTATCTGGTAATGCGCGTCTATTTTGAGAAGCCACGTACCACCGTTGGCTGGAAAGGGTTGATTAACGATCCGCACATGGATGGCTCGTTTGATGTGGAAGCAGGGCTGAAAATTGCGCGTCGCCTGCTGGTGGAGCTGGTCAGCATGGGGCTGCCGCTGGCCACTGAAGCGCTGGATCCGAACAGCCCGCAGTACCTGGGCGACCTGTTTAGCTGGTCTGCCATTGGGGCACGCACCACAGAATCACAAACCCACCGCGAGATGGCGTCTGGTCTGTCGATGCCGGTTGGTTTTAAAAACGGTACTGATGGCAGCCTGGCCACCGCGATTAACGCCATGCGTGCCGCGGCAATGCCACACCGTTTTGTCGGCATTAACCAGGCGGGGCAGGTTTGCCTCCTGCAAACGCAGGGTAACCCGGATGGTCACGTGATCCTGCGCGGTGGCAAAGCACCGAACTACAGCCCGGCAGATGTGGCACAGTGTGAAAAAGAGATGGAGCAGGCGGGACTGCGCCCGGCACTGATGGTAGATTGCAGTCATGGTAATTCGAATAAAGATTACCGTCGTCAGCCTGCGGTTGCGGAATCTGTGGTGGCACAGATAAAAGACGGCAACCGTTCTATTATCGGTCTGATGATTGAGAGCAATATTCATGAAGGCAATCAGTCATCTGAACAACCGCGCAGCGCAATGAAGCACGGCGTATCCGTCACGGATGCCTGCATCAGCTGGGAAACCACCGACGCGCTGCTGCGTGAGATCCATAAAGATGTAAGCGGCCAGCTGGCGACGCGTCTGGCTTAAGAGGGTAGTTATGGTTGCTGAATTGACCGCGTTACGCGATCAAATTGATGAAGTGGATAAGGCGTTGCTGGACCTGCTGGCGCGCCGTATGGCTCTGGTTGCCGAAGTGGGTGAGGTAAAAAGCAAATACGGCCTGCCGATTTACGTCCCGGAGCGTGAGGCATCCATGCTGGCCTCGCGGCGCAAAGAGGCCCAGGCGCTGGGCGTCTCGCCGGATCTGATTGAAGATGTCTTGCGTCGCGTAATGCGGGAATCCTATTCCAGCGAAAACGATAAGGGCTTCAAAACCCTCTGTCCGTCCCTGCGCCCGGTGGTTATTGTGGGTGGTGCGGGCCAGATGGGGCGTCTGTTTGAAAAAATGCTGACGCTTTCTGGTTATCAGGTTCGCATTCTGGAAAAAGAGGACTGGGAACACGCGCCAGCGCTGATGGCCGATGCGGGGATGGTTATCGTCAGCGTGCCTATCCACGTGACGGAGCAGATCATTGGCAAGCTTCCACCGTTGCCGAAAGATTGCATCCTGGTTGACCTTGCATCGGTCAAAAATGGCCCCCTGCAGGCGATGCTGGCGGCGCATACTGGCCCGGTGCTTGGCCTGCACCCGATGTTTGGTCCGGACAGTGGCAGCCTGGCGAAGCAGGTTGTGGTGTACTGCGATGGTCGTCAGCCGGAGGCCTATCAGTGGTTCCTGGAACAAATTCAGGTATGGGGGGCCAGGTTGCACCGGATCAGCGCGGTAGAGCACGATCAGAACATGGCGTTCATTCAGGCGCTGCGCCACTTTGCGACCTTTGCCTACGGTTTGCATCTGGCGGAAGAGAATGTGCAGCTTGAACAGTTGCTGGCGCTCTCTTCGCCGATCTATCGTCTGGAGCTGGCGATGGTCGGGCGTTTGTTCGCTCAGGATCCGCAGCTTTACGCCGACATTATTATGTCCTCTGAGAACAACCTGGCGCTTATCAAACGTTATTACCAGCGGTTTGGTGAAGCGATCACCTTGCTGGAGCATGGCGATAAGCAGGCGTTTATCGACAGCTTCCGTAAAGTCGAGCACTGGTTTGGCGATTATGCGCAACGTTTTCAGAGTGAGAGCCGCACGCTTTTGCGTCAGGCAAATGACAGTCGCCAGTAATGCGATGATGTATATACTAAAAGCCAGCAATGCTGGCTTTTTTCATTTTGGGGAACTGTTATGGCCGAACCGCAGCCGCTGTTGAATTACACCGGGCATCTGCCCGAATGTCCGACGTGGAGTGCCGAAGAGCATGCGCTCTACTGGGCAGATATTCTGGAGGGGGAGATCCACCGTTATCATCTGCCCACCGCGGAACACACGGTACTCTCTTTCCATGAAGAAGTAGGCTGTTTCGCTCTGCGTGAGCGTGGCGGCTTTATCGTCGCGATGCGCAATGGCATCTGGCTTGCTGACAAGCACGGCCTGCTTCAGCGCAAGGTGTGTGATAACCCCTCTAACCCGCAACTGGCGCGTTTTAATGATGGAGGTACCGATCATCATGGACGGTTCTATGCGGGAACCTTCTGGGGGCCGGGGGATTACAACGGCGCCATGCTGATGCGTATCGATAATGACCTGACGCCGAAAGTGATCCAGTGTGATATTCACGGGCACAACGGTCTGGCATTCAGCCCGGACAAACAGTGGATGTTCACCTCTGACACGCCAAATGGCGTTATCTACCGCACGCCGCTTGATGAGCAAGGTGAGCCGGGGAAACGCGAGATATTCCGCCGCTTTAAAGAGGGGGAGGGCATACCCGACGGTGCTGCGATAGATGAAGAAGGCTGCTACTGGAGCGCAATGTTTGATGGCTGGCGTATTGCGCGCTTTTCACCGCAGGGGGAGCAACTGGAAGAGCATCGCTTGCCGGTTCGTTGTCCGACGATGGTCTGCTTTGGCGGCGAGGATATGAAGACCCTGTTTATCACGACCACGCGGGAAAATATGGATGCGGATGAAGTGGCGCAGTATCCGCTCTCCGGCGCCATCTTCACCCTGCCCGTTAGCGTGGCAGGGATGAAGAAGAGCCGCTTTATCGAACGTTAAGCGGGGTCAACCGGCACGACGTTTTCGCTCGGATAGCAGCCCAGCACTTTCATTGAGCGGGTGATTTCACCCAGTTCACGCAGGGCTTTCTGCATGGATGCAGATTCCAGGTTGGCCTGGATATCCAGATAAAACATCTCTTCCCACGGATTACCATGAATCGGGCGAGATTCCAGCTTCGTCATGATCAGGTTGTGGTTACGCAGTACCAGCAGGGCCTCAACCAGCGCACCCGCCTGCTGCCCGGTCGCCATCAGCAGCGTCGTTTTAGCCGGAACCTGCTCAGAGACATTGATGGCTTTACGGGCCAGTACCACGAAGCGGGTGATATTTTGCGTCTGGTTCGCCAGGTTGCGTTCCAGTACCTGCAGCCCATACAGCGCTCCGCCCGCCTCGCTGCCAAGCGCGGCCACCGTCGGGGAATTTGCCTGCATCACTTTTTCCATCGCCGCAGAAGTGCTTTCGGTGTACTCAATTTTCCAGTTCGGATAACGGTTGAGGAACTGACTGCACTGCTGGAACGGTTGTGGGTGACTGTACACCGTCTCGATTTGGCTCAGGTCGGTTGAGCCAGAGATCAGTACGCAGTGATCGATAGGAATTGTCATCTCGCCAACCAGCGACAGCGTAGTGTGCTGCAGAAGATCGTACACGTCGTTAATGGCACCAGAGCTGGTGTTTTCAATCGGTACGACGGCGTAATCCGCCTGTCCGGTTTCGACCTGATTGAAAATATCAGCAAATTTTGCGCAGCCGCTTTCAATAAACTCTTCGAAATGACGTGCTGCGTACTGGCGCGCGGCAAGGTGAGAGTAAGAGCCTTTAGGGCCGAGGAAGGCGACACGTGCAGAGTGCGGGTTCGTTTTATTCAGATGCTGCTGGAGTAGCGCTTGCTGGGTCAGAACGGAGTCTTCGATGATGAGCTGGAACAAACGGGTGATGTAATGGGCGTCGAGGTGGTGCGCTTTGCCAAGCTGAATCAGGCGTTCCAGCAGGTCGCGTTCACGATCAATATCACGCACCGGCCGATGGGAGTCCAGCTTGGCTTTTCCCACTTCGATGGCGAGTGTGCGACGTTCTGCCAGCAGGGCCAGTAATTTTTCGTCCAGTGCGCTGATTTTCACTCGCAGGTCCAGTAACGGGTTTTCCGGTGTCATAGTGTTGCCTGTCTCGTTTATCGTTATTAATAAAAAAGGCCTCCCGGTGTGGGAGGCCTTGTTGTTCGTCTTCGCATTCTTTATCACACGACGAAACGCCTCCCAATCAGGGGAAGGTAAAAAAGAATGCGAAGAAAAACGGTGTGTGTTTCATGAAATCATCCTGTCGTTGATACCGTTAAAGTACCCGTACTGTTTTCACGCTGTCAATAAAAAACGCGCCCGAAGGCGCGTTGGCGGTAAACTCAATTTAAAGGATTACTCTTCTTCAACTTCTTCCGCGAAGCTGGCGTCTTTCACCGACGTTGCGGCGCGACGGGCTTCACCTTTGTGTTGCACTTTATTGAGCTGCCGTTCCAGCTTGTTGATCAAATCGTTAATAGCGGTGTACATATCCTCATGTTTTGCGCTGGCGACCAGATGGCCGTTTGGAGTATTGATAGTTGCGTCAGCGATGAAACCTTGCGGCTCCTTGGACAGGATGATATGTGGGTTAATCAAATGTGTTTGCCATTTATCCAGTTTGGCGAGACGGTCTGCGACGTGTTGGCGGATTGCCGGAGTAATTTCCATTTGTTTACTGGTAATGTTCATTGTCATAAATTTTACCTCTTGTCTTTCCGTCTTGGTGATTCCAGCATACCTGTCCTAATGTCAAAATGTGTGATTTAGATCACGTTATTTTGTCGGTTTTTGTCAGGGAATGTTTTTTGTGAGGCAGGGCAGGAAGAGGTGATATTTACCTTGTGGAAGGCCCGATTTGCGGTCATAGTTGATAGGATGTGTTGAGGCTAAACCGCTTCAGCTGATCTCTGAACGCATAAAAAAACGGCAGCCCGAAGGCTGCCGTTTTGCTTTGAGGCAATATCAGGTGTTGCTGCTGTTCGCGGCGATGATTTTCGCCACTTTGTCAGCCTGTGCGGTCATCTGCATCTGACGGTAAGCATTTTCCATCAGCTTCAGGCCATCACGCGTTGCCTGTGTATCCGGGTAATCACGCAACATACCTTCTACACGATTAACCACGGCAACCCATGCGCCACGGCGGGTATAGTATTCCGCAACGGAGTATTCGTATTTCGCCAGACGATCTTTCAGGAACACCAGACGTTTGGTCGCGTCAGTGACGTACTGGCTGTTCGGGTAGCCGCGCACCAGTTTAGAGAAGTCGTTGAAAGCATCACGCGCATGCTGCGGGTCACGGTCAGAACGATCCACACCGAAGAAACCTTGCAGGGCACTGTCGTCCAGCGCCATGTTGGTAAGACCGCGCATGTACATGACGTAATCGATGTTAGGATGAGTCGGGTTCAGACGCATGAAACGATCGATGGTTGCCTGAGCCAGCGGCAGATCGGCATTTTTATAGTAGGCATAGATGAGATCTAACTGTACCTGCTGCGAATACGGACCAAATGGATAGCGATTATCCAACGCTTCCAGTTGCGTTATCGCCTGTTTCCAGTTACCGTCCTGCAACTTTTGTTGTGCAGTCGCATAGATTTCATTCGGCGGATTGTCAGGGACCTGTTCATTTGAACCGGAGCAGCCCACCAAAGCCAGGCTCAACGTGGCCGCTGCCACCAGATATTTCATGCGCGTCATGACGTTTTGACTTTCCTCAAATGTTTGTCCGGGAGAAACTCTGTTCCTGCTCCCGATTAAGACCAGCTACAATAGCACACTATATTAAACGGCAAAGCCGTAAAACCCAACGTTAAACGAAGAAGCAGTTTATGGCACAACGAGTAGAACTCACCGCAACAGTCTCCGAAAATCAGCTCGGTCAACGCTTAGATCAGGCTTTGGCCGAATTGTTCCCTGATTATTCGCGTTCACGCATAAAAGAATGGATCCTTGACCAGCGCGTGCTGGTAAACGGCAAGATCTGGGACAAACCAAAAGAGAAAGTGTTAGGTGGGGAAGCCGTCGCCATCAATGCTGAAATCGAAGAGGATATCCGCTTCGAGCCGCAGGATATCCCGCTGAACATCGTCTATGAAGATGATGACATCCTGGTGATCAACAAGCCACGTGACCTGGTTGTTCATCCGGGCGCGGGGAATCCTGATGGCACGGTCCTTAACGCACTTCTCCATTATTACCCGCCTATCGTGGATGTTCCACGCGCCGGCATCGTTCACCGTCTGGATAAAGACACCACGGGTCTGATGGTGGTGGCAAAGACCGTTCCAGCTCAGACACGTCTGGTGGAATCTCTGCAGCTGCGTGAAATCACCCGCGAATATGAAGCGGTGGCCATTGGTCATATGACCGCTGGCGGCACGGTGGAAGAGCCTATCAGCCGTCACCCAACCAAACGTACCCATATGTCGGTGCACCCGATGGGTAAGCCAGCGGTGACGCACTACCGCATTATGGAACACTTCCGCATTCATACGCGTCTGCGTCTGCGTCTGGAAACCGGTCGTACTCACCAGATCCGTGTTCATATGGCGCACATTACCCATCCGCTGGTGGGCGATCAGGTCTACGGTGGTCGTCCGCGTCCGCCAAAAGGTGCATCGGATGAGTTCATTAGCGTACTGCGTAAGTTTGATCGCCAGGCGCTGCACGCAACGATGCTGCGTCTTTACCATCCTATCACCGGTATTCAGATGGAATGGCACGCGCCGATCCCACAGGATATGGTCGACCTTATTGACGCCATGCGTGTTGATTTTGAAGAACATAAAGATCAAGTGGACTGGTTATGACCAAACTGATTGTCCCGGAGTGGCCACTGCCTGAGGGCGTGGCTGCCTGCAGTTCAACCCGTATCGGCGGTGTGAGCCAGGGCGCGTGGGAATCTTTGAATCTCGGCGCACACTGTGGTGACAACCTGGAGCACGTTGAAGAAAACCGCAAACGCCTGTTTGCTGCCGGGAATTTACCGTCGAAACCGGTCTGGCTGGAACAGGTTCACGGTAAAACGGTACTGACGTTAACGGGCGAACCCTATGCGTCTAAACGGGCCGATGCGTCTTACAGTGATACCCCGGGAACGGTATGTGCGGTAATGACTGCCGATTGCCTGCCGGTTCTGTTCTGTAACCGTGCCGGTACCGAGGTGGCAGCAGCGCATGCGGGCTGGCGTGGTCTGTGTGAAGGTGTGCTCGAAGAGACCGTCGCCTGCTTTAAAGATGACCCTGCGAATATCATGGCCTGGCTCGGCCCGGCCATTGGTCCTCGTGCGTTTGAAGTGGGACCCGAGGTCCGCGAAGCCTTTATGGAGAAAGATCTGCAAGCCGCGGATGCTTTCCTTCCTGCCGGTGAAAAATATCTGGCCGATATTTACCTGTTGGCCCGCCAGCGCCTGAATAATGTCGGCGTGACGCAGATCTTCGGCGGCGATCGCTGTACCTTCACCGAAAAGGGTGATTTTTTCTCTTATCGCCGCGACAAGACGACAGGTCGTATGGCAAGTTTTATTTGGCTGATATAACCTAAAGAATCAAGACGATCCGGAACGTGCCGTTTTCTTTTCACATAATTCAGGTCATTAACCTTGAATAATTGAGGGATGACCTCATTTAATCTCCAGTAGCAAATTTGACCTGTTATGGGAGGAGTTATGCGTCTGGATCGTCTTACTAATAAATTCCAGCTTGCTCTCGCCGATGCCCAGTCCCTTGCACTGGGGCACGACAACCAATTCATCGAACCTCTTCATTTAATGAGCGCCTTGCTGAATCAGGAAGGGGGATCGGTACGTCCGTTATTAACGTCTGCCGGCATTAATGCTGGCCAGTTACGCACCGCCATCGATCAGGCTCTGAGCCGTTTACCCCAGGTAGAAGGTACCGGTGGCGACGTTCAGCCGTCTCAGGATCTGGTGCGTGTGCTGAATCTTTGCGACAAGCTGGCGCAAAAACGTGGGGACAACTTTATTTCGTCAGAACTTTTCGTTCTGGCGGCGCTTGAATCACGCGGTACCTTGACCGACCTGCTGAAATCTGCCGGCGCAACCACCGCCAATGTGACTCAGGCGATTGAGAAAATGCGCGGAGGTGAAAGCGTGAACGATCAGGGAGCCGAAGACCAACGTCAGGCTTTGAAAAAATTTACGGTCGACCTGACCGAGCGTGCCGAGCAGGGCAAGCTTGACCCGGTGATCGGCCGTGATGAAGAGATTCGCCGTACTATCCAGGTACTGCAGCGTCGTACCAAAAACAACCCGGTGCTGA
Source organism: Enterobacter sp. 198 (assembly GCF_009025585.1). Taxonomy (NCBI): domain Bacteria; kingdom Pseudomonadati; phylum Pseudomonadota; class Gammaproteobacteria; order Enterobacterales; family Enterobacteriaceae; genus Enterobacter; species Enterobacter sp. 198. The sequence continues at coordinate 3,954 of NZ_WCIM01000004.1, read as the reverse complement.
TTGGTGAGCCGGGGGTCGGTAAAACCGCCATCGTCGAAGGTCTGGCGCAGCGCATTGTGAACGGTGAAGTGCCGGAAGGGCTGAAAGGTCGTCGTGTACTGGCGCTCGACATGGGTGCGCTGGTGGCCGGGGCGAAATACCGCGGTGAGTTCGAAGAGCGTCTGAAAGGCGTGCTTAACGACCTGGCGAAACAGGAAGGCAACGTCATTCTGTTTATTGACGAACTGCACACCATGGTCGGCGCAGGTAAAGCGGACGGCGCGATGGATGCCGGTAATATGCTGAAACCAGCCCTGGCACGTGGGGAACTTCACTGTGTAGGGGCTACCACGCTGGATGAGTACCGTCAGTACATCGAAAAAGATGCTGCGCTGGAGCGTCGTTTCCAGAAAGTGTTTGTTGCTGAGCCTAGCGTTGAAGATACCATCGCGATTTTGCGTGGGCTGAAAGAACGTTATGAACTGCACCACCATGTGCAGATTACTGACCCGGCGATTGTTGCAGCGGCCACGCTTTCGCATCGTTATATCGCTGACCGTCAGTTGCCCGATAAAGCAATCGACCTTATTGATGAAGCGGCCTCGAGCATTCGTATGCAGATTGACTCGAAACCGGAAGAGCTGGACAGGCTCGACCGTCGCATCATCCAGCTTAAACTGGAACAGCAGGCACTGAAGAAAGAGTCTGATGAAGCCAGTAAGAAACGGCTGGATATGCTCAACGAAGAACTGGACGATAAAGAACGTCAGTACTCTGAGCTGGAAGAAGAGTGGAAAGCGGAAAAAGCATCACTCTCGGGTACTCAGACAATTAAAGCTGAACTGGAACAGGCGAAAATTGCCATTGAGCAAGCGCGTCGTGTGGGTGACCTGGCGCGAATGTCTGAACTGCAGTACGGCAAAATTCCTGAGCTTGAAAAACAGCTTGAGATCGCCACGCAGTCGGAAGGCAAAACGATGCGTCTGTTACGAAACAAAGTAACGGATGAGGAGATCGCTGAAGTGCTGGCTCGCTGGACCGGTATTCCGGTTGCGCGCATGATGGAAAGCGAACGCGACAAACTGCTGCGCATGGAGCAGGATCTGCATCAGCGCGTGATTGGTCAGAACGAGGCGGTTGAAGCGGTCTCTAATGCCATTCGCCGTAGCCGTGCAGGGTTGTCTGACCCTAATCGTCCGATCGGTTCGTTCCTGTTCCTGGGGCCTACGGGTGTCGGTAAAACCGAACTGTGTAAGGCACTGGCTAACTTCATGTTTGACAGCGATGACGCGATGGTCCGTATCGATATGTCCGAGTTTATGGAGAAACACTCCGTTTCGCGACTGGTCGGTGCGCCTCCAGGATATGTGGGTTATGAAGAAGGTGGCTACCTGACAGAAGCGGTGCGCCGTCGTCCTTATTCCGTCATCCTGCTGGATGAAGTGGAAAAAGCGCATCCGGATGTGTTCAACATTCTGCTGCAGGTTCTTGACGATGGACGGCTGACCGACGGACAGGGGAGAACGGTCGACTTCCGTAACACGGTAGTGATCATGACCTCGAACCTGGGTTCCGATTTGATTCAGGAACGTTTCGGTGAACTGGACTACGGCCATATGAAGGATCTGGTGATGGGCGTGGTAAGCCATAGCTTCCGTCCAGAGTTCATTAACCGTATTGATGAAGTGGTAGTGTTCCATCCTTTGGGTGAGAAACATATTGCGTCGATTGCGCAGATTCAGCTGCAGCGTCTGTATAAACGTCTGGAAGAGCGTGGATATGAAATTCACATCTCCGATGATGCGCTGAAGCTCTTGAGCGCAAATGGGTACGATCCGGTTTATGGGGCGCGTCCGCTGAAACGCGCAATCCAGCAACAGATCGAAAACCCACTGGCGCAGCAGATACTCTCCGGGGAGCTGATTCCGGGCAAAGTTATCCGTCTGGAAGCCAACGACGACAAAATTGTGGCAGTGCAGTAAGTCACAAAACGCAAAAACGGGCCGCTTGCGGCTCGTTTTTGTTTAAAAACCAGGCCAGAATTGAGGTCTGGGATGCAAATTGCCTGGAAAGTGAGCAGTCAGTAAATGATTTTCACTTTATCCTTGCAGCTTCAGAATTACCCCCTATAATGCGCCTCCACTGACACGGAACAACGGCACACACGCCGCCGGGTCAGCAGAGATAAGCGAAAATAAATGCTTGACTCTGAAGCGGGAAAGCGTAATATGCACACCCCGCGCCGTAGCGAAAACGAAGCGGCACTGCTCTTTAACAATTTATCAGACAATCTGTGTGGGCACTCAAAGTGACATGGATTCTTAATGTCTTCGGACAAAAAATGAATACCAAAGTCTCTGAGTGAACATACGTAATTCATTACGAAGTTTAATTCACGAGCATCAAACTTAAATTGAAGAGTTTGATCATGGCTCAGATTGAACGCTGGCGGCAGGCCTAACACATGCAAGTCGAACGGTAGCACAGAGAGCTTGCTCTCGGGTGACGAGTGGCGGACGGGTGAGTAATGTCTGGGAAACTGCCTGATGGAGGGGGATAACTACTGGAAACGGTAGCTAATACCGCATAACGTCGCAAGACCAAAGAGGGGGACCTTCGGGCCTCTTGCCATCAGATGTGCCCAGATGGGATTAGCTAGTAGGTGGGGTAACGGCTCACCTAGGCGACGATCCCTAGCTGGTCTGAGAGGATGACCAGCCACACTGGAACTGAGACACGGTCCAGACTCCTACGGGAGGCAGCAGTGGGGAATATTGCACAATGGGCGCAAGCCTGATGCAGCCATGCCGCGTGTATGAAGAAGGCCTTCGGGTTGTAAAGTACTTTCAGCGGGGAGGAAGGTGTTGTGGTTAATAACCACAGCAATTGACGTTACCCGCAGAAGAAGCACCGGCTAACTCCGTGCCAGCAGCCGCGGTAATACGGAGGGTGCAAGCGTTAATCGGAATTACTGGGCGTAAAGCGCACGCAGGCGGTCTGTCAAGTCGGATGTGAAATCCCCGGGCTCAACCTGGGAACTGCATTCGAAACTGGCAGGCTAGAGTCTTGTAGAGGGGGGTAGAATTCCAGGTGTAGCGGTGAAATGCGTAGAGATCTGGAGGAATACCGGTGGCGAAGGCGGCCCCCTGGACAAAGACTGACGCTCAGGTGCGAAAGCGTGGGGAGCAAACAGGATTAGATACCCTGGTAGTCCACGCCGTAAACGATGTCGACTTGGAGGTTGTGCCCTTGAGGCGTGGCTTCCGGAGCTAACGCGTTAAGTCGACCGCCTGGGGAGTACGGCCGCAAGGTTAAAACTCAAATGAATTGACGGGGGCCCGCACAAGCGGTGGAGCATGTGGTTTAATTCGATGCAACGCGAAGAACCTTACCTACTCTTGACATCCAGAGAACTTAGCAGAGATGCTTTGGTGCCTTCGGGAACTCTGAGACAGGTGCTGCATGGCTGTCGTCAGCTCGTGTTGTGAAATGTTGGGTTAAGTCCCGCAACGAGCGCAACCCTTATCCTTTGTTGCCAGCGGTCCGGCCGGGAACTCAAAGGAGACTGCCAGTGATAAACTGGAGGAAGGTGGGGATGACGTCAAGTCATCATGGCCCTTACGAGTAGGGCTACACACGTGCTACAATGGCGCATACAAAGAGAAGCGAACTCGCGAGAGCAAGCGGACCTCATAAAGTGCGTCGTAGTCCGGATTGGAGTCTGCAACTCGACTCCATGAAGTCGGAATCGCTAGTAATCGTAGATCAGAATGCTACGGTGAATACGTTCCCGGGCCTTGTACACACCGCCCGTCACACCATGGGAGTGGGTTGCAAAAGAAGTAGGTAGCTTAACCTTCGGGAGGGCGCTTACCACTTTGTGATTCATGACTGGGGTGAAGTCGTAACAAGGTAACCGTAGGGGAACCTGCGGTTGGATCACCTCCTTACCTTAAAGAACCTGCCTTTGTAGTG
>NZ_WCIM01000003.1:0-664 GCF_009025585.1 Enterobacter sp. 198 | reverse complement strand
ACTGATTTGAGCGTCAGATTTCGTGATGCTTGTCAGGGGGGCGGAGCCTATGGAAAAACGGCTTCGCCGCGGCCTTCTCGCTTCCCTGTTACGTTCCTTCCTGGCATCTTCCAGGAAATTTCCGCCCCACCTGTAAGCCGGCACCGCTCGCCGCAGCCGAACGACCGAGCGCAGCGAGTCAGTGAGCGAGGAAGCGGAATATATCCTGTATCACATATTCTGCTGACGCGCCGGTGCCGCCTTTTTTCTCCTGCCACATGAAGCACTTCACTGACACCCTCATCCGTGCCAACATATTAAGCCAGTATACACTCCGCTAGCGCTACGTGACTGGTTCAGGGCTGCGCCCCGAAACCCGCCAAAAGCCTGACGCGCCTGCGGCTTGTCCAACCCCGTGCCGACCGGGAAAGGTTTTCCCGCCCGTCCCGGCGTTATCAGGAGACCGGTTTGTCAGAGAAACGGAACAAGATGCTCACCATGTGGGTGACGGAGGACGAGCACCGGCGGCTGCTTGAGCGCTGTGACGGCAGGCAGCTGGCGGCGTGGATGCGGCAGACCTGCCTGGACGAAAAGCCGGCACGTTCCGGAAAGCTCCCCTCAATCTCGCCGGCGCTGCTGCGCCAGCTTGCCGGCATGGGCAATAACCTGAACCAGATAGCCCGCC
>NZ_WCIM01000002.1:0-3332 GCF_009025585.1 Enterobacter sp. 198 | reverse complement strand
CTTCGGCGTTGTAAGGTTAAGCCTCACGGTTCATTAGTATCGGTTAGCTCAACGCATCGCTGCGCTTACACACCCGACCTATCAACGTCGTAGTCTTCAACGTTCCTTCAGGAGACTTAAAGTCTCAGGGAGAACTCATCTCGGGGCAAGTTTCGTGCTTAGATGCTTTCAGCACTTATCTCTTCCGCATTTAGCTACCGGGCAGTGCCATTGGCATGACAACCCGAACACCAGTGATGCGTCCACTCCGGTCCTCTCGTACTAGGAGCAGCCCCCCTCAATTCTCCAGCGCCCACGGCAGATAGGGACCGAACTGTCTCACGACGTTCTAAACCCAGCTCGCGTACCACTTTAAATGGCGAACAGCCATACCCTTGGGACCTACTTCAGCCCCAGGATGTGATGAGCCGACATCGAGGTGCCAAACACCGCCGTCGATATGAACTCTTGGGCGGTATCAGCCTGTTATCCCCGGAGTACCTTTTATCCGTTGAGCGATGGCCCTTCCATTCAGAACCACCGGATCACTATGACCTGCTTTCGCACCTGCTCGAGCCGTCACTCTCGCAGTCAAGCTAGCTTATGCCATTGCACTAACCTCCTGATGTCCGACCAGGATTAGCTAACCTTCGTGCTCCTCCGTTACTCTTTGGGAGGAGACCGCCCCAGTCAAACTACCCACCAGACACTGTCCGCAACCCGGATTACGGGTCTACGTTAGAACACCAGCCATTAAAGGGTGGTATTTCAAGGTTGGCTCCACGCAGACTGGCGTCCACGCTTCAAAGCCTCCCACCTATCCTACACATCAAGGACCAGTGTTCAGTGTCAAGCTATAGTAAAGGTTCACGGGGTCTTTCCGTCTTGCCGCGGGTACACTGCATCTTCACAGCGAGTTCAATTTCACTGAGTCTCGGGTGGAGACAGCCTGGCCATCATTACGCCATTCGTGCAGGTCGGAACTTACCCGACAAGGAATTTCGCTACCTTAGGACCGTTATAGTTACGGCCGCCGTTTACCGGGGCTTCGATCAAGAGCTTCGCGTTACCGCTAACCCCATCAATTAACCTTCCGGCACCGGGCAGGCGTCACACCGTATACGTCCACTTTCGTGTTTGCACAGTGCTGTGTTTTTAATAAACAGTTGCAGCCAGCTGGTATCTTCGACTGATTTCAGCTCCACCCGCAGGGGCTTCACCTACATATCAGCGTGCCTTCTCCCGAAGTTACGGCACCATTTTGCCTAGTTCCTTCACCCGAGTTCTCTCAAGCGCCTTGGTATTCTCTACCTGACCACCTGTGTCGGTTTGGGGTACGATTTGATGTTACCTGATGCTTAGAGGCTTTTCCTGGAAGCAGGGCATTTGTTACTTCAGCACCGTAGTGCCTCGTCATCACACCTCAGCGTTAATAAGGAACCGGATTTACCTGGAACCTCCGCCTACATGCTTAAACCGGGACAACCGTCGCCCGGCTAACATAGCCTTCTCCGTCCCCCCTTCGCAGTAACACCAAGTACAGGAATATTAACCTGTTTCCCATCGACTACGCCTTTCGGCCTCGCCTTAGGGGTCGACTCACCCTGCCCCGATTAACGTTGGACAGGAACCCTTGGTCTTCCGGCGAGCGGGCTTTTCACCCGCTTTATCGTTACTTATGTCAGCATTCGCACTTCTGATACCTCCAGCACCCCTCACAGGACACCTTCAACGGCTTACAGAACGCTCCCCTACCCAACAACACATAGTGTCGCTGCCGCAGCTTCGGTGCATGGTTTAGCCCCGTTACATCTTCCGCGCAGGCCGACTCGACCAGTGAGCTATTACGCTTTCTTTAAATGATGGCTGCTTCTAAGCCAACATCCTGGCTGTCTGTGCCTTCCCACATCGTTTCCCACTTAACCATGACTTTGGGACCTTAGCTGGCGGTCTGGGTTGTTTCCCTCTTCACGACGGACGTTAGCACCCGCCGTGTGTCTCCCGTGATAACATTCTTCGGTATTCGTAGTTTGCATCGGGTTGGTAAGCCGGGATGGCCCCCTAGCCGAAACAGTGCTCTACCCCCGAAGATGAGTTCACGAGGCGCTACCTAAATAGCTTTCGGGGAGAACCAGCTATCTCCCGGTTTGATTGGCCTTTCACCCCCAGCCACAAGTCATCCGCTAATTTTTCAACATTAGTCGGTTCGGTCCTCCAGTTAGTGTTACCCAACCTTCAACCTGCCCATGGCTAGATCACCGGGTTTCGGGTCTATACCCTGCAACTTAACGCCCAGTTAAGACTCGGTTTCCCTTCGGCTCCCCTATACGGTTAACCTTGCTACAGAATATAAGTCGCTGACCCATTATACAAAAGGTACGCAGTCACCCCATAAAAGAGGCTCCCACTGCTTGTACGTACACGGTTTCAGGTTCTTTTTCACTCCCCTCGCCGGGGTTCTTTTCGCCTTTCCCTCACGGTACTGGTTCACTATCGGTCAGTCAGGAGTATTTAGCCTTGGAGGATGGTCCCCCCATATTCAGACAGGATACCACGTGTCCCGCCCTACTCTTCGAGTTCACAGCCTGTGTGCTTTCGTGTACGGGACTGTCACCCTGTACCGTGCGACTTTCCAGACGCTTCCACTAACACACAAGCTGATTCAGACTCTGGGCTGCTCCCCGTTCGCTCGCCGCTACTGGGGGAATCTCGGTTGATTTCTTTTCCTCGGGGTACTTAGATGTTTCAGTTCCCCCGGTTCGCCTCGTTAACCTATGTATTCAGTTAACGATAGTGTGTCGGAACACACTGGGTTTCCCCATTCGGACATCGCCGGGTCAAAGGTTCATATCACCTCGCCGGCGCTTTTCGCAGATTAGCACGTCCTTCATCGCCTCTGACTGCCAGGGCATCCACCGTGTACGCTTAGTCGCTTAACCTCACAACCCGAAGATGTTTCTTTCGATTCATCACCGGTTTGCGAAAATTTGAGAGACTCGAACACACATAACATGTGTGTCGTTTCAATTTTCAGCTTGATCCAGATTTTTAAAGAGCAAAACTTCGCAGTGCACCTTTTCAGGTTCACTCTGAAGTTTTCTTGTTTTCGCAGTAAAAGATGGTGGAGCTATGCGGGATCGAACCGCAGACCTCCTGCGTGCAAAGCAGGCGCTCTCCCAGCTGAGCTATAGCCCCATCGTATGACCAACCTCTTCAAATCTGCATGACAGATTTGGTAGGCCTGAGTGGACTTGAACCACCGACCTCACCCTTATCAGGGGTGCGCTCTAACCACCTGAGCTACAAGCCTGTAGAGGTTTTTTACTGCTGTTTTTCATCAGACAATCTGTGTG
>NZ_WCIM01000001.1:0-3643 GCF_009025585.1 Enterobacter sp. 198 | reverse complement strand
GAAGCCGGAAGAAGTCCGGGAGCTGATTGACGCGTCGCCTTACGTTAAGAAATACACCTCCGGGGTACTGTCGTTTGCGGAAGCGGATTTACCTTCCGGCCAGCGGGAAAAGCTGATGGCAAGCTTTGAGCGGGTTCTGATGCCCGGACTTGATAAAGACCAGTACAGCATCCTGTGGGTGGAGCATCGTGACAAGGGGCGGCTTGAGCTGAATTTTCTGATCCCGAACACGGAGCTGCTGACCGGCAGACGGCTCCAGCCGTATTACGATCGCGCCGACCGTCCACGCATCGATGCCTGGCAGACCATCGTGAACGGCAGACTGGGGCTGCACGACCCGAACGCACCGGAGAACCGGCGGGCACTGGTCACACCGTCTGCACTGCCTAAAGCGAAGCAGGAGGCTGCAGAAGCGATTACACGCGGTCTGCTTGCTCTTGCCTCATCCGGGGAGCTGAAAACCCGTCAGGATGTCACTGAGGCGCTGGAAAGCGCAGGTTTTGAGGTGGTCCGCACCACAAAAAGCAGTATCAGCATTGCCGACCCGGACGGGGGGCGAAACATCCGACTGAAGGGAGCCATTTATGAACAGTCTTTTAACGCTGGCGAAGGACTTAGAGCAGAAATCGAAAGCGCAGCAGCAGAATACCGGCGAGATGCTGAAAGCCGCATTCAGCGAGCACGAGAAATCTGTAAAAGCGGAACTGAACGAAAGCGCGAAGAGAATCAGCGCCGCCATCCTCGACCACGACCGGAAACTGTCCTCAGCCATGAGCCAGCGCACGAAAGGCATGGTGCGCATGGTCAGCCAGACGTGGCTGACCATCGTCCTGGTCTCCGCGCTGCTGATCGCCTCGAGCGCGGGCATTCTGTGGTGGCAGGGGCAGCAGATACTCGACAACTACACGACCATCCGGGAGCAGAAGAGCACGCAGGCCATGCTGTCAGAGAGGAACAGCGGCGTGCAGCTCTCGACCTGCGGCGAGCAGAGACGCCGCTGCGTGAAGGTGAACCCGGAAGCGGGACGGTTCGGAGAGGATTCGAGCTGGATGATACTGGCGGGGAAATAGCACATGACGGAGCTGGAAAAACAGTTGCTGAGCGCATTAGAGCAGCTACAGCAGGACTACTCGAAAAGGCTGGACGAGTGGGAGAGCGCCTTCGCGGAATGGCGGACGATGTCTGGTCTTATGCTACGGGAGAACGCAGCGCTGAGCGAGCGCGTCACGGGCTTGAGCAGGCAGGTGCAGAGTTTGAGCGAGCAGCTGCGCCGGTTGTCGAGCGACTGAATGCCGTCGAGCCGCACCGGGAGCAGGAGCGCGTGGTGCAGCATCAGAAAGCGCTGGAGCTGGAGCGATCTCAGCGACAGCGGACGTATAACAGCCCTTCACTGTGATAACCTGATAAAACGGGGCTTTCGGCGGACATCTGCGCTGAAAGCCGGAGCCATTCACCCGACTGCATAGCCATGCAGCCGGGTGAAATTTATCTGGCGCAGAATGCGCGGTTTAGCGGAGAGTTTGCTGCCGGTTTTACCGGGCTGACGCCGCATTTGTTCCGAACCCGTCCGGGGCGGTGCTGATAAGGGATGTTATGGTAAATGCGGCATTTTTTATTATATGGAGTGTATTTTTATGAGAATTAAAAAGCCTCACCTTCGTCCGATAGTCATAACCTTGTCCGTTGGTGGGATTTTGTTAACTTCTATTTTTCTGATTGCCGTTATTATGGTTTTTCAGCGCGAAAATATAGAAAAAGATTTGCTTTATGCTAATTCATCGTACGCTATGAAAATGTCAGATGTAATGAGTGGTTATATTGAAATGGCTCAAGGTGAATTAGCATATGGAGCAAAAAAAATAAAATCAACTAATGATATTGACTCACTTAAAGATGAGGCGGATAGGTTAAGATTGCAGTCTGGTATGTTTAATTCAGTTCTTGTTGTTAGTAATGATGCTGTTGTTCTGGCGACTTCGCCAGAATCTCTTGATTTAGTTGGTACCCGCTTGAATTCAAGTGCCAGCAAATTGGCGATTGAGGAAAAGAAACCATTCATATCTTCACCGTTAAAATCAGTTACTGGGAATTTGATTATTTTGTTGTCACATCCTATTTATGATAAGGGTGGCAATTACATAGGGTATGTCGGTGGGTCTATATATCTAAAAAAACATAATTTATTTGGCGATGTTTTGAGCAGGCATTTTTTCAAGAACAACACTGAAATTAGCATTGTTAGTGATGATGGGAATGTGATCTTTAATAACGATAAAAGTGCTGTTGATCGGCCTATGGTTATGTCTGATGATTTGAAATCAAAGTTAACTGCGTCTGATAGAGGTGAGGGGGCATTTTTTTCTTCGGGGCATAGATATCTTCTTGGTTATGCTAGTATGAAAAATACTGCTTGGAATGTGTTGGTTTATAGTCGTGCTGACAGTGTGACTACTATTCTTATTGCTTATGCTAAAAGTGTACTTGTTCTGCTAATTATAATAATTATTGTGTTTTCACTTATTTCATATTTCATTGCCTCCAGTATTTCACTTCCTTTAGAAAAGCTTGCTATATCTACCAATGCTAAAGATATCGGAGCTTCGCTAGTTTATATTAAAGCTATCAATGCTTGGTATGCCGAAGCTGATAGGCTTAAAAAGGCGCTTTTTACGTATATTAAGGTAATGATGGAAAGAGTTGATTTTCTAAATGAGGTGGCGCTTAAAGATCCCCTTACCGGCGTGAACAATAGATTGGGGTTTTTAAGTAAAATACAGAATCATAAGCGGGATTCAGGGTATTCAGTTATTGTAATTGATGTTGATTTTTTTAAAGAGATAAATGACAGTTTCGGGCATGGGGTCGGAGATGAGGTGCTTGTTTCTTTGGCTCATATTATTAATTCCTGTTGCCGTAGTGAAGATGTTGTTTGTCGGTTTGGTGGCGAAGAGTTTGTTGTTTTCCTGCCGAATACATCTGTGGTAACAGCTAAGTGTGTTGCGGAGCGTATTAGGAGTGTTATTGAAAGTACTGTCTTCCCTAATAACTTGCGGGTCACCATATCTGCTGGTGTGGCAACACAAGATGATCCTCTTGGTAGGATCGATTTTTTGCTGAAAAATGCTGACGATGCTCTTTATCAAGCCAAAAGGGAGGGGCGTAATAAAGTGATTGTATATAGCGCTATTTGAGTTTTTTGATGATGCTTTACGCGCTAGTGTGTCGTTTTTTTTGTGGCGAAGAGTGGGCAAGAAGCGGATCCTCTTGTTATCCCTTCGATGTCGTCGTAATCTCATACCCTGTAAACAAAAAAACCACCGCTACCAACGGTGGTTCGTTTGCCGGAATTCAGAGCTACCAACTCTTTCTTCCGAAGGTAACTGGCTTTCACGGAGCGCAGGTACCAAAACTGTCCTTCCAGTGTAGCCGCAGTCAGGCCACCACTTCAAGAACTCTGTAGAACACTCTACTACTCCGCTCCGTGAATCCTCTTACTAATGGCTACCGCCACTGGCGATTTTTCGTGTCTGTTCCGGGTTGGACTCAAGATGATAGTTACCGGGACAACGTGGTAGTCGGGCTGAACGGGGGGTTCGTGCATACAGTCCAGCTTGGAGCGAACTGCCTTCCCGGAACCGAGTGT